>SFTJ01000079.1 GCA_004563195.1 bacterium
ATTTTGCCTTGCTTAGGCAGTTTGTGGCCGATTTTTTCGATTCTTTATCCATTTTTATTGATATTTGCAGTGTCTGAAGCTTGAGAATGTGCTTTTTTGAACAATTTTGAGTGGCAGAAGTTAAACCAAAGGTTGCCGGTGGAGTCAAAACAAATGAAAGCATCGGCATAAAGCCTTGGCTTTGCGAGAGAAATTAATTAATTCATTTATCAGATAAATAGCCCGCAAGGCGAAAAATAATTAAGAAACAAAGATTATAGGAAAAGGTATGAATTACGTAAAGCATTTTTTGAAAGGACAATGGTTGCGCAAGGCAGCCGAGTATATGGTAGACCCCGCCAAGATGAAATGGTTGGTGGGCAGAGTACGCCAATATTGTGGAAAAGAAGGACTTGCCGCAGTGCGCTGTCACCTGTCGCTGCTTGCCGACATGGCGAGCGACATTACCAAAGGTCGCTACACCGATTATAGCAAGGGAAACTTTCTCCTTGCGGTGGCTGCGCTGATATATGTGGTGTCGCCGCTCGATTTGGTGCCCGATTTTTTGATAGTTTTGGGACTGCTCGACGATGTGGCAATAGTGGGCTGGGCTATGAGTCGACTTAAGACCGAAGTGGATAAGTATCAGGCATTTGTGGCTGAAAAAGCAGCTGCCGAACCACCCGCCGAAGTGGCTGTTGCCGCCGACTGATGAAAAGAAAAGTGCAGGTGCGGCGCGCGGATGTTGGCAAATCGGCAAAAAATTTGTACCTTTACGAAGTATTTAGTATTTGGTGCAGTTTGCGCTGTTGCGAAGCGGTATTTCCAACGAGCGTCTGCGCATTGTAACTTTTTTTTTGACAATTAATGACAAACGATAAGATTATACGCGTTGGTATAACACAAGGAGACACCAACGGCATAGGCTATGAAGTGATATTGAAGACACTTCAGAGCCCGCAAATCACCGAGTTGTTTACGCCGGTGGTATATGGGTCGGCCAAGACGGCAAGCTATCATCGCAAGGCACTTGAATTGCAACCGGTGTCGATGAACGTGATAAAGAGCGGAGCCGACATAAAGGACGGAGTGAATAATTTGGTGGAAGTGACGAGCGAAGAGGTGAAAGTGGACCTCGGCATGCCGAGCGAATATGCCGGCAAGGCAGCTTTCGACGCATTGGAGCACGCTGTGAGCGACCTCAAGCAAGGCTATATAGATGTGCTTGTAACGGCACCAATCAATAAAAAGAGCATACAGAGCGACCAGTTCACTTTTCCGGGACATACCGAGTATCTCGAAGCCAGCATAGGCGACGGCGACAAGGCACTGATGATACTTTTCAGCGAAAATGTGCGCGTGGCATTGGTCACCACCCATGTGCCCGTGGCCAACGTCAGCAGCGCTATCACCAAGGAACTGGTGCTTGAGAAGATAATAGAGTTTAACGATTCGCTCAAGCGCGATTTTGGCGTGGTGCGCCCGCGCATAGCAGTGCTTGCGCTCAATCCGCACGCCGGCGACGGCGGTCTGCTGGGCAAGGAAGAGCAGACCGTGATAATTCCCGCCATAGAGGAAGCCGTAAATCGCAAAATCACGGCATTCGGACCCTACGCAGCCGACGGATTTTTCGGCAACAAGCAATACACCCACTTCGATGGTGTGCTTGCCATGTATCACGACCAGGGATTGGCACCATTTAAGGTGATTGCCATGGAGAGTGGGGTGAACTTCACCGCCGGGTTGCAATATGTGCGCACCAGTCCCGACCACGGCACAGGCTACGACATAGCCGGCAAGAACGAAGCCAATGAGCAGTCGATGCGCCAAGCCATCTATGCCGCTATCGACATCTTCCGCAATCGCGAGCGTTATGCCGAGATGACGCAAAACCCGCTGCGCCGCATGTACTTCGACAAGAGCGGCGACAAGGAAGTGCTCGACTTGACCAAAGTGGATGAAGATTAATGAATTAGCTCCCTCATCAATCAAGGTGACGAGGGCGCTATTCTTCTTTTTATACAGGCGGCGGAGCAGCGAAGCCCCGAGCCGCCCCACAAAGTAAGACAAAACCATAAAACAACAAGAATAATAACTGCAAACAGAGTAAGTTATGAATTATGCAATAATAGCCGCAGGCGAGGGCAGCCGCTTGGCGCAAGAAGGCGTAAAGAAGCCCAAGCCGCTCGTAGAATTGTGTGGAGAGCCTATGATAGGCCGCTTGATTAACATTTTTGTGCGCTGCAATGCCGAGAGTGTGAGCGTGATAGTAAATCAAGAGATGACCGAAGTGCAGGATTATCTGCAAGAACTTAAGAGCCGACTGAGCGTGCCACTCAACATAGTGGTGAAGTCTACTCCGAGTTCGATGCACAGTTTCTATGAACTCACCCGAGTGATGAAGCCCGGCAAATTCTGCCTTACCACGGTAGATACCATCTTCAAGGAGCCCGATTTTGCTCGCTATATAGCAGCATTCGAAGCCGATGAGCAATACGACGGCATGATGGCAGTGACACCCTATATCGAGGACGAAAAGCCACTATATGTGGATGTGAACGACGCGATGGAGATAAACACCTTCCGCGACGAGGCATACGAAGGCGCCAAATACATATCGGGCGGCATATATGCACTCACCGACAAGTCGTGGACGGTGCTCAAGAATTGTATCGACGGCGGCGTGTCGCGAATGCGCAATTTTCAGCGCGCCCTGGTGAGCAGCGGCCTGAAACTCAAGGCTTACTCGATAGAAAAAATCATCGACGTGGACCACGCCGGCGACATAGAGGTGGCAGAGCGCTTCATAAGCGAGCCATAATATAGCTGCAATTGCGGCAAAACAGCAAATTAGAGAACCAAAACAACAAATTATAAAACAAGAAACTATGGCAGACATTGTAATAGCAGGCGTAATGCGCGCCGGCGCATATTCGCCAAACCATATAGGCAACGACACGGCAATATTTAATGCCGTGGCGGAACACCTGCGTAAGCGCGGATGCATAGTGAACGTCTATAACGAGGACCAATTTAACAAAAACGGCGTGGAGGAGCGCGTGATAATGAACATGTGTCGCGAGCAAGCCTCGATAGCCAAATTGCAGCAATATGAGGACGAAGGCCGCTTGGTAATCAACTCGGGCTTCGGCATCGAAAACTGCACGCGTGAGCGCATGACACGCATCTTGATGGGCAACAACATACCTTATCCGGAGAGCTTGATAGTGAACACCGACGAGGTGGTGAAGCCACTGCTCAAGAAAGCCGGTTTTCAGAGCTGCTGGATAAAGCGTGGCGATTTTCACGCCATGCACAAGGAGGATGTGAGCTATGTGCGCCATGCTGAGGAGGCTCAGGAAGTGCTTCAGGAATACTTTTTCCGCGGCATTAAGCGAGCCGTAATCAATAAGCACCTGGTGGGCGACTTGATAAAATTCTACGGCGTAAAGGACCAACCGTTTTTCTATTGGTTCTACCCCTTCGACCATGGCCACAGCAAATATGGCGCCGAGGCAATCAACGGAAAGTCGCAAGGCTTCAGCTTCGATGTAGATGAGATGAAGCGAATATGCCAGCAGGCAGCCGAGGAGCTCAATGTGGTGGTGTATGGCGGCGACTGCATAGTGGACTCCGATGGCAAGATGCAGATTATCGACTTTAACGACTGGCCAAGTTTTGCACCATGTCGCAACGAGGCTGCGCCCTACATTGCCAAGGCAATAATCAGTGCAGTGAAGAAGCATGCCGATGAGCGAAATCGCTAATTGTCAGTTCCCCGAAATATGAAACAAAAAGCGCGGCTGTGAGGCTACGCAAAAGCACGAATTATTATATATTTTACGAAAACAAACAGTAGGATTTTTTTTAGACTGTAACAAGAAGGAAAAGATTATGCGAAGTTTTAAAGAATTTAAAGAAGCATACAAGGGGTCGCTGAAATCGATGGACACCGAAGAGACCATCGACCTTATGTTTTATCGGCCCATAGGCTTTGCGTGGGCACTGCTTGCGGCAAAGTTTGGCATCACGCCCAATATGATTACCATCGCCTCGATATTTCTGGGCGTGGCAGGCGGTGTGCTGTTCTATTTCTATGAGCCCCCAATGATGTGGCTCAACATAGTGGGTATGTTGCTGCTGGTGTGGGCCAATTCGTTTGATAGCGCCGACGGCCAGTTGGCTCGAATGACCAAGCAATATTCGCGTTTGGGTCGTATTCTCGACGGTGTGAGCGGCGATTTCTGGTTTATTGCCATATATTTCTCGCTCGTGTTCCGCGAAATACATTCGAGCACGTTCTTTATGGAAAATGTGTGGGCGATATGGGTGATGGCAGTGTTGGCAGGTATTTGCCATGCCAAGCAAGCCGCTATGGCCGACTATTATCGCCAATTCCACCTCTATTTTCTCAAGGGTGAAGAAGGCAGCGAGCTCGATAGCACAGAGCAGCTCGACCGCGACAATGCCGGCATAACCTGGAAGACCCCGCTCAAGAAGATTACCTCGATAACTTATCGCAACTACACCGCTCAGCAAGAAGGCATTACGCCCGCCATGCAAGCATTGCGCTCTAAGCTTAAAGCCACCTTCGGCGAGGGAGCCGCTGCAGTGCCTCAGACATTCCGCGACGCCTTCCGAGCCAAGAGCAAGCCGCTGATGAAGTATACCAATATGCTCTCGTTTAACACCCGAGTGATAGCATTGTTTGTGTCGATACTTGCGCGCATGCCATGGCTCTACTTTGCGTTCGAGCTGGTGGTGCTCAACACCATGTTGGTGTATATGATACTTCGTCACGAGCGTATTTGCCGAGGCTTTGTGGCTGAAATAGAAGAAGGCAAATATGTGGCCGATAAAAAGTAATACAACCCAAAAAATCAGAATAAAAATATGATAAAGGGAGTGATATTCGACTACGGCGGCACCATCGATAGCCGCGGAGTGCATTGGAGCGAAGTGATATGGGACGGCTATTGCGATAGCGAAGTGCCGGTGAGCAAGGAAGAATTTCGCCAAAGCTATGTGATGGCAGAGCGCGAACTTGCCAAGGTACGCCACATATTGCCGCATCACAATTTCTACGACCTGCTTCTGATAAAGATGCGCATCGAACTCGGCGACCTTGTGGCACGCCAAGTGCTTGCCGCCGACTATCCGGTGGAACCGAAGGCTGAGGCCATAGCCCGCTACTGCTATGATGCAGCCCGCAGCAGCATCGAGGAGGCTCGCCCAACACTCGAGGCCCTGTATGCGCGTTATCCTATGGTGCTCGTGAGCAACTTCTACGGCAATGTGGAGAGCGTGCTCAGCGACTTCGATGTGCGCAAATATTTTGGCACCATAGTGGAGAGCGCCGTGGTGGGAGTTCGCAAGCCCGACCCCAAGATTTTTGCCCTCGGAGTGGAAGCCCTCGGCTTGAAGCCCGAAGAGGTGCTCGTGATAGGCGATAGCTACAAAAAAGACATAGTGCCCGCCGAGAGCCTCGGTTGCAAGGTGCTGTGGATAAAAGGCAAGGGATGGACGGCAGAAGAAGATGCCCAAACCCACCCATGCATCATCGCGCGCCTGAGCGAAGTGCTCGAAAGCGATGTTCTGAAGTAATAATAATTATATTAAAAGCAGTTGGCATAAGGTGAGAACTCGAATATGAGCGCACTCTCAACCTTATGCCAACATTCTTTTTTCGGCGCAAAAAGGGCCGATTGCCGCCATGAAATACTTAAATAATCGAATTTTTTGCGTAACTTCGTGGCATTGAATAGAATAAACAGGCATCGGCATCGATGTGCCTTTTTTGAACCATTGGAAACTATTTAAAACTAAACTTTAGATACTGTATATGAAAATCAAAATTACAAGTCTTATTTTGGGAGTCATGTCATTGGTTATGACAGGACTATTGGCATCGTGCCGAGCAGAGGAAGAAAAAGCGCAAGAGTCGCTCACACAGTATGTGAATCCGCTCATAGGCACGGCGCATTGTCGTTGGTTCCACTTTGCCCCGGGAGCAATGCCATTCGGCATGGCAAAGCCCGCTGCGGCTACCAATGCCAGTGTGGGTAATAAATCGGGATGGGAAGCCACGGGCTACGACTATCGCGACACATCGATAGAAGGATTTCCCTGCTTGCATGAGTTTCAGGTGGGCGGAATAGTGCTGATGCCTACTTCAGGCGAATTGGTGACAGTGCCCGGCGCGCCCGGACAATCGGCCGAAGGCTATCGCTCCGAATTTTCGCACGACGACGAGGTGGCACAGCCCGGCTATTACTCAGTGCTGCTAAAGCGCTACGGCATAAAAGCCGAACTCACCGCCACACAGCGAGTGGCTTATCAGCGATTTACATTTGCCGAAGGCGAGAACAATCATGTGCTCTTCGATATAGGCAATCGCCAAGGCGAGAGCGGTCCGGCCGTAGATAGCTATGTTCACGTAAGTCCCGATGGCTTGGTGGAAGGATGGGTGGAAACACTGCCCTGCTATTGCGATAAATATCAGCATGGGGCTACCGTGAAGATGTATTTTTCGGCGCAGACCGATAAGCAACCTATTGCTGTGGGTACATTTGTTAAGGATAAGGTTATGGCAGCCGACACCACGGCTACCGGAGTGGGTGCAGGTGCTTATCTCACCTTCAAGACAGCCGAAAGCGAGGCTGTGACTGCTCAAGTGGGACTCTCTTACACATCGGTGGACAATGCACGCCACAATCGTGAAGTGGAAACCGAGGGCGGAAAACTCTCGTTCGATGACGTGGCAGCCGCAAGCCATAGCGTATGGGAGGAATACCTTGGCCGCATAAGAGTGGAAACCGCATCGCACGACGATAAGGTGAAATTCTACACCGGACTATATCATGCCATCTTGGGTCGCGGACTTGCAAGCGATGTTAATGGAGCATATCCCAAGCACGATGGCACAGTGGGACAGATACCACTTGAGAATGGCGAACCGCAATTTGCATTTTATAATTCCGATGCCATGTGGGGCGGTCAGTGGGATTTGGTGCAACTCTGGGCACTGGCTTATCCCGAATATTTGTCGTCGTATGTTAGCACCCATGTGCAAGTGTTTAAGGACTCAGGCTGGTTGGGCGATGGCATTGCCAACAGTCGCTATGTGTCGGGAGTGGGCACCAACCAACTCGGCATAATGATAGTCGCCGCTTATCTTTGCGGCATACGCGATTTCGACGTGGAAACAGCCTACGCGGCAGCACGAAAGAACGAACTCGACGGTACCGATCGACCATTGGGCGCCGGTAAGGTCGACACCGATAAATTCTTGAAATATGGCTTTGTGCCTCACCAGGATTCAGGTCCATGGCCCGATGAAACATGGATGTTCTCGGCATCGCACACGCTGGAATATTCGTTCGGAACCTATGCTGTGGGGCAGATGGCAAAAGCCCTCGGAAAAGACGAGGATTACAACCGACTGATGGAACTCTCGAAGGGTTGGGAAAAAATCTACGACGAAAGTATGCATCTGATACGCCCACGCATGGCGGATGGCAAGTTTTGCGACAATTTCGACCCGATGCAAGTGTGGCGCGGATTTCAGGAAGGCAATGCTTATCAGTATACCTTCTATGTGCCTCACAACCCCAAGGGCTTAATAGCCAAGATGGGAGCAGAGGAATTTTCGGCACGTTTGGATAGCATTTTCACAAGGTCGGAGCCGAAACTCTTCAGCGGCGGTACCACCATCGATGCATTTGCCGGACTGCAGACCTATTATAACCAAGGCAACCAGCCGTGTCTGCACATCTCATGGCTCTTCAACGAAGCCGGACGCCCGTCGCTAACTCAAAAGTGGGTGCGCCGCATCCTCGATAAGTTCTACGGCACCGACGGCATTCATGGCTATGGCTATGGTCAAGACGAAGACCAAGGCCAATTGGGTGCATGGTATGTGATTTCGTCGCTCGGCTTGTTCGACGTGGCAGGTCTTGCCAACACCACACCAAGCGTGAGTCTGGGCAGCACAAAATTCGATAAGGTGACCATCAAACTCAATCCAAAGTACTACAAAGGCAAGGAATTTGTGATAGAAGCCAAGGGCAACAGCGATGCCACACCTTATGTGCAGCGCTTTGTGCTCAACGGCGAACAGCTCAGCGACCTCCGAGTGCCATTCAGCGCCATTACCGATGGCGGCAAACTCGAAGTGGAGATGGGCGCCGAGCCTGTTGACGACTACAAAAAGTAGACGCATAATAGTGCCAGCGGGATGGTAATAAAATAAGTTGCCCGCATTCGTTTTGGTATCGATTGCTTGTGTAAAAGTGATTATGCTAATGCGAATGCGGGCGCTAAGTATGTAGCCGACAGCAATTGTAGTAAATAGAATTATTGCTGTCCGATAAAAGTTGACAGACGAAAGAAGATACGGCTCGGCTATCGTTTTCACGGTGGTCGAGTCTGTTTTTTAGATTTCCAAGCCCCCTCAGTCGAAAAGCGAGGGCTCGGGCGGGGCATC
>SFTJ01000025.1 GCA_004563195.1 bacterium
TAGCCAAGGCAAGCATTATCAGTGTCACCAAGGTTAGCAGCATGGACAACTACAACAGTATCATGAAGGTGCAGTTTATCAACCGTACCACAAAGAAGATTGTTGCGACGTTTGAGCCAAAGAAGCCTTCGAGCGGCAGCAACGAAGACTACTCGTTTGACTTCGACCTTAGCAGCCTTGGTACCAGTGCAGGCGAGATACCTCTGCAAGCTGTTGTTACTGACGACGGCGGCAACACAGCCACAAAGAACCTCAGCCTTATAGCCGTTGACGTGACCTGTGTCAGCGTTCAAACCCTTAACTACACCAAGGACACCTCACTGGAGGTTAGCGGCAACGCAAAGAGCATCCCAATGTTCAAGTTCCCTAACAATGCCAGCGACAAAGGTATTCTCACAACCGTAGAGATTTACAAGGACGGCGACTGGAGGCAGTTGCAGACTATGACCGTCACCGACACCTATTCACATAGCGTGCTGTTAGATCCTACAGGATTATCACATGGAGCCTACGCTATCCGCATACAGGGCGAGGACGTATCGAGCGGTGTTAAAGGTAATGTTTTGCACACCTCAATAATGGTTATCCAGCAGGACGAGAGCCTTGCAGACTACAATACGCCTATCGTGTGTGCGCGTTGGAGTGATGCAACAGGCGGCAAAAAGAAGCTGCTTGAAAACATCGACATCGACGTGGCTTGCTTTGTCCGTAACTCCTCATCCCCTGTTGTTGACATCGTACTGGAGAATACCACCAAGGGCACAACAGAGGTAATCGGCAACAAGACGATGAACAGAAGCCAGACCTACACCGTCAGCAAGCGTCTGACATCATACGCACAGGGCGACGTATTGAAGATGCGTGCCAAGTGTGGCACAGGCGTACAGCCAGAAGACTGCGTGAACATGATTGAAG
This sequence comes from bacterium, assembly GCA_004563195.1. Lineage (GTDB taxonomy): Bacteria > Bacteroidota > Bacteroidia > Bacteroidales > Muribaculaceae > SFTJ01. The sequence continues at coordinate 916 of SFTJ01000025.1, forward strand.
GCAGCCTTGTGGATATAGCCGAGACCGAGGGAGCACTGTTTGGCATAGACATGGCAGGCAGAAGCAACACAGACACCAACAAGCGCATTTTAGCCACTACCTCAGACGGTGACGAGGTGGAGATATTCGTGCATGGCTCGAACTATTCCAGCAACGGTTTTGTAAAGGATAGCTACGGTACCAGCGAATACGGCACAGACAATGACAAGGGACGCATGGCACTTCGTATAGCCGAGGACGTTACAGCCACAAGTAACATCAAGCCATACGCCAATGCGAGCATAGAGACCAACGGCAGCGCGTTCAGCTTCATCACACAGGTAAAGAACGTAGCCGACCGTAACGCAGTCCTCATGCAGTGTGCAGGTGAGAAGATGGGCTTTATCATGACAGGCGAGAAGCTTGTTGTCTATACCAACGGCGACACCGAGGACGGCAAGACCTCATGCACCATACCATACAGCGTGAACGCCATACACCGCTTTGATATTGTCGTAGAGCCTACGAGTGTAGCACCTTTCGGCGGTATCGGCATGATAAAGGTGTTCAAGGACGGTGACGAGGCAGGAGCCGTTCCATACAACGCAGGACAGTTTGCCGTATCAGAAGCCACTGTAGAATGGTTTGGCGTTGAAGCAGACACCTATCTATACTACGTCAAGATGTGGAACACCTACTACCAGTTCAAGCAGGCACTTGACAACTGGCTTGTAAGCTTGACCGACACCGAGCTGATGATAAAGGAGTACGAGAAAAACGACGTGCTTGTGAGTCAGAAGGCAGAAGGTGTGACGAAGGACATGCCAAGTATGCAGAAGTGTCTCGATGCAGGTTTGTGTGTTTTGGTGCTCACAAAGAACCCCGACACTCCAGACGTAGCCGAGAACTATCCCGACCATTTGGAGAGTCTTGACGGTGACAAGAAGACAACCTTCCTTCTTGACTGGTACCTTTATTTCCCAGACCGTCCATGGCAGAACGTAATCATCGAAGCCGACCCGACATCAAACCAAGGTACTACATCTTCCATGCGTCCTATCAAGAACAAGAAGGCAAAGCATAAGAAGTGCAGGAAGATGCGCATGATGTACACTCGCGAGGAGATTGCAGCCATGTTCCCTGGCAATGAGGAAGTGCTTGCGAAGTACGACAGGGCGGCAGCACAGACAGCCAAGAACTGCATACAGGTGCGTGAAGGCGGTCAGTTCACAAACATTTCCACTGTCAAGGTAGATTATTCAGACTCCTGCGGTGCTCACAACGGAGCAATGATGGAGCTGATGAACGACACGCAGATAGCTTTGGGCGAGAAGTACATGACCCCTGCGCAGGTGTATAACGAAGGTGAGTTTGACATCATGACCAGTATTGACAGTGTGCCTTGTGCCCTGTTCCGTACCGATCACCAGATGAACCATGCCGACGCTTGCGACCCTGCAAAGGCATACTTCCATGCCAAGGCAAACTTCAATGCCGATAAGGGCGACGCTAAGTTCTTTGGCTTTGAGAAGGTGAAGGGCTACAATGCCGCCTGTCTGAACTACGGCGACTTTGTGGAAATCGTCACCAAGCGCGACCAGACACTTACAGCGTTGAAGACAGAGATACTTGCCAAGTCACTGACGGCAGACAGCCCACTTGTGGCAGGCACTATCTACCTGTTGAGCGAATGGTGTGGCGACAAGTATTTCTTCATCGAGAACGACGGAAGCGGACGCATGGAGGAGGTTGACGCTGTTGATAAGCCTACCGAGATTGACAAGACGCTTCAAGAAATGATTGACGGCAACGTATCAGATTTCGACTGGGGCACAGTGTATCAGACCAGCGACGGCAAGTATTGTCAGTATAAGGGCGGTACATGGATAGACACCACTGGCGAAATGACGTTCAACAAGCAGACAAAGAAGTGGAGCGTCAGCGGCAGAGTGCTCAACCCTGTGCAGAACTATGAGCTGTTGAAGTATGACAATCTGAACTGGATGCAAGGTGTAAACAGCGTTGACGACCTTATGCGCATCGACGATACCACCAATAAGCCAGTTTGGTTGAGCTACTATGAAAGCCGTTATCCAGACGATGACGACCTCAACGCCAAGTATGAGAACGGCGAGAAGGTACCATACAACCTGTTCAAGTGGCTCTCATTCACACAGCAGTGTAACCACCACCTTACAGAGCAGGACGGCGACATCACCATTAACGGCGAGACCGTCAGCGGTAGCCGTGAGCACCGTCTGGAGAAGTGGCAGAAGGAGCTTCATAATGAAGCCAACGTGCACAGTTCGTTGTGCTACACCGTAGCCAGTGACTACAAAGCGTGCGTGGACCAGCGAAGCAAGAATGCCATGATAGGCTTCTACCTCGACACCGACGGCAAGGTGCGCATGTATATGAACCACTGGTATGACGGTGACTGCGTTGACGGCAGTGACAACGACTGCGGTCTTACCATTCCTTGGGACATGAACGCACGAACCAGCCACCTTTACCAAGGTTGGGACAGCGTACTATTCCAGCAGATCTACAATGCAGGCAACAACGGAGCCTTCTGGCTTGACGATACAGGCAGCACAACCGTAACGCTCAGCCAAGTAGCAGGCGACATGCGCAAGGTGACATACAACAACATGAAGCCATTTAGCGCGAGCGGCTGTTACTATTACTGGGTGACAAAGAGACTGGAGAAGTGGGCAAAGGTAATCAGCTCATTCGACGGCGAACGCAAGTACGTTCAGAACTCGAAGGATGCAGACCGTTACTTCTATGCCCTGCATGGTCTTCGTCTTGACGACCTGCCAGACTATCAGCGCAAGCGTTTCGAGTACTGTGACGGACAGTATCAAGTAGGCGACCTTTATACAAACCCATTCAAGGCTCGTATGATGGGACCTATTGAGATAACTATCACGGCAGCGCAGGACGGTTTCTTCGGACTTGGTGAGGATAGAGCCGACTCATGTGCAGACTCATGCTTCCTCCACAAGGGCGAGAGCTACACCATGCGCGTTAGCGACGCACAGGAGAGCGGTAAGATGATTTACATCTTCGGTGCAAGCAAGCTGTCGAAGCTCGACATCTCGAAGTGTACGCCAAAGAGTGACGGTTTTTCTCTGGAGTATTGCACTCTGCTTGAGGAACTCATCGTAGGCGGCTACGGTCATTCACCTGCATACACCACAGGCTTGCTCACTGGTCTTAGCCTTCCTTCCATGCCATTCTTGAAGCGCATCGACATAAGGAACACCAAGATTGCAACTCTGAGTGCCAAGAACTGCCCTCGTCTGAAAGAGGTGTTTGCAGAAGGTAGCAGTCTGAGAACATTCACCCCAGCGGAGAGTGCGCCACTCGAAACGCTGTATCTGCCTTCTACCATGACAGCGTTGCAGTTTGTGAACCTTCCACGTCTGACCTATCCTAACGGCGGTCTGAACATCGGCGGCATGAGTGCGGTGACACGCTTCGAGCTTCGCGGCTGTCCTAACATTGACGTTATGCAGCTGTTGAAAGACAGCATAGCAGGCGGTGCAGGCATACAGGAGATACGCTGTGACCTCGGCAACGTGAGAGGTGACACAACCATTTTGCAGCAGCTCATCGACGCAGGCGCAAAGGGTATCGGCAGTGAGCTTCGCGACAAGTGTGAACAATGCCCTCTACTCACAGTACACCATGAGCGACTTGGAGACCGACCCAAAGAACATCACCAACGAGGACAACAAGACAGGCTACAAGTACGGAAAGCCTTATGTGCCAAGCGGCTACATCAAGACTATCCGCAGATATTGTGTGCCTGTGCAGGGTGTTCCTAACGGCGACGGTTCTGCGATCACCATGCAGCTGCTGAAGGTGAGTGACAACACGAAGTACCATAACAACACCGACTACGACTTCACAGACAGTCTCGGTGCAGGCTATGACACCTTCGCGAGGTTCTGCCACTTCTGGTATAAGGGTGTCAACGACATCAAGGTGCAGGAGAAGCATATCCTTCTGAACTACGGTGCAGAGGAGCCAGTGCCTTCATGGACAAAGAAGATAGGCGGCAAGCTGTCGGAATTGCTATACAAGAACAACGTGGGCATTTCTCTCGGTACAGTGAACATAGGCTTTGCTCTCACCAGTGACATGATGCCATCCGTTGCGAGCACGTCAGTATATCGCATCGAGGTAAGCGACATGAAGCAGGTACGCTACTACGGCATGAACAATGCGCAGTATGGCGGTGTGTTCGTAGATGCAGACGGACTTGTGATTGAAAAGGCATTGCTTGCCGTGACAGGCACAGCCAATTCACCACTTGACTTTACCGACGGCGACTACATATTCCGCAATGTGCCAGCAGGAGCCAAGTATTTCTTCTTCACCTGTCTCAACACCATAGACCAGACACTTGAAGCCTTTGCGGTAGATAGTGACGACATCGAGGCAATAGAGCCAGGCTGGGTAGAACACAAGTCAGAACTCATAGGCATGTACGGAATGAGCATGGACGAGCTTACCAGAGCGCGTAGTATCTCTGGCAAGAAGACACGCACAGGTACAGGTACGCAGACAACGAGCAACGAATGGGCATACGACCGCGATGGCAACCCTTCAACTGTTCCTGTTGGTGCTATGAACTATACATACCAAGACATGCTGAACCTTTGCCGTGTAAGAGGAAAGGGTTATCACTCTATCAGCTACGACCAATCGAAGATACTTGCTATCCTTTCATTGTGCTGGTGTGGCAACCGCGACGACCAGAGTGTTTACGGCTTTGGTACAGGTTCGCAGTACACCACAGGCGACAAAAACAAGATTGGCAAGGACACCATATACGGACAGCACAGTGGTACTAACAAGGTGTGGAACGTAGAAGGCGCGATTGCATGTAACTGGGAGATCATGGACTTCATCGGTGTAAACATCAGCACGTTCAAGGAGTGGAAGGCAAACAAGCGTCCTCAGACAGGCACGGTGAACGGCATTGCACACATCTATGACCCTCGTACAGATACGGAGCGCACGGTGAAGTATCCTACAGGCAGTGGCAACAACATAGCACGTCTGAAGATGGGCAGGTTCTGCGACTACATAGCAAGCAGCGTATCAACCGATACAAGCAAATATGTAATGTCCTTCTGCGCTGGTACATGGTACACCGCAAGTTCTGGTCGCTGTGTCGGGCGTGCGAGCAACATTGCGCTTGCGAGTGGCGGTCTCGTTTATGCGTTCGCGTATTACGCCGCGTCGTTTTCGAGTACGTATAACGGTGCGCGTCTTGCCTTCTCTGGAGCTTTGACCAACGACGCTGAGATTGACAAACAAATTGAAGCAAACTTGGAAGAATATGATGAAGAATAGTAAAAGGGCGGCTGCGAAGCAGACGCGACCGCCCTAAATGCTAACACCGCCAGCTGATGCTGACGGCACGGTGGTAAAGACCGAAGGAGAAACTTCGGGAACGGTAACGACCTGCGGAAAAGCGCAGGTAACAGTAACAAAAAAACATTAAATAACAAATAAAACAATAATCAATGTATCGTCAACACGGCAAGCGGAAGCGAGAAGCGGAAACGGAGCCGTGCGCGTGAAACGAAAAGGTGGAAGTCCTCAGACGTCGCTGTGTCGGGCGTGCGAACAACAATGCGAATGCGAATGGCGGTCTCGTCTATGCGAACGCGAATAACGCCGCGTCGAATTCGAATACGAATAACGGTGCGCGTCTTGCCAACTATCCCTAACGCTCTCGTACCTTCTGGGAGCTGAAAAAATCACTGCTACTGCACCTCTCATGTATGGGCAAGGCAGACGGTGAGAGGACTGAGCCTCGGCAACAGCAGCCGCAAGGCTGGAAAGCGGAAACATGACAAGGGTGTGGTCTATTATAGGTGAGTAGGGCTTCGGCATTGAAAGTCTTAACGACCACGGAACGAGAAGAAAATAACAGAGCCAATGAAAAGATACGGCTACCTTATACAGGAAATCATCGAGCGCGATAATCTTGAAGCGTCGTTTGACGAGGTTACCTGCGACCTTCCCAAATGGTCGAAGGAATACTACATTAGCCAGAAGGAAGACATCATCAAGAAACTGGCAAAGTGCATCGGCGACGGCAGCTTTAGGATTACGCGGTTCGAGGAGTTTGAGGTGGAGGACGGACCGAAGAAACGGAAAGTTCAGTCACCTCCTGTAGTGGAACGTATCGGCTGCAACGCAATCATGCGCGTAGTAGAGTCGCGCGTTTATCCTACTGTTATCCCTACGAGTGCTGCAAGCATCAAGGGACGCGGTATGCACAAGCTCTTTAGGAAGGTGAGGAGCGACATACAGCGAGACAAGGAGAATACCTGCTACTACTACAAGTGCGACATCAAGAAGTTCTATGAGAGCATAGACCAAGAGACTATGAAGGCAGAGATGCGTCGTCATATCAAAGACCCAATTCTGCTGCCAATGCTTGACAACTTCATCGAGCTTATGGATCATGGTCTGTCAATAGGACTTAGGAGCAGCCAGTGCTACGGCAATATCCTTCTGTCGGCACTCGACCACATGTTGAAGGAGAAATACCATGTGCGCTACTATTACCGTTACTGCGACGACATAGTAGTATTGCATGGTGACAAGCGGATGCTCTGGAAGATACGCGACAAGATACACGATAAGACAAGCGAGATAGGTCTGACGATAAAACCAGATGAGGCTGTGCGCCCATTGTCGGAAGGTCTGGACTTTCTCGGCTTTGTGTATGACGGTCAGCGTGCTCGCGTGAGGAAACGCACGAAGCATAAGTTTGCGAAGAAGATGCACGAAGTAAAGAGCAGGAAACGCAGGGTGCAGCTCATTGGTAGTTTCTACGGCATGGCGAAGTGGGGCGACTGTCGGCACTTGATGAAGACGATACTTAATAAGAAGATTGACATGGAAGAGTTTAAGAACCTCGGTTTGGTGTATCAACCCGAAGACGGAAAAAAGCGTTTCGACGGTAAGAAGTATTCTCTGGGTCAGCTTGTGAACCTGCATATCGTCATACTTGACTTTGAGGTGGACGTGCAGACAGAGAACGGCTTGCGCACACTGGTACATTTCCAGCGCGACAATGGCGAGAAAGGCAAATACTTCACCTCAGACAAGGTGCAGTTGCAGCTGCTTCGCTTGGCAAAGGAGAAGGGTGTGCTTCCATTCGGCACTACTATCGGCGTTGAGAACTTCGGCAAGGGTGTACGCTATACGTTTAACTAACAGCTTCTGAACCCTGCGCTAACGCACAGGGCACGGTGGCATAAAAACAGACGACAATGGAAAAGATTTATGGAGCCAGTGCAGCACAGGACGGTGTTGTGAAGGTATCGAACAAGAGTTACATCCTGTTCTTCGGCTACGGTGAGGACAGCATGGGCGGCTACAACTACCGCCACAGGTTTGACCATAAGCCGACGGTGGACGAGTTGCGTTCAGTGATTGAATCCCATGTGAACACTCTTACGCAGGAGCGCATTGTAGGCGGCTACAGGTGGAAGGGCAAGCAGGTGTGGCTGAGTGGCGAGAACCAGCAGAACTACACGTCAGACTACCTTGCAGGCAAGTTGCCTGTTAAGGTGAGGGTGTATTATCCCGACGCTGACGCATCGGGAACGGTGGCATTTATTGAGACACCAGAGGAGCTTGAAGACTTCTACCATGGCATGGTGGCGCATGTGCGCATGTGCATTGAAGACGGCTGGAGCGTGAAAGACTCTGTAGATTACGACAACCTCTTAAACCAGATAGACGAATGAAAAAGATTTGGAAATGGCTCGGCGAGAGCAACCGCTGGAAGCATCTTCTCGGCGGTGTGGCAATAGGCTTTGCAGGTGACAGCAGCTATTGCTCAGCCTACGTTGGCGTAGGAGTCGCTTCGGCACTGGAGTACAAGGACAGGGCGCATGGCGGCAAATGGGATTGGATTGACTGGGGACTCACCGTTTGCGGTGCGCTCATCGGTCGCAGTGTTAAACTTTTAATCAAAACAATGTTATGAGCTACACTATTTCAGAACAGTTGATAGTAGTCCTATTCTTGGTGGTGGGACTGCTTGTAGTGCCGCTGCTGCTTATAGGTCTTGACTTCTGGGCAGGCATACGCAAGGCACACACGCGCGGCGACCGCATCAGAAGCGACAAGATGCAGCGCACGGTGCAGAAGTTATCACGCTATTACAACGCTATCCTTGCCATGCTTGTGCTGGACGGTGTTCAGATAGCAGGTTTTGTGTTCCTTCATATCTTCAATGACTGGACGCTATACACGTTCCCATTGTTCACACTGATAGCCGTGCTATTCGTGGCGAGCATTGAGATAAAGAGTATTTGGGAGCCAGCGGACGCAAAGGAGAGCAGGGAAATGAAGGAAGTGACAGAGCTTGCGAAAGCCATAGCAACGCACAGGAGTGACCCGAAAGAAATAGCGGAAGCCATAGCGGAATATCTTAACGCAAAGAAATAGATAAAACCGAAGTTTCCTTCACAATCTATAATTTTGCAGCATGAAGAATATTGAACTGAAAATAAATAAAGCCAGAGTGTACGATGAGGTTGCGAAGACCACATCGTACACAGGCGTAAAGATGCAGGGTGACGAATCGGCTTACGACCGTATCTTTACCACCGATGCAGACAGAGAAATGCTTGAACGCTTCTGGGTTGAGGCTTGCAATGGTGCAACGGAACAGTTCAAACCGTTCCTCGTCAGCGTTACCGACCAGCCTATGAGCCATGGTGTGGAGCTTGATAAGGACTACGAGGTTAAGCTGGAGCTTAGCAGCAGCTTTGACGAGAGTCTGACAGGCAGCATCGAGACCTCTCTGTTCTCATACTTTGTGGAAATGATTGTGTCGAAGTGGTACAAGTTCACGAACAAAGGCGAGAGCGAGAGCTACGGCGGTGATGCTGTAGGTGCTATCGACGACGTAATGAAGAAGATATACTACAGGAAGAAACCGACGCGAGTTGTTCCTGCATAAGCCGCCAGCGGACGCTGACGGAACAGTGGCTAATAAAAACAGACTAAGAAATGGAAAAGAAAATTATCATACTTGGTACTGCGCACGGCGTGAACGTAGGCGGCAAGTGCAGTCCCGACAAGAAGTTTCGCGAGTATAAGTATAGTCGCGAGATTATCAAGCAGCTGAAAGCAGAGCTTGAGGCAGCAGGCTACAAGGTGTTTGTCGATATGGAATGCGACGAAGTGCCAGGCAAGCAGAGCAAGGAACTGGAGCAGCGTTGCATCATCGTGAACCAGCTTTGCCGTCAGTATGGCACAGCGAACTGCATCTATGTGTCTATCCATGTCAATGCAGCAGGCAGCGAAGGCAAGTGGATGAACGCAGGCGGTTGGTGCGCGTACACCAGTCGCGGCAAGACGAAGGCTGATGCACTCGCCACAAAGCTGTATGAAGCGGCACAGGTGGAACTTGCCGACTATGCGAAGGCACTTGATGCAGGCAAGAAGACAGGCGCGTATAGCGAGAATCAGCGTGCGTTCCGTACTGACTATGCAGACGGAGATCCAGACCAAGAGAGTAACTTCTATGTGCTGGCACACACGAGCTGTCCTGCTGTTCTGACTGAGAACCTGTTTCAAGACAACAAGGCAGACGTTGCCTTCCTCGAAAGCGAGAAGGGACTCAATGCTATCGTTGCTCTGCATAAGAAAGGCATTATCAATTATCTCAAACAATAACCAGCTGCTTGACCCTGCAATCAAGCCCGACGGAAAACCGTCTGGAACGGTGGCAAGGGAACGGTGGCATAATTCTGAAAAGCAATGAAGAATTTTCTTGTTTTGCTGTGCACCTTTATTGTGGGCATAGTATGCGGACTGCTTACTCGTTGCGGTGAGCAGGACGTGGGAGTGACGGACGTAGTGCGTACAGACACTATCGTCAAGTGTGACACGGTTTGCATCGTTGAGCCAGTGGCAACGGACAGCGTGGTAATTCGCTACAAGACGCGGTGGCTTGCTGTCGCGGAGAAGCCCGACACTAACATGTTGGGAACGGTGTCAGATGAACCCTACGCGGACGCACAGGGAACTGTGGCGGCTGGATTGGATGCACTGGTGAATGACGTAGTGGCTAACAACATGCCTCCCGACTCGGCGCGTGTGATTGTGCCCTTTACTCAGAAGACCTACGAGACCGACGATTACAAAGCATGGGTGAGTGGGTATGAGCCAGAGCTTGACAGCATCAACATCTACAGGCGCACCGAGACAGTGACTAACACGATGTACTTGGATAAGAAGCGGCGACGATGGGGCGGCATGGTAGGCGTAGGTGCAGGAATTAGTCACAAAGGAACTGTCACGCCCATGGTGGGTGTGATGATAGGTTACAAAATCTTCTAAACTTATAACTACAATGGCAAAGAAAGTTATCGCAATTACGCTCTACATGTCGGAGCTTATCTACGACGTGCAGAACAAGACCTACTTGACAGGTCGCAGCCGCCAGACTGGTACGAACCATGAGGAGGTGGCTAACATGCAGGCAAATGACGATGATGAGAACGCAAACCAGATAATGCGTTCTATCGGCAATGCCTTCGCGAACTTGAAGACCAAGCTCAGCGAATACATCAATGAGAGTGGTACCAGTACCAACGACAAGCAGCTCAGCAGCACAGGTAACCTAACTCTGTCGCTGAACATGCCTCCTAACTACAACAACGCATCGAACGATACTATCAGTACGGCACTGCATCAGTATCTGGTGAACAGTGCTATCGGCGACTGGTTCACTATCACGAACAAGAACGACGCAAGCGACTACATCACCCTTGCAGCCGCTAACCTTGAACAGCTGCGTGAGGCAGTGAACAAGCGTATGCGTCCTACTCGTACCAACGTAGTGTAATGATGCACTGTTGCAGACCAGCCGCTTATGCGACTGGCACGGTGGTGAGGACAAAGACCGTGAAGATGACCTTCAAACGCGAGGAACTCCTCTACGATATACGAAACAATGCGTATGTGGAGGGTGACGTTATGCAGGTTAAGACGGAGCATGACCGCCACCAAGTGCAGGACATCGGTGAGGACGGTAACATCGACAGGGTGACGAGAGTGCTTGACCTCGCCCATGCTGAATGTGAGGAAGCCTTGTTCCCATACACGAAGGAGAATGTGGAACAGGAGACCGAAATGGACGATACGCCGACGTTTGTAGAACCCACTGCTGACGCAGAGGTCACAGTGGCAGAGCCAGAAGGAGAAACACCCGAAGGAGATACTTCGGGAACGGTAGATGATGAGGAGGAATTTACCGACGAGACTCCAGAGGAGAAGCCTACAGGCGACTATGTGATACGCCTTCTTGTGCCCGATGAATACAGCAAGACCACGGTACGACTGATTGTGAGATACATTCATGAGTACATGGTGTGCAGGGTGCTTGCCGACTGGCTGAGCATAACAAACCCACCTGCCGCCGCCAACTGGAAGGAAAAGCAGGATGAGGCTTTGGAAGGCATGAAGGAAGCCGTGAACTTCCGTACAGGCAGAGTGCGACGGACGCAGACACCATTCTGATAAATAGAAAGGAGCAACCAATTACGGCTGCTCCTTTTTGTATGCCTAAGCCTTGCGTAAAACATCAAGGAACGGTGACTAACGCGGCTGATTGAGAAGGCGCGGTGTGTATTGTATTGTGGCACCAAAGAGGCTTTCGTCTGGCTGCATGTCGCAGAGGAGGGCGAAGCGGAAGTATTTGTAAGGCGTGCCACGGAAGCCGCGCAGGTAATGGTCTTGTGAAGTCCAGATGAGGCTCCAGTTTTGGAGGTCACGGCTACCATAGAGAGCGGACTTGATGCTGCCCTTGCGGAAGTTGCCGCGTTGTATGGCGGTGTCAATGGTCTTTAGAAGGTCTGGTGCATCGAGCTTCAACGGACGTGTGATGAGCAAGCCCTTAATGCCTTGCAGGTGTCCGTCCTCGTCCTGTTGCTGTGCTGCATCGGTGCAGAAGTCAACCAGTGTGCCGTCTTTGAGCATGGCAAGAGCCTCTGGGTATGACGGTACGTTGTCGGCAACGGTGGACTGCATCATGCCCCACGTCTTTGTTTTGAGAGAATATACGTAGGCGTAAGAATGTGCAGGGTTATAGACTATGACGCGCTGCTGCGTGTATGCGTATATCATACGGCAGCCGAGGAGATAATCACGGAACGGCACATAGGCGAAGTCCTCAGCCTTGAAGCCAGCCATGGTGACGAGTTTGTCTGCTTGTGGCAGTGAGTCGATGCTGAACACCTGCGAATAGTCGAGTGTGTCAGAGATACACTGCGAGTTGGATCCACTGATGAGCATAATGCCACGGTCGGTAGCAAAGAGGACGGCAGAGTCGAGCTGCGTGATAGAGTCGGCGTTGATACATACGTCGCGCGTGATAGGCTGCTTTGCTGAATATCCGCCTGTGCTGGAAACCTCCAGTGCCCAGACTCCTTCTGTAGTGAAGGCATAGAGAGGGAACTGACCGAACTGTCCTTGTGAGAGAGCCTTGGCAGCTGTTGAGATACCGAGGATAGTTCCAGTGCCTACGGTGTTGATACCGAGTACAGGGAAGTAGAAAGGGTTGTTTACTTCGGAGGTGTAGATTTTGTTGGGGAGGTCTATTGTGCGCACGTCAAGCGAACTTTCATACGCGCCATTACCAGCCGTTGTAGGACTTTCCCAACCACCGAAATAGAAAGCACCGTTGAGCATTGAGTGTGGTTCAAGCGGTATCTCTATGTAATCCTGTAAATAGTCACTGGTTTCAATGAGAGCCTTATAAGCATTCGGGTTAGGATAATAAAAGAACAGTGTCGGCGTGTCTAAGCCATATACACCATGTTCAGACTCTACGATAATATCCTTGCCGTCCTGCTTGATGAAGACGAAAGTGCGAATACCTACAGTGCGGTCAAGAATGGTAGGAGAAGCGTCTGAATAATTCTCTACCTTGCCGTCAGTATGGCAGAATAGTGAATGACCGTTGTAGCCGTCAAATAGCACCTTCTTGATGTTGTGAAGGTTTAGACGTGAGTTGTAGTTATAAGACGACTGAGGGAGCAGTGTATCGTGACTGTCGTAGTCGTCTGTCATTACTTCTCGAGTGACAAGCGACTGTAGGTAATCATCCTCAATAGGCACAATCTTTCTACCAAGAGACAGGTTTTCAACATTCAGACTCTCCAAGAAGTAGAACTGCGAGCAGCTGCGAATATCCTCTTTGATGTCGTCAAGGCTACGCTGAGGAAGCATGAGACGACCAGTAGGATATGTCTTTGTTGAAGGGTTGTATGTAAATGCGTAGAGCTTACTAAACTTGTGCTTCTGATAGCGCAAAGGGTATGTTGTAGTAGATGCAGCTTGGTTGATGTGCTTACAGATGCAGTAACAATCGGACTGGTCCACCTGCACGAACTTTGTACACTCGCCGTTCTGGTCGTAGGTATAGATAGGCTTTGACACAAAGATGTCAACAGATCGTATAATGTCCTTCCAGTTTTTCAGTCGTTCAAGGTGTGTGCTGCTTGGGAACTCGTAGTCGAGCTGCTGCAACATGCCTACGATACGCAGCTGTGCATCGGTGTAACTTCCTTTACCTGTGATGTGCTCATAGAACACCTGCGGCGCAAGGTCTGATGATGCAACCATGAGCACAGGAGCCGAGTGCATAGTTAGCGAGCCGTCGTATAGACGATAAGCGTAACGTACAAGGAATGGGAAAATGAAGCGTCCGTTGTTGGTTGACTTCTCTGCAATGAACTTGTTGACCTTCGCAAGCACCTGTGACGTGATGCGCGTCTTGTTTGAGTCGCTGAAATCGTCCCACAAACTGCCAGAGCCTATTGAGTCAAAAGAGATACTGAACACGTCAGTACGCTCCATTGTACCCTGCAAGCCGAAGGATATAGGACACTCTGGCATGTGAGTACCGAGGTAAAGGTAACCTTCTGATACGGACTTCCACAAGAAATAGTGCATACCATTGTCTGCAAGAATAACAATGGTATTACCAATAGCGTTGATGTTGTGAATGGTGCGCGACTTCGTGAAGTTGTAAAGCTGCGTTGAGGCTGTGCCGTCGTCAGTCCAGCTCACAATGTTTGTAGCAGGATCCAGAATGATGTAATGACGGAAAGCTGATGTCTCATGAACGAAACGAATAACCTTGCCACCTTCCAGCTTGAACAACTCGTTAGGCGGCATGATAGGTTTTAGGTTGCCTTCGTCGGGTACGAGACCGATGACGGCTGCAAGTTCGCCGTCTGGCGACTCGTAGTCGGAAGGAGAGGCGGTGAAGCCTCCGTATTTGATTTCCTTAATCATGAGGTTCGGTATTATAAGTTATGTTCATTCTTGTTATGAGTGACACCATTTTGCCGTAGTCCTTATACGTCAACAATTCACCAGCAGGAATGCGGAAGGGTTCGTTTTTCCTGTCGGTGAAGCGGAACATGTATGAGCATAGACGTTTGGAGTATGCCCTAAAGTTTCGTGAACGCCGCTTAGACTGTCGGCATACAGCTTCATGATTTCCGACGAGCGTTTCCCCTCTGTACTTTATGTATAGCAGATATTCGAGACCTCCATTGTCGGCAATGTCTATAACGTCGCCTTGGTGAAGGTCGAGCATCTTTGCTACGCGAGCCGTGATGTCAATACGTCCGTTAGGATAGAATGTAACATCTGGTCGTCGAGTGTTAGTGAGTATGCTGTGCATGATGTACGGTGCGAAATTACTTATAATATTGTGAACGAGTGTTTTATTTATTTATTCAACGCAGCGAACCCAGCCGAAAACGGCTGGGCACTGTGAGCGCAGAGAGTTAATCATCGTCGGAGGGCAGTGAGTTGAGGTCAGAGAACTCGTCAGATGTCATGAACCATGCGAGGAATGGTGCTGCAACGATGATGGCTAAGGAGTAGCCAAAGATTGCGATGATGCGTTTAAGAATTTTCATTTTGAACTTGGTTTATTGATTGAAAAGATTTGGTTGAGAATTTTGTGCAAGCCAAGCGTCGCCGCGTGTAATCTCTGCATCGACACGCTTTTCAAGCTGTAGAGAAGCATCCCAAAGAGGCTTGCGGACTGTCTGCCAGTCCTGCCCCTTGGATGCGTAGAAGTCCTTTTGTGCCTGTCGCATTTGCTTGACGAGGTTGAAGAATGCTAAACGTCCGTTGCTCATGGTCAGCCCTCCTTCAGTCCTAAAGCTTCGTTGATGTCTCGCACGCGGCGACGCACACGTTTCTCACGCAGTTCTTGATTGACGCTCAGATCACACTCCATGATGAGGCGAGAGATAGGTGGTCGTTCGTCCTCAGAGTCGAAGGAACGCTCAGCGAATGTGGCACGTCCATTCTCGAAGAAGATCTCAAAGTAGTGGTCGCCGAGGTGAGGGTAGTGATAGAAGCGTCCGTCGTTCTCCCATGTGATGCGGTGGTCGCGTAGGGCACGCTGATAGTCCTCGATGTCCTTGTCGTTGGCACGACGGAACATGTCGCCTTCGTGGAAGGTGCAGCCGAGGGAACACTGAGCAAACTGTGAGTAGCTCATATCGTCGAAAGGAGAGTAAGCTTGCCAGTTGGAAATGTACTCGCCCTTGGCAGGACGGCAGCCATGCCAGAAGAAAATATGACGACCTGCAATGTGAGGGTTGGTCTGAACAACAAGGTTGTTAGTCTTGAAAATCGGTCCTTGGCAGATGAACAGCTTGCCAGTGTTGCCGCGATACTGTGTGGAGCCAGTCTTCTGTGATGCGTAATATGTGCAGATGCGGTCTTCGCCCTGCCATGTCTTGTGTTCCTCGACAAGAGCGCAGTCCTTGTTCTCGCCACAGTTGAACGCCTGTATCTCGCAGTAATGTCCTTCTGCATTGATAATGTAGAACTCAATGCCCTTCTTCTTGTAGTCTTCGTAACGCTTCTGTGTGAAACGCTGGAAGATGAATGGTTTATTTTCTTGCATAATGTTACTCGTTTTGCTTGTGTAGCCCTGCCAAAAATGGCAGGGAACGGTGGTTATATTCTGTAGGTTGAATTGTCGAAGACGATGCGCTCAAACATTTCGTTGAAGCGGTCTGCAATGCGGTCGCCGTAGTGTTCGCGTATCTGCTTCGGTGTTAGGTTGGTAGTTACGACTGTAAAGAGCTGGTCGGTGTAGCGTGCTGATAGCAGGTCAATGGCAGGGTTGAGCACGTTGCCATAGTCGAGGACTTCCGCAGGTTCGGTGCCGAGGTCGTCAATGGCGAGCATTTCCTGTTTGCATAGAGACTTGAAGGACTTGTAATCATCCTTAGCGACTGCGCATATCTCCTTTGCATCGGTGAAACGCAGAAAAGGCGCATTGTTATCGTTCCTGTTTATCCATGAGACCAATGAGCGTATTGCGTAGGCGAGTGTTGACTTTCCATTTCCACACTTCCCACAAAGTAGCATACCGAACTTTGGACGTTCAGCAGTGAGCCATTCAGCTGCTTGTATGATATGCTGCTTTGTGGGTTCGTCTGGAATAAAGTCGCGATGTCGATACTCAACCTCAGCCATGTAAGCAGCTGTAAGCGCATCCAAAGAAGCGTCGAAACACCATGGAAGCCTAAAACGCTCCACCGTAATCCTCCGACGTAGGAGCAAGTTTTTGAACTCCCCTACGTCTATTCGCTTGATTTGATTTTGTTGATTGTTCATCTTTCTGTTTCTTTTCGGCTTCGATTACGATACGGAGCCAGTCATTAAAATGGTTGATAGCATCGCGGCGGTCTTGGTGCACTGTCTGACGACACTGGCAGTCGAGAAGGAATGTTGAAAGTTTCTCCTCCAGCTGTTCGGTCGTGAGGTGGAAGCGCATACACAAGTTGTCACGCATGGACGAAGGACGGTGCAGCTCCTCGAAGTAGTCCTCATTGCTGCCCTCTGGAGAAGCAGAGGGAACAGTGAGAGGCGGTGCTGTTGCAGGGAATGAAGCGACCTCTGTCAGATGTGCTTTCTTAGGCTGACGCTTACCGTCCGATGGTGACTCATCAATGCGATAAGGATATTCGCCCGACTGTTTGCGTCGGCGTATAGCCTCGAAGTATCTGCGCTGAATGCCGCGTGATGTCAGAACCTTAGCCGAATTAAACAGGTCTTTGTCAAAGAAGCCCCACTTAACCAAGCGCAGTATAATGGTATCAAGCAGATCAGACGATATGCCAGGGAGATTTCGGAGGAACTTCATCTTGTAGAGGTCTGACCACTCTATGAAATAGCCGTTACGATATATCGCACAGAGCAGCCTCACAGCTACGATTTCTCCTTTTATTCCGAACTCACCAGATATTGCTTCAATCTTCTCGTCATTGAAGAAGTCAACATCGAATGGATAGTATTTCAGTCCTTTTTCTTCTGGACGTGCCATAATGAAACTGTATTAAAAGTGTTCAGCAGTCGCGAGGTAGTTGTTTACCTCGTTCATGAAATCATCGAGGGAGCGACACACGACGTAGCGGTATCCGTCCTTCTCTATAAGTTGTTGCCACTCTCGCTGTGTGTCACGCTGGCGACCTGTGCGCGTCTTCATTTCTATGAGTAGTGCGCCGAACTCGGCGTTACTCTTTAGAAGGATAAGGTCAGCGACACCAGCAAGGACTCCTTCTGCTTTGAGCTTTCCAGCCGTCACCTCGTCACGCCTGCCGCCGTTGGGCACGGCGAACAGGTTGTGATGAAGGTGAGGGTATTGGAGTCGGAACCAGCGTACACATGCACACTGTATCTGATGTTCCTCGTCGCGCGGTTTGCGACGCTGCTTGACACCAGCATTAGCGAGAGCTATCATTTGTTCAAGCGTCCTTCCCATTGTCTTTAGATGCAGGGATGATAACGTCAACAATCTTTGACTCGTCAACGGTTGCCACGTCGTAGTCACGGAGAGAACCGTGGAGATACTGACGTATAACATCGTGAGCCGCGTCGAGAGAGCCAGCCGCAACGAGGTAGTGCTGCGGAGTGCGCTTTTCCTTCAATGTCTTCTCGTCGAGGTCAATCCAGTTCACCTTGACCTTATAGAAGCGGTCAACGTCGGAATTGGCGTGCTTGTTCTCGCCTGTGAGCTTCTTTGCGTCGGCAGAGACCTGCGAAGCAAGTCCGTACTTGTCAATGGTGATTTCGCTGATTTGTGAACGCTTAATGGTCATGACCTTAAAGTCGCCCGATGTGGAATACTGTGCAACCTCAGCCGTGATGCGTGCCTCAGCTTCAGTGAATGATATGGCATCTACAAGGTACTGTTCTGTAACCTTAACCTGTATGCCCTTCTCGTTGGTGCGGTCGTAGCGCACGCCTACTTCAAAATATTCTGCCATGGTGTTTTACTTTGAGCCGTTAGGAACGAGTGAATTGTAATAGTCGAGACGGTTAGCCAGTGCATCGTGATAGTCGTGCATGGTTGTGAACTGACGAACGAGCATAGACTGCTCAACGTCTGACAGCTCGCGGTACTTCTGTGTGAGCATGAAGCCGTGCAGACTCACGATGCGGTTGTGAAGGTCAGCCAGTTCGATGCGCATACGGTCAACGAATGTGCCCGAAGGTTGATAAGCCTTCTCGAAAGTAGATTTTGGCGACCATGACTGATAGCCGTCCTCATACTCTACGAGGTAGCCTTCCTCCTCGTCGGAGTTTTCGGACTTTAGGTTACGACCAAGATGTGAAGCAGCGTCGGTGCGAGTGAATGGAGCTGCGAGAACAGATTTTGTACCAGTGTACAACATGCCTTTGATAGGAGTCTTTTCCATAATGAATTATTGTTTTACTGTGAGTTGATTAGACGGAATGAACTTGACAGCCTTGCGAGCTGGAACTATAACCTGTGTACCTTTTCGGATGTCGCGTGCAACCTTTGGTTTGCGCTCGATCACCTTGAAAGTACCAAAGCCACGGACGAAGATGTCACGTCCGTTGGCGAACGCATCTTTGAGAATGTCGAAGAAAGCGTCAGTGCTACGAGTAGCATCAGCGAGAGGCAGTCCTGCGCGGTCTGCGAGTTCGCGAGAAATTTCTAACTTTGTCATTGTTGTAATTGTTGATTTGGTTTGATATTTGTTTTACTGGTTTTGCATCAGTGAGACAGATGCGCACTTCGTTGCGTTCTTTGAGATATGGATAAGCCTTGTCAACTTCATCAGACAGCGTTTCGCAGTCAACATACCAGCCAATCTTGAGGTCCAGACGGACAGGAGCCTTGTAACGGAATGTGCGGAAGAAACGCTCACCATTCTCAATCATGATGTCGATGTCAAGGAGCAGTGTACGGTTGCCCAACGAGTCCACGACGGAATATTCGGGTGGGGTAAATTTACGCATTGTCAAACAGTGTAGGTTGTAGAAACTCGTTCATTAGCTCATCGAAGTATTGCTCATCCTCTGGAATATCGTCGGATGAAGCCATGATTTCGTTGGCAATGGACTTCTTCTTGTGAATAATCTGATACAGGGCACGGTCTATAGTGCCACGACCAAGGAGATAATAACATGTCACGTTGTCCTTCTGCCCGATGCGGTGCGCACGGTCTTCGCACTGGCAGCAGTCGGCATACGTCCAAGCCAGTTCAACGAAAGCCACGTTGGATGAGGCTGTGAGTGTGAGACCGACACCAGCTGCTTTAATGGAGCAGATGATAAGCTGTGCCGTACCATTCTGGAACGCATCGACGGCAGCCTGCTTACTAATCATGGAGTCACGCCCTGTAACTGTGACGGCTTTAGGGAAAGCCTTTTTCAGTTCATCGACAATCTCATGGTAGGAGCAGAACAGAATGAGCGGTTTGCCAGAGTCGAGGAACACACGCACGAAGTCAATAGCCTGCTTCACCTTGCCTTTGGCAGCGAGAGAGCGCAGCGTCATGAACTTAACGAGAGCCTCCATGCGCATCTTCTTTCTAATCTCCCAGTCGGAGCACTCCTTATATGTGCGCAGGTATTCAGCAAGATCCTCGGCTGCAAGGTTGTATTCGTCGCGGTTGCTGATGTCGATGTAGAGGTCGCATCGCGTCTTTGCAGGCAGCTGTGTGAGCACCTTCGCTTTCTCGCGTCGTATCATGCACTTAGAGTAGAGACGTTGAGAGAGGTCTGAAAGGTTCTCACCTTCGCCATACTCAGCGAGGAACTTAGCCTTGCCGCCAAACTCGTTGAGGCGACCCATGATAGAGAGCTGTGCAACGAGGTCTTCTGGACGGTTGACAACAGGAGTACCAGAGAGCATGACCACCCAGTCCTTGTTGGTGCAGATACCCTTTGTGAAGATAGTCTGCTGTGCGGAAGGGTCTTTGACGCGGTGTGACTCATCGATGATTACAGACTTGAACTGTAGTATCTGAGGACAGAAGACCACATCTTTAAGGCGAAAGGACTTCTTGCCGCCCTTGATGTCCCATACGAAGTATTTGCGCAGTGACTCGTAGTTGACGATTGCCACATGGTGCATACGCATCTGGAGAAGGTAAGACCACGTTGTGCGAGTGGAGTTGTCGAGGACAAGAGCCTTCTTGTCGGTGAACTTCTCGAACTCTCGTTGCCAGTTAATCTTTAGAGAGGAAGGACAAATGACAAGGCAAGGGTAAGCGTCGGCAGTATCGACGATGCCGATGGACTGGAGAGTCTTACCCAAGCCAGGCTCATCACCGATAAACAGTCGTTTCTTTTCGAGTCCGTAGGCAATGCCTTCGAGCTGGTAAGGGTACGGCTGTACTTTCAGTTTATGATTGAGTGTTGTCATTGTTGTCTTTGTTCTTGTTATGATATGCCATGCAGTTCTTACAATACTTTTCGGTATCAACCTTCGCCATGTAGAGGACGCAGATACCGCCATTCTTCTTTCTTGTATGTGTGCAGCTTGTTTTCATAGGAGCTATGTTTTATTTGAAGTTATCAATTTCCTCTATGAGAGCCTGCCTGTCAGTGCCACGGAGATAGATGCGGAGTATAACGTCAACCGACCTCTGGAAGAAACGCTCAAACTCGGACTCGTCCATTTTGGCAAATGATATGGAGCCAGTCTTGATGATTTGCTTGCCACCATGCCAGACGGTTGTGTAAAGACCAAGGTCAACCTTTAGGCAGTCCAGCATGTCCTCCTCAGTGAAGATTTGCATTTGCTGCTGTATGAGGTGCGGCAGATTGGTGACGGTGAGACGCAGGAGTGCAAAGAACTTCTTGTGAAACTCGTAGTTGCGAGGTCGCTTGATAGAGCATAGCACTGTGTCGCCCACCTTTAAGCGTTGCTTCTCGTCGTAGTCGGAGTCGTACATGGGCACAAGCCCTATGTCAGTGACGCGGCAGTAAATATCCATAGAGAGTTAGAGATTAAGACACCAGTAATGGAAGGCAAGTTCCTCGTACTTCTCACGTCCACGGCGGTATATCTCATCGTCGCGGTTGATGAATTTCTTGAAGACGCATCCATTCTTCTTACTGATAGCATAGATGAAATCACGGTTGGAGTGTGCGATGTCCATATACCATGCGCGAGAACGGTCCCAGTCGAAAAAGTCCACAGCTTCCTCAAACTGTTTCTGCGATGATGCAAAGGTAGTCTTCAGATCACCGCCGAAGTTGAAGTCAGACAGGAACCAGTCCCACTTGCAGCGAGTGTCGAGGTGGAAGGGAAAGCCGCCATACTCGAAGGCTTGCTGCTTGTTGACCATGAACATTTGCGTGTCAGCCAGCTCCAGCACCTTTGCAAGGAATGGGTCTCGCTTTGCCTCAGAGCGCAGAGCCGCGTTCATTTGGCGTGCATGGTAAAACTCCTCCTCGGTGTACTGAACATCGTCAACGGTGAACTGATAGTAGTTGACACGCGCAGGCTCGGTGATAATGGCATCCACCAACGTACCGAAACGGAAGGCAGCCTCCTTGTCGCCGAACTGCATACGAGGGTGCAGCAGGTTCTTTAGCTCGGTGAGGTCAGAGTTAGACACCTCTGGTCGGTTATAGTATTCGTCGGGGTTATGGTTAGCCATATTACTTTGCTTTTACTTCGTCCTCATAACATACAGACTCGTCCTCGATGAAGCGTGCGCCTTCCTTGGCATTGGCAAGCTTCTCGCAGAAGGTGAGCTGCTTCTTGAATGTCTTTGACAATTCCTCAACGGTGAGCGTGCAACCTTCCTCCTGCCACCACATCATGAGTACAGGCAGGAAGCCTTCGGGGTTGAGAATGGAGATCTTCTTCTTGACAGATGTCTTAGGCTGATAGGTCTGAACGCTTGCCGATGCACCGTCAAAGAGAGCAGCCATTTCGTTCTGCTGTTGCTGCATCTGAGCGGCGGCAGCTTCCTTTGCCTCACGTTCCTGTCGTTCGCGCTCCTTGGCAGCAGCCTCGGCAGCTTCACGTTCAGCCATTTCACGCTTGATGCGCTCTGCCTCCTCAGCTGAAGCCTTTGCAGCACGCTCCAGTTCCTGCTTCTTTGAAGGAAGTATAGTAGCCAGCTCCAGTTTACGGTCAGCGATGTCGCTGTCGTACTGTTCGCGGAACTTAGGCAGGAGCTTGTCGAGAACCTGCTGACGTATCTTTGCCAGTTCATCGGCTGGAACATTGGTAGGCAGCAGCACCATGGAACGCGATGCAGAGAAGTTTGCCTCTGGCAGTTCAGATGAGAAGGCGTTAATCTGCTTCTCAGACTCGTCGAAGTTGTCAAGGGTTATCTTCTGGTTGATAGCCGTGAGAGAGTTGAGGGAGTTGTTAAGAATGCCATTGAAGACACGACGGTAATCTTCCTCAACGTCTGTGCGGTACTTGGAAATGGAAGCCTGCTTCTGCTGTTCGATGATTGCAGCACGGCGGCGACGCTCCTCCTCGGCACGTTTCTTTGCCGCGAACTCATTGCGCAGCTGCTGGAGCTGATAAGGCACGCTATCCTTCTTCGAGGGATCCACCTCATTCTCCATGGTGGTGAACTGTCGGCGTATCTCGTCGAACAGCTTAGTTACAGGCGCACGCTTGTCGTTCATCTTTGATACGGTCTTGCGTGCCTTCTCAATGAACTGTGCCGCCTGCTGGTCGAGCTGGTCGTTCATGCCCTGCTGATGAATGCTGTCGAGGAGTTTCTTACCTGCATCGATACAACGCTGATGCGATACTTGGTTCTCGTTGTAAGCCGTAGGAGCGTTGGAAACTATCAGTTCCACGTTCTCGCGCTTGATGATTGCAATTTCGTTACTCATGATTATTGCGGTTTTGAAAGGTGCGCCGCCCATGGCGTTCACAGGCGACGCTCGTTATACTTAAAGAAAATGCTTAGAAAGTGCCGTCGTCTTCGGCTGCTCCCTGTTCTGGTACTGCAACCTTGGCAGGGTCAATGACTACGCCAGCGGAGGTGTCGGGCTGATTGCCGTAAGGTGGGTTAGGGTCGGCAGGCATGGCAGGAGCCTCGGCAGGTGCAGAAACGCCGTAGAAGTCGTCAATCTCCTGCTGCTTGTTGTCGTCCTGTGCAGACTCCAGCTCTGTACCCTTACCGATGCGTACCTTCGGATAGGTCTTGAAGGCGTGCTTGATAAGCTTTGCAGCGAGGAAGCCAGAATCAATGCCGCCGTTGTTGGCAGTGTAGAGGTCGTTAGCCTTTCCCACATACTGACGAGTGGCGTTGTCCCAGCGTTGGTTGTTCTTTAGGCTGTAGTTCTGCAAGCGCATCCAGTCTTCTTCGAGCATGACAGCGTAGTCCACAGAGCCGTCTGAACGAGTGATGCGGAGGAAGGCAGCAATGATGTGGTTGGTCTTGTGAGGGAAGTTGCACATGTAGTTGACAACCTTCTGACCGTTCATGTCGCCAAAGCTGAATGTGTCTTCCTCATAGACAAGCACAGGGTTGTCGGCATGGCGTATCTGACCAGCGCGAGCACGCATCACCAATTCGCCGTAGCCGCTAATGGTGAGGTTGAGGCGACCTTCGTACACATTCTTTCCTGCTGCATCCTTGCCGATGCAAGCGTTACGTCCCTGCAAGTAGCAGAGTGCGCGAGTACCAGGCTCCAGAGATAGACCAGCAATAGCAAGGTCGATGAAGCAGGTGAAGATAGAGAATCGAGTGGCACGCTGTAGTTTCTCGTCCTCACGGAGCTTATTGTTGAAGTAGAAAGACTCACGTTCGTAAGCAGCTTCGCCAGAGCCAGCACCCCAGAGGGTGTCCCAAATCTGAATGAAACGCGAACGCACGTTTTCGTTAGTCACGATGTCGAGAGGCTGCAAATTGTTGATGCTCTCAACGGTCAATGCAATGTTACTCATACGATGCAATGAATTTAAGAAGTTAATAAATAGTGGCATGTCACGTTGTGATAAATGGGAGCGACACTTGGCATTGCGGCTGCTGTGCCGCTCCCGAGCAATCACGAGTAACATTGCCTGTTACTTGTAGTGGCAGGTGCAGGACTCGAACCTGCTTGGCGGTATATGTTGTTATTAAATGGCTTATTCATCACTTGTGGTTGGGTTTTGCCGTTCTGACCATGTTTAACTAACCTGCCGTGTGTCTCTCCTTATTCGTCCTCACGAAGGAGGAGAGACGATTAACCTTAAATCTAATACATGAGAAAAAACTATCCGTATCTCCAGTGAATGTAGTCTGCTTCATCGCGGAAGCCGTGGCTTGTCCATTCGTCTTCGTATGGGTTATCTTCTTCCCACTGTTCGACTGTCTCGCTCCAGTCGGGCAGTCCGTCCTCAATGGCTTTGCAGAGCAGCGGACACTCGCCTTCGTTGTCGTTGTCGTGGACGATGATAACCTCTGTGTTTCCGCAGTGGTCCATCCAGAGATCCATGTAACCGTCGTTGGTATTGACAGTACATGCTGCGCTTCGTGCGTCCTCAGAGCCGTTGGCGTTGCACTCCTCGTTGATTGCATCGACCATGGCTTCATAGCACTCATTTATCAGCTTCTGAAGGTGCGGTATCGGTGGTTTTGGACTGTTCTGGCTCATTGTTCTCATGCTTTTTTGCTCTGACGAATAGACATTTGTAGTTCGCTTCGTCACACTGTTTTTCGTATCTTTCAACGTAGGATGAAATCTCGTCGTACATACGCTTGCACCATTCATCGGCAGGAAGTCCGTTGAGACTGTCAGCGTAACGTTTAAGATGTCTCGCAGCTATCAGACTGCCCAATGGTAGTGTTTTTCCTGTAACGTCATTTACAAGCTTTAAGGTTGCCTGGACGTGTTCGCAGAATGCTTCACGCTTTGTTACTCCTCCGAGGAGGTGAATGAGATAAGTCTTAATCTTTTTCATTGTTACTCGAATTTATGTTAAACTATTATTCTTTAGCTTTACAGCGGTCGTACTCCTCGAATGTTGCAATCTTGTGGAATATGGCTCGCATGTTTACCCAGCGTTGCAGGCTCTTATAGAATCG
This sequence comes from bacterium, assembly GCA_004563195.1. Classification (GTDB taxonomy): domain Bacteria; phylum Bacteroidota; class Bacteroidia; order Bacteroidales; family Muribaculaceae; genus SFTJ01. The sequence continues at coordinate 26,304 of SFTJ01000025.1, forward strand.
GTCTGCATGTGCTTTGTCGTACACCATAACGTAAGGCTCGAAGCCCATGTCGCGGAGTGTGTAGATGCGTTCAAGGTCTTGTGCATGTGTGGTGTCGTAGTTAGTTAGGACAAACACCTGTGCCAAGTGTCCTTTGTCGAGCTTACGGTGGAAATGCTCAGCGAAGCATTTGAGACCTTTGAGGACTGCATCCTTCTGTTTGTAATCGTCCCATGCGAAGTGAATGGTTGAGAGACGTATCTTGTTGAGGTATTCAACCTTCTCTGGAGTGAGCAGTCGCGCATCCATGCCTTGGTTGATGTCAACCTTTGCCTTGGAGTCGGCAAGCTGCTGTAGTAAGTCCTTCCATTCACGGCACGCAAGTATGTTCGGGTCACACAGGACGATGTTTTTTTGCCCTCCAAACCACTCAGATAGGTTCGCTACCTTGTAGGAACTTCGACCTTCCTTTGCCTCAACATGGCAGAAGTGACAGCCGCGAGGACAACCGCGAGACAGGAAACCGTAAGCGGTGTATTTGATGGTGGGATAAAGCGAGTAGTCTGGCATTATGTGCTCAATCTCGTAAGGCAGGTTCTCTGTGTAGATGTATTTCTGCCCACTCCTTGTAGGGTCTGTCCTTATCCCTGCTTCTGTGTGATACATCAAGTGTCCAGTAAACGGATTGTATTCGGGGTGCCGATACACCTCTTTGCCGTCAACTAATTCAATGCAGAACCCAGAGCCACCGAAGTAAATCTCATTAGCGAATATCACTTGTTGGTCTATTGGAGTTGTGGAGAACACTTTAGAGATATACACTCTATCGTATTGCTCGAAACTCATATAGAGCGACACATCATCGCCACGTTGCTTATGATAAGCAGATAGCTTCATTAGCACAAGATTGGGGAAAATGTCTGCTTTTGTCTTGCCGTAACGTCTTCCATTTGCATGATTGCCCCAAAATAGGTCTGCATCCAATAGTCCTACTCGCATACTAATTCAATGGTTACATGTTCATCGTCGTACATGTCTCCGTCTTTGGCATTTTCACACCATGCCTGTAACTCCAGTGCGTAACCTTCGTCGTTAAAGCGTTCTTCTATTTCGATGAAGATGTCACCGACATATTTACATTCGCAGACGATGCGGTGCTTTTTCTTAACTGTAAGCTTGTACATCATTTGAAATAATCTTGTTGGTTAGATTGTGCCATGCGCAGCTCGGCTGTGGAGTATTCCACCTTGCCGATGCGCTTGCATGGGTGTAACTTACCTTGACGCAGCCAACGCTGTACGTTTGCTTTGCCATACTCGCGGTATGCTGCACGCTGGCTGATTACCTCGGGCTGTTCTCTGATGCAGAGGAGCTTCTCGGCAATACGGCTGGCGAGGTCAGACATAAACACGTCGTAGGTCACCATGCGGTCTGGGAGTTGTATCTGCATCATTAGAAATAGAAGTCGATGTAAACCTTCTTGTCGCCCTTGAACTCACGGAAGTCGCTGATGTCCTCAAACTTGTAAGCCTCGTACTTCTTTGTGCTGCGATTGTATTCATCGCGGACGTACACTTGGCTTTCCTTTGGCTCCTCAATAGGTTTGAGAGTGAAGAAGGTGCCAGCCTTTATCTGGCTGATTGTTGTCTCTACCATGGTTTACTCCTCCTGTCCGAAGTTTGGTATGTGCTTGTAGCCAAGGCGAACGGCGTTGGCAAGATTTGCAGCTGCAATGAAGACAGCCAGAAGACTGTTGCTGCAAGCGAACAGGAATACGAGGCAGAGAGATACGACAACGTAGATGTGCACTGCCTTCTGCTTACGAGTGTAAGCCTTGAACTCTTTGATTTCCTCACCGTAGAGGATGTTGACTAATTCTTTCATGTTTCGTGATTGATTTATAATTGTTACTCGATTATTTCTGGCATGGACGCTGTGCAGCGTATTCAACGTAGCACTTGCGCTGTGGGCAGTACAAACCGTTAATGGCTTGGTATGCTACTGTGCAGCACTTACATGCTGACGGCTTGCGTTCTCTGTGTTCGTTCATTGCTTGTTGCGCTTAATGATGATGTGTGCGCCGTTGTCTGGCGTTGTAATCTCGAACTCCTTAAAGCCTGCTCTTGCGTTGAGTCGAGAAGCAGCACTGTGTACTGTCTGGAGTGGAGCGAAATCGGTACATGCTACTTCTACTTTTTCGCCATTTGCGAGTGTCAGAAGGCTGTCCGTTGCAATGATCGTCGTCTTGCGTATTACTTCAAATGCCATTTTTAACTTTATTTATTCGTTTATTTCAATAAAAACTGTTACCTTTGTCGATTAAAACAGAGCAACTTGCACTGCGAATAATCAACTTTCGGGAGCAAAGATAAAGAGAATAATTGTACCTACAAAGAAAACATTGTAGAAATTGCTGTGTTTTTACAATATTTAACATATAATCCACAAAGAAACTATTGTATGACAGGAAAAGAGCTTAAAACAAAACTTTCAGCCTGTGGAGTTTCTCAGTCTGAAATCGCGAGACGTTTAGAGATGTCTCAGCAGTCGTTTAACCAATCAATGATTGTAAACGATGTGAAATCTGGTCTGCTTGAAAGAATAGCAGTAGCAATAGGCGTAGATATGTCTTTCTTCTATCCTAAAGAAGGAAATAATGCTGTAGCTTCTGGATACAATAGTGTCGCAGCCATTCAGAGCACAGTCACGCAAGGAGACAGTAATGTGCTCCAAGAGCGCATCAATGGCTTGGAGAAACTTATCGAGGAAAAAGAGAACCTTCTAAACGAGAAGGAGCGTACAATCCAAATACTGATGAAGAAATGAAACGCTACAGTGGTTGTCTTGTTGTCCTGCTGTTGTTTATAGGCTATGTGGCACTAATGGTTTACAGTTCTAAGCATAATGAGCTTGGAGAATATGTGTACATAGAAGAAACGTATGAAGACGTTATACTTCATACGGACAAATCATGTTGCAAGAAGGCACGATACATAAAGCCGAGGGACGTTTTCAATGAATACTACTACATCGACAACTACTGCACAAGGTGCGTATCAGATAAACAGTTTCAAAAGATGAATACAATACTTCTCACACAAGAGAAAGTCGAGAAGCGAAGGCAACAAAAATACCAAAAATAGCCCTAAGATTACACCGCCGTTGTAAGTCGTTCTATTACAACAACCAATGTCTGCCGCGCAGGCAGCAGTGGAAGAATAATGAAGACTGACTGAAACACAACATGTTAGGCGGTAGGTTCTTGTAAAATAGAGCTTTACCGCCTAACTTCTTCTTAGGACGGCATTTCATTCTGCATCACTGAATGAAGCAAAATGCGCCCACTGTCTTACACCAAGGCTGACACTTCAACGATAGGAGGTTTACACCAGTTTACACCGAGGTTTACACTAAATTAAAAACATAATACACTATGGCAACATTCAAAGTATGCGTGAGAAAGCAGCGCAATGACGGCTTCTATCCTGTGTATATCAGAGTATCGCACAAGAAGAAGGTCGGGTACATCAAGACGGACAAGTTAGTGAACGAGCAGGGACTGAAGAAAGGTGAGGTCGTTGACCCTTTCGTTATGAAGTTCTGTAGTAACCGCATCGTTGAATATGTGGACCGACTGAACAAGGTGACGTATGATTACTGGGAGTTGTCGGACATAATCAAGTATCTGCATGAGTTGGACGATGATGTTTGCTTCTCTGATTACGCACGCAAGCATCATGATAAATTGGTGAACGAAGGGCAGGAACGCAATGCGCGTAACTATGAGCTGGCATATCAGCACCTCGAAAGGTATGCAGGTACGACAAAGGTGATGTTCTCAAACATGACCAGTACATTCGTGAACGGCTGGATCTCCACTCTGATGAAGACAAAGAGGGCGAAGGAAATGTACCCTGTCTGCATCCGTCAGATATTCAGAGCAGCATGCAAGGAGCTGAACGACTATGACCGTGGAATCATCCGCATAAAGACAAATCCATGGATGAAGGTGGAGATACCAGCAGCGGACAAGCCAGAGCAGCTTGCCATTACACCGCAGGAGTGCAGGGCGTTCTTTGCGGCTCCAGTACCAGAGTCGCGTTTCAAGAGTCCATTGCCAGAGCTTGGTAGAGACGTAGCCATGATGGTGTTGTGCCTGGGCGGTATAAACACTGTTGACCTATACAACATGCGGAAGGAAGACTATTACGACGGAGTGCTGCATTATAAGAGAGCGAAGACGAGGAAGCACCGCTCTGATGAGGCTTACATGGAAATGAGAGTGCCACCGATATTGCAGCCTATCGTGGATAAGTATTTGTCAGATCCAGACGACCCTTTCTTGTTCTCGTTCCACAAAAGGCACTCGACATCGGACAGTTTCGGTGCAAACGTGAACATTGGCATAAAGGCTATATGTGAGAGCATGGGCATGGAGAATGAAGACCGCTACTGTGTATATACATTCCGTCACACATGGGGAACAGTGGCGCAGAATGATTGTGCAGCGGACTTCGACAAGGTTGCTTTCGGCATGAACCATTCCAGCGGACATAAGGTGACACGCGGCTATGTAAAGATAGACTTCACGCCTGCATGGGAATTGAACGAGCAGGTGATTGAACTGATATTCTTCACGGAGAAGGAGAGCCACCGCCAGCAGCAGAAGGAAGAAGGCGGCTTCGAGAGGTTCAGCTTTAAGCAGATGATGAAGGGCACTGTTTATTTCAAGGGCAAGGTGCTTGGGCAGGTGCAGGACATCGGCTTCAACAATGTAGAAGAAGTTATCAAACGACTCATACCATACATACCAGACGACGTGCCACCAAGAAGCATCGTGCAATTCAAGATTGAGAACTGTGACAAGAAGCAGATTGCAGTCTATGAACGAATGAAGGGAAAGGGTTTTTAATACAGCAAGGGAGAGACGGCGTTTCCGTCCCTCCCTTTTTCATCGCGCTCTTATATAACGGACGGCTCAGTTGATGCCGCCTCTACAATCAAAGTTTGCTGCTGCAAAGGTACTACTTTTTTTTGAAATAGCTACTACTTCCATTCTTTTTTTCTTCCTCACGCGCGCGCACGCACCTCACGCGCGGTAGTAGTAGTTATATTTACTTTTATATTTATGTAGTTATTGTAAACATTAACTGGGTTATTGTAAACATTAACCTGTCAGAAACCCCAAATTTAGTTAAAATAATTAAGTTAAAAATAGTTTATGTATGCAATAACTCGGTTTTTGTTGACATAAACTATAGTTGAGCTGTAGTTATTGTATTTTTGGTGTAAAGTAGTTGTAATTCTATTTTAGACCTTTTTATTGTCGGTTTCCTCTGGGTCTTCTGCAAGCTCTCGAAGCTGCTGCTCAATGGTAATCTTCGTTGCCTTGTTGTTGAAGTCAACGGACGTGCTCTGCATCTTCGGCATGATGTACTGCATCATCTTCTCGGCGCACTGGAAGCGGTCTTTTGGTTCGAGGGCGAGAAAGTCACTGCCCATTAGTCCACTGTCTTGATAGTCGCTGAGGAGGTCGGAGATAACAGCCTTTGTCATTGCCGTTACCTTGTTGACGCTACCCTTCTGCCTTCCTCCTGTCTTACGGCGCACTCGCTCCTTCATGTTAAGCTCTGGAACGGCTGGGAGGTCGTCGTATGATTGTTCATTGTCGGTACTGTAGTTGTTCACAGTCGGAACAGGTTGTGTTCTTTTCTGTTCCGCCTTGCCTTTTGTGACTGTCTCCTTATTGGCAGCCTTCGTTGTTGTTTTCTTTGTTGCCATGAGAATAAATAAATAAAAGTCATGTGCAAAGATAGTTTGTTAGTTTTGCAGCACAGTTTTATTTATTCATTCATAAACAAGTAATATGGGACTCATAGGAGCAGCATTAGGCGCAGCTGGCAGTATCTTCGGCGGTATCTCTGCAAGTAAGGCAATGAAAAGAGCCAAGGCGAATGTGGAACGTCAGATGCGCGAAAACCAAGATTGGTATGACCGTCGCTATAATGAGGACGCAACGCAGCGTGCCGATGCGCAGCGCATCCTTACTATGACGGAGGACAGTATTAAGAGACGTAACAGGGCAGCAGCTGGCACGGCGGCTGTCATGGGTGGTACTGACGAGAGCGTGGCTGCAGAGAAGGCGGCGAACGCACAGACAATGGCAGATGCAACAAGCCAGATTGCAGCTAATGCCGATGCACGCAAGGACGCTATCGAGAACCAGTATATGAGCCGCAAGGCAGATCTGAACAATCAGCTGAACGAAATCGAGAAAGGCAAGGCGCAGGCTATCAGTCAAGCGGTGCAGGGCGTGACGAGTGCAGCAGGTCAGATGAACTTCGGCGGTATCCTGTAATCATTAAACCTTTACGACTATGGCTACAACGAAAGACCAGATACTTAACCAGCAGGATGCGCCAGAGGTTGCACCTCCTGCTGATGCAACGCCTAAGCAGCACAACAATGGCGGTACCGCTCCCACTGGCAATGACGGCAACGAGCCTCCAGTGAACGATGGTAGTGCCGTTGTTGGTGATAATGTCGCTCCAGATGGTGACAGCGAGAGCGGAGCAGTTGTGAAGGCTCCTCAGCCTACGAGCTATGCAGAGCAGCCAAAGGACGCTCCTGTTGTTCCTGCTGGAGGTGGAACGGAAGCGAAGGCAGCACCTGTGAAACCTGCTGAGGCTCCTGCAACGACCACTACCACAACAGCGGACGGCGGTACTCCTCGTATGAGCTATGTGGAGATGTTTCAGAAGATGTCCCCATATAAGCCACCGACGGAGGAGGAACTGGAGAAGGAACGCAAGAAGGAGAAGCGCGAGAAGATATTTGCCGCCATTGGTGACGGTATCGCAGCACTCTCCAACCTTTTCTTCACCACACAGGGCGCACCGAACGCCTACGACCCAAAGAACAGCCTCAGCGCGAAAGCACAGGAGCGTTGGGATAAGTTGAAGAAGGAGCGTGACGAGAACGGACGTTACTACACCGCTGCATACATGCAGGCTATGAAGAATGACGAGGAGGGTGCGCGTGATGATCGCAACTGGCGACACCAACTTGAACGTGAAGGCGTGCAAGACCAGCGTTATGCCGATGATATTGCACATCGTGATAAGCGTGAGGGTATCGAGGACGAACGCTACGACGCTAACATCAAGCACCGCGACGCTCGCGAAGCTGTTGAAGACCAGCACTGGGATAAGCAGTTCCAGATGCAGGAACGTCAGTTCAAGGAGTCTGTCAGACAGTTCAACGTCACCAGCGCGCAGAACCAGCAGCGCATCAACATGGAGTCGAAGCGACTTGCACGCGAAATGCAGAAGGAAACAGTGTCGTTTGCTCTCGGTACTGGCAAGGGTACAATCTCCATACCTACCAACGCACTCAACGCATCTAACGTGTCCTATGTATTCAGCAAGCTCCCTGCCAATGTGCAGGCACAGTGTAAAGGCGAAGCTATCTACGACAGCAAGAAGCGAAAGGTGGTTGGTCACAAGGCTCCTACGACGGAAGCAATGCTTGTCTGCATCGGTGCAAACATCGAAGGCAGCGTAGATGCACAGAACGCTTTGCGTGAGATTGGCGGTGGCAAGCCTCAGAAGCAGAAGAAAATAGGATTAAAATAACTCATATACTATAAGTCATGGCAGACGATAGAATAAGTAAGAACCTACATTTGGTGTACTCTGCGCTGAAAAGCGAAGGGTACACCGATATTGGTGATGAACAGGACTTCATCAAGAAGATGCAGGACGAGCAGAACCGCTTGAAGGTGTATAACGCCTTGAAGGGTGCAGGCTACAGTGACATGGGCAGCGACTTCAAGTCGTTTAGCGGCATGATTTACACCGCACCTCAGCCAAAGCCACAAGCAGCGGCAGCTCCAGCAGCTTCTCCTCAGTCCTCACCTACCACCATTCAGACCAACGTAGTGCAGCCAGTCGTTCAGACACCTGCAACACAACAGCAGACTACAAGTGCAGCACCAAGAGAAGTGAAGAAGGGCGACGGCTCTATGCTCATGGCTCCCAAGCAGGAGCAGCCTTCGTTCAAGTTCAATTTCACGGCTCAAACCTACCATGGTGTTCCTATGCTCCAGAATGACGAGAAGGGAAACCCAAAGGTAAGCGGTGGAACATTCAACCCTGTTACAGGTCAGTATGAGGGCGAGGGCAGCTTCTATACAGACTGGATGGGTAACAAGATACCTGTAAACAGTGATTATGGCAAAGCAGCCGTAGCCTATCAGCAGCATGTGAAGGACGTTAGCCCTATCAATGAAGAGCTGGAGGAAGCCTACAAGGAGCGTGACCGCATCAACAAGATGTTATCAGACCGCATGGGCGAGATAGACAAGGCAGAGAACGATCAGCCTTGGTACCTCAAAATGCTTCGTGAAGGCGGTCGCGCATACGCTGGTGACAAAATGGGCGGTGCTGGTTCTGCTACTGACTATCAGTTGAAGTACAACAGCGACCAGCAGTACCGCAACATCATGTCAGCAGCTCGTAAGAACAGAGCTGCTATCAAGGCACTCGAAGACAAGAAGAATGGAAAGCAGAATGAGTTTTGGCACGCATTCGGCAATGCCATTACCAACGGCTACACCTTCTCGCAGGGTGATAGTGACTGGGGTGATGTCAACGCTCTCATTGATGCACAGAAGCACATGCCAGAGATTGAGCGCAAGCAGAAGACTGGCGAAAAACTTACCAAGTATGAGGAGATTGCAGCAACAGTAATCAAGAACCATGCTTGGGATAATGACGTGCAGCAGCGTTATGGCGACGAATACGGCGCATGGGCGCGTGCAGGCGAAACCGCTGTCGGTTCCCTCGAACTTGGTATTGACTTCCTCACAATGGGACCAGAGCTGAAAGCAACGGCAGGCAGCGTGATGAAGCTCACAGAGAAGGGTGCAACAAAGGTGCTCGGTGATGCAGCCACTAAAGGACTCGGCAAGTACATGACCAAAGCAACAGGTGTTACTGTCGGCTCCATGATAGCAGGTGCAGAAATGTCGAACACTGTAGGTCTCAACCGCACCATGTCGGACGTTGGCAAGCGTTACCTTGGTAACGTGACAGTCAATGAAGAAGACGGCAGCTATCAATTTGACGGCGGCAAAGGCTTCTTGCAGTCACTCTATGAGGCAGAAATGGCAGCATCTATCGAGAACGGTTCAGAAGTCCTCGGTGAGTTCCTTCCTGGCAGTGGCATGTTGCTCAAAGGTCTGGAGAAGGTCGGCATGAAGAAGGTAGCCAACGGACTTACTCGTCTTGGCGGCAGCACATGGTATAAGAACTACACAAAGGCTCTGGAGTCAATCGGCTTCCATGGTGTAGGCGGTGAGGCTGTCGAGGAGTATGCAGGTCTTCTTGGTAATGCCTTGCTCGTTGGTGACAACAAGTTCAGTGACCTTCTCGACCCAAAGACACACGTTGACATCTGGCTTGGATGCGCTGTTACTGGCGGCTTGCTCAATGCTCCTCGTACTGTTGGTTATGCAGCACAGGGCGCAAACAAGGGCTATCAAGCAGCGCAGTATTACCGCTATAAGCATAAGACCGACAAGGCAGATGCAGCAGCTAATGCAGTATGGGGTGACGAATGGGTAGATCTCCGTGACCGCATCGACGGTACCAGCAACGAGGACATGACCGACATTGCAACCTCTATCTATACTGATGCAGACATGACACCAGAGCAGAAACGCACCGCTCTGGATTACATAGGTAACCTTACAGCCATGCGAGGTTACAACATGGGTCGTATCTCCATGGAACGTGAGGACGAGAACGGACGAGGCACTACTGATGATGAGCGCAGTCTGAACAACGCCTTTGCCACTGGCTACAATTCCACAGAGCAGGAAGACATGGAAGATGCGAAGAATGCCTACGACATGCACCGTCAGCTTGCAGAGAACAGTCTGGACGAATGGACTCTTTCAGCACTTGACGGCAACGAGACAGGCATTGACGGCGAACCTCTCAACCCTCTGCATATCCTTGGCAACATGGCTTATTCTCCTATTGTTTGTGATGCCATGACCGATGAGCAGCGCAAGATTGCCGCTGACTATCTCAACGCTAAAGCGAGGTATGACGGCATGTTGCAGCGCGTGCGCGATGATATTGACAGCCGTATCTCTGCCAGTGATGCAGCCATAGACCAGCGCACTAACCGCGTTGGCTTAATTCAGCCTGCCACTATGAAGCTCGACGATAGAAGGGTGTATGTAGTGGACGGCAACCTTGTGATGCACGACGACGGCAGCATGATTGACATTGACAACAGTAGTGAGAGCATTCTTGTGCGTGATGCAGAGACTGGCAAACTGGAATGGGCAAGTCCTCATGACTTCCTTTCTGTTGACGATGAGATAGACCCAGCAGCCGAGAAGGAAGCAGCACAGGCAGCCATTCGTGAGCAGTATGCCGAGGAGCAGGCGCAGAAGATTGACGGCGCACTTCCATTCAATGATGGCGACATCTACAGCGTCATGGAAGAAGACGGCACACAGTGGACCGCTCAGATACTTGCCGACAATGGCGACGGTACTGTGCAGGTAGCATGGAACGGCAATGTCAACAACCCTCAGACTGTATCAAAGGACTTCGTGCAGGAGCTTTCAACCAATGCAGCCATGTCACGCCTTTCCCAGAATGAGCAGGAGCGAGCTATGCAGGAGCAGTTGGATAAGGAAGACGAGTTCCAGCAGGAGCGTCCTGTTTACAACCTCAACGATGAGGTTACGCTTCGTGGTGAGAATGGTGAGCCTGTTCGTGGTTCCATTACCACCGAGGAGAATGAGGACGGACAGATTGAGGTCTATACCGAGACTCCTATCAACGGCAAGAAGATACACATGTTCACTCGTCAGCAGATAGACGACATGCTCATGGAGCACAACGGCGAGGCTGTTGTGGTACCAGAAGCACCTGCCATTACCGCTGAGATTGACAATGCAGGAGCCGTACAGTCAGAGCCTTCTACTGTGCAAAACGACGTGGAAAACGTACCAGAAACGACCGAAAACGTACCAAATACCGATGAAAACGTACCAGCTGCGGAGGAAACTGTCGCAGTTGAGCCTATGCCAATGGTCGGAGAAGGTGAGGATGCGGAGCCAGATTTCAGTGCTACCACTCCTCAGCGTGCACACGATTACATCTTCAATGAGAGCGGACTGGAGGAAGCCGATGCAGCAGCGTTCACCAAGAACAATGTTGAGGCAGCAAACAAGGAGCTGGAGAAGATTAAGAACAAAAAGCCTAAAATGGGTACAAGCATTGCCAAGTTCAACAAGGACAAAGCAGAATGGGAGCAGAAAGTTAACGAGGCACAGGCTAAAGCCGACTACTGGAAGCAGGTTAAGGAAGCTCGCGACAAGGTACTTGCACAGCGTCTTGCAGAACAGCAGGAGCGCGAACGTCAGCAGATCGAGCAGGCACAGGCTGATGAAGCCGCCTATCGTGAGGAAATGGCACGCAAGGAAGCCGAGCAAGCCGCACTTGGTACCAACAATGTTTCTCCTGCCATTCGTGATAAGTGGGTCAATGCTCCAAAGGTTGAGGGCGCACAGGACGAGATTGTCCTTCCTAACGGCGAGAAAGTAGCAGGACGTTACTATCTCGTTGAGAGCGGTGCAGCCTCAGCAAGCCATGACAGCAACAATGGCTTTGCGAAGACCGAGGGCTTCCCTGTTGATGAGAACGGCGGCAGCGTCAATGACCGTGATTATGAGCGCGACATGGACGCACAGCGCATCACACGCGACATAGCTAACAATTATGATAGCCGTGCCGTGCAGACTCCTGTTGTCGTATCGCAGGACGGTGTTGTCCTCTCTGGCAATGGTCGTACCATGGCAGGTGAGCTTGCAGCAGCACAGAACACTGATGCAGCCTACAACAGTCATATTGCTCAGTACCCGACCAAGTGGGGATTCACGAAGCAGCAGGTGGAAGGTATGCAGCATCCTCGCGTCGTATTCGTTCCAGATGCAGCCATGCCATACACCGCTGAGACCTTTGCGAAGTTCAATCAGCAGGAAATGAAGGGACAGAGCAAGACGGAGCAGGCAGTGAAGCTTGGCAAGGTTGTTAGCGACAAAGCCTTCAACCGCATCATCGGTATTATCAACCGCTTCGATACCCTTGGCGACTTCTACGCTGACAGCAAGGCTACATCTGAAGCTATCACGGAGTTGCAGGGTGACGGCGTACTGTCACAGGCACAGATGGCAGAAATGTACGACGGCGACGGTATCAGTGCCATTGGCAAGGAGCTTTTGGAGAATACCCTTATCGGTAAGGCATTCGAGAGCAACCCTAACGCCGTGCGCGAGATTACCGAGTACAAGAGTATGCGTCAGAGCATCATCACAGCACTGGCAGAGATTAGCAACAACCTTTCACTTGGTAAGGAGTATTCTCTGGAGTCAGAGCTTGCACAGGCTATTGACCTCGTATATCAAGCGAGAAATGGCGGCAGCAAGTTCGGTGAGCCTGTAAGTTGGTTTGCTCGTCAGCAAAACCTTGACTTCTTCGGTTTCAGTGATACCGTGGCAGATTACAACAACGCCACCATGCTGATGATTTCAGACATCATCAACGACAATCGCAGTTCACGTCTGAAGAAGTACCTCCAGATTTACAACTATAATGCGCAGGACTCTGCCAACGGACAGCTTGATTTGTTCACTGGTAGCGTTCATAGCAAGGAAGATATTATCAACGAAGTAAAACAGCTATTCAACAATGGAAGCGAAGAAGAACAGCAGAAAGCCGCTCAAGAAGCCGTCGCAAGGCGTAAAGCAGAGAGCGTTCAAGAAAATGTCACTGTCGCTAATGGCAGCGAAGCAGAGCCAGCAGGAGAAGTAACCGAGACTCCAGCCGTTGCAGAGGGCGTTGAAACGCCTGCAACGGAGGAAGCACCTACCATGAGTCTTGACAACAAACGTGCTATCATCCAGCAGTATCTTATGGAAATGGACGGAGCCACCGAACTTCTTAACGTGATGAGCGAGGACGAAATGGACTTATTCATGAACGCTATGGACGCTTGGGAGGTAGCCAATGAGGAGTACGGCAATGTGATGCAGTACTTTGAGCCAGACCTAAAGAGCAAGAACAAGGAAACCGTTGAACATGCTAAGGCACGCATCAAGGGCGCACATGATGTTGCAGACGAGCGTTTTGCCGTTGTAGAACAACTGCACAACAACCTTTGTGAGAAATACAATATCTCCAAGTATGACGAAGCCAAGGAGTTCTATCGTAAGAATTACACCTTGCAACCTCTGTTGGCACAGCTCAGAGAGCAGCAGCGTTTCGTTAGAGAAGGTCGTGGTGATGAGGACGTGGTGCGTGCCATTCTTGACATTCTCAACGAGGAATACGGCAACGGCGAGCAGAACGACCTTGCAACCGCTATTGCGGCAGCAGAGGCAGCTACAGAAGCCAACCCTACTGATGCGCAGAAGGAAGCAGGCAACTACAAGAAGGGACATGTTAAGGTTGACGGCTTTGACATTACCATTGAGAACGCCAAGGGCAGCACTCGCAGCGGTAAGGATGCAGACGGCAAGGAGTGGAGCGTTACCATGAACAACACCTACGGTTACATTCGTGGTACCGAAGGCGTTGACGGTGACCATATCGACATCTACCTTTCTGATGATCCTTCAAATGGCAATGTGTTTGTCATTGACCAAGTGAAGGTAGACGGCACATTTGACGAGCACAAGGTAATGTACGGCTTTGCCTCAGCCGAGGAAGCACGCGACAACTACCTTGCCAACTATTCAGAAGGCTGGACTGGTCTTGGTACCATAAGCGAGGTAACAAAGGACGAGTTCAAGAAATGGATAGAGAGCAGCCACCGCAAGACAAAGCCTTTTGCAGACTACAAGAACGTGAAGGTGGAAGGTGCGCAGAATGAAGCCGCTGATGGCGTTGTAACACCAGCGGCAGAGAAGACTGACAACCAAGGCAACCCACTCAACGAGGACGGAACATTGAAGCTGGAGAAGCTTTCATCTATCGACGAGATTACCGATGAAGACTTCTCTACACCTACTCGTAGTGTTGAGCTACCTACATTGCCTAAGAAAGTGGATGAAGCTATTGGTGCTAATGGTAAGCCTGTTATCATCAAGAAGAATATCTTTGAGCGCAATGCAGAACGTCATGCGGACTTGACCGCTGACGATAGCAGAAACATTCTCCAATCAGCCTTGTACAATCCTAACCTGTACGGACAGAACCAAAAGGCAAAGCGACCTTATAACTGGGTTGTTATAAATACGAAGGACAAGGAAGGAAACAACCGTCTTGTACTCCTTGAACTGAGTCCAGAAAAAGAAAACGCCGAGATAGTACATTGGCACTACATCGACGACAAAGGACTGGAAAAAATTAAAAGACAAGCCGAACGTGAGGACGGGCAACTCCTCATACTGCCTTCCGAATCGGAAGAGGCTGGTGCCCTTTCCAGCCCTACGAACGACTTGTCTTCTGGCGGCAAAGTTAAGAATAATTCTGCATCCGACCAAGAAAACGGTTTTAAATCATACAAAATCAGTGCATTTAAGTACACAACCAAGCGCGGCAAGAAGCTAAACATGCAGCTTGTGACGTTTGAAAGTGAGCTTAGCAAGGAGCAGATGAACGCTGCAAAGAAGCTTGCTAAAGACCTCAAAGGCTGGTGGAGCAAGGACGACGGCGGTTTCCTCATGCGTGATGCAGACAGCGCACAGCAGCTTGCCGAGTCCGTGTTTGGTGACGAGGAAGCCGTGGCAAATGCGCAGCCTGTCACACTTGAAGACATGAAGCTTGTCACAGCCGAGCCTGTTGCGGAGCAGGAAGAAGGCTTCCATGGTGGTGATACCGTCTGGAGCAAGCAGCATGGCGAGAACAAGCATATCCTCATGGCGCATCATGCTAATGGTGTTATTCAGAGCTACACCTTCACCGACGGCACAAAAGCCATGGCGCAGGACGTTGAGGCAGCCCATGAGGATGAGCGCGACCCTCGTTGGCATGAAGGCTGGGACGGCGACTATGTTACATGGAAGGCACGCCAAGACTACCTCGACGAGATAGAGCGTAAGGAACAGGCAGCAGCCGATGAAGGACGTGTAGCCTATTTCGTGGCAGGTGCTGACAGTATGGGACAGCGTAACGGCACATTCCATAAGGTTTGGCTCATGCCAGAAGACGTTATAACCGAGGACGGACAACCTCGTTACAATGGTCGTATGCTCTGGACTCGCGATGAGGCTTACCACACAGAAGAAGGTTTCCAGCTTGGCAACATCTACTATACAGGTGAGGAGTTCGCCGATGCGTTCCCTGCACCAAAGGAGGAAGCAGCTACCGAGCAAGTAACTGAGCAAGCTCCTATTGAGGACGAGGGCACACGCGCGATGCAGCTCTTTGATACTATCAGCGAGGGCGACGTGTTTGTCAATGACAATGGCTTGAAGGTGGAAATCGTCAAGAAGGTCGAGGGCAAGCGCAAGGGTATCAGCAATGCCGCACTCAAAGTAAGGTGGACGCAGGACAATGGCAAGCAGGAAAGACAGACTGGTGACGTGAAGATATACAATGCCCTTCACTTCATGCAGTATCTCGAAGCCAACAACCTTGCGAAGTCTGATACTCCTGCTGAGGAGCAGAAAGGCAGCGGCAATAAGATTGTGACCGATGAACGCTATGAGCAACTGAAAGCGCGTATGCGTAAGAAGCTTGGACAGCTCAACGTGTCTATTATCGGCATTGATCCCGAAATGCTTGCTATCGGTACCGAAATGGCAGTCTATCATATCGAGAAGGGCGCACGCCAGTTTATCCCATACGCAAAGGCAATGATTGAGGACTTGGGCGAAGCAATACGCCCATACCTCAAATCATTCTACAATGGTGCTCGCGACCTTCCAGAGATTGAGGCTAACGGCTGGACTGACGAAATGACTCCATACGACGAGGTACGCAAGATTGACGTTGCTAACTTCGACCAGAACACTACTAATGCCATGGCAACCGCCGACATGGTAGTGAAGGAGGAGCAGGCAGCACAGCAAGCAGAAGCAGCCAAAGAACAGATAATCGAAACCCGAAACAATAACCGCAATGAAGCAGAAAAGCAGACAGAAACAAATACGCAAGCTGTTGCAGACGAAGCAGCAGCTGTTGCAAGCGAAACAGAAAGCGTTGTCAGCTCTGGAGACGCAGCAGCAATCTCAGAGCAAGTAAGCAAGATAGATGCAGCCATGGAGAAGGTGAACAAGCAGCTTGCCCTCCTTGGTTACTATGAGGCTGACGATAGCGACCCTTCCAAGTTCCATGAGAGCTATGGCTACATGAAGACCGCCGAGAAGAAGGCTGTTGCAGATGCGCTCAAACTATCGCGCGAAATCTGCAAGGCACTTGGTATGCAGTCCATTCCTAAACGTGACATACATGCGAACATCGCGCCTATTGGTGGTGATGTGACATTCCGTATTCCTTTGAACGATGGCAAGAGCCTGTACTTCAATATCGGTCTTGAAAACGACAATGGCAACCTCAGCTTGTCGCGCATCATGTATCGTGTAGAGGATAAGCAGGACGGTGCTAAATACTGGAACTCAGTAGGACATGCCAACAACTACCTTCCAAACGATGTGACCGTTGACGATGCAATCAGCGACATCAAGCGTATGCTTCGTTACGATGCACCAGAGTTTGAGATAAAGAAAGCGGCAGCCTCAACGAGTGCCAAACAATCAAAAACCACTGAAAACAAGCCGAAATCAAAGAAAAAAGCATTACCTTTACAGCAGGAACAGCAACTTGATTTGTTCGGTGACCTGTTCGCAGACTTGAACGAGCAGGCAAGTGAAACATCAAACAGTAATAACAATGAGACAACTGACGTACAATCTCGCACCGAAGAAGAAGGGCGAGGAGGATACCAACCTCAGCAGGATGCGCAGGTGGGAAGAAGCGCAGGGCATGAAGCTGAAGGAACTGACGGACGAGGAATGGGTGGACGTAGTTCGCTCAATTCTGTGTCTGACGGAGAGCGAAGCCTGGGCGTATCTGGAACACCTCAGAGCCAGCAACATGTAGAAGCAGCTACAGAGACCGACGGAAAAGCGTCGGGAACCGTGGCGGCAAAGAACACCAATAACAACCATGCGGAACGTGGCAAGGACTACGCTCCAAAAGGCGTTGATGCTCGTATAGAGGCAAACATCAAGGCAATAGAACTGATGCAGCAGCTAATGCTGGAAGGCAAACAAGCCACACCAGCACAGATGAAGGTGCTCCGTCAGTATAGCGGTTGGGGTGGACTTGGCAAAGCCTTCAACGAACATCCTAATGGACCTTATTCAACCAACCCTATTACCAAGCGACTGAAAGAGCTGCTTGGTGATGATGCATTCCGTTTGGCAGAAGACAGTAGAGACAGTGCTTTCTACACTCCTGCTGTGGTCATTGATACCATGTGGGACATTGCAAGGGCTATGGGCTTTAAGGGCGGCACAGTGCTTGAAGGTTCGGCAGGTATCGGCAACATCATAGGAGCCATGCCAACCGACATGAGCAAGCGCAGTGATATTCACGCTGTCGAGATAGACGAGACAACAGGTAACATCTTGTCGTTGCTCTATCCAGACGCAAAGGTGGATATACAGGGCTTTGAGCAGACAAAGATTGCCAACGGCAGTGTAGATCTCGCTATTACCAATGTTCCTTTTGTTACAGGTCTTAATGTGCGTGACGAGTCGGGCGACTTAGACCTATCAAAGAAATTCAGAGATATTCATGACTTCTGCATCGCGAAGAATGTAAGAAAGCTTCGTGAGGGAGGTATCGGCATTTTCATCACATCAAACGGCACACTTGACAACAGTCAGAAGCTTCGCAACTGGCTCGTCGGTGAAGGCGGTGCAGATGTTGTCGGTGCTTTCCGTCTCCATAACAAGACCTTTGGCGGTGCAAAGGTAACCTCCGACATCATTGTAGTACGCAAGAGAGTGAACGGACAGAAGTCCGCTCATGCTATCGACGTAAGCACTGTTACGGCAGAGCGCACAGGCACTTTTGTGGATGAAAAGCAGCGTGGCAAGGAGCGCACTGTTTCCATGGACTACAACAAATACTTCATGGAACATCCCGAGTGCATGGCAGGTGAAATGTTCTTTGGCTACGAGAAGGGCGACAACTACCGTCCTTCGAGCAAGTCACTGTACCCTGTAAATGGTAAGGAGCAGGAAACCATGCTTGCAGAATGGCTCAAAGGCTTCGAGAGCATGAAGGAGGAAACACAGCGCGTACGCACTGCGAACAGTGGCACAGAGAAGCAGCAGGACACTGTTTATGAGTCATTGGGTGCAGATGTGAAGGAAGGCAGCCTCATCCTTGATAAGGACGGCAAGCTTTGCGTTGCTCAGTATGGCAAGGCAGTACCTCTCTCTGTCAATGCCAACAAGGTAAAGGGTCACACCAAGGCAGAGTGTTTCCAGTCATACCAAGCAATCAAGAGCGCACTTGCAGATGTTCTCGCCTATCAGACCGAGAATGAAGGCGACGAAGGCTTGAAGCCATTGCTCGACAAGTTGAACAAGGCATACGACGGATTTGTGAAGACCTACGGACACCTGCATAAGAACACCAGCATTTCCTTCTTGAAGAATGACGTTGACTTCCCTAACATACTTGCACTGGAGAAGCACAGCGAGGAAGGCGACAAGAAGGGCAACAAGGTTGACAAGTTCGAGAAGACCGACATCTTCAAGCAGCGTGTCGTTGAGAAAGACAAGGCTCCAGAGCCAAAGAACGTGAAGGACGGTATCATTGCCAGCATCTATCAGTACGGACGTATTGACGTTCCTTATATTGCCGAGAAGGTAGGCAAGAGCGTTGATGATGTGAAGCAGGAGATTGTCAGCAGCGGTTTAGGCTTTGAGAACCCTAACACCTTGCAGATGGAAGTGTCATACGAATACCTCAGCGGCAACGTCCGTGAGAAGCTGAAACAAGCAGAGGAAGCCAACGAGGGCGGCAAGTATGCAGCCAACATCGAGGCACTGCGCAAGGTTATTCCTATGGATATTCCTGCCCACCTCATTGACTTCACCCTTGGTAGCTCATGGGTAGAGCCAAAGCTTTATGAGGACTTCATCAAGGAGCGCACCGATGTAGATGCACAGCTTACCAACGTAGGCGGTACATGGTACATGAAGGTTCCTTATTACGTCCAGCATGAAAAGAACAAGGCTATGGGTGTTCGTGGCGAGGTTGTGAAGAAGCTCATTCTTGGTAGTGAGCTTATCGAAGCTGCATTGCAGAACAAGACAATCACCGTCAGCGAGACTCACAGCGTGGGCTATGGCAGCAGCAAGACCACCGAGACCATTACGGACAAGGAAGCTACGCAGGCATGTGCAGCAAAGATTGACGAGATCCGTGCGGACTTCAAGGAGTGGGCACGTCAGAAGATGCAGAGTGATGCAGAAATGTCGGCACGCATCGAGAAAGCCTACAACGAGCAGTTCAACAACTATGTTCCTGTAGATGTAAGCATGGACTTCGTGCCAGAATACTTTGGCGGTGCAAACCACAAGTTCAAGATGCGTGAGCACCAAGCCAAGGCTATTGTGCGTGGTACCATGCAGCCGTTGTTGCTCGCTCATGAGGTTGGTACAGGTAAGACCTTCACCCTCATCAGTACCGCTATGGAGATGCGCCGCCTTGGTACAGCGAAGAAACCGATGATTGTTGTTCAGAACGCAACCGTCGGTCAATTCGTAGCCAGTGCCAAGGAGCTTTACCCTAATGCTAAGGTGCTCACACTGGAGGACAAAGACCATACAGGCGAAGGCAGAAAGAACTTCTACGCAAAGATTAAATACAACGACTGGGATATGATTGTTGTTCCTCAGTCCGTATTCGAGCGTATTCCAGACAGCGAGGAGCGTCAGATGCGTTTCATACAGGACAAGATTGACGAGAAGATTGCTATACTGGAGCAGATGCGTGAAGCCGACCAGAGCGGCAGAAGCGCAATTGTCCGTCAAGCAGAGAAGGAAATCGAACAGTTGAAGGACCAGTTGGGCGCAATCGGCGAGACCGCTACCACAAAGCGTAAGCAGCGTGACAGCAAGCGTGAGCACATCACTCGTCAGAATACCGAGGTAAAGGCACGCGAAATGCTTGACCGCGAGACAGACGATGTAGAGAACTTCGACGATATGGGCATTGATGCACTCCTCGTCGATGAGGCTCACGAATATAAGCACCTTGGTTTTGCCACTGCCATGCAGCGCGGTGTGAAAGGTATTGACCCTTCATATAGCAAGAAGTCACAGGGCGTATATTTGAAGACACAAGCTGTTCTGGAGAAGAATAATGGACGTAACGTAATCTTTGCTACTGGTACACCTATCAGTAACACAGCAGCCGAGATATGGACGTTCATGCGCTATCTCATGCCAGCCGACACCATGAAGGACTATGGCATTTACTACTTTGACGATTTTGTCCGCAACTTCGGTAACCTTACACAGATGCTGGAGTTCACCACAAACGGCAAGTTCAAGGAGAATAACCGCTTTGCAGGCTATGTGAACCTTCCAGAGCTTGTGCGTATATGGTCGAGCGTTGCTGATACAGTCCGCACCGATGAGGCGCAGGCAGTGAAGGACAACGTGCCAGATATGGAAGGCGGTCAAGCACAGGACATCTACCTTCCTCAGACACGCGCATTGCGCAGTATCATGAAGTTCGTGAAGGCAGAGCTTGAACGCTTCGAGAAGATGAGCGGCAAGGAGAAGAAGGAGAATAGCCACATACCTTTGACGATGTACGGTATAGCTAAGGCAGCAGCCGTTGATGCACGTCTCGTCATGGAAGATGCAGAGGACGATACCAACAGCAAGACCAACGAGGCAGTACGCCAGACGTTGAAGTCACTGAAAGAGACAGCGAAGTACAAAGGCACTGTCGCCCTGTTCGCCGATAACTATCAGAACAAGCACAGCGGCTTCAACCTGTATGATGATATTCGCGAGAAGCTCATCGCGCATGGAGTACCAGCCAACGAGGTAGTTGTTATCCGCTCTGGCATGACCATTAAGAAGAAGCAGGAAATCTTCGACAAGGTTAATCGTGGTGAGATTCGTGTTATCCTTGGTAGTACCTTCACACTTGGTACAGGTGTAAACATACAGGAAAGGCTGCATACCCTCATTCACTTGGATGCGCCTAACCGTCCTATGGACTACACCCAGAGAAACGGTCGTATCGTTCGCCAAGGCAACCTTCACAAGGTTATGGGCATTCCTGTAAGAGTGCTCCGTTTCGGTGTGCAGGACAGCTTGGACGTTACCGCCTACCAGCGTTTGAAAACCAAGGGAGCCATTGCCGACTCAATCATGAAGGGCAAGTCAATGATGCAGAACAGCATGGAAGACCGTGCCATGGAGGAAGATGAAGATGTATTCGGCGACACTGTTGCACAGCTCTCTGGCAGCCAGTACGCAATGCTAAAGAACCAAGCAGAGCGTGAGGTGCGCAAGTATGAGAGCAAGCGCAAGCAGTGGGAAGCCGACCAGACCTACGTTCACAACGCTATTCCTCGTATCACTGCCCAGATAGCAGAGTCCGAGCGTAAGGCGGCAGAGAACAATGCCAACCTTGCGAAGATAGAGGAAGCCTTCGGCGGTAGTGACAAGCCAGCTATCAAGGTAGGCAAGCACACCTTCGCCGACATAGCAGGCATGGCAGACTTCTTCACAGAGCAGAACAAGAAGGTGAAGGAAACCGAGGACGAGATTAGAAAGTCAGCAGGTGAGGAGCAGCGCACTCGCACCGTTGACGTACAGATAGGCAATGCTACCTTCACAATCAAGACTACCCAGAAGAAGGAGCTTTCATATCACGGTGGAACAGTAGATACCAAGGTATCACGTTCTATCACCATATCATGCCCAGAGCTTGGTATCGAGGATATGAAGGGCGGTGCATACTTCAAGAATGCCATGGAGAATATCTTTAACGATGTTGTCAGTGGCAGTGCATTCCGCGAAGATGCAGCGTACTACAGCACAAGGGCAGAACGCTTGAAGGGTGAGCTTGAACTGGTGAAGTCTCGCGAGGGTCAGCCATTCCAGTATGACAAGGAGTTGGAAGATGCACGTCAGAAGTACGACGAGTACACCGACCTCATGAAGAAGGAAATGGAGGAGAAGGAAAAGAAGTACGCTGAAATGGACAGCGACGTGGAAGCTGCAACAGGTATCACCGATGCTCATTGCCTAATGCGACCGCAGAAGACAAAGACCTTCGTTTCTCTCTCCGTGTAGATCCAGCACCAAACACCAGCAAGACCGCATACGCAGTATTCATTGTAAAGAGACATGAGGACGGCAGCGTCTCACTGCATCCGAAAATGCTCGCTGACGAGGCAGTGGGCGCACCTCCTCACACATGGCTCAATGCTGATACTGGCAAAATCAAGCGTGACAAGAACGGCAACCCTATTGAGAACACCAGAGGACGTGTAAGTGTCCGTGACGCTCACGGCGCACCTTTGGCATGGCGACCAGGCAAGCACCTTGCACCTTACCCTAACGCATCGCAGTTTGCCGTTGAAGGCGACACCAAGGGCGTTAGAGACAGACTGCCAGACGATGTTATCTTCTTCGAGGTAGAATATGCAGCCGACCGCGACTATCAGCTTGAAGCATGGGAGTACGGTGTAAATGCCAATGGCAAGTATGAGCACAGCCAAGCAGGTCTGCCATACATACCAAAGGACGGTTACTATATCTATCGCACGAATGCCAACCCTAACATTCCTGCCATGATCATTACAGGCGCATATCGCGTGAAGCGTGCGTTGAATGACGAGGAGGCAAAGCGTCTCAATCAAGAAGCAGGCGGTGACTGGTTCGAGCGCAAGAGCGGTGAGCCAATGACCGATGAACGCTTGAAGGAGCTTGGGCTTGACGAGGCAGGACTGGAGCGCAAGGCACAGACCTTTGAATATGACGAGCTGGAGCCAGCCCATGATGAAAGCTCTATTGCTATGGGTATGCGCGGCTATGTACGCCGAGACCTCGACTTCTCCGACAAGAACCTGTTGAAGGCTATTGCAGAGAACCAGCGTTCGCTCAAAGACTTCCCAAGTGTTGACTACTTCGCTCAGAAGTACGCCGAGGAGAAGGAGAATGACCGTCAGCGTGAGGTTACTTCCTTCGAGGACGGACAGGTGCTTCCTGTAGAGTACGATTGGGTGAACGACGGCTACAAGGTTGAAGGACTCAATGCCCTCTATACAAATATGGACCGTCTACTTGATGATTTCCGCAACAAGTACCCAGAGTACATTGCCACCATGAGCAAGGACGAGGAAAGCATTGAAGTGACCTCATGGCGCGGTGTTATCAATGACACTCGCAAGCCACGTCGCAGAAACGGTCAGTCAACCAAGGCAGAGCAGGCAAAAGCCGCTTACATTGAACGTAAGACACGCAGAGCCATTGACGCTATAAATGCAGAAGCAAAGCGTTTAGGTTTGAAGGTAGAGG
Source organism: bacterium (assembly GCA_004563195.1). Lineage (GTDB taxonomy): Bacteria > Bacteroidota > Bacteroidia > Bacteroidales > Muribaculaceae > SFTJ01. The sequence goes on from SFTJ01000025.1 coordinate 49,879, forward strand.
TACGCACCGACACCGAAGGACTGAAAGGCAGACGCGCAAGGGCAAAGGGTTGGTATGATACCAAGACAGGCAAGATAGTTATCATTATTCCAAATCACACCAACGGCGGTGACGTGATGCGTACCCTCCTGCATGAAGGCGTAGCACACTATGGACTCCGTGAGTTGTTCGGTGAGGACTTTGACAACTTCTTGGATAATGTCTATAACAATGTCGATGGAGCTACTCGTAAGCAGATTGCCGACCTTGCCGCCAAGAACAATTGGGATTTCAAGGTAGCGACCGAGGAATACCTTGCAAGCTTGGCAGAAGATACCAACTTTGAGCGTGCCATGTCACAGAGCTGGTGGAATAAGATAAAGTTCCTGTTCCTCGAAATGCTGAGGAAGGCAGGCGTGAAGCTTGACCGCACACTGAGAGACGCAGACCTTCGCTATATCCTCTGGCGCAGTTATGAGAACCTTGCCACCGCTGGCGAGCATGGCATTCTCAAAGCCGCACGCAACGAGGTGATGCAGGAACGCTTAGGCGTAGGCAACTATGGAGTTGATGACAACACTCGCTCCGTATCTGCTGAGGCTGAAGCAGAAGACGAAATGCGCTACAGAGACGGTGACATCATGGACGAGCGCGACCATGCCATTGTCCGTGACCGCTACGACCGCATGATACAGAGCGGCATGTATCAGTTCCGCGAAGCCATGCAGGACAGTATGCTGTCATTGCGTCGCCTTATGGAGTACATATCACAAGCCACTGGTGAGAAGGTCAAGGACTTCGAGAACGCTTATATGGCTGAGAACGCTTTGAGTTCAAAGAACCATGCAGAGCAAGACCTGTACGGCAAACTCCTGTTCAATCCTATGCTTGACGAGATACACCGCCTTGCCAAAGAAGACAGCAGCCGTGATGAGGTAACACGCTACATGATGGCAAAGCACGGACTGGAGCGTAACGAGGTCATGGCAGCAAGAGCCGCAAAGAAAGCCTTTGAGTCAGAAGACAACAAGGATGCAAGCGGCAACCCTATCAAGAGTGAGGCAGATTTCCATGCAGAGTATCGTGAGCGCGACTTTGGAGGTATCACTGGACTCATGGAGGAAGACGACCTTGTGATTGCAGAAGGACTTGCACAGCAGCTTGTATCAGACTTCGAGAACAACCATGATGTTGATGAACTGTGGGCACGCACCAACGCCTGCACGAAGGCAACACTGGAGAAGACCTACAAGGCAGGACTGTTGAGCAAGAGCGGCTATGACGAGATAAGCGGCATGTATGAATACTATATTCCTCTGCGTGGCTTCGATGCGACAACGAGTGATGAGGTTTACAGCTATCTCAACCATGAGCGCAGCGGTTTCAGTACCCCTCTGAAAAAGGCAGAAGGTCGTAAGAGCGTAGCCGATGATCCTATTGCAACCATTGCAAACATGGCAGACAGTGCCATTGTGCAGGGCAACCGCAATATGATGAAGCAGAAGTTCTTGAAGTTTGCTATGAACCACCCAAGCGACGCAGTGAGTGTAAACCGCATGTGGCTCCGTTATGACGATGTAAACGACGTATGGGAAGCCGTTACCGCCCAGATAGACGAGAACGACACTCCAGACGAAGTATTGCAGAAGACCGAACAGTTCGAGGAAACCATGCGTCAGCTTGCAGAAGCAGACCCAGACCACTATAAGCGTGGCAAGGATGCGGCGAACATTCCATACAAGACCCTCGGCAAGAGCCTCAACGAACATCAAATACATGTGAAGTTAGGCGGTGACGACTACATCTTGACAATCAACGGTAGCCCAAGAGCAGCGCAAGCCCTCAACGGACTCACAAACCCAGACAATGACACGGCAGGTGCTGTCGGTGCTATCTTGAAGGCAGGTGAGTATGTGAACCGTCAGATGTCAGCCTTCTACACCACTCGTAACCCAGAGTTCGTGCTGAGTAACTTCCTGCGAGACGCGATGTATGCCAACAGTACGATGTGGGTAAGAGAGCGTCCTAACTACGCAATCAAGTTCAACAAGAACTTCTTGAAGGTAAATCCTACCGTTCTCTATGGCTTGATTAAGAAGCACAATGCAGGAACCCTCGACATGAATGTCGAGATAGAGCGTGCCTTCTATCAGTTCATGATGAATGGCGGCGAGACAGGTTACACCGTTGTCAAGGACATCGACAAGCAGAAGAAGCTCATCAAGAAGTACGTCCGCATGAAGGACGCAACCATTCCTGTTGAAGCAGCTTGGCAGTTCCTTGGTGACAAGCTCGACGACATCAACCGCTCTGTTGAGAACTGCGCACGTTTCGCAGCCTTCCTCACCAGTAGGCAAATGGGACGCACCGTAGAGCGCAGTGTGTTCGATGCGAAGGAAGTCAGCGTGAACTTCAACAAGAAGGGTGCAGGCAGTACGTTCATGGGCAAGACCGACCAGACAAAGCTCGGCAACCTTGGAGCCTTCACAAGCGGACTTGGCAGAAGCTTCTATGTATTCTGGAACGCCGCCGTACAAGGTACTACCAACTTTGCGAGCCTGCATAAGCACCATACAGGCAAGGCACTTGCACTTGATGCAGGAATGTTCCTTCTTGGTGCAATAATCTCTGGCATAGGCGGTGGTGACGATGATGATTACTGGAACCTCCCTTCATACGTCCGCAGGAGCAACATCTGTTTCAAGATACCATTCACTGACAGTTTTGTCAGCATACCTTTGGGCATTGAGCAGAGAGCAATCTATGGACTTGGTGAGCTTTTCAGCAGCTTAGCCAGTGGCAGAGAGCGCATGAGCGGTAAGGAGATAGCCAAGGAGATAGCAGGCTCGTTGTCTTCTATGTTACCTCTTGACCTCATGGAGAGTAACGGCGACATCAGTTGGTCAACCGTTTCGCCTTCATACGTCAAGCCATTCGTTGAGACAGCCAACAACAAAGACTGGAAGGGAATGCCAATCTACAAGGACACACCTTACAACAAAGAGGATCCAGAGTGGACGAAGGCAAGCAAGCGCACCAACCAGTATCTTGTTGACTTCGCAAGGTGGTGCAACGAGATAACAGGCGGTGATGAGGTCAAGAAAGGCTGGCTGAACTTCAACCCTTCAAAGATAGAGCACATGTTTGAAGGCGTTTTCGGTGGCATATCTACAACAGCCAACAAGCTTGTGAAGGCAGGTGAGATGGTTGCAGGCAAGCAAGAATTTGACTGGAGCAACATACTCATGGCAAGCCGCGTTGTCAAGAGTGCCGACGAGAATGCCGAAGCACGGCGCATCAATGCCGAATACTGGAAGTATTATGGAGAGTACAAGGAGACGAAACGCCTTGTTGACCATTACGAAGACCAAGAGTCAGAGGACATCATGGGCGCGGCTGAAAAGCTGAACTTCATGTATAACTCTCCAGAGTACGGACGCTATGAGATTGTTGACGACTACTATTCAGAAGTCAAAGACCTCAGTGAAAAGCTTAACGAGACCACCAACAAGGAGGAGCGCAAGGAGCTTGAAACCGAGATTAACGAATTGAAGCGTGAAATGGTTGAGGCTATCAGAGCCTACGACGATGCGAGGAAATAAATAAAACGAGTGTGTGGTGGGGTTTTATTACCTTTGCCGCACACTCATAAAAACCCGAAACAGTCATGACAGGAGAAAGACTTATACCAATGAGCCGTATTCGTGGCGATGTTGCCTCGTTAGATACGGTTCAGCATTCAAAGACGCTTGGCAACCGCCGTGCCTTTGACGTGTTAGCGGAGGCGCAGATGTATTGGAACAATATGTACCGTTTCCGTGAGGACAGAGAACGCAACAAGCGTTACAACTATGGCGACCAGTGGAAGGACAACATCAAGGTTGACGGTAAGACGATGAGCGAGGAGGAGTATATCAAGTCACAGGGCAATGTGCCTTTGAAGAACAACCTCATCCGCAGACTTGTCAACACTGTTCTTGGTGTGTATCGTCAGCAGGCGAAGGAGCCAATCTGTACGGCACGCGACAGGGACGAGCAGAAGTTAGGCGAGACCATGAGCACCATACTCCAGTGCAACATGCAGCTTAATCGTATGCAGGACGTGTATGCACGCACCATGGAGGAGTTTCTTATCAGTGGTCTCATCGTTCATCGCAAGTGGTTCGGCTGGCGCAATGACAAGCTGGACTGCTGGACAGACTATGTGCAGCCCAACAATTTCTTTATAGACAGCAACATGCGTGATTTCCGTGGATGGGACTGTAGTTTCATAGGCGAAGTGCATGACATCAGCTTTGAGACCCTCTGCCAGAAGTACGCAGAAGGTCCAGAAGACTGCCAGCGTTTCCGTGAAATCTACAGCTGGAGCCATGACAAGCGCAGCTACAACACCTACATGCAGCAGTTCGGCTACTCCCTTAACAAAAACCTTGACTTCTTTGTGTGCAGTGACGCTTCACGTTGCAGAGTCATAGAGGTGTGGAGGAAGGAGAGCAAGCCACGTTACCGCTGCCATGACTACAACAACGGCGACGTTTACAAGATAGACGTTGAGGACTACAAGGCAATGGTGGAAGAAGTGAACGCAGACCGTATCAGACGCGGTAGTTCCATGGGCATGAGCATGGAAGAAATACCACTCATCAAAGCCAAGTGGTTTATGGATGATTACTGGTATTACTACTTCCTCACTCCATTCGGTGACATCTTGAAGGAAGGCGAAACACCTTACGAGCACAAGAGCCACCCTTACGTCTTCAAGGCGTACCCATTCATCGACGGCGAGATACACAGCTTCGTCAATGACGTTATCGACCAGCAGAGATACACCAACCGCTTGATTACCCTTTACGACTGGATAATGAGAGCGAGCGCGAAGGGTGTGCTCCTGTTCCCAGAGGAGTGTCTGCCAAAGGGAATGGACATCAACGACATTGCCGACGAGTGGAGCCGCTTCAATGGCGTTATTGCTATCAAGACCAAGAACGCGGTACAGCTCCCTCAGCAGATTGCGAACAACTCAACGAACATCGGTATCACCGAGCTGCTTAACTTGCAGTTGAAATTCTTTGAGGAGATAAGCGGTGTGAACGGTGCTCTGCAAGGAAAGCCAGGCTGGAGCGGCATGAGTGCCAGCCTTTACTCACAGCAGACGCAGAACGCAACAACCTCGTTGCTTGACCTTCTGGAGTCATTCAGTCAGTTTGTCATTGATGCAGCCTACAAGGACGTTAAGAACATGCAGCAGTATTACGATACCAAGCGCGTGTTCAACATTGCAGGCAAGAGCGGTGCACAGATTGAGTACGACCCTAAGAAGATACGCGACATCGAGTTTGACCTGTCAATCATCGAGAGCACAAGCACACCTGCATACCGCATGATGGCAAACGATTTCCTCATGGAGATTTGGCGCAGTCAGCAGATCAGCTTGCAGCAGCTGCTTGAACATGGCGACTTCCCATTTGCCGACGAGCTGTTGCAGAGCCTCAAGAGCCAGCAAGAGCAGCTTGAAAACGGTCAGACGCCAGATGGCGTTTCTCCAGAGATTATGCAGCAGGCACAGCAGGGCGCAAACATGGAAGCCGTGAACAAGGCTTACGGCATGTTGCGTAATGCAGCTTAACCGCCAGCAGACGCTGACGGCACAGTGGCTACTAACCTGCTGAAAAGCGCATGGAACGGTGGCGACTACAAACGAAACCATTAGTCAATCTTCTTATAAAAAATGGTAACAAAGGACACAAAAAGACGTGAGTCGGCTGCATCAGTTCGTAGTGCAGCCCTCTCCGTCGTGTCTGAAAACGTGGCGAAGCTTATAGCACTGAACCATGCTCGCAATGCCGAGATAAAAGCCAAGTTCAACCCGATAACAGGTGAAGGCAGCATTGGTGAGCGCAAGAAGATTGTAATAGAAGATTTCCCTTTTCCTGTCCAGTATATCCCCAAAACGATGATGCGCGTTCCGCTGGTCCGTCAGCTGGTGGAAGCAGGCAGCATCAAGAAATTCTTGGAGGAGTACATGAATACCGAGTATTCAGACGAGGACAAGGAAAAGGTAATAGAACAATTCGTCCGAGTACGAGTCAAGCATGACTTTGCTTTCTGGGCAGCAATGTACGTTTTCATCAAGCAGAAAGGTGGTGGTGAGGACGTACATTTTCGCCTTAACAGACCTCAGCGTAAACTCATCATGCGTTTTGAGCGCAGGAGGTTACAGGGAAAGCCGATACGTCTGATACTATTGAAAGCCCGACAATGGGGAGGTAGTACCGCGACGCAGATATACATGGCATGGTTGCAGCTCGTTCACAAGGTAGGTCTGAACAGCCTCATCGTCGGTCATGTGAAAGACGCATCAACCGAGGTAAAGGACATGTTCGACAAGCTCATCAAGGAGTATCCTATCAAGATGCTCTATGAAATGGGCGAAGCCTACAACGAGACCGAGCCAAAGATAGTTGGTGTAGGTCAGAGTGGCAACATTCACCGCATCCCACAAAGGAACTGCAAGATTAAGGTCGGTACCGCCGAGAAGCCAAACTCTGCGCGTGGTGGCGACTACAACCTTGTGCACTGTACCGAGGTGGGCTTGTGGGTAACGACCGACGGCAAGACACCAGAGCAGATAGTGCGCTCTGCATGTTCTGGTATTCTGTTGAAGCCGTACACCATGATTGTGTATGAGAGTACCGCCAACGGTACAGGTAACTTCTTCCAGAGGGAGTATGACGCAGCGAAGGCAGGAAAGAGTCAGTTTGAGAGCCTGTTTATAGCATGGTTCGAGATTGAGCAGTATGCCCTTGCCCTCGATGATGAAGTGAAGTTTGCCACATGGCTGTGGGAGAATAGGAACAACGAGAATGCCAACAGTGACCGTGAGGAAAGCGGCAGATACCTGTGGTGGCTGTGGGAGCAGGGTGCAACGCTCGAAGCAATCAACTGGTACATACAGGAGCGCAGTAAGTACACAGACCATGGCGACATGGCGAGTGAGTACCCAAGTGACGATGTAGAAGCCTTCGTACACTCTGGTGCAAGAGTCTTCGACAAGTATCACGTTGAGAAGTTCAAGAAGGCTTGCAAGGCTCCAAAGTGGATTGGCGACGTATATGCAGACGGCGACGAAGGCGAGGAGGCACTTGTAAACCTCCGCTTCTCTGAGGACAAGCAAGGTTTGCTCTGGGTATGGGCAAAGCCAGATGTGGACGGCGACGAGGAAGTCACCGACCGCTACCTTGTCGTTGTTGATATTGGCGGTAGAGGTAAGAAAGCCGACTGGAGCGTTATCGTTGTGTTTGACCGCCTTAATCAAATGGAAGGCGGCAAGCCTGTTGTCGTTGCTCAGTGGTACGGACACATCGACATGGATAGACTGGCGTGGAAGGCGGCACAGATTGCAGCCTATTACGATAATGCTTACCTCGTTATCGAGAGCAACACGTTAGAGACCCATGATAAGGAGCGACAGGTGGACGGTGATATGTCGGGTTATATCCTAAATCAAATAAAGGACGTATATACCAACCTGTATGCACGCAAGCAGAGCGACGAGGAGATCAAGGAACAAGCACCGAAGAAATACGGCTTCCATACCAACGTGGCTACGAAGCCAAAGATTATCAGCACTCTTGTAAAGGTAATCAGAGACCACCTGTATGTAGAGCGCGATGCAAGATGTCTGGACGAATACCTGTGCTACGAGAAGAAAAAGAATGGAGCCTTTGGTGCAATCACAGGCAAACATGACGACTTGCTTATGACACGCGCGATAGGCTTGCAGATAGCCTTCTATGAAATGGAATTGCCAACTATTGTTGTGAAGACGAAGAAACGCATGGCTCCAAGGAGGAAGGCAGCAGTTGGCGTGGCTACTATTTAGCCGCCTTAGTTGCCGCCCATATTGAACATGTGGCGCAGACGCTTTTGCACTTTGTTGAACTGCTCACGCTTTATGCGCGTAGTGATTACCTTTGCGGAATCTGGTGTTAGGTAGAACTTTGGCGCAGGCTGACGTACAACACGAAATAGAATATCGAACAGGGACATTTCGGGGTTATGCTCCTTCATGTCCTTTACTCTTTTGAAGATTTCCTCGTACATTTCTCGAGTATTCGGTTTCATAGACTCCAGCTTATCCCCCTTAAACATTCTGGCAATAACGATAGCTGCACGTTCCTCACTTACCCAGAAGCGTGCAGACGGCATTAGCACTACCTTCTTGAAGACTTCTGTCAAGTCGATAGTCTCACAGAGCATGAGCTGTTCGCGGTAAGCCCTTAGCAAGTCGCGGTCACGCTCATCTTTGTATTCAAAAGTAGAACCTTTATGTTTCATTTGATAAGGCACAAGGATTACACCAGTGCCGACAGGCTATTGTATGAAAGTGTTTATTGCAGCAGTATAAAGATTTTATCTTATGCAAAGTTACACAATTTAGACGTAAACGGATAAAAGTAGTATAAAGAAAAACCATGCTATTTTTGCAGCATCATTCATCGTAAATCTTTAATAAAAATGGAAAAGGTTGAAAATAGCCAAGTTAAAAGCAAACGCGACGCATTCAAGGAGCGCATGAAAGGCAAGTACCCCGACCGTGACTTCGAGGACGATGAAGTCTTTTTCGGTCAGATCAACGATGATTACGACGATTACGACAAACAGTTGTCGGGGTATAAGGAGCGCGAAGCTCAGTTTTCAGACATGTTCAGCAGTGACCCTCGCAGTGCCAATTTTCTTATGAACTGGAAGAACGGCAAAGACCCTGCCGTTGAGCTTGTGCGCCAGTTCGGTAGTGAAATCAAGGACGCAATCGACGACCCCGAGCGACTGGAAGCTATCAGCGAAGCCAACAAGGAATTTGTTGAGCGTGTTGCGAAGGAGAAGGAGCTTGACGATACTTATCAGAAGAACTTGCAGGAGAGTCTTTCGATGTTGGATGAGTACCAGCAAAAGAACGGCTTGACAGACGAGCAGGTAGATGAGGCAATGGGTTTGCTTCTTGGTATCATCAAGGACGGCGTTATGGGTAAGTTCACCGCTGAGTCAATCGACATGGCAATGAAAGCCATTAACCACGATGTTGATGTTGAGACAGCAGGACACGAAGGCGAAGTACGCGGCAAGAACACCAAGATTGAGGAGAAGCTTCGCAAACAGAAGAAGGGCGACGGCATTCCTAACATGGACGGTACCAACGGCGGCACTGGCAGCGGCGACAACAAGAAGCGCAATATGAACATCTTTGACTTTGCAGATGCAGCAAAATAAATACTTATGAGTGTTAAAGTAGAATTTCCTCCTCAAACTGTCCGCTCTCCTGCAAAAGGTTCAGCAGGACTAAGTACACAAGCCTGTGGAGTCTGTACCACCGTAAGCGCATTAAGGGAGTACAGCAAGGCGACTGGTAACAAAAGTCTTGTTAAACAGGACATTGGATAAATCATTTAACAATAACAAAAGATTCAAGAACTATGAGTGTAGAAGTAACAACAACTCAGCAGCCTAATTCGGGTAGCGCGAACACTCCCGAATCAACAGCATTGCAGGCAGGTGCAGGCAGTGCAGGTCTTAACACCCAGTTAGGTGGTGCTCCTACCACCGTCAGCGGTATCGAGCGTGCCTCTGGTGGTATGGGTGAACTTGTCATGCCAGAGGTTGACAAGCGTATTTTCATGTTCGAGCGTGACCAGAACGCCTTGATGCAGCTCATGCTCATGGCAAAGACCGTGAACGTAGGTTCAATGGAGGTCAAGCACTATGCAATTGACCAGGGCACGCCTATCGTAACCGTTGCAGCCGTAAACGGCAACACAATCACTCTCGTCAATGCCGACCGCGGCAAGGTTCGTGCATACGACACTCTCATGGTGAAGGGCGTTAAGGGTTACGAGTTCGTAGGCGGTTCAAACCGCAAGACTCGCCGTCCTCTCCAGCTCTTTGTAAAGAGCGTGAACAACGACGACACCATCACCTGTGTTGCAACCAACGGTGTGAAGCAGGCAATCACCGACCAGTACGGCTCGCTTCCTACTGCAACTTCCCCTTCGGCAAGCAACACCAACGTGATTGTTGCAGGCACCAAGCTCGTTCGTATGGCTAATGCCATGTACGAAACTCAGAAGTGGGTTGATCCTAACACAATCATCCCTGTACCAGACGACCTTTACTTGCAGAAGCGTGGTATGACCAGCATCGTATCTAAGTACCTTGCTGACCAGAACATGGAAATTCCTTACGAGGAGGCAGTGAAGGCAGAGGCGCAGCTTCGCGAGTTCAAGGCAGCAGGTAACCGTACACTGCTCATTTCTCAGCAGAACAAGATGCTTGTACGTTCAAGCATGGGTGACGACCAGTGGGACTACCAGACTAACGGTGTACGTTGGCAGGTTAAGCGCGAGGTTAAGCACCGCGGCGCATGGACATTCGAGGACGTTATTGCCCTCATCAAGCTCTACTACGGTGGTGCAGACAAGCCTAAGAGCGGTATCCTCCTTGCAGGTGACAACCTCGGACAGGCATTGCAGCTCATAGACTGGAGCAAGCATCCAGAGGTAACCATGGAGCCTTACAAGAACGAGACACTTGGCTGGAAGGTAACACGCCTTGTATGTCTGTTCGGTGAGCTTCAGATTAAGCTCGAGCCTACTTTCAATGACTGTGGCTATGAGAACAGCGGTATCATCATCGGTGAAGACCGTCTTGTTCACTACGTTCGCCGTGGCGAAAGCAGCTACACAGAGGACGTTGAGGGCGAGGAGGCAACACGCAACGGCGTACTCGTCAGTGACGCACTCGGTCTGAAGGGCAACTGCCACATCTGGATTGACGGTGACGACGATGACGACGACACAGCTCCTAACGCAGACCAGTTCCTCCTTTGGGGTTCTGAGAATGCTCCTACATCAGCTGACCTCGAAGACGGTACAATCTATGTATTTGCTCATCCTATGACTCTCACAACTGGCTCTGTAAAGACCACTGTTGACGCAGGTGACGCATTCAAGTACAACGCTACCGCCGAGGACGCTAAGAAGTGGGTACGTTTCTATGGACCTGTTTCAGCAGAGTAATCTTTTTAGAACGCTAACTATGATTGGGACGGACGCGGACTTTGCCGTCCGTCCCTTTCTCATAATAGAAAGACAATATGAAAGTAAAGACTTACGGAATATATAGCCTTACCGAGTGGCATGGTAAGGTTAAGGCTGGAACAATCGAGGTCAATGTATCGTTTGTTGGCGGTACTGCATCCCCAAGTGGTTCACAGCCTGCGTACATGGTAACGAAGGATCCTATCACTCAGTTTGTGATTGAGAACTCAAAGGAGTTCAAGGATGGCTTCATTGTCCTTGTGATGTGTGAGGAGATAGGCGGCAACCACCGCCGTATGGCAGTGCCTAAGCCTGTTGTGGAGAAGCCAAAGACGGCTGACGCTCCTACTACACAGCAGCAGGACACCGACGAGACAGAGACACCAGCAGCTGACGCTACTGGCACGGTGGATGATACCGAAGGAGAAACTTCGGGCACGGTGGCGGATGAAGACGAGAACCCTTCTTATGAGGGTGAGGGCGTTGAATGTGGCACAGACCCTGCCGAGGGTACAGTGACCGAGGACGGCAAGCGTATCGTTGAGGTAACAGACATCGACGATGCACGCGACTACCTTGTAGAGGAGTTCCAGATTGCACGCAGCACCCTGCGCAGCAATGTGAGCGTCTATCGTGCCGCAGAGGAGCACAACATCGTGTTTAAGGGAATAGAGTAACCAGAAGCAAAACTTCTGGGCACTGTGGCTTATGGGGCGAGGTGACTGTAAGTAACGGCACATGAAACCTGCCGCCAACTACGCACTGAACCCCATTTGCTTTTTAGACCTGCCAAAAATGGCAGGGAACAGTGGCAACCTAAAAGCAAGACTTATGATATACGACGTTAACGAATTGAAGCGCGAGATACGCATAGCCCTCGACCAGAACAAGACGAGTGACCAGCTGCTTACGAGTGGCGACATCGACACGTTGAGCATGGAGGAAATCATCGAGAGCAAGATATGCGATGCAGCACGCATCATCCACACAAACGCTCCGAGCTACCTTCTTGACGGTGGCAAGGCATTCGGTGATAGTATCGGCTGGAAGAGCAGTGTCGGTTACGGCATGGGCTATATCCATTTGCCAGAGGACTTCCTTCGCCTTGTTACGTTCCAGATGAGCGACTGGAGCCGTGCGGTGACAGTAGCCATTGACGAGACCGACCCACTGTATGAGCAGCAGCAGAGCCGTTACGGTGGTGTTCGTGGCAATCCTCAGAAGCCAGTCGTGGCAATCACTACACAGCCAATCGGACAGGTGTTAGAGTTCTACAGCTGTACGGCAGGAGAGCATGTGTATATCAAACGCGCGAGATATATCCCAATGCCGCATATCGAGAATGGCGGCATAGAGCTGTGCGAGAAGTTAAAGAGTGCGGTGGTTTATTACACAGCATACCTTGTAGCATTAAGCACAGGTCAGAGTGATTTAGCAACAAGCATGTCTAACATAGCAAGTGAACTGATTAAATGAGTGACATCAATAACTTAGGCTCATTCAGCTCGATAGATGCTGTATGGGCGAGATACCCCGAAGGCGGCAAGGAAGGCGACTACTGTACTGTAGGCGGCAAGAAATACCGCTGGAACAAATACGATTGTATTTGGGAGAATGCCGAGGTGGTGACACAGAGCACAGCGCGACAGGTAGAGACCTTTAACGGTGATGTTCATGTGCATAACGACCTCGTTGTCGGTGGTATGCTCCGTGCCAAGAATGTGAAGCAACCAAACTGCGGTCTGTTTGACACCGTGGCAGCTCTGAAAGCCGCATACCCTACTCCAGAAGTAGGCATGTGGGCAACAGTCGGCAATACCGTGCCAGCCGCAGTATATCGTTGTGACGTAGCAGGAACGTGGCGTGCAACAGGCGAGACAGGCGGCATTGACAGTCTGGACTGGAACCGCATAACAAACATAGAGGGCAATGTGAGCACCTTGCAGAGTGAGAACAACAGCCGCAAGAGTGAGATCCAAACCCTCAACACCGAGAACAACAGTCGCAAGGCAGCCATTGAAGCCTTGCAGACACAGCTCAACACACTGCTTGAGGGCAATGTTGACGAGACCATTGAGAGCTTCAACGAGGTTGTTTCCTTCCTTGCAGGCGTGAAGGACGAGCAAACACTTACCGCATTGCTCCAGACCCTTAACGACCGTATCACTTCGTCAGAGAAGACCTGCAACCACACACTTCGCTTTGTGCCTTTCTGTGGCTTTGTGAACAATGTGAAGATTGAAACGATTGGCGTGACGAGCTGGAATGCCGTGGTGTATGACAGTGGTCATAACGCATTCCTCGTAGTCAAGAATGAAGCCGCAGGCATGGACGGCGGTGCGAAGTTCTATAACGCATGGAGCGGTCAAGGCGAGTATTACACCATGGAAGAAGACGATGAAGTCTTCGTCATTCGTGAAGACCGCATCTTCATTGATATACTTACAGGCGACGCATACCGAGGCAATGCAGGTGGCGGTGCTATTACAGCCATTGGTGTAAAGCACGCAGAGCTGGATGAACTTGCAGGACGCATAAGCACACTGGAGGAACTTGCAGCCGATGAGCTTGATGAGGTGATACCTGTGAAATACTGGATTGCTTCATCAGAAGGACAAGTGCAGCAAATACCAATGCTCGGTATAGGCGAATACAAATATGACACTCGTCTGAAGAAGCTGTATGTCGGCAAAGAGAGACGCACACCACAAGTATTGATAATGATAGATGAAGTTGAGGTAACACCGAGTGCCAATAAGCTGTATCTCGACATTACCAACTGTCTTCCTTATATCTGGAAAGGTGGCGACATGGTAGCCATTGCTCCGAAGGACACTCCTGCAAGTATCTTCAACGCCACAACCGCCGTGCCTATCCAAGGTTACTATGTGCTGTGCGATGCAGAAAACACCAGTATGAGTGCCGTACATGCAGCATGGAAGGAGGAGAAAGCCGTTAGCGGTCTTATCATCAGCTTTGAAATGAGTGCAGGTATCTGGAAGACGTATCAGTACGTCGGCAAGACCGTGACACAAACCAACTGGCTTGATCCCGACAACTGGAAGGACTTTGGCTCGTTGGCAGCAGGTTCAGAGACCTACCTTGTGATTGACGAGCTTTGCGGAACACCTACAGGCGGCGCGTACACGTTAGGCAGTGCCGTTGACGCACTGATAGCCTACCAGACGAAGACAGGCGTTAGCTATGCCAAGAAGGGACTCATCATTTCGTACAAGACAGGTCAGAACGAAATGGAGACAAAGCAGTTCCAAGGCGAGGTCAGCGACTTCAAGGAAGTAGGCTTGTGGAAGGACTTTGGCGGCGGCAACAAGGTTGAGACCAAGGACGCAACCGAGAAGGACGGCAAAGATGCACTGTCAACAGGCGGCGCGTATAACCTCATCCCTGCCAATCTGAAAGTCGATACCGAGACAGAAGGTGTGGTAAAGGTGTCCATGGTAAATGCCGAGGGCGACACCGTAGGCGACAAACCCACTGTACGAGAAGGCAGGTGGTACATTCGTAGCCAAGGCAAGCATTATCAGTGTCACCAAGGTTAGCAGCATGGACAACTACAACAGTATCATGAAGGTGCAGTTTATCAACCGTACCACAAAGAAGA
>SFTJ01000026.1 GCA_004563195.1 bacterium
ATAATTGAATTGGCGAACGCCAAATCCGGTGAAGAATCGCATCAGTTCCAATGGCACGCTATAGCCGGGCATCGACACAAGTCCGGGATAGAATATGCCATTGTTGGCTGTGAAGCCGGGCACGCTCTTGAGGTCCTTTATCATGTCGAGGAAGGATTTTTCTTCATTCATCGGTATAATAAATACCGATCCGGTGCGGTCGTAGGCATCGCCGCGCGAATATTGGGTCAATTCAACAAACACATCGCGGTTGGCCGACTCGGGCAATGTCACTTTTTTGAGAATTATTGAGCCGCCGCCCACGCGATAGGTCTTGCCTGCCTCGATGCTCTCGGGTGCTTTTGCGCCGGTAAAGTTCACCGATTCCTGGTCGAACACGGGCACGGTTATCACATTGCAATTATTGAGCGCATAGCGATAATAGTTGGGGTCCATCTCCTTGCCCATCGATTCGGGCATGATGTCCCAATACCACGCCGTCGGTTACGCCCCAGCCCGGGGTGGGTGTGGCTTGAATACCCAGTTCGGTGGTATACCACACTTCCATGGTGTTGGAATTTATCATTATGCGTGCTATTTTGCACTTAAAGCCAAGGAGTGTAGTGTCGCCCACCACAGTAAAACCCTTGTTTACCACAAATTCGCGTTTCGAGCTCACTCTCTCTTCGGCACTTAGCAATGCACTCTGATAATAGATGTTTTTCCCATAGTCTACATAGGTAGTTTCCTTGGGATAGAAGTCCTGCATTGCTTCGGGACGCATCGACACACTGCGTTGCTTGTCGCCACACACCTCGATGCGAGTGCCAAAGCGCGATTCTTCGCGGTCGGCAAGTCCGTAGGTAATGGTTACACCTGCCGATTTCTTCATTTGCTTGATGATTTTCTTGGCTTGCACTGCTGCATCCATAGTGATGCTTGAGCATGCCAATATTGCCGCCATGGCAATAATTATTCTCTTCATTGTTGTCATTGTAGATATTTGGTTTATGTTTTTAGTCTTTGTTAGTCCTGTTTGGCTATCTCTGCAAATATAGTAATTATCCCCGACATTATGGTTCATTTTGCCGCATTTTTCTGCATCGGCGTTTCGGCATGGCACTCTACGCAAGCGAGGGGCTGCGTTCGCTTTGCGATTCACAGCCCCTCGTAGCAGGATTATTGGTGATGTATTTATCCCATTTCGCTATTTTAGTCCCATCCCTCTTCGGGGTCGGTCTTTTCGGGCACCGGCTGATTGCCCCAGCCCACTCTGTAGTAGCCCGAATACATTTCGGCGTCTATCGAATTGTAGAAGAATACCCAGATATACATCTGGCCTCCTGTCTCGTCGCCCTTGAAGTATGAATAGCCGCTCGACGGATAGAATATTGCATAAGCTGCTTCATTACCCTTGGCCTTATCGTTGATTGCCACATAGTAGTAGCCGCGTTCGCTCTTATATGCGTTATCCACCTTGATGCTGCCGGTCTTGGCATCGACACTGAAGTCGAATGTGGTCTGTGTATTGTTGTCATACCATGCGCTCAGCGAGTATTTGCCTTCCGATATGCAGCAGAGTTCGGCTGTATTGCCCATCGCGCGCTTGTTGCACATCACTTCGGCAGGAGCGGTCCATAGCGCCGAACCTCCCATCAGCGACACCACTGCCATTACGCCCACATAGCACCAGTGGGCAAATATGCCTGCTGCCAAGCCACCCAATGTGTGCGACACGATAGCTTTTGATGTGAGTTCGCGATAGCCAAGCGAGTCGAGCATTGCAGTGTGGGTGCTCAAGAATCCGCTCCAGCACATACCCATTGCCGAGAATACGGCTATGGCATTGCCATCGATTAGGCCTTCGGCTTGCAAGCGTGGCACAAGTCCGAGTGCGGCACCCACTGCACCAAGGGCGGTTATCGGGAACGACACGAGTTCCGACGATTGGAATCCAAACAACCATTCGAACACAAAACTTATCTTATCGGCCACCAACGGCAGGAGTTTCACGCCTTCGTAGGCTGCGCCGGTGTAATTGCCATCGGTGCTCGGACCGAAGGTGAGCATCATCACAAAGGTTGAGATAATAAGCACGCCGGGGATAATCTGCATACCAAGTTCCACACCCATCTTACCGCCATCGAGCAGCGAGTTGAGGAAGCGCAAGAATATGGTGCGTTCTTCTTCGGAGTGGTTTTGCTCGGCTTCGTATATCTCCTCGGGGCTGTTGCCTGCCATCTCTGTCACCAGTTCGGGGCGGGCTTTGCTCACCAGGCGCTGCATCATGCGGGTTGACACTATCGAACCCACCACCGAGCCCAACAGGCCCACTATGGCTGCCGTACCGAAGCCGCGTCCCATCATGAACACCACCACCACGAGGCCCATACCAAATGCCGTACCGAAGTTGGTGAGCGATATCAACTGATATTTCCTGAAATAGCTGCTGAATCGAGCATCCTTACTCAAACTGATGATGGCGGGGTTATCGCTCACAAAGGTCATCACTGCACCCAAGGCTGCCACACCCGGCAGATTATAGAGCGGGCGCATGAGCGGACGAAGCAACTTCTCCAAAAGTCCTATCACGCCAAATTCCACCAACAGGCGTCCGAATGCACCGGTCAGCACCGTGATGCCCATCAAATAGAACACTGTGTCGACAAGCAATCGGTAGCCTGTGTTCATCAGCGTGTTAAACATATTTGGCGCTCCCATCTTCACACCCAAATAGCCAAACACCAGTCCCAAAACAATCAGCAGAACAAACGGTTCGATTTTGCCCCGCATCTTTTTTGCTTTTGCGATTTCCATATTGGTATTATTTTTTCAGGTTTTTATTTCGAAAAATTCAGTTTTAGCACTTCCATCTGCCAGCGCACGCCTATCAGCAGTGTGCTGTTATACTTATAATCCTTATTGAAACTTGCGTGTATGCGCACCTTGTTTTTGCGGTCCACTATCGGGTGATATTCCACTGCGCAGCCCCAGAAGCCGCGGTCGGTGCCGGGGGTCACCAAGGTGTCGTAATAGGGGGTCTCTTCATTGGCATTGCGGTCGTAGCCACCCTTCACTTGCAGGTTGAAGCGGCCTATCTTATAGTCCACCTTGCCCACCACGGTGTAATCATTGAAATATTTTGTGCCGTTGCCCACATAGCGGTTCATCCAGTCGAGATCGATGGTGGCGTTGCCAAAATGCAGTCGGTTGCCCAGTGCCAAATAGTTCACATAGTGGCCATCGGCATGCTCCATCATGTTGGCTGAGTAGATGGTGTGCCACCACGGGGTGATGGTGCCGTACCATATCAAGTTGTAGGCAAACATGCTGTCGAGCGACTTCTCGCTATAGGGCGAATTGGTCACTTGAGCACTTATCGAGTTGCCTGAGTTGATTCGGTGCGTCAGCGCCACACCTATCTGATAGGGGTTGCAATGATTCCAATAATAACTTGCATAATACACATCGATAGGGGCATAGTCGTATTCAAACGTACCCACCGACACCACTTGCTTACCTGCGGTGATGCTCCAATGCTCATCGGCTTGATAGGTGATATTCAACCAGTCGGTGGCGTTGAAAAATTCGCGTGGCTCACCGGCGTCTTTATACAAGCGATATCGGAATGCATAGCTGAATTTATCGTTGATTTTTCCATCTAAGATAAGTTTCAGATATGAGCCTTGAAATCCGGCCTTATCCTTGGTGTCTACTCCATACAAATCGTCGCTGATGTGCTCATACACTCCATCGAGGCGCGCATCAAATTTCAACGACACGTTCGAATCCACGGCATTTACATCTGCCACCGCGCTTTGCGATTTTGCCACTCCGCTCACTGCCAATGATGCCACGAGCATTGCAATTTTCAAAATGTTTAGTTTCATAAGTTATCTATCTATACTGACACTTAGGTATTATTTTTTTTGATTCTTGGTTTATTCGTTTTTATGTATTTGTTCCAACGCACAAATATAAGCAACTTTTTTCGGCATTTTACCAATATAGCCCGATTTATTCATTACAAATTGTCTTATATTTTTTTCAATTTTTCCTATTTTCTTATCATTCTTTCCCCCGCAATGCAAAAAAATGATGCCAAGCGGCCTCTCCGTCAGCATCATTCTCTACTTTTCTCTATTTATTTCTTATTATTACTCGCCTTCGAGTAGTTTCTTGGCTTCCTCGAGGTCGTAGTCCATCACCAACACTTTAGAGTAGGCGTATGCCTGCCCGTAAGGATTATATTGCTCAGTAACCATCGCCTCTATGCCGTTGGTTTCAAGCATTCCTTTCACCATTTCAGCTTCCATTATCGACGGATACTCCGAAAGCACCACCGTATGTCCTGTGTCTTGTCCCATATCGTGCTCGTTTTTTTGTTATTACGCTTATTTTATGCCTCGCTTATTAAGTTCTATATGATAACGTCTTGCGTTGGCACAATGTTCAGCATAGGTGGCTGCAAAGTTGTGATAACCCGAAAAATCCTCCTTGGCACACATATATATGTAGTTGGTGGGCTCGCTGTTGAGGATGTTGTCGATTGTGGCTTTTTCCACAAATCTTATCGGGCCGGGTGGCAGTCCGGCATAGCGATAGGTGTTATAGGGGCTGTCATATTTTGTCATTTCCACGGTTATTCGGCGTATTCCGAAATCGCCTATGGCAAACTTCACCGTGGGGTCGGCTTGCAGCGGCATTCCGCTTTGCAGACGATTGATGTAGAGTCGGCCTATCTTGCCGCGCTCATCGCGCTTGGCGCTCTCTTCCTCGGCTATCGATGCCACTGTCACCACTTCCTCGGGGGTCAATCCCAACGATTCTGCCTTGCGGCGACGGTCGTCGTTCCAAAAACGCTTGCTATACGATGCCAAATCGTCGATTAGTCGCTCGGCTTTCACATTCCAGTAATATTCATAACTGTCGGGAAACAATATGGCGGGCATCGTGGCGGGGGTCTGGCCATACTTTGCGCAGAATTGCTCATCGCCAAGCAGTTTCAGCATCTCTTCCTTCGAAATCAGCAAGCGCTCCGACACTCGCTCGGCAAACTGCTCCACGGTGCGCACATTGTTGAACGTAAATTTCACGGGTGTCTGCTGACCGTTGCGTATGCGACGTGCTATTTCTATAGGTGTGGCGCCCTCTTCTATGCGATATGCGCCCACGCGTTTGTTTAGGTCCACGCCCAGCAGATTCATCAGCGTCCAAGCTTTCTCGCCGGGTTTGCCAAGATTACTGCGCAAGGTGTCGGCAAATGCTTCCGGGCTCGTATTGGGATATAAATATATCATTCGGGGCTCGCTCACCCTATTATATACAAATCCCATACCCCAAATTGCCGCAATGGCCACCAATGCCACCATCACGCTCGCTATCAGTAGTTTAATGCCATTTTTCTTCTTTTTCATCTATCTTTCTCGTATTTATTAGCACAAATTTACAAAAATAATTCCGAATAGTGTTTGCTAATTCAAAAATTAGGCGTATCTTTGTAACCGCAAAACCAAATGGAGAGGTGGGTGAGTGGCTGAAACCACCAGTTTGCTAAACTGACGTAGGAGCAATCCTACCACGAGTTCGAATCTCGTCCTCTCCGCAAAGAGTCCTCAAGAACGAAAGTTCTTGGGGACTTTTTGATTCAGGAGAGGCGAGATGAGAACGATAAGAGTTCGCCATCGCGCAGCGCTTTCGTAGCGAAGCGGAGAAAGTTATCGCATAGCGCTTTCGTAGCGAAGCGGAGAAAGAATCTCGTCCTCTCCGCAAAGAGTCCTCAAGAACGAAAGTTCTTGGGGACTTTTTGATTCAGGAGAGGCAGGATGAGGAGTCAGCGGATTTCGAGTCAGCGGATTTTCCCGGTGGGTATCAGTAAAATCTACCGCAGCACAACGTCGGAGACGTTGATTTATGGTTAACGTGAGTTCGACGAAAATAACTAAAAGATAGTTAGTTGGTTATCGATTTCTCGTTCCACCTGAAGCATTGGTTTCTTTGGGAAAAAGCAATAGGCTGCGAGGCCAGACATGAGATTGTTTAAGAAATTATGAAACTATCGGTGCCTTGAGTGCTCCACTTGTGCCATGTTCTTAAACTCATCGTTGATGGTCTCTATTATGGCTCGTTTTCTGAGCAGCACCTTGTCGGAGATGCTCATAAGCGAGTTCTTCATCTTGTTTTTAAGCTTGGTTATCAGCCGAATGCCATCTATGAAGAGTTTGCAGAACAAGTCTTTGCTGATGTAGCCACGGTCACCGACCAGTTTGCCGTAAGCTCTTGGGGGAAACGCTCCACTTTTAGCGGTTCACGATCGTCAACGTTGCCCGGGGTGAACATAAAGTTAACAATCTCGCCCATCTCGTTGCAGACGATATGCAGATTGAAGCCATAGAACCACCCAATAGAGCATTTGCCTCTTTGGGCAATGCCCCTGAAGGTCTTGTGTTGGAGTATTCGTTGGTTCTTGCACACTCTCAACGGGGTGCTGTCGATAAAACTTATGCCGATGCATTTGCCCATCAGCACGCTCTTTACAAGGATGGCCAGCTTCACGACGGCGCGTCTTTCCAATTCAACGAATCTGTTGTAAGACACCGTTTTAGGGAAAAGATGGCGCATATATTTGCACACATATTGAAGATAGAAATGTTTCAGACAACGGTACCCCGAGTCATGAAACAAGATGAGAATGGTCATTACTTCGGAATCCGACATCATGCCATCGCGGTGATACTTGCGTTTCTTGGAGCTATCGCAAGCCGTTATGGCATTTTGGTCAACGGTTTTATCAAAAACTTTGCTGAAATCGTCACAAATTGAAAAAATTCTATAATTTTGTATTCAGGGAACATAGCGGTTGTTTTTTGTTTTTTTTGCACTATAAAGTTACTAAAAATTCCGCTATTTCCCTAATTTTCAATTAATTATATTTCATCGAACTCACGTTATTATATTTGCAAAATATGAAGAAGTTATGGCCATATCTTCTATTTCTTTCGATACAGCTATCAGTCCAAGCACAATCTATGGTGGCTGAGGACTATTATGTGTCTGCATTTAATGAAATGTCGGATATGCTTGCCGGGCGAGACACGCTTTCAATAAAAAGAGCCGGCTTTCTTGCTGAATGGGCATATTATGAAGGGAAATTAGACTATAAAACCGACTTCTGTGATGAGATTGATAGAATAAAGACGTTTATTCTGTCTTTATATGAGGTAAACAAACTTCAGGCATACAAAACAGGTATGCAGATGGCTATCACTTCATATATAGTCAGCCCGTATTCCGGGAATGGCTATACACCGTATACCTATGATTTTGAAACCTTTGCAATGGACGATGAGCCATGGGAACGGCAATTTGTCAGCAGAACGCTAAAAACACATAAAGGACAGTGTCGTTCACTTCCATGGATGTATAAAATTCTTGCAAGTGAATTAAATGCCGACGCGTCATTATCCCACGCTCCGCGACATTGCTACATTATGTATAAAGATGAAGATAAAATTACACCGGAAGAATGGATAAATCTCGAACTGACAACTAATCAGATGAATCCGTCATGATGGATTAAGCAGGATTTTGAAATTTGCGATTCCGCAGTCCAAGCCGGAACCTACATGACTCCATTGACAGATATTGAGACTGTTGCCTGCCAGATGGCTGAACTCGCATTTGGATATTGTGAAAAATTCAATCGTTATGATGAGTTCACTTATTACTGTGCAAGTCGCTCTCTTGAATTCTATCCTATGAATCCGAATGCATGGATAATTAGAGGCAAGTCGCTTGAGCGAATAATTCATAATTATCTTAAGAACAACGGAAATATCGTCGATGATTATGCCGCATACTTGATATATTTAATGGATGAAACAAAACGGAATTTTGACAAAACTTATATGACAGAAGAAACCGAAGAAATCAGAGAACGACGGAAACAACAAGCAATAGACGCTCAAAAGTATATCAAAGAAAAAATACAGTCAAAATGAAATATTTACAGTTGATATTAATTGTGCTACTTTGTTCGTTAAGTAGCCATGCGTATTCTCATCTTTCGCCATATTCATATTGTGGCGGCGACCCCGTGAATTGTGTTGACCCGACTGGTTGCATAATTGAAGGAGTGACTAAAAAGGATGCCGCTATGGCAGTACAAGACTTTAGAGCTATGTTCCCAGGCGATGAATTCGCTAACTTCAGGAATTTGATTGTTCAATCTGGCAAGAAACAAAATGGAAAATCATTTGCTACAATCTCAGCCGACGCGCTCTCAACCGCCTTCTCTGGAATCACTCTAAACGAAGATCAGCAGACATTGGTTCAGATGGTCGTCAACACGATTAATTCTGATGACGTGCATAAAGTCGAATATCTGACTCCTGGTAAGGATATGTCTCGTTCCTCTTTAAATGAATTTTTACCACAGTTGAACTTATTAGGAATAACTTCGGAAATGGTAGCAAATATGCCCGGCGGAGGTTCTAAATTCGTAATGGCCTTATGTGGAGAAGCCTCCACTATTCCTACCAAATCAGGTTCATTATCAATAATATTAAACACTAACAGTGGTTTTGTTACAAACCGTCCAGCAACATTAGGACACGAAATTATAGGACATGGACGTTCATATAGGTTAGGTTATACAGATTCTCAATCACAGCATATTTTGCCAATTCAAGTTGAAAACCTTATTTTACGAAATATGGGGAGTCCATTATTTAGGAATGGAACTGACCATGCACCTTTGAAAAAATTTATTCCTAATTATATGTCGCTTACAATCTTTAGATGATGAAATATCTTTTAATGGTAGCATTATTCTGCCTATGTTTTACCAATATGATTTATTCTTCAGAATGTGATGAAGGTAAATACTGGCGTGAACTACAATGGGATTCCGGTCGTAAATACATATGCTATGAATTTGGCTTTTCCAACATAATTAAAATATATATTGCCGATGGGGACACCATCTGTAATGTTTTAATTCTTGATGGTAAAGGTATTTGTGTTTCAACTACATGCACGAAAACGCCTATATTAAAATGGGCCTTCGATGATATGACTAATGAGATAACAAAGGCCTCGGTAAAATTAGACAATAATTATAAACCGTATTATTACAAATTATCAATCTTTAATGGCAGTTATCAGACAATTCTATCTACATCGACATTGCTAACTGACAATAGGAATGGTGTTAAGAAAAAAATAGAAGACCTCAAAGCTTTCATGGTTAGACTTTGGGAGTCCAATTGTATAAAAGAAAATAGTAGTAATCACTAAACGGTACTGATACTAATATTTTATAAAAAATGATGAATATTTTTATCAGCCGATAATGCTTTCTTTCTTGTATGCTTCTGGAAAATGATAAGGTCTGACCCTGCATTGTCGCAGAACGTATTGTTGGGCAGACGCAACGTCGCCATTAGGTCGACACGCTTCACCAGCTCCATCCTGATGAAAGGACTGCCGGCGTTCATCACACCCTGATGCTATGAAAGCTACAAGTCCACCCTCGCGCACTTGATCAAGATATTTAGAATGAAGTGATTGTGTATCGTTTTGGTTGCCTGACAATAGGCAATCTCTTTGCTCACGGCATAAGCCAGGACTGCCACCGCAAAATCTCCGGAAGGAACATTTGAGGTGACGGCATAGCGTATCATTTGAGGATAACAAAACGCCCAACATTACTGCCATTTCTGGGTGTAATATTGGGTATGTATTTTTCAAATGCTTGATAATCAAACTAATTCGCAGAGAGAGGAATTCGCACCCAATCAGAATTGTAGCTACACAAAGAACAAGGCGAGGCAAAACTTCAATCGCTTTGCACCGCTTCGGCTATACTCGGGTTGCCTCATAGTGCTGCTTTTCACCAGCGGTGCACAGTTACCTTGACGAATAATAGGGCTAAATGCCCTTCATTATGATTTCAAGAACTTCGTTCAGCTTATCTGTCGGAAGCCGTTTGATGTACTCTGCTCGGGCATCGAGGTTGCCTCGGATGTGAGCGAGGACGGCGAGGTGTGCATTGACGGAAGCGGTATCGCCCTCGAACATTTCAAGATACGTTTCGCAGGTAGGCAGACCGAGCCAAATACGCTCGTCATCAGTGATTGCATGGTCGAAGACGGTCTCAACTCCTGATTGGGCGTTCTCGTTGAGGATACTAATCTTCTCACGCTTGCTTTCATCATCGAATTTTACATACTTCATCATCATGTCGGCGGTGGTGTGACCGGTGACGGCACGAATGTCCTCCGGCGACATGCCTTTGCGTAGGCACATAGTTACGAATGTACGTCGAGCCACATGCGATGTAAGCAACTCATACTTCGGGCGCACTTCCCGTGTCTTGGCGCGACCACTCTGCTTCTCTGTAATCCAGTCTCCAGTCATACCAGCCAACTTCCCGACTACTTTTAATTGCTCGTTGTATTTCTGGTTTGTAATCCATGGGAAGATATAGGGATCTGGCTCGTCTGGAGCTTTGGGATACTTGGACAATATCATCATCGCCTCGTTAGCAAGGGCAAAACGCTGGCGTTTGTTGGTCTTCTTTGAAATTACATCAAGAATATCGCCGTCAATATTAGACCACCGTAGATTCATTACATCAGAAAACCTAAGTCCGGTGTAACAGGCGAATACAAACACATTTCGTGTTCTGTCTATAGCCTTTCTCCCAGTGGGGAAAATCAAAATGGATTGCAGTTCCTCGGGAGTAAGAGCATATAGGTTCACCGTGCTGTCCGCTTTAGTTTCGTCACGGAAACGCTGCTGGTATGCTTGATAGGCATTATTTTTGTTATACCCCTTCTTCGTAGCCCAGTTAAGGAATGTCTTTATATCCATCATTGACTTGTGGGTATAGTTGTTGGATAGCCCTTTGGCTATAAGAGCCAGTTCAAACTTCGCCAAAAATTCATCGTTGATGTCTTCAAAATAGACACCACTTCTAAAATCCTTCAAATGGCGGAGCATAGTCTTATGCTTTGTGAGTGTTCCTTTGCTCCACTGAGCAGTTACAGGAGTTTCCTTAATCTCCTTTTCCCTTTCATCAATCAATATCTGATACACCTCTGCAACAGTAAGTCGAGAAGACTTTTCTTCGTTAAGTATTCCTTTGACTTTTTCTTTGATTATGGCAGGAGAAACTTCCTCACCCTCCAGTTCGAGCTGATTGAAAGCTTCATGTATGGTTACTTCGACTTTTGCGATACGGGTGTTGATATCAGAAGCAGATACGCCATCCGCATTAAAATTATTCCTTTTGACTCTTTGCGCTTCTGAATCCCATTTGGATGGTTGAAGTCGATAGCCAATATAGTACCAAACCCGCTTACCGCCGAAAGTGATGTCGGCGTTAATAGGCATTTCATCGGAATCGGTCTTGCCTTTTCTCTTTTCAATTCGGAAATTTATCCTGTGCTTGTATTTGTCCATGATAGAGCGTTTGTTGGTGATACTACATTTTAACCATACATAATTACATACAATTTTACATACAATCAAGGATAATCCAATATATTTTAGTTTGCGGCCTTTGCGATATAATACACTAATTATCAATAGATATAACGTAGAATTTGAGCTGTAGTGATATTTTATTTTACAAATAGTTCAAATCTCGTCCTCTCCGCAAAGAAAAATCACTCCCACAGATTCTGCTTGGGCATCACTGCGCCGTAATCGGCTCGCAGCATATCCACCAGCTGCACAAACTGACGCACAAAGTTATGCCCTATCCACACGCCGGTGTTAGTCACTATCACCCAGCACTCTCCATCGGGGAAATGCTTCACAAAGGAGTGTGCCGAGTACAATGTTCCGGTGCGGAGCCAACTGCCATCTTTCTCGATATGGCTCCAGCCGCGGCACACAGCACTCTCTTCATCATATTCGGTCATCTTGGCTATGCTTCGTGCCGTGAGTATGTCGGGCACTCGATTATCGCCGTCGATCGATGCCACAAGTCGTGCTATTGCCGGTGCCGATGCCACCCATCCGCCGGCGCCCATCAAACCATACACATCGGTGCCTCCATACACGCGTGGCACCATCTTGCCGCTTCCGTTATACTCTTCCACCATCACAGTGTCGGGGGCATAATAGCACGATTCGCAGTCGTAGCGCTCGCTCAGATAGTTGGTGGCCGGATAAAAGCCTCCCGAACACACCTCACCAAGCAAGTCGTTCATCACATAATCCCAATAGTCCTTTCCAGCAGCCTTCTCCACCACAAGCGATAGCAACATATACCCGAAGTTGCTGTATCGGCGTATCTCGCCGGGAGCAGCCATAAGGCGGCGACGAAGCACACGCCGAGCCAGGTCGGCACCTCGAGGCGCCTCGGCGAGCGAATCGGCTGTCATAATGTCGCGAATATTAAACATCGGGTCGCCGTAGCGGGTGGCAAACCCGCCTTTATGCACCAACAGATGGTCTACCGTGAGCTCATAAAGGCGCTCATCGGTTATGGAATTGCTGTAGATGGTGTCGCTCAATATGCCTTTGGGGCCAAACACCTTGGCATCGAGGCTCAAACGGCCTTCTTCGCACAATTTCATCACTGCCACGGCGGTTATCAACTTCGACGACGAGGCTATGCGCATCACTTGGTTGGCCTCCAATGCTATGCCAAACTTCTCATCGCTCCATCCATAGCCCTTGGCAAAAATAAGCGAATCATGGCGCGTTACTGCCACCGACATGCCTCGCAAATCCCATTTGTCCATAAACCGGCTCATCTTGCGATCCATAGGTTCGAGGGCTGCTGTGGTCGATGCCTTGTTGCTGAGCGTATCGTGCCATTGGGTGATATGCCTGTCGGGAAGCGCATGGCTCGACGCCGATTTTTCTCCACTTCCACACATTGCACACAGCACTCCAAGAGCACTCACATATATCATTGTCAATATTTTTCTCATTTCGTCTATTAAGCTTCGGTTACTTTTCTATTTTTTGCAAAAAACGGTATTCTTGCAGGCACTTTTTGCAAAGTTACGGCTTTTGAGCCACCGATGCAAACCTGCCGCTCGCATCTCATGTCAAAAAAAGCCAATCGCGCTAATGCCGGCTTATTTGCTCACCGTCATTTGCGCGATTGTGTTATCTCTCTCATGCTTGCCGCTACACTGCACAGGTCACAAGAGTTATTTCTTCTTCTTTGCGGCGTGTATTCGGGCAAATCCTTCGCCAAACACTCCCACCACGCGACTCATCGACACGAATGCATTGGGGTCGATTTCGTTTATCAGTTCGAAGATGCGATCGCTCTCATAGCGGCGCGCCAGGCACATCACCACCTTGCTTTGCTCGTGGGTGTAGCTGCCTTCCGATGCCAGCAATGTGCATCCACGGTCCACTTTTTCGTTGATGGCACGCGATATCTCATCATATTTCTTGGTCACTATAAAGAACTGCACCGAGTGGCGCTGTCGTTCCATAAAGTAGTCCATCACATAGTACATCACAAATAGTGTGCAGAAGCCAAACACCACTCTGCGCCAATCGTAGAAGATAAAGTAGCACGACGACACTATCACTATGTCGCAAATGGTGAGAACTCTGCCCAACGACACATCGCTGTGATACTTATTCACTATGGCTGCCACTATATCGGTGCCGCCGGTGCTGCCGTTGTGCATAAAGATGAAGCCCAATCCCAAACCGGTGAGCACCGACCCCAATATGCACGCCATAAAGCTCTCACTGGGTCCCATCAGCTGCAGCAGGGTGCCATCGTCTTGCATTAGCAGAGTCTGCACCAAGCGAAGCATCAAGGTCACCGACACTATGGTGAAGATGGTTTTGAGCATAAACTTAAAACCGAGCACCTTCAGTCCCGATAGCATCAGCACGGCATTGATTACGAAATACACATAGTCGGCAGGAATGTTGGCTACGAAATACACAATACTCGACACACCTGCCACGCCACCTATGGTTATCTGATAGGGGAGCATAAATGCGCCCCAGCCCACGGTGTAGAACATAGCTCCCACCAAGAGAAGCATATAATCACTCACGTCACGCCGCGTGATCGTAAATTTGCCAATCTTCATATTCCTCGTTGTTTACTTTTAGAAAAGTCTGTTATCGCTGTTTTTTATGGGGTTACTTTGGTTTGTTCAGAGGAATGTTAATGCAGATTTATTTTATATCTACGATAGGATTTTTTGCCTTCTGCTCAGATATACTTGGCCACTGTAGATGCAAGCTTGGTAGCATCGTCCACGCGGTCTACTATCTCGCCGTTGCGGTCGATAATAAACGATGTAGGCAATGCCATCACATTATATGAACTCAAATTGAGCGACTGCACGCTGGCGGGGTCGAGTACGGTTATCCATGGCAGATTGGCTGCCGACTGGCGCCATACAAATTCATCGGGGTCTACACTCACTTGGAATATCTCCAAATTGCCCGCATAGCGCTTGTAGATGTCGGCCAATTCCTTATTGAATGCCGGCGAAAATTCGGCTGAGTACATGGTGAAGTTAAGAAGCACCACTTTGCCTTGCTTTGCCACTTCGCTCAGCTTCTGCATCTTGCCGTGATTATCGTCGAGTGCTATTTCTATGATAGGCACTTCCTGAAGCACCACTTCTTTGGCAGTGCCGTTGGCTGCACGGTAGCGGCGTTGGCCTTCGAGCAGCAGGTTCACCAAGTATTGGGTGCGTGGGTCGGTGGGTCGGAAGGTGTTGTAGGCATTGGCCACGGCTCCTATCACCTTAAGGTCTTGCCTATCGGCGGGGTCGAACACCGGACGCGATCCTATATATTTGTTTATCACATAATATGCCACGATGCCGCTCGGGTCGGCAAGTATTTGTTGTGTCAAATCTTTCTTCCAGGCTGCGATGGCTGCTTCGTCGCCGCTCTTTGCCAATTCCATAGCTTTCTTGTCGATGGTCATTGCAAGTTCGGCATTCGGTGTGCCGCTCAGGGTGTAAGCGGTGGCAAATTCGCCTGCCTTGGTGTTGACTGTGATGTTGTCGAGGCTATCGATTGGGAAATATATCGATTGCTCGCCCAAACGCAAACGGTAGATGCCGGGCACCTGTGGAGCCGGTTGCGACACGCTGAAGTCGCCGTTGCTCTTCACACTCACCGAGTCGACAAAATACCAATAGCCGCTGCTCGCCGTTTCGAGCACCATCGATATACTGTCTGTTCCGCCTTCTATTGTTCCCGATACCTTAAATTCGTTGTTGCTGCCACACGACATCATGACAGCCGACATTGCCGCAAGTGCGGCGTAGATGCATTTCTTCATTTGTCTTAGTTGTGTTCTATTTGTTCGGCAAAGATACTTGAAAAACACCTAATCACCAAACTTTTTTTACGAAGTAGCACTTTTAGATCTCATATCGCCGACAAAGCCACCTGCTTTTAGCCCTAAAAATAACATTGAGTGCGTTGCGGCATCACTGCCAACGCACTCAATGAATAACTAAACATAAACCTAAAAAACTAACTATTTTACACCTAAGTAATCAAAAACCTTCGGTAAATTTCTTTGGTAATATCGGAGTTGCACCATGCTGTGTGCATACAAATGCCGAAACTTCTACGGCACGACGGTGCGATTCAGCCACGGTCTGACCCTTGATAATGCTCGATGTGAATGTGGCTGTGAACGAGTCGCCTGCGCCTACTGTATCGGCTACTTCCACCATCGGTGTGCTCAGATAGCTCATATTGCCCGATGTGAATATATAGCTGCCGTTTACGCCGCATGTCAATATAAGCATCTTCAGGTCGTAACGACCCAAAAGTATCCAGCACTTGCTCTGCAAATCGGTGCCGGGATAGCCAAGCATCCGACTTATGGTTACAAGTTCTTCATCGTTAATCTTTAGCACATTGCAGCGTCTCATCGATTCGTCGAGCACTTCTTTGGTGTAGAATCGCTGACGCAGGTTCACATCAAACACGATGAGGGTATCCTCGGTTTTCGGCATTGCGTCGATAAAACGGTTGATGGTAGCGCGTGACACTTCGTTGCGCTGTGCCAACGAGCCATAGCACAATGCTCGTGTGCGTTTTGCCAATGCTTCCACTTCGGGAGTGAACTGGATGTTATCCCATGCCACATTTTCCTTAATCTCGTATTGTGGCACACCGTTCAAATCTATCTCCACTTGCACTGTTCCGGTGGGATATGGCACTGTTTCGAGTATATGATTGAGTTTTTTCTCTTCAAAATTATCCTTTATCTCTTGTCCCAGGGCATCATCTCCTACGGCGCTTACTATGCAACTCTCCAAACCGAATTGCGACACGTGATATGCAAAGTTTGCAGGTGCTCCACCCAGTTTCTTGCCTTCCGGAAGCACGTCCCATAGTGCTTCGCCTATTCCAACTATTACTTGATTTTCCATTGTTACGAATCTTTTAGATATTTAGATGATTATATTTTGTTAACTTTCGATGTGAAATAAAGCAGATAAGCCACGCCTACGGCCATCACCGAGATGGCGCCAAACTGGCCAAATGCATCGGCTGCATAGCCCATTGCCAATGGGAATACGGTTCCACCAAACAAGCCCATTATCATCAGGCCCGAAACCTCGTTTTTCTCCTCGGGTGCCGACACAAGTGCCTGCGAGAATATGATGGAGAACACATTTGAGTTACCAAATCCCACCAATGCCACTCCTACATAGATAGGTATCAACGAATGGCTCGTCAATAGCAATATCATTGCTGCAACCATCATAATGGCACTAATCATGAAGAACAAGCGGGCCGAAACCTTGCGAAGTGCGAATGCTCCGGTAAAACATCCCACGGTACGGAAAATGAAATATACACTTGTGGCAAATCCGGCTTCTTCAAGTGGCAACGAGAGTCGCTCCATAAGAATCTTGGGCGCTGTGGTGTTGGTACCAACGTCGATACCCACGTGACACATTATACCAAGGAAGCAAAGCAAGATAAATGGCTTGCCCAGAAGCTTCAAACAGCTGCTTACGCTCGATGCTTTGTCGGCAGCTTCTTCGCGGATTGGGGTCGCTGCAAGCATTGCTATCGACATTATGCTCACCACGCAATATATCAGGAACAATGCTCTCCAGCCCAATCCGAAGGTTGGCAAATAGGTGGTTGCACCCCACACTGCCAAAATCGGTGCCAAAAACGATGCTATAGCCTTTACAAACTGTCCTAATGTGAGCGTAGAAGCGAGTTTATCACTGCTGATGAGATTGGTCACCAAGGGATTGAGCGATGTTTGCATTATGGCATTGCCTATGCCCAAGAGTGAAAACGATAGCAACATTATAGTATAACTGTCGCCAAATATTGGCAATGCAAGCGACAGCATGGTAACTACAAGGCTCACCAATACGGTTTTCTTTCGTCCTATCTTGTTCATCAACATTCCTGTTGGCACAGAGAATATCAAGAACCAGAAGAAAACCAACGATGGAAATAAGTTTGCCTCTGAGTCTGTTAGTCCGAGGTCTTTTTGTACATAGTTTGAAGCCGTTCCTACAAGGTCTACAAATCCCATTGCAAAGAAACACAGCATCACAGGTATCATCTGCATGAGCAGGCTCTTGCCGCCGGCATTCATTGGTCGTATTGAGTTCATATGGTAATTATTTTTTTAGTTAACCGATAAATTATAGATTCTCAAATTATTGATTTTTGCTTTTCCCTTGCTGGTCTTCACCGACATGGTGGTGTAAGGCGAGTTGGGGAATACAAGGTTGGTCATTGCCAAGCGGCCTTCTTGCTCAAACACTTCGATACTTGAACGGTCGATGAAGAGGCGCAAACTGAGTTTGCCATTATGACGGTGTGTTGGAGCCATAGTCACAGCCGGGAAGTCCTGACTGAAATTCACGATGCCGCTTTGGGCGCGATCGAACGATAATGTATCGCTCTCGGTGTCGTATGTCAAGGTCACTTTCTCTTGTGCCTTATTCGACAGCACGATTGTCACTTTCTGACCCTTGCGTGCTTCTATATCCATCGCTATTTCGCAGATGCCATCGTTTTGAGTTGGCAGCGACACTGTCTTTGCCACTTGCTTCACCGACATGCTGCGCGATTGGTAGTGTACGCCGGCTCTCAGAGCTTCCATTTCGGGACTTGGTGTCGACGACAAGTAATACTGTCCGTCTTCGTCTTTAAATATGCCCATCTCGCGTGGCAATGTGTTGGCGCTGCGATATTGCATTGTAGGTATTTCGGCTGCATATTGCCAGTTGCTCATCCAGCCTATTACGGTGCGGCGGCCTTCAGGTGCATTGCTCCAGCTCACTGCTGCGTAGTGGTCCTTGCCATAATCCATCCACTTGGTGGGTATATTGCCGTTGGCATCGGTGTCGGCTTTGAATGTTTTGCCGTCGAAGTCGCCTATAAAATATTGTGTGGCACTACCTCCAAACGGGCCGCCGGGATTGATGTTGCACACAAGCACCCACTTTTTCTCTTCGGTGCCTGCTACCGGCAACTCAAACAAGTCGGGACATTCCCATACGCCATCTTGGGCACCTATGCCCTTACCAAATTGGCTTGCAAGTGTCCAGGTTTTCAAATCCGGCGAGTTGAAGATAAGCATCTCCTTCTCCAACGCATGTGCAAGGAGCATTACCCATTGTCCGTTGGCTTCATCCCAGAACATATTTGGGTCGCGTGCCTCGGTAGGTAGTGTGATTATCGGGTTGCCGGGATAGGTGGTGAATGTGTAACCACCGTCGGTGCTGTAGGCAAGACTCTGCATTTGGCTCACTGCTGCCGATGTATATAAAGCCACTATGGCATCTTTACCAAATCCGGCACTATTCTTTGCGTCAATTACCGAGCTGCCACTGAATATTGCGCCCAAACCGTCGGGTACGATAGTTGTAGCGTGATGTTCCCAATGCACAAGGTCCTTACTGGTGGAGTGGCCCCAAGTCATGTTCGCCCACTTCGATCCATAGGGATTCCATTGATAGCACAAGTGCCAAACGCCATCTGCATACACCATACCATTGGGGTCGTTCATCCATCCATATTCCGGTGTATGGTGGTAGAGCGGACGAAATTTCTCTCTATTGGTGGTGTCGTATGTGTCACTTACCACAAAATTTCTCCAACATGCATCTTCTTGTGCCTCGCGTATTGTTGATCGGCCTTGATGGCTGATAATATTGAGCACTACTTTCTTTCCTTTATAAGGGGTGAGATCGAAAGGCACCTTGTAATCTACCCTGCTCTTGGCAAGGCGAGCCATAAAGCTCGTTTCAAGTTTGCCGTTTACCACGACATTCACTGTTGCCTCTTCACCATTGTCTTGTATTGGCAATAACAGATATTTCGCGTCATCGGCTATCCTTATAAGGGTATTATTCGTACCCAAATATTCCACCGATACGCCTTTGCGTTCTTGCGACGTAGATAATGCTGTGCCGCTGCATGTCATTATCAATGCCATTAATAGAATTTTTGAAATTCGTGTCATTTGATTGTTGTTTTGTTTAAAGTTTATGTAGTATTTTGTTTCGTTCGGTAGTTAGTGTGCCGAGCGGGGGTCGCTTTCGACATTGCAAAACTAAGCCATATCTATTATATAAACTATGAATAATTGTGCCAAAACTATTGAAAATGTTGCAATGAATTATTTTTATTACTATAAAGCTGATTTTTCATATTTTTTTGCTAATTTTGAAAACATTGCCTCAAAACCTTTTTTTTAAATACAAATATGAAAACTAAAATCATACTATTTTTTTCGCTTCTCTGCATAATTTTCACTTTGTCAGCTTGCAAGGAAAAACAAATATATCGCATAGGTGTTTCGCAATGCAGTAGCGACGACTGGCGCAACAAATGCAACGAAGAAATTTACCGTGAACTGATTTTCCACCCCGATGCCGAAGTGGAAATTCGTTCCGCCGAAGACAGCAATGAAAAGCAAATAGCCGATATTAAATACTTCGTGGAAAACAACTTCGACATTATTGTCGTAGCCCCTAACGAAGCCGATGCTATTACCCCTATTATTAATAAGGTGTATGAGCAAGGCATTCCTGTGGTGATTTTCGACCGCAATATCAATGGCGACAGTTACACTGCCTATCAAGGCGTGGATAATATAGGCATTGGCGAATCGGCTGCGCGTTATGCCAAGCATCTCGTGGGCGAAGGTGGCAAGGTAATCGAGATTTACGGCTTGCCGGGCTCTACTCCGGCTATCGAACGCCACGAGGGTTTTGTGCGCCAAATGTCGAATATGGGGCTTACTCTGCAAGCCACCGCTTATGGCAATTGGAACTACGACGACGCTGCAGTGGCGTGCGACTCGCTATTCCGCAAATATAAAGATGTAGACTTAATATATGCTCACAACGACCGCATGGCTATTGCCGCTGCCGACGTTGCTGCTCGTTATGGCCTCGATGTGCAGGTGATAGGCGTGGATGCCGCTCCCGAAATAGGCATCAAAGCCGTGGCCGACGGCAAAATCGATGCCACTTTCCTCTACCCCACCGAGGGTTACCGACTCATTCGCACCGCTTTGGCTATTTTGAAAGGCGAACCCTACGAACGCAAGCTTATTCTGCCCAAATCGTCGGTGGTCGACTTATCGAATGCCGATATCCTATTGCTCCAAAATGAAACCATGAAGGAGGAAACCGACAAAATTCGCAAACTCAAACTGCAAGTCGACGACTATCTGAGCCGTCATGCCGTGCAGACCACTCTCTTATACACCACATTGATTCTGCTCATACTCATTGCAGGCGTGCTTTTCTTGCTCTTGCACGCCTTCTGGCAGAGAAAACGCTATCAGCACGAACTCTTAATACAAAACAAATTGCTCGAAGAGCAACGCGATATGCAAAAAGACCTCAACGAGCAATTACGCGTTGCCACTCAGTCGAAACTCGTGTTCTTCACCAATGTGTCGCACGACTTGCGCACTCCTCTCACTCTAATTGCCGAGCCTGTGGAGCAATTACTCGCTGCTGAAAATTTAACTCCCAAGCAAAGCTCTCTCATGCACATTGCTAATAAGAACATTCTCATTCTCAAGCGCTTAATCAATCAGATTCTCGATTTCCGCAAGTACGAAAACGGCAAATTGGAGATTGTGCGACAAGAGGTAGACTTTGCTTCATTGGTAAAAGAATGGGCGGAATCATTCCGTTCGCTTGCTCGAAAACGCGATATTAAACTGCAAATCAATATCGACCTCCCCGAGCATTTCACGCTCGCTATCGATGTCGAAAAGATGGAACGTGTGTTCTTCAACATTATGTCGAATGCCTTCAAGCACACTCCCGACAATGGTAGAATCTCTTTCTCGAGCTCTGCCGATGAGTCTCATCTCTCTTTCTGCATCAAAGATTCAGGCTCGGGCATTAGCGCCGACCAGCTGGATAAAATTTTCGACCGTTTCTATCAGGTCGACAAAATTCACCCGCAAGGCTCGGGCATCGGCTTGTCGCTCGTGAAGGCTTTCGTGGAACTGCATGGCGGCACCATTACCGTAGAGAGCAAGCCCGACGAGGGCGCCAAATTTATAGTTCGTCTGCCCATTTTGCACGTCGAACAACCGCAAAAGGCTCCCGAAGCTGCCATTTATTCGGCTCAAGATGTTGAAAATGAGTTAGGTAATGTAGAATCGGAGAACTTAGACATACGCCCCGACGACCCGTTATTGCTCGTTATCGACGATAACGAGGACATACGCCAACTCATCACTATGCTTATGCAGGAAGAGTATAATGTAATCACTGCAAGCAATGCCGCCGATGGCATCAGGTTGGCGGTGAAATATGTCCCCGACTTGGTAATATGCGACGTGATGATGCAGGAAATGGATGGTTTGGAATGTACTCGTCGCTTAAAATCCGAGATTTCCACTTCGCATATCCCGGTGCTGCTGCTCACAGCTTGCTCGCTCGACGAGCAACGACAGCAGGGCTACGAAAGCGGCGCCGATGCCTACCTATCGAAACCGTTCAACGAAGCTGTGCTCAAAGCCCGTTGCACCAACCTGATAGAAAACCGAAAACGAATAAAGCAGCTGTGGACTTCAGGCTCTTCGTCCGAACAAGCAGCCACTCCGTCCCCCGTTCCCTCGGCTGCCGGCGATGTTGAAAACGATTTCTACGCCCGACTGTTAGATATTATTAAGGTGGAAATGAGCAATTCCGAACTCAACGTCGATTCGCTGGCTGCAAAGATGGGCCTCGGTCGTTCGCAATTCTACCGCAAAATCAAAGCACTAACCAATTATTCCCCGGTAGAGCTGCTGCGCAACCTGCGACTCAAGCGTTCTCGCGAATTACTACTCAGCACCGATATGTCGATTAGCGAGATTGCCTACGAAGTGGGATTCACCGCACCCGCCTATTTCACCCGTTGCTATCGCGAGGCTTTCGGCGAAACTCCATCAGAATTACGCGACAAAATTCGCAGCAACTGACAAAAATCTTTTTCTTATTTTTGCCCATTCATTATTGCTTTTTTGTAAAAATCCGTGCATTTATTATTACAGATGTTGCATTAGTGAGTTTTTTATATCACATGCAACATCTGTAATAGCATATATAGTAGTAAGGGAATAATTTTGTGGCAAAACTAAAATTTACAACTTACAACTAAACCAATATGAAAAAAAGAATTCTATTCTCGCTATTACTATGTGTCATAGCAATGGCAATCAAAGCCCAAGACATCACGGTTAACGGAACTGTGCTTTCTGCCACCGATTCCGAGCCTCTGATTGGTGCATCTGTGGTGTCGTCTGTGAAAGGTACTAATGGTACAACCACCGATTTCGACGGCAATTTCACCTTGGTAGTGCCTAAAGGCAGTAGTCTCACCATTTCCTATATAGGATATGTTACTACAACCGTTGAGGCAGCTCCTAACATGGAAATCAAGCTTAAAGAAAACAGTGAAGTGCTCAACGAAGTGGTAATTGTGGGTTACTCTACTGAAAAGAAATCCGACTTGACAGGTTCGGTTTCGGTAGTGAAGATGAAGGATGTGGCCGACATCCCTACCGGCAACGTTATTCAATCACTTCAAGGTCGCGTAGCCGGTATGACTATTACCACCGATGGTACTCCGGGTGGCTTGAGCACCGGAACATCTATTCGTGGTGCTTCGTCTTTCCGCAGCGACGCCAACGGCCCACTTTACGTAATCGATGGTGTGATGACCCGCGAAAATGTTGGTACTATCATCAATAGCAACGATGTTGAGTCGATTCAAGTGCTTAAAGATGCTGCTTCTGCTTCTATCTATGGTGCTCAAGCTGCCAATGGTGTGGTAATCATTACCACCAAGCGTGCTAAGAAAGGCGAGGCTCACGTTTCGTTCGATGCCACTCTCTCGTTGCAGTCTTACAATAGCGGTCTCGACTTGCTCGATGCTTATCAGTGGGGCGACGTGTATTGGTCGGCTTACAAATATGCTCACAACGGCGCTACTCCTAACTCTTCGGTCTACGGCAACGGCCCTACTGCTCAGTTGCAAACCTACAAGAACCTCAATGGCGCCGACGTTTTGCCGCAAAGCACCGATTGGGAAGACCAAATTCACCGCACTGCTTTAATGCAAAGCTACACCGTGGGCTTGCAAAAAGGCGCTGAAAACGGTTCGTCTACTTTCTCGTTGAGCTGGCTCGACCACGACGGTATCGTTAAAGGCACCGACTTCCAACGCGTAAACACTCGTTTCAACTCCGATTACGGATTCCTCGACAATCGCCTCAAAGCCGGTGGCAACATTGCCGTTAACTGGTGGAGAAGCCACGATATGCCCGGCGGAGCCGAAGAAAATGCCGTGAAGCAGCACCCTGCTAAGGCTGTTTACGACGTTGAAGGTGTGTTTGTGGATCAAATCAACGACATCTTGGGCGACGCTCCTAATATGATGCGCCTCATCGAAAACAGCAAAGCCAACAAAAACGAACGCTGGCGCGTGTTTGGTAACGCTTATTTGCAAATCGAGCCCATTAAGAATCTTATTGTTAAGACCAATTTCGGTGTCAACTACTTTAGCGAAACCATTAAGACTTTCGAGCCTCGCTGGCTGCGCGATGACGTGAATAAGCTTACTCAATCTACCGGCAAAAATGTCGACTGGGTTTGGACTAATACTGCTCAATATAATATCGACTTCGGTAATCACTCTATCATGGCTTTGGCCGGTATTGAGTCGAAGAAATATCACAACGAGAGCTTCTATGGCTACGGCACATCACTCGAAGTGGAAGACCCCAACTACATCTACCTCGAAAATGTTACTGCTAACAAGAATGTTGGCGCCGGCGCTTCTAACTACTCTATGTTCTCAGGTTTCGGCAAAATCAATTACTCGTTCGACGAACGCTACCTCTTCTCGGTTACTATTCGTCGCGATGCTTCTTCTCGCTTGTCGAAGGACCACAACTATGACTGGTTCCCTTCATTTTCGGCAGGCTGGCGCATCTCTCGCGAAAAGTTCATGCAGTCTACTGTTAACTGGCTGTCCGACCTTAAGCTCCGTGCTTCTTGGGGTATCAATGGTAACGACTTGATCGACAACGAAGCTTTCTATGCCAAGTATCTTATGAGCCTGAACCGCGGTTCTTATAATATAAATGGCGACGGCTCTACTCTATCGCCGGGTGCTTTCCGCGTGCGCACCACTAACCCCGACCTCAAGTGGGAACGTACTTACCAAACCAACGTCGGTATCGACGCTGCATTCCTCAAAAACCGCCTTTCGGTTTCGCTCGACTACTTCTATAAGCAAACCAAGGATATGCTCGTAGAAAAGCCTTACATCGCTACCGTTGGCGAAGGTGGTTACTGCTGGTATAATGGTGGTGAAATGGTCAACAAGGGTGTGGAAGCTCAGTTTGCTTGGCGCGACAATATCGGCAAGGACTTCAGCTACGACGTTGCACTCAACGTTTCGATTCAGAAAAACAAGGTTACCGACCTTCTCGACGACATCTACTACTCTTACGGCGGCGGTTACACCGGCCACACTCTCGTTGGCCAATCGTTGGGCTCTTGGATGGGCTTCAAGACCGACGGCGTGTTCCACAGCCAGGAAGAAGTTGACCAATACTATCAGAATTACCAAGTGGAATTTGGTAAACCCGACGTAGGTAGAATTAAGTATGTCGACGCTAACGGCGACGGTAAGATTAACTATAACGATAGAACTTGGCTTGGCGTCGACCTTCCTAAGGCTCAATTCGGCTTGACCCTCGGCGCTCGTTGGAAAGACTTCGATATGAATATGTTCTTCTCTTCTATCATCCGCGATGCTTTCAACAACTCGAAGTTCTACACCGACCTCTTCCAATGCTGGAACGGTAACCACGGCACTCGCTTGCTCGACGCTGCTAATGCCTACGACAATTACTTGCAAACCGGTTACTACGATTGTGACACCCCTGCTCCTACTACCGACAACTCTAACAACGAACAGGAAGTTTCGCAATTCTACCTCGAAAATGGTTCGTTCCTTCGCTTGAAGACTCTTACTTTGGGCTACTCTTTGCCTCAAGCTCTTCGCGACAAACTCAAAATGCAAAATGCTCGCGTTTACGTGCAAGCTCAAAACTTGTTTACCATCACTCCTTACACCGGAGCCGATCCTGAAGGTTTAGGCTATCCTTACGCTTTGCCTCGTCAGTTTACTTTCGGTATTCAAATAGGATTTTAACATTCATCATCATTTAATTCTGAAATCAAAATGAAACTAAAAAATATATGTTTAGCATCGCTTTGTGTCGTAATGTTGACCGGATGCAGTGATAGTTTTTTGGAAAATGTTCCTCAAGGAAGCCTTTCCGACGGCGTGATGAATTCGCCTGAAGCAATCGACCTTTTGGTCAACGCTGCTTATGCTTCGCTTTATGGAATGACTAACGAACAAGGTGACCCATGTATGCGACCTGTCACCAACTGGAGCTACGGCGAAGTTCGCGCCGACAATGCCTACAAAGGTGGCGGTGGCGAAGGCGACGTGTGGGACGTTCATGCTATGGAAACCTTCCAAATCCAGTCGAACAACTGGAACATCGATGGCAAGTGGTTCAATCTCTACAGCCTTATCTCGCGCTGCAACTCTGCCCTTCGTGTACTCAACGAGTGCGATGGCAACGTGGTGAAAGAAAAGGAAACCCGAATCGCTGAAATGAAGGTGCTTAGAGCTCACCACTATTTCGAATTGGTTCGCCTCTTCAATAAGGTGCCTTATATCGACGAAAATCTCCCTACCACCGAATATGTCGACGTGCCTAACGACCAATACACTCGCGAAGAGCACCTCCAACGCATTGCTGCCGACCTGCTCGATGCCGCTAACAACCTACCCGACCGCCAAAGCGAAGTGGGCCGCATCAACCGCAACATCGCTCTCGCTTATGCTGCTAAAGTGAAACTTTATCAAGCTTATGAGCAAGACCCTGAGACCCACGCTGTTAAGAACATCAATAAGGCCCTTCTCAAAGAAGTGGTTGACCTCATCGACCAAGTGAAAGGCTACGACTTGCTTAGCGATTTCCAACAGTTAGACCTCATCGCCTACGAAAACGGTTGCGAATCGGTGTTTGCCATCCAGCACTCTAAGGACGACGGCTCTATCGACAGCGGTAGAATCAACTGGAGCAACCTTCTTAACTCTCCGGGCGGTAACAGCCCATATCACGGCGATGGTTTCTTCTTGCCTTCGCAAGACCTTATCAATGCTTATCAAACCGACGAAAACGGTCTCCCGGTATTCGATTACCAATTAAAGCCCGACTACGGTGTGGTAGAGTTTATCGACGAACAACATCAAAAGCTCAGCAACACCACTCCTAACGTCGACCCGCGTCTCGACTTCGTGGTTGGCCGTCCTACTATCACCTACAAGACCTACACCGAGACTCCTTGCCAGTCGTGGGTTCGCGACCGCGGTGTGTATGGCCACAATTGCGCAAAGCGTTTCTGGATTTCGCCTGAGTCGCCCGACATCGTTTCCGGTTGGCCTTGGGGTGCTTCGGGCCTCAACTGGCAGATTATTCGTTATGCCGACCTCCTGCTTTACAAAGCTGAAGCGCTCATCGAAATCGGCGAAGACTTGGAATCTGCTCGTCAACTCATCAATCGCGTGCGTCAACGCGCTATGGACAGCCAATATGTTAAGGACTTCAACGATCCTTCTAAGGATGCCGCTAACTACAAAATCGGCCTTTATCCTAAAGAAGGTTGGACTCAAGATTATGCTCGCAAAGCTCTTCGCACCGAAATGCGCCTCGAAAAGGCCCTTGAAGGCGAACGTTACTTCGACCTCGTACGCTGGGGCATTGCTGCCGACGTTATGAAAAAATATTTCGACGCCGAGAAGGACAATCGCGTTTATTATCAATCAGCTAAATTCGATGCCGGCGAAGAGTATTTCCCAATTCCTGTTGCCCAATACAACTTCTCATTAGGTCGTTATACTCAGAACCCGGGTTATCCCAAATTCTAAATCAAATCATTGATTTCTATTTAGGCTAAAAATAGTTGAAGCTGCATCGTAAAGCATAATTACGATGCAGCTTCTTTTTATTAATAAAAAAAGGGCAATTTGCATCGCAGTGATACACATTGTCCTTTTTTGTAACTCGAATCATTCTTCGTATTTCGAGAAATCTTCTTTTCCAACGCCGCAAATTGGGCAAACCCAATCTTCGGGCAGGTCCTCAAACGCTGTGCCTGGAGCGATGCCGTTATCAGGATCACCCACTTCGGGGTCGTAAACATACCCACAAGGGTCGCAAATGTATTTTTCCATAATTAATGTATTTTAAGTTAGTAAACTTATGTATGTCTACGTAAAATTACAAAATATTTTGTGATATTGTTCTGTTGATGGCAAAAAAATAAGGCAGTTCAACCCGCAGCCGTTATTTTTCACCCAACCGCCACCCAACCCGCTTATCAGCTCCACAGCAATATAAACACCAATAACACAAAACAAGGCACAGACAAACACCATAATGTGTAAATCTGTGCCTGATTATGTGTGCATCCGTGTTAAAAACCACCGCCGCAGTTCGCCTTGCTACATAACCGGTGGTTTTGGGCTATTACTTCAGACCTCTATCCTTAAGCAATGCTTCTACTTGAGGTTCACGGCCGCGGAAACGCTTGAAGAGTGTCATAGCATCTTCGCTGTCGCCGGCTTCGAGGATGTTTTGCAGATATGATTTTGCTGCTTCCTGGTCGTACATTCCCTTTTCTTTGAAGAGCGATGCTGCATCCGACGAAAGCACTTCGGCCCAGAGGTAGGTGTAGTAGCCGGCTGCATATTGGTCGCTGCCGAAGATGTGCTTGAAGTATGAGCTGCGATAGCGGAATTGTATTTCTTCGGGCAAACCGAGGCGGCGTGCTACGGCGCGCTCAAACTTGGCTACATCTATATCCTTGGCATAGTTCATCTTGTGCCATTCGATGTCGAGCAATGCTGCGCCACAGAGTTCTACGGTGCGGAAACCGGTATTGAAGCGCGATGATGCCTCAAGTTTCTTCACCAATTCTTCGGGAATCACTTCGCCGGTCTTATAGTGCTTGGCATAGACGCTCAGAAGCCATGGCTCAAACTTCCAGTTTTCTGAGAATTGCGATGGCAATTCCACTGCATCGCGGTCGATATTGGTGCCGGCAATGCCGCGGAATTGTGCGCGGGTGAGCATGCCGTGCAATGCGTGACCAAACTCGTGGAATGCTGTTTCCACTTCGTCGATGGTGAGCAGCGATGGCATGTCCTTGGTGGGCTTGGTGAAGTTTCCGATATTGAACACTATAGGACGAATATCTTCGCCGTTGTAGTTATATGCGCTCTGGAATTCGCTCATCCATGCTCCTTGGCGCTTGGTGGCGCGTGGGAAATAGTCGGTCATAAACACTGCCACGTGCTTGCCTTGAGCATCCTTCACTTCGTAGACTGTCACTTCGGGGTTATACTTCGGTGCC
This sequence comes from bacterium, assembly GCA_004563195.1. GTDB lineage: Bacteria > Bacteroidota > Bacteroidia > Bacteroidales > Muribaculaceae > SFTJ01. Next base: position 28,962 of record SFTJ01000026.1, read on the forward strand.
TTGGGCAATTCCTTGAATGTGATGCCGAACAATTTGCCTGAATAGGTAAACAAGCCCTTCACCACGTTTTCGAGTTTGAAGTATGGGCGCACTTGGTCGTCGCTGAGGTTAAAGCGCTCGGTCTTTACCTTATCGGCATAGTAATAGTAGTCCCAAGCAGCGAGCTTGAAGTTGCCGCCGTGATTGTCGATATACTTCTGCATATCGGCTATTTCTTCGGCTGCCTTTGCCTTGGCAGGCTCCCAAATCTTATAGAGCAGGTCTTCGGCTGCCTTTACGGTCTTCGACATCACGCGATCCATCTGCATATCGGCAAATGTCTCAAAGCCAAGCAGATTGGCTTTTCTCACGCGAAGGTTGAGTATCTTGTTGATTACGGCGCTGTTGTTGTTTTCGTTGTCCTTGGCGCCGATGGTCATATATGCCTTATACATGCGTTCGCGAAGGTCGCGGCTGTCGGCATAGGTGAGCACTGCCAAACGGCTCGGAGCATGCACGGTAAACACCCACTTGCCTTCCTTGCCGCGTGCTGCTGCCTGTGAGGCTGCCTCGGCTATGGTGCTTTCGGGCAATCCGCTCAACTCGGCGGCATCTTCCACTACCACCTCGGTGGTATTGTTTTCCTTTTGCAGATTTTTGTTAAATTCCAACTGGGCTGCCGAGATTTCCTGATTGATTTGCTTCAATTCTTCCTTTTCGGCTTCACTCAACAAGGCGCCGTTGTTCACAAAGCTCTTGTAGGTCTTGTCGAGCAATCGCTCTTGAGCGCGGGTGAGGTTGTAGATTTTCTTGTTGTCGTACACTTCCTTCACCTTTTGGAACAATAGCGGATTCATGCTCACCTCATCGCTGTGCGCTGTGATAAGCGGTGTGATTTCGGCTGCTATCTTGTCCATTTCGGGCGTTCCGTCGCTTTCGCTCAATGCGAAGAACACATAGCTCACCTTTGTAAGCAATGCTCCGGCATTGTCGAGTGCAAGAATGGTGTTTTCGAAGTCAGGACGGTCGCGACGCTTGATGATTGCGTCGATGTCGGCATTGTGTTGTGCTATACCTTCCTTCACTGCCGGCACATAGTCGGCATAGGTAATCTGTTCGAATGGCGGAATATTAAATGGTGTTTTATACTCCGTCATAAATGGGTTTTGACGTTCTTTCACTTTACTCTTTTTTGCGCCCACCGCTACGGCTGTGCATAAGCATAGGGCTGTGATGGTGAATATTAACTTTCTCATAGTCTTTAGGGGTGTTATTATTATTTGTGATATATATTCTCAGTTCGCCATCTATTTATCTGTGTCTAACTCAAATGTGACTGATATGGGATAATGGTCGCTTATTTTCACATCATGACGCTTGTAGTCTACCGCTCTCATATTACCTCTATACAATATGTGGTCGATGGTGAGCCAAAAGCGGCTGTCGTGATATGTCATCTTAAATCCGCAAGCGTTCTCGGCATAGGCGTCGCGCATGTCGTCGCCGCATATTGTGCGATAGGTCCACGAGGCAGGTGTGTCGTTGAAGTCGCCGCACACTATCAGATTGCTGCCCATTTCATTCATCTGCTTGCGCACATATTCGGCTTGCGATGCGCGATTTATGAATGCGCGACTCAATTTGCGCACTATGCCTTGCCTGAAGGTGTCGATCACCTCGCGGTCGGGCAACTTGCGTGCTCGGGTGTTTTTTACAAAGAAATCCTTGTCATCGTTGTTGAGATGTATCGACTGCAAGTGCAAACTTATCAAATTAATTTCTTCGCCGTCGACATTGATTTTATACACCACCTCGCTCGAGGAGTCTTCTTCGAGGCACTTGTAGTGGCTATATGTTACGGGATAGCGCGAAAAGAGCGACATAGCTTGCACGCTAAACACATGATAGGGATATTTATCGAGCAATTTCGCGTAGAGTTCATTGCCCACGTTTGCTCTGTTTTTGAGTGGCTTTCCGGCATTACCTTCTTGTATTGCCACTATATCGGCGTCCTGACTGAGCAAAAACTTCACTCCATCGTGTATTCCGTCGCCATCGGCATCTTCGTTATATGAGAAGTATTTTGCGTTGAACGACATCACTTTAAGCGTCTTTTTGCTTTCGTCTCTGCCCTTGCTCAGCACATTCACGGGCACGGCGCGACTTATGGGCGACCACGCAATAGCTATCGCCGCTATCGGCACCAACGCATAGCGCCATTGGCGCAGCACGAGCCACACCACTGCCACCACAGCCGTGAGCATGGCTATGTAGGGCAATCCGAGTGTGAGTATTGCCGCTTTGGTGGTGGTGCGCGGGTCCACAAGGCCGCCGTATGCCGATGCCAGCAGCACCAGCGACAGCACCGCAGTGAGCAGGATTCCTATCCGCCCCACCAGGTGGCAAAACACGCCTGTTACCGATTTATTTTGTTTTTTTTTCATTCCTGTTTTTTTGTGTTTGTCTTACTTGCTCCACCGTCTGTAATGCTCACTTTTAGGCATCAATTCTTCTTCCCTGCCGTAAAAATGCGCTTTTTCTCTTCCTGGCTGAGCGAGGCATAGCCGCTTACCTTTATTTTTTCGAGTATGGCATCCACTTCGGCTTGTTCTTTTGTCACGTATTGCGAACGCAAATCATCGCTATCACTCTTGGTGCTCTTTGCAGCATTGCCGTTTTCGGGTTTGCCATAGTGATAGCGCCCGCCTTGCACCGGCTCGCCCATTGGCTTGGGTCGGCGCTCAAAGAGGTCGGTCAGACGGTCGATCATGCGGTTAATTCCCTTGGTGATATCTAATCCGCGACGCAGCAGCAGTGCATATATCACGCCCATCACAGCTCCTCCGGCATGCGCTATGTGGCCGCCGAGGTTGCTGCCATCGAAACTTATCACGCCCAGCACCACCATCACTATTGCCACCCATTTCAGCGCCACCGAACCGATAAACAGCAAGTTTATCCTATAGTTCGGAGCTCGCATACATGCCGCCACAAGCACTCCGAGCACCGATGCCGATGCCCCTACAAGTCCGCTCGACGCACCCGCAAATCCGGGCAGCAAATTATAAGCCATCAGATAGAATGCCGCGCCCATCAAGCCCGAAAGCACATATAGCGCCACCAACTGCTTGGGGGTGTTAAATTCCATAAACACCAGCCCCATCCAGTAGAGGCACAGCATATTAAAGAATATGTGCATCAAGTCGCCATGCATAAACATATATGTCACCAACGTCCACGGACGCACAAGCACTGCGCTCCATGCCGAGGGCAATTCCACCATATCTGTCACCACTCGGGCATCGATGCCTGCCAACATCAGCACAAACATGGTCAACTTCACCACCAAAAATATGCCTACATTGACAAATATCAACTTTATCAGAAGCGAACCGCTCCTGTATCTGTTCTTTATTTCGTCAATAATACCCACCGCCGAATTGTCCTTTTTTCTTCCAGAATATCAATATTATAAATCCTATGAGCATTCCGCCCAAGTGTGCGAAGTGTGCCACACTATCGAGTGTGCCTGTGATGCCAAACATCAGTTCTATCACACCGTAGCCTATCACCATCCACTTTGCTTTGATGGGTATGGGCACAAACATCAAGTAAAGCGGCAGATTGGGGAACAACATACCGAAAGCAAGCAATATGCCAAACACACCACCACTGGCGCCGATGGTTATCATGCTATCGAATAGTGGCATATGCTCGCCCAAAGCCAGAGCTTTATCGATATACGCCGTCATCTCTGCCACCGATATATTGTTGAGCTGCGCCAAAGCCGGTATGTAGGTGCTGCGCCATGTGAGCGCCCACACCACTTCCTGTGCCAATGCAGCGCCAATGCCACACGATATGTAGTAGAATAGGAATCGCTTGCCACCCATCACTTGCTCAAGCACGCGCCCGAACATCCACAACGAGAACATATTGAAAAATATGTGCGAAATGTCGGCATGCAGAAACATATAAGTCACTATCTGTGCCAAGTTGAAATTGCTCGAGGCATAGTAATGCAACGCCAAATATTGCTCCGCACTGATGCCTATGCGCGGAAGCACACTCTGCGCCACAAACACGATTATGTTGATTATCAACAAATTTTTCGTCACTGTGGGTATCGAACCCAAAAACGAATTTCCTGTATTATGCATATACAATTTTTTCTATATCAATTAATCTACAAAAATACACAAAAACTCTCTATTCCCGCCTTTATCGGCGGCAATTTCTATTATTTTTACCTAATCATAACTTTTTTAGAAATTTTTTTGCCATCGATTTGGCAACAAAAGGCAATTTTCATAATTTTGTTTATCACTTTACTACTAACATTTTATTATCATCATGAACAAAACCGACATCATTAATGCCACTGCGGCACAAACATCCCTCAAAAAGACTGAGGCTAAAGCTGCTATTGAGGCCGCAATTAACATCATTGCTAACGCCATTATTGCCGGCGAAAAAGTAACTATCGGTGGGTTCGGTTCATTTAAAGTGATTCAAAAAGCTGCGCGCATAGGCGTTAGTCCTAACAATCACACCAGAATCGAAATACCCGCCAAAAAGTCTGTAAAATTCAAGGCAAGCCCTGAGATTGCAGACAAAATATAATTGCCGTTTCTGCTCTGAGCGATTGCCTTATCAGTTAGTGTGTATAACTTTCTCATGAGCAGTGTAACCTTTACGCTTCAATTATTATTGCTGCGTATTTATGCACAATAAAAGAGGATATTCCACGCCTAGCGACTTCGGTCCGAGTTAGAATATCCTCTTTTGTGTGTGCTATTTTTCAGCTGCCGCCAGCCTGCTTTTACACTGCCGGCAGCGACATTCCATTGAGTTTTCTGTACAAATCGAGCGCATACACGTCGGTCATTCCACTTATGTGGTCGATTACCGCTTGTATCTTCTCGAACGATGTGGCTGCTTGCACTTCATATTGATGAGGCACCTGGCTCAGAAGTAATTGCGAATAATTCAGCTCGGGATGCATCACGGCATCTACCAGTTTTTCCATCAACATGGTTATAATCTGATGTCCTGCAAGATCTACATCCACCACATCGCTTGCCCGGTAGATGCGACTCGACGCCAATCGGGCACATTGCTCGTAGGCTGCCTTTACTCTGGTGCTAACGTGGTCGATCAGGCAACCCTCAAATGTGCCGCACAATATCGCTTCTTCGTTGTCGACAAACACCTTGGCGCACTCTTCTACCAGCAACCCCACTATGCTCGAGCGCAGATATCCTATCTTTTCGTTCGGGTCGTCAACGCCTTGCATCACTTCCTCCATATGGCGGCGACGCTCGCCTTCGAAGAAGCCCAAAAAGAGGTCTATCACTTCCTGCGTACCTACTATCTTGAGTTTGTGAGCATCTTCTATATCCATCACCTGATAGCAAATGTCATCGGCTGCCTCCACCGGATAGACCAACGGATGGCGGCAATAGCGGTCGTCCTCAACTCGCAACATTCCCAATTCGTCGGCAACGAGTGTAAAAATCTCTTTCTCGCTCGTAAAATAGCCAAACTTGCCTTTGGCATTGGCTTTGCTCGATGAATATGGATATTTCACTATCGACATCAGTGTGGAGTACGTCATGGCAAAGCCACCGCGGCGACGGCCTCTGAATTGGTGCACAAGCCACCTAAAGCTGTTGGCATTGCCTTCGAAGTGGGTCAGGTCGTTCCATTGCTCGGGTGTGAGCAATTCCTTGAGATACTGCCCCTTGCCTTCGGAGAAAAATGTGGCTATGGTCTTCTCGCCGCTATGCCCAAACGGCGGATTGCCCAAGTCATGTGCCAAGCAAGCGGCTGCCACTATCTCGCCCATGTCGAAGAGTTTTCCAGCCCATGGTTCTGCCTCGTAACGGCTCCACAAGCGGGTGGCTATTTCGCGAGCAAGCGACTTGCCCACGCACGACACTTCCAGACTGTGTGTCAATCGGTTATGCACAAATATACTGCCCGGCAGGGGAAACACTTGCGTCTTGTTCTGCAATCTGCGAAACGGCGACGAGAATATCAGTCGGTCATAGTCGCGCTGAAAATCGCTGCGTATGCCGCCTTTATTCTCATGATAATGCTCAAGCCCCAAGCGCTTGTCGCATATCAGTCGGTCCCAATGCATCTTTTCTGCCATAATTCTATCTCTACTTCCCGTTTAGCTTCTTCTCTTGCACCACAAGTATGGCATACAGCACCACCATCACCACAAGACCTATCACCGGACCTATTATGTTCACTTCGCTCACTATGCCCAGCACTATCAGCAGCACATTCACCGCCGCCAGCGCCAAAGCTATGATTTTCTCTATCTTTATCAGTTTGTTTGCTGTCATAGTTTGTA
>SFTJ01000080.1 GCA_004563195.1 bacterium
TTGTGTTAAATTTTCGCCGACCATTTATGTAGCAACATTACTATCGCAGTAACATGTTGTGTATCAGCCTATAAACGCTGCAACTGTCAAACTCGGGAAGATAAAAAAGAAACTCAATGATTGCAAGAAAAACAACGGCAAAGAGGAATAAAAACGAAGAAAAGCACAGAAAAAGTGAAAAAATGAAAATAAATGCTTTGCCGAGGGTATAAAATGAAAGAGGTGCAGAATATGGGAGGAAAGTGCTTTGGAATTTGGGCGAAATCTTGTATTTTTGCAAATTGAAGAATGTGACGACGGCGAGCGAGAGAGGCGAAAGAGAGCCCCGAGCGCCGAAGATAAAGGGAAAAAGGAAAAATAAAGATAAAGAAGCGATGAAGATATTCACGACAAAAGAAATAAGGGAAATCGACCGCTACACCATTGAGAATGAGGGTGTAGATGGGCTTGAACTAATGGACCGTGCCGCTACGGGAGTGGTTCTGGAGGTGATGTCCCGATTTCGACCCAATCAGCGGATAGTGATATTTGCAGGGTCGGGCAATAATGGCGGCGATGCCCTGCTTGTGGCAGCCAAGCTTTACGAACATGGCTATAAGCCGGAGGTGATACTCTTCAACGTGCGGTCGTCGCAGCTCTCACCGGCATGTGAGGCGTGTCGCAATCAGCTTCTCTCGATGGAGAATGTGCGCTTCACCGAGGTGGTGAGCACCTATGCGCCGCCCGAATTGAGCAGCAGCGATGTGGTAATCGACGGCCTCTTCGGCACCGGATTGCGCACGCCCATCAATTCAGGCTTCGCCACGCTGATACGCTACATCAGCGATTCGGGGGCATATGTGATATCGATAGATGTGCCGTCGGGACTGTGCGGAGAGTGGAACAGCGGCACTCCGCGCTACAATATTATGCGAGCCAATCTCACACTTGCATTCCAATTTGAGCGCTTGTCGTTCTTCTTTGAGGAGAACGCCGACTATATAGGAGAGGTTAAGGTGATCGACATCGACCTCAGCGAGGAAGCACAGCGCAAAACGTGCAGCGACTTCTATCGCATCGAGGCAAGCGACATACGCAAGGTGATAAAGCCCCGCAAGCCATATTGCAATAAATATGCTGTGGGCACATTATATATGGTGGCAGGCAGTTATGGCATGATGGGCGCGGCAGTGCTGGCGGCTCGCAGCGCCATGCGCGCCGGTGTGGGACTGCTCACGGTGCATGCCCCGATGTGTGGATTTAATCCGCTGCAATGTGGCGTGCCCGAGGCGCTCTTTGAGACCGATGAAAACGAATATATCACCACCAACATCGACGTGCGTCGCAAATACTCGGCGCTCGCCATAGGTCCCGGCTTAGGCACCAACGACGACACCATAGCAGCCGTAGATTCGTTCTTGAAGAAAGCGGCTCAGCCGGTGGTTATAGATGCCGATGCGCTCAACTGCATAGCCAAGCGCCCTATTTTGCTCAAGAGCATACCACGCGGTTCGGTGCTTACGCCACATGCAGGCGAGTTCGACCGCCTGTTCGGTCAGCACAGCACCCAGGAAGAGCGTCTGCTCAAAGCCATAGAGGTGGCAAAACTCTACGGGTTTATCATAGTGCTCAAGGGTCATAACACGATGACCGTGCGCTACGATGGCAAAGTTTACGTCAATAGTAGCGGCAATGCCGGAATGGCAACAGCAGGCTGTGGCGATGTGCTAACCGGTGTGATAGCCTCGCTGATGGCTCAGGGCTATACCCCCGACTGGGCAGCGGTGATGGGCGTGTATGTGCATGGTTTGGCAGGCGATATGGCTGCCGAAGAGCAAGGCGAGATGGGCTTGACCGCAAGCGACATAGCCGCCAATGTAGGTAAGGCGATTAAACGCATAATCGATAATAAATCAGGTTTTTAGGAATAATAGAATTAAATACGAATTTGAGAATATGAAGAAGTTTGCAGCAGCAATAATTGCGGCAATGGCAGCCCTGATGTGGCAGCCGGTAAGCGCTCAAGATACGCAGCGCTTCACAGCCGGAAAACATAATGAGTATGGGCTAACCTACTCGTTGCCAACCACCCATCTGCGCATAGTGGTAGAGGCAGAACGCACTGTGTATAAGGCAGGACCATATTATAAATATGCCAAGAAATATCTCGGCACCACCGATGTGGTAACCAAGGACAGACAAGAGTGGACTCTGAAGAATGTGGATGTGTGGACCTATGGCGTGCCCAATCGCGACAAGGAATACCTGATGCAATTTAAGGGAGCCAACAATGTGTATGCCATGAAGAGCGAGGACGGCCTGTTGCTCTCGCTCAATGCCGAAAATGTGGTTTCGCCCGCCGCGACCCGTAAGGCAGTGGAAGAGACCGAGTCGGTGCTCGAGGATAACGCTTATATCAAGGCACTCTCGGCAGAACTCTTGGCAGGCGAATCGACCTCAAAACGTGCGCAAATAGCTGCACAGCAGATATATAACATTCGCGAGAGCCGCACCAACTATGCACTCGGCGAGGCCGACCAAATGCCACCCGACGGCGAGGCTTTGAAATTGATAATGAAGCAACTCGATGAGCAAGAGGCAGCTCTCACAGCCCTCTTTGTGGGCACCAAGCAAGTGGGCACCTGCGTGAAGGTGTATGACTATGTGCCCGACTCACTCGATGTGAACAACTCGGTGGTGATGCGCATAAGCGACTACGAGGGTATGGTGGATAGCGATAACCTCAGCGGCGAACCGCTTTATCTCTCGATGAAAGTGGTGGAGCGCGGCGAACTCCCCATAGATGAAAAAGGCGTGACAAAACGAGTGCCAAAGGGTGCAGTGATGTATTGCATGCCCGGAAAGGCACGCTTCACATTCACCTACGAAGGCAAGAAGGTGGCAGAGCAGACATTCGATGTGTCGCAACTCGGCGTGGAATTTGGCCTCGACCCCAAGCTGTTCTCCAATAAGAAAGCTCCATCGTTTGTTAAGTTCTATCCCGAAACCGGCGCAATAATGGAAATAGGCGCTGCCGAACGCCCCCAACCATAAGCGTGAAACAAAATATTGCCGAGGCGAAAGCCTTGGTGCGCACAATCCGAGGTGGATAACTTCCGCCTCGGATTGCGCGCTTTTTTGTGGGCATTGGTGCCGCGAAACCGACAGCAGGATACGGCCCAAAAATGACCAATTTTGTGTCAACGGCGAACAATAAATGTTAAAAAATGTAATTATTTTATTTTTTTATAAGCGTATATTGAGAAATCCCGAATGTGACAAAAAACGGCTCGAGAACGGCTGAGAAGGCTGATAAGCCATAAAAATCGGGGCAAAAACGTTGCAGGGCAGAAATGTTATCAAACCTTTAACGCATTTTGCGCGAAATAGTGAATTGATTATCTTTGCAATACAAAAGGTTAAGAACAAACGCCAACTTACACGTAAACAAACAACAAATGTCGAAAATCAGAAACATAAGCAGATGCATAATGGTAATGGCAATAGCCGTTATCGTGGGTGCTATGTCGGCATCGGCACAAGAGCTTGCAAGTCGCAAGCACGGCACAGTGCGCGAGCAGATGGAGCAGTCGGCTTTGTTTCAGAATAATACCCACTACGATGAGGTGTGCGAATTGCTCGAATATGCAAAATCGTTTATCGGCACTCGTTATCGTAGCGGCAGCTCAAGTCCAAACGGATTCGACTGCTCGGGATTTACAAGCTATGTATTCAAGAATTTCGGCTATCAGCTCACCCGTTCATCGTGTTCGCAAGTAAGTGACGGTACACCAGTGGCAAAGAACGACTTGCAGCCCGGCGACTTGGTGTTTTTCAACGGACGATCGGTGGGTAAGCGCGTGGGTCATGTGGGCATAGTGACCGAAGTGAAAGGCGACGGCAAGTTTAATTTTATTCACTCAAGCAATGGCAAAGGAGTAACGGTAAGTTCGAGCGAAGAGGCATACTACAAGCGCCGCTATGTGGGCGCCAGCCGTGTGATAGAGCCGAAGCAATGTTCTAAACCAACTGAAAAAGATTAATATACGTGTTTTACAGGTTAATATGGCGGCATTCGAAAAAGTGATTTTTTCGTGTGTCGCTTTCCTTTTATTTTGATGCGTGATAATAGGTAAAAAACGGCGAACGGTAGCCGAGATTTCGCAGTTAATCATTAACTTTGCAAACGAAAACAATAAGGAAACGAAATGAGCGACACAAAAATGCGAATTGACATACTCACGGTGATGCCCGAAATGCTGGAATCGCCGCTCAACTGCTCGATATTGAAGCGAGCACAAGACAAAGGCCTGGTGGAGATAGTGGTGCACAATCTGCGCGACTATTCGCTCAATAAGCATCGCAAGGTCGACGACTATCCCTTTGGCGGAGAGGCGGGCATGGTGATGCAGATAGAGCCTGTGGATCGCTGCATAACCAAACTGCAAGCCGAGCGCCAATACGACGACATAATCTTCACAACGCCCGATGGAGAGCAGTTTTCGCAACCTATTGCCAATCAGCTGTCGATGAAGCAGAATCTGATGATACTCTGTGGCCACTATAAAGGCATAGATTATCGCATCAGAGAGCACTACATCACTCGCGAGATATCGATAGGCGACTATGTGCTCACCGGAGGCGAGATACCCGCAGCCGTGATAGCCGATGCTGTGGTGCGCCTCATACCCGGCGCTATAGGCGATGAGCAGAGCGCGCTCAGCGATTCGTTTCAGGACAATCTGCTGGCACCTCCCGTGTATACCCGCCCGGCGGAGTATAAGGGGTGGCGTGTGCCCGATGTGTTGCTCTCGGGCAATCAGGCTAAAATAGATGAGTGGAAGCATAATCAGAGCATGGAACGCACCATGCGTCTGCGTCCCGACCTGCTCGAAGATTGACATTAACATAACATAATAAAGGGAAAAAATGGGTGAAGAAAAGAAAAATCAGTGGTACGGGCTTAAACCCAAATGGGTGCCCGAATGGGTGAGCATCACTTTTGTGGTGTTTGTGGCGTTTACGCTGCTTATGCTGTTCTACGGCGAGTCGAGTTATCTCAAAACGAGCGAATACGACAAGCAGATAAGCGAGTTGAAGCGCGAAATAAAGGAAAATCACGACACAGCGCAGGTGTATATGCGTAAGGTGAACGAACTCAACACCGATCGTGAGACTTTGGAGCGCATAGCGCGCGAAAAATATGGCATGAAGCGCGAAAACGAAGATGTGTATATCACCGACATACCCTGATGCGGTTGCCGGTGCTGCAAATAATATTTTTTTAAAAGTAACAAACAACAGACAACGATGAAAAGACCCGATAAGAAGACCCTACAGCGCATACAAAATGTGGTGCTTGCCATAGGAATGGTGATGCTGGTGGTGGCAGCGGCATTTCCGCTTTTGGGCGTATGGCCCGAGGGAATGATGCTGATGCGCTACGTGTTTGCCGCCGGAGCAGCCACAGTGCTTGCGGTGCGCTTAACCGAGATGTACGACGGCAAGAATCTGCGCGTTAAGCGCTTGCATACGCTCGAAAAAGTGTCGGCGTTGCTCTATTGCGTGTCGGCATTTTTGCTCTTCTTCTACGGCAATCGACTCGGAGGCGGCGACTGGATAGGTTTTCTGCTTGCCGGTGCATTGGTGCAAATCTACACCTCCTTTATGATACAGCACGAGGAGGAGAAAGATGCCCGAAAAGATGCGTGAGAACCCACTATTAGCGTGGAGAAAAGTGAAAAAAGGCATAAAATGAAGCATAAAATGCTAAAAATGCCTTAAAATGCCGATAATCAGATAAGATTTACTAATTTTGCAAGCGAGTAGCACGAAGGCGAGCGGCAAAGCCGAAGCCGGGAGGGCTCGCCGGGGCTGCTGATGCCCATGGCAATAACCATATTACGGAATAATTATCAGAGATGAAAAAAGCGTACAGAATACTACTATTGGCAGCGTTCATGGTGATGGCAGGAATAGCCCAAATGAATGCTCAAGGAATCACGAGTCCATACTCTAAGTTTGGTTACGGTCTGCTTGGCGACGCCGCTACAGGCATACAGCGCACTATGGGTGGTGTGGGTTATGCTATGCAAAACGGCCGTTTGGTCAACACAATGAACCCCGCATCGTATGCCGCAACCGACACATTGACCTTCCTCTTCGATATGGGTCTCGATCTTACTCAGCTGTGGTCGAAGGATGGCGAGAACAAAGGTACAGCCTTTGGCGGCGGTCTCGACTACATAAGCATGCAGTTCCCGATAGGCAAGTATATGGGTGCCAGCGTGGGCGTAGTGCCTTTCTCATCGGTGGGATATGCCTACGGCAAGACCATAGAAAACGGTGTGGACAACCGCAGTGGCGAAGGTGGCATCAATCAGCTGTATGCAGGTTATGGCATTCGCCCCTTCGAGGGTTTCTCGGTGGGTTTCAATGCCTCGTATGTGTTTGGTACCATAGTTAACGATGCTATTGCGCAAAATGCCAATTCGGGCACGGCAACCCTCTACGAACGCATGATAAGCGTGCGCGACTGGGGCTTGCAATTCGGTGCGCAATACACCTATCAGTTCAGCCGTCGCAATCGCGCTACCATAGGTTTGGTATATGGCTTGGGCAAATCGCTGCACGGCGACACTTGGGGCACATACTACGATACGCAAGACCAGGAAGTGGTGTCGACCGACACCATAAGTATGGGTGGCAAATACACCATTCCGGCTACCTATGGCGTGGGCTTGAGCTATACTTGGAACAACAAGTTGACTGCCGAAGTCGACGTTACTTATCAGCAATGGACCAAGGCTAAGTTTACACCGCTGCCGAGTTTCGACCTCGACGGCACTACACTCGACTTCAACGACCGCTTGCGCGTGGGCTTTGGTGTTTCTTATCAGCCCGACGACCGCGGCTCTTACGGCAAACGCATCACCTATCGCGCCGGAGCATACTACAACCGCGACTATATGAATATTCGCGGCAATCAAGTTCGCGACTATGGCGTGGGCGTGGGTGTGAGCCTACCGGTGCCCGCAGGCAAGACCTTCGTGAACCTCGGCGTGGAATATAAGCATCGCGAATCGTCGCCCGCCAAACTCGTTACTGAGGATTATATCAATATTACCCTCGGTGTGACTTTCAACGAAATGTGGTTCTGGCAGAACAAGATTCGCTAACAACACAACATTCAGAGTAATATCCACACTGCGTGCCGCCGGCCCGATGCTTAGGCACTGCGGCTGCCGTTGCGAGTGCAACACGGCGAGGCGCGTATGTGTAGGTTGTATCCCCTTTTTGTCAACCACCTCAGAGACAGGATGAAATTGTCGCGTCACATATTGCCATTGTTGATGGTGCTGTGCATATTGCTCTCATGCGCACGGCAAGCCGAAACTGTGGAAGTGAAGCCTCTCAACCCCGACTCGGTGCCTATGATGGTGACCCACAATGTGCGCACGCTCATAAGCGACTCGGGTGTGACACAATATCGCATCACCACACCGGTGTGGTATGTCTACGACGGTGGGCAAAATCCCCATTGGAACTTCCCCAAGGGCGCATTCCTCGAACAGTTCGACAAGAAGTTTAAGGTAGTGGCAACGGTGCGATGCGACTCGGCTCGCTATAACACCGCCGAACAACTGTGGCGACTCGACGGCAATGTGCGCATACAAAATGTGGAGGGCGACCTCATAGTCACCAATCAGATGTTTTGGGATCAGCGATGGGACGAGGTGCGCAGCGACTCCTTTGTGCATATTGAGAAGCCCGATCGCGTGATCGAAGGCTACGGCTTCCGCTCCAATCAAGCTATGACCCGCTATCGCCTTAATAAGGTGATGGCAATTTTGCCAATCGACGAGAGTCGTATGCCCGGCTCCGGTGCCACTCAGGCAGCCCCTGCCGACAGCACTTCGAATTAACGAGAGTAGTATGTGCGGCTTTCTGCCGACAGCACTTCGAATTAACATAATCATAACCTTTTAAGCCCCGCTGTGCCGCCATGCTGAGAAGTGTGGTGTGGCATGTGCCTCATATCGGCGCAAATGCCCTGTGGACGCCGTTTTTTTACATTTGATGGCACACTTTTTTGGTATTTTTCGCGTGGTTTATTTTTGTGCTTAGATATTGGAAAATATAAAACACACTAAATCAATAAGATAGGTAAATCGAATCTTAAAGCCATAAAAATATTCGGTGGCAGCGTGATAATGCTATTACATTTGCAACGTAAATAATCACTCACGGTGCCGAGCACCAAAATTAAGATAAGTATTAACATTGATTTTTAAAAGACAGAATTATGAAAGCTAACATCTCAGGATTAATAACAGCGATGGCATTGTTGATGACAACGATGTCTGTTTTTGCGTCAGTAAACGAAAGCGCAAATGTGAAAGTGGTTGGACAATACCGTTCGGGAAATCCCGAAGCCACACTTACCGAAGAGGTGTACTATAATTCAGTAACATTCAGCCCCATCACGGGAGTAGAATCATATAACATCAATCGCGACGGCTCTACAATAGCAGTATTGAAGCAATCGGGCGAAGGCGAATATGCAGTGATGACAGCCGATGCTAACGGCAACTTCACCGTTAACGCCGGTTCCCTGAAAGCTCAAGACGGCGAAGTAAGCTATGTAGATGCAGTGTCAGACTATTCGGTTCGTCCGGGCGAAGGTTCGTTGGTAGGCGTTGATGGCGAAATGGTAATTTACGGTTACAATGTTACCGCCGAAGGCGAAAGCCGTGCTATTGATGGTCAAGAATACAGAGTGTTGTACACAGGCATCACAGCTGAGTTGGCAATAGCAATGGATATCACCGACATCAAGTATATGGCAAACGCGATGAATGTAAGTTTGCAATGGATTGATGTCGCCAAGTCGGAAGGCACCACCTACCAAATCTACCGCAACGATGGTACAGGTTGGGAATTGGCAGGCGAAACAACTGAGCAATCGTATACCGACAGCTATCAAGGACCAAGCAATGCAGTGGTTAGCTACTACATCAAGGCTGATGGTGATACATCGGAATACAATTCGCAAGTTCTTGCAGTGGACTATGTGGCACAGCAAAACGGAGTGATTACCGGAATTGAAGATATCAACGCCGACGAGAGAGGCCTTACAATAAATGTTTATCCGAACCCCGCTACCGACTATGTTACCGTGGAAGGTGCTCAAAGCAACATCACACTCTTCGGTATGAATGGTGCAGCAGCACTATCGATGCCGGTGGTTGAGGGCGAAACAGTGACACTCGATGTCACAGGTTTGACCAAGGGACTTTACGTGTTGCGCTCAGGCAACAACTCATCAGTGAAAATACTTATCAAGTGATTATACATAATAAATGAAAGTGAAAATGGCTGCCTGTGAAGGTAGCCATTTTTATTAGGTATGCTGAGGTGTGGGTATCGCTCACGGATTTGTGTGTGGTGGCGGATTTTTACCACGGATTTTCACGGTTTTAGGCACGGAATTTCACAGATTATTGCGCGGGTGTGGGCGTTTTGTTAAGCGAGTGACTATCAGCCTCTCCGAGTCTGGGCGGCGGTTATTTAGCGGCTGCGCCGCGGTTAGTAGGCATCACCTAATGGCCTCTGAAAAAATCTGTGAAATCTTAAATCCTCGGCGGGTGACTGTCAAAAAAAAGACACTCGCCTAAAACGGGGGCGAGTGTCTGTTTGAAAATTATTGAGCGAGCTGTGTTGTTATGCTTACTCGATGTTTTCTTTGATGGTGTTGATGATGAGTTTTACGTCGTCGTCGGTGACCCATGGACCGCTGGGGAGGCATAGGCCGGTGCGGAAGAGTTGTTCGCTCACGCCGTTGGTGTAGGCGGGTGCATCGGCATATACGGGTTGCAAGTGCATGGGTTTCGTTGGCGTTGGGTTCGCAGTCGGTGTGAGCCGATGCTGCGGCATGCACGGTGCTTCCGGCGCCGCCTATGGCTGTGCTGATGGTGTGATTATATGCCTTGTCCTGACCCTTTACGCGTAGTTCGGGGCTGAGCACAATGGTGTTGAGCCAATAGTTGCTGTCGAATCGTTCATCGGGATTGGCGTGGAATGTGATGCCGTCGACGTTGGCAAAAGCTTCGCTATAGAGTCGGGCGATATGGCGGTGGTGGGCTATGTGTTCGTCGACAATAGTCATCTGTCCGCGGCCTATACCGGCGCAGATGTTGCTCATGCGGTAGTTGTAGCCAATGTGTTCGTGTTGATAGTAGGGGTAAGCCTCGCGGGCTTGAGTGGCGTAGAACATGATTTCGCGTTTGGCATCGGCATCGGCGCAGATGAGAGCACCGCCGCCGCTGGTGGTAATCATCTTATTGCCGTTGAACGAGAGCACGCCGTAGCGGCCGAAAGTGCCACACACTTGACCGCGATAGCGACTGCCGAAGCCTTCGGCTGCGTCTTCTACTACGGGAATGCCGTAGCGGTTGGCCACATCCATTATTTCATCGAGCAAGGCAGGCATGCCGTAGAGGTAGACCGGCACAATGGCTTTAGGAGCCTTACCGGTGCGCTCTATGCGGTCGATGATGGCTTTTTCGAGCAATTCGGGAGAGATGTTCCAAGTGAGCGGTTCGCTGTCGACGAGCACCGGAGTGGCGCCGAGATATTTAATGGGGTTGCAGCTTGCGCAGAAAGTGAAACTCTGGCAAATCACCTCGTCGCCGGGTCCCACGCCAAGCGCGTGGAGCGCCAAATGCACGGCAGCAGTGCCTGCCGAGAGAGCCACCACATGCTTGTTTTCGCCCACAAAGGCCTCAAGGTCAGCTTCAAAGCCATTGACATTAGGACCCAAGGGCACTACCCAATTGTCGGCAAAAGCCTCTTCGATATATTTCATTTCGTTGCCGCTCATGTGAGCCAGGCAGAGTAGAATTTTTTTATTAGCCATAGCAGTAAAAATGGATTATATAATTTCGTTGTTATAAAGCATCGTTTTACCTAAAACGGTGCAAAGTATCATTTTAATATCTGAGACGAAAGAATAATTGTGCAAATAATAACGATTGATGCGCACCTTATCGGGGAAGATGATGGTGTCGTTATAGATTTGCGGGTTGTCGACGGCAGCGAGAATTTCCTCTTCGTTGCGGTATTTGAGACTTGCAGGGCCGGTGATACCCGGACGGAGCAGAAGCACTTCGCGGTCGTCGCCGGTGAGGGCATCGGCATAGCCCGGCACATCGGGGCGCGGACCCACGAAACTCATATCGGCTATGAGCACATTCCAGAGTTCGGGCAATTCGTCGATTTTGTATTTGCGGAGCACCGCACCGAGTGGAGTGATGCGACTTTCGCCCGCCACCGACACAGAGCTGCCGCTATGGTTGACCGTCATGGTGCGAAATTTATACATAGTGAACGGTTTGCCATGCCGCCCGATGCGAGTCTGCTTGAAGATGGCAGGACCGCCCGGCATTTTTATTTTAATAATAATGGCTACAATGATAAGCAGCCACCAGATGCACAAAAGTCCGATAAGAGCCGCCACGCGGTCGAAAATGTATTTTAGAGTCATGAGAGTGTGTTGATATGTTCTATGAGAATATCATCGTTGGGGAGTTCTTCGATGATGCGAATCGTGCTAAATCGTTTGCTCGATGCCATCGACGACAGATTGTGTCGGGACACTGTGGCAAATACACGAAATCCGGCGGCCAAACCTATTTCAGTCATTTGCTTTATCATAGTGCTTCCGATGTGCCGTCCTTGGTATTGAGGCAATACAAAATTGCCGCGAAAACACTTGCCATTGGCGAAAAAACGGATAAAGTGATATCCCACAATGTTGCCGTTGGCAAATGCACCCATCATGAGGTAAGACGAATTGGTCAGCAAGCGGCCGAGGGTGGCAGTGTCGAATGCGTGAGGGTGAAAATATTGCAGATAATCATCGGTTTGAGCCGTAAGCATATTGCTCAGGTTCAGTATGTCGTCAGAGGAGAGGCGGCGATAAGTGATATCGGAGTCGGAGTATTGCTGCAGCACATTATTGGCGGCTAAATTGATTTTTTTGCCATATAAGAGGGCTACAATCATTCCGTTGACGGTTTCAATCCATCGCCAGATGAACGGCATTTGCGATTTAATCCATTTTAAGAATCTAACCATCATTTTTCGCCGAGGATTTGTTTATAATAGTCGAAGAGGCATTTTTGGACGAATGATTTTTCGAAGCGGGAGGCAATCATTTGTCGGGCTTTTTGTGCCATGGCTTGGGTGGCTTGTGGATTTTGCACAAATTGTGTCATGGCTTGCAGGAGTGCTTGGGCATTGCGAGGTGGCACTATTATGCCGTTTTGGCCGTGCACGATGATTTCGCGCGAACCGTTGATGTCAGTGACGATTGAAGGGAGGTCTAAGGCGCCGGCTTCGATTACCACATTGGGGAATCCTTCGCGGTAGCTGGGGAAAACGAGGGCATCGGAGGCAGCGAGCCAGGGGCGGACGTCGCTTTGGCTACCCACGGCTTCGATGGCGGGGTGCGAGGCAATGGTTCTGCGGGTGTGGGGGGTCACAGGGTCGAGATTGTCCTCGGTGCGTCCCACGAGGATGAGTCGTGTTTGGGGGTGCTCGGAGTGCAGCAGGGTGAATGCTTCCACGAGTTCGTCGATGCCTTTATCGCGCACCACGCGACCAATGAATACGAAGGTGAACCGGTTGGGCTTGCGTAATGTCAGAGCTTTCTCCATAACCTCGGGCGAACGGCGGTAGTGGTCGAGGTCGATGCCACGTATGTTGCCGTAGCCCAACACTTGAAGGGGTTTTCGAGTGATGTTATAGTTAATGAGGTCGGCTTTGACGCCTTCGCCTTCGGGGACAATGTGAGTGGCGCAAGCGCATGTGATTCGGTCGGTGAGTATGAGTATGCGCTTTTTGAGTCCGGTGGCGGTGGGGAATACGAGACCGGTGAATGTGTGGAGTCGAACGGGCACACGGCATATCCAAGCGGCAATCATGCTCAGCAGTCCGGCTTTAGGAGTGATGCTATGCACCATTGTTGGGCGCTCGCGGCGAAACACTCGAATGAGGCGCCAAAGCGACACTAAGTCGCGCAGAGGAGCAATAGGGCGGCTCATAGGCACGCCTATCACGCGTATGCCTTCGCGTTGAGCTATCTCTTGGAGTTCGTGGTCGGGCGTACTGACGGCGACTACGTCGTAGAGTCGGCTCAAGTCGCGCAAAGTGCCACGGCAAAAAGTGTTAAGCGAAGTGGCAACAGTTGAAGTGCGTATAATTTTTTGTTTCATTGTAGATAGATTAAAAACACAGATAACACAGAGGTTATTTTTTAACACAGATAACACAGAGATACTAACGATAAATCAACGTCTCTGACGTTGTGCTTATGAGTGCGATTTGTGAGAGAGAATAAAATACATTAGCATTGTGCTAATCTGTGGACTCTCACAAAAAATATTGTGGAAATCTGTGTTAAAATACCATCAGCACTGTGCTATACTGTGGTTTGAGCTTCCTTTGCGAGGTGGTAGAGGTTGCTGTAGCGGGTGGCGGTGGTGGCTATGTCGTAGCGTAGGGCTGCTTTGGCACAGGCGGTGGCTACTTTTTGGTAATAATCGGGATGGCTAATCAGTTCGGCTATGGCTGTGGCTAACTGATCGCTGCCGATGAACGGTTTGCCGCTTGCCATGCCTTCCACACTCGAGAGCGAGAGACCCTCCCAATGCGAAGCAAGCACCACCACATCGGATGCCGAAAGAATGTCAGGCACATCGGAGCGAATGCCGAGCAGCATCACTCGCTGTTGCAGACCGAGTTCGCCGATTAGCGCCTCGATAATGTTGCGGCGTTCGCCATCGCCCACCAAGCACAATTTGTAGTTCTCCGGTAGGTGAGTGAGTGCTCTGATGGCACTATCTTGATCTTTGCCAACGCGAAAAGCAGCTACCATAGTAATAATTATGTCGCCGGTGTGATAATCGGGTACTATCGCGTGGCGGTCGATAGGTGTGGCTTGAGCATATCGCTGCACA
>SFTJ01000081.1 GCA_004563195.1 bacterium
CTATAGGCGTAGCAAGCCACGGGCATAAAGTGCAGCACAACGCTATCCATGGGCTTGCGCATGGATATAGTCTGCGTGGTAACTATTGCCTCGCTGATGCCATTTTTGGGCATAAACCAAAGCAATGATTTCAGTTCGCCGGGATGCTCGGGGTAGCGATCGCTCCACTTGAGTTCCACCGCCCACTGCGGCTTTTGCCGCGCTACATCGATGCCCACAATGTCGACCTCGCCCTGCTCTTTCTTGTTCAGTCGCCAATTGGCATACGAAATGTCGGTGCCGATGCGAGGTATCCACTGCGCAAACACTGCCGTTTCCACCATATCGCCTATTTCGTTGTCGGTCACCCCAATAGGTTGAAATAGAGCGCATCGCAGCGAGGGGTTGGTGAGATAGATTTTGAAACTCGTCTCTCGCTGATAGCGGCGAGCCGTGTCGTCGGTTCGGTGAACCACCTTAATGAGGAATGCCGCCTCGAGGTATTGCACATATCGCCGCAAGGTGTCCTTGGTAACGCCCGATTCTTTCGACATCGCCTCATAAGAGAACTGTCCGCCGGAGTGATAAGCTATCATGGTAAAGAGCGAATTGAGTTCTTGCACATCTTGAATGCCATATAGGCTTGGCAAATCGCGCAAAAGCACCTTATCGATGATATCGTGGCGAATAAACTGGCCGGGATTCTCGCGTATTTTGTCGGAAAATACCACCTCAGGATAACCGCCATAGTTGATATAATCAACAAAAAGGCGATTTAATTTATCGATATCGATGGTGCCGAAGCACTCCACATCTTGCCCCGCAAGCGTGAGGGTTTGCGGTATCATCAGTCGCTGATAGCCCTTCATATGAACATATTCGCAGAAAGTGAGAGGCGGCAAACTAAAGTCGGAGAATCGTCCGGCTCCGCTTTCGTCGCTACGTTTCTTCAGTTCGGCAGCCGCCGACCCGCTCGCCACAAACTTCACATTGCGATAGGTGTCGACAAGCGACTTGAGATGTAATTCCCAATTTTTGAGATATTGTATCTCATCGAACATCACCCAAAACTCCTCCGATGTACTGCCCGATTTCCCCAATATTTGCTTCGACAAAGTGAACAAATGTTCAAGAGCTATTTTGTTGTAGATGGGCGTTTCTACCGATATATATATTATATTTTGCGGCGACACACCTTCGGCAATGAGTCGTCCAATGGTGTGAAATAGCATCACTGTTTTGCCCACACGACGCGGACCCATAAGTATCATGGCACGCCTCAGCCCCATGTCTCTCACAAGGGGATAAAATATGTCGAGATACATGCGCGGAGTCATTTTTGAATAATATTCAGGTATCACACCCTCGGTCCACCAAGGGTTATCTACCTTCAAGCGTCCTATTATTTGTTTTTCGAGCAATTCGGTGTATTCCATAACTTTCTCAATAATTATATTTTTCCAACAGCCAAAATTAGCAAATAATTTCCATTTAAGCAATATCAACACTGCTTATTTTTCCTAATTTAGACATCTTAAGCAAATTTGTTTAAAAATTCTCTCTTAATTTCCCCATCATCGAGCGATAATGTGTTGTAGTAAAGCCTGATTCGCGTTCCAAAAATTCCACAGCCTCCGAGAGGCTGATAATCACCTGCTGATGATTTAATCTCTCACACTGCTGCCACCAAATAATCTGTAGGGAGAGGCTGACAATCACCCGCTTAACCCACCACCGCGAAAATCTGTGAGAGATACACCCTCACCGCATTGTGATGAATTCAGCTCCGGCAGGGGTGGCAAAAATAGGGAAATTAAGCGAAAAATATGCCGATTTTGGTCTTGTCTCTGCTTAATTTCCCTTTGTAATATGTTGATTAGCACTATATTATATGCCATTTCCCAAATAAGCAGACTCGATACTGCTTATTTTTCCACTCCGTGATTTTGTGGCTAAATGCCGCACGATGTGCGAGCGCCTTCGATGGTGATATTCGCGACGCGGTTATGCTCAAGGCACAACTTATCCACAGATGTGCGCATCACCCCCTTGCGTGGGCGCTGCAGATATTTGGCACAGCGGCGTGCCATTAACATTTGCAGAAATAACCAAGCTGTAGGCAAAACCGATAACACTTGGTACGGTAAAGAAAACGAGAAAAAACGGTAAACACACAGGTGCAAATGCACAATTTGGCAAAAAAGTGCGAAAAAGCCGCGAAATTAATGACTAAATTTTTCCGTAATAGTTGCTAAAGCGGGAAGATTTAGGTAAATTTGCACAACATAAAAGCGACAACAATCAACAATTAACTAATTAATAACTTAATTCTCAACACAACTATGTGGTTAACAAAATCATCTATAGGTAGAAAGACTGTGATGTCGGTAACCGGCCTTGCACTCATTCTTTTCCTAACATTCCACGTGCTGATGAATGCAGTTGCAATCTTTTGCCCCGAAGCATACAACAAGATTTGCGGCATTCTTGGTGCTAATTGGTACGCAGTTGCTGCCACCCTTGGTCTTGCAGCACTATTTGTGATTCACATCATCTACGCTTTCTGGTTGACAATCCAAAACAAGAAAGCTCGTGGTAATGATGCTTACGAAATTACATCACGTCCGAAGTCAGTAGAATGGGCATCTCAAAACATGCTCGCTCTCGGCATTGTGATTGCCTGCTTCACTGTGCTCCACTTGTATCAGTTCTGGGGTCACATGATGCTTGCCGAATTGCTCCCATGCTTGGGTATCCAGACTGTGGCTACTTGCCCGGTAAGCGGTGAAGAAGTGGCTATTGCAGCTAACGATGGTTGGGGTCAGATTATGACCTACTTCGGTGGTCCTCTCGGCTGGGTGGTTCTTGCCATCTACCTTATCGGTTTCGCAGCCCTTTGGTTCCACATGACTCACGGTTTCTGGAGCGCATTCCAATCGCTTGGCACTAACAACGACACTTGGATGCCTCGTCTCAAGAAGACTTCTTGCGCTTGGGCCACTATCGTGTGCTTGTTGTTTGCCGTTGAAGCTATTGTATTCACTCTCAAGGCTCAATGCCCTGAATGTGGCAATGCTCCTGTTCCTGCCTACGAACTCAAGGTGATGGAACGCTCACACCACGGCGAAGCTGCTCCATGCCACGACATGATGAAGCACCAATGCGGCGAAGCTACACCCGAAGGTTGCCAAGGTAAGCACGAAGGCTGCGAAGGTAAGCACGAATGCGCCGAAGGTCAATGCCAAGGTAAGCAAGAAGGTTGCTGTGGCGAAAAGAAGTGCGCTGAAGCTACTGAAGACTGCTGTCAGAAATAATCATGCTGAGTAATAACAAAATATCACAATTTCAAAACTAAGTATATTATGGAAGAAATTAAAAATACTGCTGCTCAGCCTGTAATCGACTCAAAGATTCCTGAAGGTCCCGTTGCTGAGAAGTGGACTAACTATAAAGCTCATCAAAAACTTGTTAACCCCGCCAACAAGCGTAAGCTCGACATCATCGTGGTAGGTACAGGTCTTGCCGGTGCATCGGCTGCCTCTACTTTGGCTGAAATGGGTTTCAATGTTCTTAACTTCTGCATCCAAGACTCACCTCGCCGCGCTCACTCTATCGCTGCTCAAGGTGGTATCAATGCTGCAAAGAACTATCAAAACGACGGTGACTCTATCTACCGTTTGTTCTACGATACTGTAAAGGGTGGTGACTATCGCGCTCGCGAAGCCAACGTATATCGCCTCGCCGAAGTATCGAACAACATCATCGACCAATGTGTGGAACAAGGCGTACCTTTCGCTCGCGAATACGGCGGCACTCTTGCCAACCGTTCGTTTGGTGGCGCTCAAGTGTCTCGTACATTCTACGCTAAGGGTCAAACTGGTCAGCAACTTCTTCTTGGCGCTTACAGCTCGCTCAACCGCCAAATCCAGATGGGTAAGGTTAAGAGCTTCAACCGCTACGAAATGCACGACATCGTGATGATCGACGGTCGCGCTCGCGGTATCGTTGCCAAGAACTTGGTTACCGGTAAGTTCGAACGTTTCGCAGCTCACGCAGTGGTTATCGCCACCGGTGGCTACGGCAACACATATTTCTTGAGCACCAACGCTATGGCTTGCAACTGCTCGGCTGCTATCGCTTGCTATCGCAAGGGCGCTTACTTTGCTAACCCTGCTTACGTGCAGATTCACCCTACTTGTATTCCACGTCACGGCGACAAGCAATCGAAGCTTACCCTTATGTCGGAATCGCTCCGTAACGACGGCCGCATCTGGGTGCCTAAGAAGCTCGAAGACGCTAAGGCTCTTCAAGCAGGCACTAAGCGTGGCTCCGACATCCCTGAAGAAGAACGCGACTACTACTTGGAACGCCGCTATCCGGCATTCGGTAACCTCGTGCCTCGCGACGTGGCTTCGCGCGCCGCTAAGGAACGCTGCGACAAGGGTTATGGCGTTAACAACACCGGCCAAGCCGTATTCCTCGACTTCTCTGAAGCCATCAACCGCCTCGGCATCGATGTAGTGCGTCAACGCTACGGCAACCTCTTCGATATGTACGAAGAAATCACCGACGTTAATCCGGGTGAACTTGCCAACACTATCGATAATGTAAACTACTACAACCCGATGATGATTTATCCTGCCATCCACTACACTATGGGTGGTATCTGGGTTGACTACGAATTGCAAACATCGGTTAAGGGCTTGTTCGCTATCGGCGAATGTAACTTCTCCGACCACGGTGCTAACCGCCTCGGTGCTTCGGCTTTGATGCAAGGTCTCGCCGACGGTTACTTCGTATTGCCTTACACTATCCAAAACTACTTGAGCGACCAAATCCAAGTGCCTCACTTCTCTACCGACCGTCCTGAATTCGATGAAGTGGAGAAGGCTTGTATCGCCGAAGAAGAACGCTTGATTGGCATCAAGGGTACCAAGTCGGTCGACACTATCCACAAGAAATTGGGTAACATCATGTGGGATTATGTAGGTATGGGTCGCACTAAGGAAGGTCTCGAAAAGGCTCTCGAAGAACTCAAGGAACTCCGCAAGGAATTCAATACCGACTTGTTCGTTCCTGGCACTGCCGGCGACGGCATGAACGTGGAACTCGACAAGGCATTCCGCTTGAAAGACTTTATCACTATGGGTGAACTCATCGCTTACGATGCACTCAACCGCAACGAATCGTGTGGTGGTCACTTCCGCGAAGAATATCAAACCGAGGAAGGCGAAGCTAAGCGCGACGATAAGAACTTCTTCTATGTATCGTGCTGGAACTACCAAGGCGACGACGAAAAGGCTCCCGAACTCATCAAGGAACCTCTTGAATACGAAGCCATCAAGGTTCAAACCCGTAACTATAAGTCATAATCAACTAATTAAGAAAGGAAATTCCAAATGGCAAATATGAAAGTAAATCTTAAGGTATGGCGTCAAGCCAACCCTAAGGCAAAAGGCGAATTCAAGACTTATTCGGTTGAAACTGACACCGAAACTTCGTTCCTTGAAACCCTCGATATACTCAACGAACAACTCGTAGAAAAGGGCGAAGAACCTATCGTATTCGACCACGACTGCCGCGAAGGTATCTGCGGTATGTGCTCGCTCTACATCAATGGTCACCCTCACGGCCCTTCTACCGGCGCTACCACTTGCCAGCTCTATATGCGTAAGTTCAGCGACGGCGAAACTATCACCGTTGAGCCATGGCGCTCGGCTGCATTCCCTGTTATCAAGGACTTGATGGTCGATCGCAACGCTTTCGATAAGATTCAACAAGCCGGCGGTTATGTTTCGTTCAACTGCGGCGGTGCTCAGGATGCTAACGCAATTCCTATTCCTAAGACCGTGGCCGACGAAGCTATGGACTCAGCTACTTGCATCGGTTGCGGTTGCTGCGTGGCTGCTTGTAAGAACGGTTCGGCTATGCTCTTCGTTTCGGCTAAGGTTAGCCAATTCGCTCTCCTTCCTCAAGGTAAGGCCGAAGCTGCTCGCCGCGCTAAAGCTATGGTGGCTAAGATGGACGAACTCGGTTTCGGTAACTGCACCAACACCGGTGCTTGCGCTGCCGAATGTCCTAAGAACATCAGCTTGAGCAACATAGCTCGCATGAACCGCGAATTTATCTGCGCTAAGATTAAGGACTAATCCTAATCACGAAGATATAATCACATCATCACTCCCCGCCCAAAATCACGGCGGGGAGTGATTTTTTTTGCACTCACGAGTGCCCGAGTCTCGCACATTTGCACTATATTTGTATTCTTCACTATTCAACAATTCGAAAAAAACATGAAAATTCTCGACCAACGCATAGCTAAAGAGGGCAAATACCTCCCGGGAGGAGTGCTCAAAGTGGACAGCTTCCTCAATCACCAAATCGACACCGAACTGATGCTGCAAATAGGCGAAGAAATAGCACGCCTCTTTGCCGACCGTGGTATAAATAAGATAATTACAGTTGAAGCCAGCGGCATAGCTCCTGCCGTGATGGCAGGCTTGAAAATGCATCTGCCAGTGGTTTTCGCCAAGAAAAAAGCACCCGTAACCACCGAAGCGGCTTATACCGCCGAAGTTACCTCGTTCACCAAGGGCAATCGCTACACACTGAGCATCGATAAAGAGTATCTCGGCAGCAACGATAATGTGCTGCTCGTCGACGATTTCCTCGCCTACGGCAATGCCGCCCTGGGCGTGGCAGAACTCTGCTCTAAAGCCGGAGCAAAACTGCAGAATATGGCGTTCGTAATAGAGAAAGAATTTCAAAACGGCCGCGAGCGCATTCTCGAAGCGCATCCCGAAGTCCACATCGAAAGTCTCTCGATAGTGCAATCGCGCGAAATCACCGATCAAGACCGCGAATTTATGCAAATGGCAATCGACCTCTCGGTGGAAAATGTGGCTAACGGCGGCGGCCCATTCGGAGCCGTGATAGTGCGCGACGGCAAGGTAATAGCCACCGGCGTGAACCGCGTAACAGCCAACAGCGACCCCACAGCCCACGCCGAAGTGTCGGCAATACGCAACGCTTGCCACAATATTCGCGATTTCAAACTCAACGGCTGCGTTATCTACACCTCTTGCGAACCCTGCCCCATGTGCTTGAGCGCCATCTATTGGTCGGGCATCAGCAAGATTTATTACGGCAACACCAAGCAAGACGCCAAGTTTATCGACTTCGACGACTCATTCATCTACGACGAAATAGGCAAAACCACCGACCGCCGCTCCATCCCCGCCATCGCACTAATGCGCCGCGAAGCACAAGTGGCTTTCACCGACTGGATGAACAAAACCGACAAGATAGAATACTAACGCACCCAAGCAAAACCGCCGCACAGCCTCGGAGAGGTTGATAATCATTTGCTTACCGCAGCCGATAACCGCAGCACGACCTGAAAGGTCGAATGCCCGAGCGAAGCGAGTGGCTCGTAGCCGAGGGTGAGCGAAGCGTAACCCTCGGTATCATGCCACCCCACCATTATGCGAAGAACGCGAATATCACTTTCCTCGGCATCTGCTTTCGCGTCCTCCAGACGCTTTTCTTTTTTGGTTGCCGGTATCCCGAGGGTTGCGCTGACGCTTAACCCCCGGCTAAGAGCACTCGGGCTTCGCCCTCGGCATTCAACCTTTCAGGTTGGATACCTCTGCCGCGGCGTTATAAAAAACACAGATTATCACAAACACGACACAGATAAACACATTATTGTGAAAATTCGTGCCTAATTCTGTGATAATCCGTGGTAAAACCATCCGCCACACCGCGGCGCAGAAAGTGTGTCATAAGCCGTAGGTGAGCCACCCCGGTGTCTGGTGGTGACGTGAGCTGCCTGGAGGCATTGGTCGGGTTGCCATTGTCTGGCGCGTCGTCTCCTTTTCGCACTCTTTAATAGTGCCGCGCGCATTGTTTGTCTTGCAGTATTCCCTTTACATTTTTCCCGATAATTTTTTTAAACTCCAATATTATTTCTGCTTAATATTTGTTTATTTCGTTGATAATCAGTAACTTTATAGCATAATAAACCCCTTTTGGCAATCGCTATATGTATTTCAAAGACTATCGACAAAAACCGATGTTCATACCCGTTCC
>SFTJ01000082.1 GCA_004563195.1 bacterium
GCTCCATACGTCGAATTCCGAGCCCCAGCAACCTATCGAGTCGGCTTTAACCAGTGCACGGATGGAGTTTTGTGCCGAGCCTGCTGTTTTCCAATAGCCACGATGTGCCACCACTTTCGATTGTTGTGCCATTGCCGACATGCCTGTTATTATGGCTGCCATGGCGAGGAGGATAATACGTTTCATGATAATTGACATTTTGAGTTCTTGATGTTGAGTAGTTAAATCACTTGCGCGAGTATTGCCTCGCATGCTTTGATGCAAATTTACGCATTATTATCAAAAATGTCAATGCCTTGAGGCGCAAAAAAAAATTGAGGACGCATCGTTGCCGATGCATCCTCTCTTTGAGCGGAAGACGAGGCTCAAACTCGCGACCCTCAGCTTGGAAGGCTGATGCTCTATCAACTGAGCTACTTCCGCATTGTTCTATGGTGGGTAGTGATGGATTCGAACCACCGAAGTCGAAAGACAGCAGATTTACAGTCTGCCCCATTTGGCCGCTCTGGAAACTACCCATTGCCGTTAAAGCGTTGCAAAGTTACGATTATTTTATCGTTTTTGCAACATTACGGCCGAAAAAAGTTGGATTTTTTACACAAAAATCGTTAATTGCCGCTTTGGGTGTTACTTTTGAGGCTTCTCATGATGCGTGGTGTGCATTATGCCTTCTTGAAGAACTTCCCCACCACGGGCAGTTTAGCCATAGCTGAGCTGAGGTGCTCCACGCGATAGATTATGCCCACAAACACCACCAGCAATGCCGTGCGATAGGCTATATTGAGCCATACATTAGGCATTTCCACCATCGTTATTGCGGCATAGAGTGCTGCTGCTGCCACCACGTAGCCGCCTATGGCTTTTAGCGGATAGGCTATGGGGTAATAGTGCTGACCAAGGAAATAGGAGAGCACCATGGCTGTGCCGTAGCCGGCGCATCCTGCCCAGGCGCATGCCACATAGCTGTGGGTGGGCACAAATGCCACATTCACCCCTATGAGCACGGCGCATCCTATGGTGGAGAGCACGGCGCCCCAGATGGTGCGGTCGGTGAGTTTATACCAAAATGAGAGGTTGAAATACACGCCCATCATTATCTCGGCTGCCATCACTATTGGCACCACTTTGAGCCCTTCGCGATAGTCGGCGCCCACGAGATACTTCAGGATGTCGATATAAGCCACCACGCACAGAAATGCGAGCAGCGTGAATATCACAAAGTAGCGCATGGCCTTAGCGTAGTATTCGTTGTTGTCCTTGCCGGTGCCTTTGCCGAACACTATCGGCTCATATGCGTAGCGGAAGGCTTGTGTTATCATTGCCATTATCATAGCTATCTTCACCACGGCGCCATAGATGCCGAGTTGTTCTTTGGCATCGGCTGCGTGATAGATGAAAGGGAAAATTATCTTGTCGGCTGTCTGGTTGAGTATGCCGGCGAGGCCGAGTATCATCATAGGCCACGAGTAGGCAAGCATCTGCTTGAGCAGGGCTCCATCGAATTTCCATCGAGCCTGTCGCACTTCGCCTATAAAGGCAAATGTGATGAGCGAGGTGCATATCAGGTTGATGAGGAAGGCATTGCCTTCGTAGGGTGTGAAGCAGGTGAATGCTATGATATTGAGGGTGATGTTGAGTGCTATGAATGCCAGTTTCAGCGCGGCAAACTTGATGGCGCGGCGCTGAAAACGCAGATAGGAGAATGGCACCGCCTGGAAGGCGTCGAGTGCCACGGTGATTGCCATGAAGGCTATAAATTCGGGATGTTCGGCATAGCCGAGGGCTTGCGAGATGGGTGTGAGTGCTCCGAGCACCACGGCGAGAAACAGTGCCGACACTATGCTCACAAAGGCGAGCGAGGTGCCGAACACTTGGCGACTGTCGTGCCCTTCCTTATTGGCGAAGCGGAAGAATGTGGTCTCCATGCCGAAGATGAGCAACACCAGCACCACTGCCACATAGGCATAGATGTTGGTGATAGTGCCGTAGCCACCCGAGGCGGCTGCGAGTTTGTGCGTGTAGAGCGGCACCAACAGATAGTTGAGAAATCGGCCTACTATGCTGCTCAACCCATATATTGCGGTGTCCTTGATAAGTGATTTGAAGTTTGCCATTGCTGTGATGATGTTTTCGTTTGCTGCTTAATCGAAAAGCGACTGTTCTCCGCCGAAACGCTGTCGGCCCAGGTGTCGGTAAGCCAGGTCGGTGACTTCGCGGCCTCGCGGGGTGCGTTTTATGAAGCCTTCTTGTATAAGATAGGGCTCGTACACTTCCTCGATGGTGCCGGGGTCTTCGCCGAGCGCGGTGGCTATGGTGGTGAGTCCCACCGGACCGCCCTTAAACTTGTCGATGATGGTAAGCAATATCTTGTTGTCGGTCTCGTCGAGGCCGTATTTGTCGATGTTGAGTGCCTCGAGGGCGTAGCGAGTGATGTCCTTCTCTATTTTGCCACTGCCTTTCACTTGGGCAAAGTCGCGCACGCGGCGCAGCAGGGCGTTGGCTATACGCGGTGTGCCGCGGCTGCGCAGGGCTATCTCGAGGGCAGCATCGTCGGTAATGGGCACCGACAGAAGGCGCGCCGAGCGCTTCACTATGCGCTGCAGCACTTCGTGATTGTAAAATTCCAAGTGGCAGTTGATGCCAAAGCGCGCTCTCAGCGGCGAGGTGAGCAAGCCGCTGCGTGTGGTGGCGCCGATGAGGGTGAAGGGCGACAGCGACAGCTGCACCGAGCGAGCACCCGGACCTTTGTCTATCATAATGTCGATGCGATAGTCCTCCATTGCCGAGTAGAGATATTCCTCCACCACGGGGCTCAAACGGTGTATTTCGTCGATAAATAACACATCGTTCTCCTCGAGTGAGGTGAGCACGCCTGCCAAGTCGCCGGGCTTGTCGAGCACGGGACCCGAAGTGACCTTAAAGCCCACTCCGAGTTCGTTGGCTATGATGTTCGACAGCGTGGTTTTGCCCAGCCCCGGTGGCCCGTAGAGCAGGGTGTGGTCCAAACTTTCGCCGCGTTTTTTGGCGGCTTGCACAAATACGCGCAAGTTGTCGATTATCTTCTCTTGTCCGCTGAAATCATCAAATTGCTCGGGACGCAATGCTCGCTCGAAATCTTTGTCGGTGTCGATGCGCTGTTTTCTTATGTCAAAATCTTCTTCCATCGTTGCAAAAATACAAATATTTAGTGAAAGCACAAACCTCGCAAGCCACTTTCCGCTTTGCTTATATATCAAAGCGGGTGTGTAGGCTGTCTGTGCCTGCACACCCGCTCTACGGTTGGTATGTGTTTTATCCGAAAAACATTCGGCTTACTTTTCGCGCATGAATATGTTGATTGGCGTTCCGGTGTAGTTCCAGTTCTCGCGAATCTTGTTTTCGAGATAGCGCTTGTAGGGGTCCTTTACCCATTGTGGCAAGTTGCAGAAGAACACAAACGATGGCACCACCGACTCCTTGAGCATGGTGATATATTTGATTTTCACATACTTGCCCTTATTGGCAGGGGGTGGATATGCCGCTATGGCTTCTTGCATCACGGTGTTGAGTTTTGATGTAGGCACCTTGCGTTGGCGGTTTTGGTATACTTCTACGGCTGTCTCTATCACCTTATAGATGCGTTGCTTGGTGAGCGCCGAGCCAAAGATGATGGGGAAGTCGGTGAATGGTGCAAAACGGCTGCGTATGGCGTTCTCCATAGCCTTGATGGCTTCGGTGCTCTTGTTTTCCACGAGGTCCCACTTGTTGACGCACACCACGAGGCCTTTTTTGTTCTTCTGAATGAGAGAGAATATGTTGGCATCTTGCGACTCGATGCCGCGAGTGGCATCTATCATCAGCACGCACACATCGCTGTTTTCGATGGCGCGTATGCTGCGTATCACCGAGTAGTATTCTATGTCTTCGTTCACCTTGGCTTTCTTGCGAATGCCCGCAGTGTCGACCAGGTAGAAGTCGAAGCCAAACTTATTGTAGCGTGTGTAGATGCTGTCGCGAGTGGTGCCCGCTATGTCGGTCACTATGTTGCGCTCTTCGCCTATAAAGGCATTGATTATCGACGACTTGCCGGCATTGGGGCGTCCCACGATGGCAAAACGGGGTATGTTGTCGATTTCCTCTTCTTGGGCGCTGTCCTCGGGCATCAGACGCAATATTTCGTCGAGCAGGTCGCCCGTGCCCGAACCATTGATTGCCGACACCGAATAGGGGTCGCCGAGCCCCAGTGAATAAAATTCGGCTGCGCCGTAGAGTGCCGCCTCATTGCTGTCGGCTTTGTTGGTGACCAAGAGCACCGGCTTCTTGCAGCGGCGCAATATCTCTGCCACATGGTCGTCGAGGTCGGTTACTCCGTTTTTGATGTCGACCATAAACAAAATCACATCGGCTTCTTCGATGGCGAGCGACACTTGCTTATTGATTTCTTCTTCGAAGATATCGTCGCTGTTAACTACCCAACCGCCGGTGTCGACGATTGAAAATTCCTCGCCATTCCACAGCACCTTGCCATACTGGCGGTCGCGGGTGGTGCCCGAGGTGTCGTTTACGATGGCTGCGCGGGTCTCGGTGAGTCGGTTAAAGAGGGTCGATTTGCCCACATTGGGGCGTCCTACGATGGCTACTAATTTTCCCATCTGTGTTGGTTTCCTTTCTGTTTTTTGGGGGAGGGTTAATAATTCAGTATCCACATCGGGTGCGGCAGTGCAGCTATGTGCACCTGCGGCTTTCACTCGATGTAGCCAAATTCGCGGAGCTTGTTTTCGCGATTTCTCCAGTCGTGTTCCACTTTCACAAACATTTCGAGGAACACATGCTTGCCGAAGAATGTCTCGATGTCCTTACGAGCATCTATGCCCAGGCGCTTGAGCTTTTTGCCGCCTTGACCTATGATGATGCCTTTCTGACTGTCGCGCTCCACATAGATTACCACCATTATGTGTATCGAATCGTCCTTTTCATCGAATTTTTCCACTATCACCTGTGTGGCATAGGGCACCTCCTTGTCGTAGTTGAGGAGGATTTTTTCGCGCACTATTTCGGTCACGAAAAATCGTGCCGGCTTGTCGGTGAGAGCGTCTTTGCCGAAGTAAGGAGGCGAGTCGGGGAGCAATTCTATCACACGCTTCATCAAGTTGTCTACATTGAAGTTCTCTTTAGCCGAGGTGGGATATACTTCAGCTTGTGGCAGAATGCTCTTCCATCGGTCGATAATCTCAAGGAGGTCGGTCTGACCTTTGAGCAAGTCGATTTTATTTATCACAAGTATCACGGGTATCTTCTCCTTAGCCACCTTGTCGAGAAACGACTGATTTTTGGTGGGCGATTCTACCACGTCGGTCACATAGATGAGGATGTCGGCATCGATAAGCGCCTCGAGCGAGAAATCGAGCATGCTCTTCTGGAGCTTGTATTTGGGGTCGAGCACGCCGGGGGTGTCGCCGAACACTATCTGATAGTCGTCGGCGTTGACTATGCCGGTGATGCGGTGGCGTGTGGTCTGTGCCTTGGATGTGATTATCGACATCCGTTCGCCCACGAGAAGATTCATCAAGGTCGATTTGCCCACATTGGGGTTGCCTACTATGTTTACAAATCCTGCTTTATGTGCCATAAAAAATATTTTGATGATAATAAAAATCGCTGTGGTGAGAGTGTATTACGCGTTGGTTTGTTGTCGTTTTTTTATCTTATAGTCGAGGAGTGGTTAGTCGCGGGGCACTTTGGTGATGTGTCCGGCGAAATAAACACAAAAAAACGCATCATTACTTTATGTGACCGAGCGGTCGCATAGAGTTGATGCATTTTTTATCTTTTTAAGCTATAAGTTTTTGCCTTAGGGAAAGGGATTAATAACCCCAAACTATGTACATAGCGCCCCAAGTGAAGCCGGCGCCGAATGCTGTAAGCAATATCTTGTCGCCCTTCTTGAACTTATCCTTGTTTTCGTCCATACACAAAGGTATCGAAGCACCGCTGGTGTTGCCGCGATATTGTATGTTCACGAGCACTTGTTCGTCCTTCACGCCGAGACGGCCGCCCACTGCTTCGATGATGCGAAGGTTGGCTTGGTGAGGAATGAAGTACTTAACATCTTCTATGGCAAGGTTGTTGCGACGAAGTATGTCTTGGCTCGAAGTCAACATATCGGTAACAGCGTTTTTATATACTGCTCTACCTTCTTGATATACGAAATGCTCTTGTGCATCAACTGTTTCGTGCGAAGCCGGGCGAACCGAGCCACCTGCTTTCATCACCAAGTGTTCGTGATCGGCCTCTACGTGGAACACGCCGTCGATTACGCCTATGCCTTCTTCTTCGGTTGGCTCAACGAGCACTGCTGCTGCAGCATCGCCGAAGAGTGGACATGTGGTGCGGTCTTGATAGTTGGTCATGCTCGACATTTGTTCGGCTGCACACACGATAACCTTTTTATACATTCCGCTGCGCACATAGGCTGCTGCCTGCTGCAAAGTGACGATGAAGCCGGCGCATGCTGCCTGAACATCAAAACCATAGCAGTTTACCAAGCCGCATTGACCTATCATTATCGAAGCTGTCGACGGGAAACGATAGTCGGGGTTGGTGGTGGCGCAGATGAGCAAGTCGATTTCTTCCGGCTTTACTCCTGTTTCGGCAAGAAGTTTGTTGATTGCCTTTGTACCCATCACCGAGCTGCCTTGTTCTTCGCCCTTCAAAATGCGACGTTCCTTAATGCCCACGCGGGTAGTTATCCACTCGTCGTTGGTGTCAACCATCCGTGCAAGGTCGTCGTTTGTGAGAATGTCGTCCGGTATATATGATGCTATACCGCTAATTTTTGCATTAAGCATATTCTTGGAGTTATGTATATATGTGTGAAAAATATATCCTAAATGATATGGCACTCGTTTTAATTGGAAAATGCGGTATTATTTAGGATATCATATTTCGACTATTGATTAAAAAAAGTGTAGTGCCAAGTGCTTGTTTTATACCTCAGCGTTCTTTTCAATAGCGATTTGGCCTCTATAGTAACCACATTCAGGACATACTGTGTGGTATACGTGCCATGCACCACAGTTTGAGCATATTGCCAAAGTGGGGGTTACAGCCTTGTCATGAGTTCTTCTCTTGGCTGTACGAGTCTTCGATTGTTTACGTTTAGGATGTGCCATTTCTTCTTTTTATTTGTTTTTTAAATTATTATCTTTTATTTTCAGCAATTCAGCCCATCGGGGGTCGATATTGCTTTCGTTTATTTCATCATTATTTGCGGCATCGCCTTCAATGTCAGCTCCGTCGTCGTCGGCATATCGGCCATATAGGGCTTCTTCGCCATCGTCGGCTATGCTGTGCGCGGTGTGCGCTTGCAGCGCTTCCCACGTTGCCTCATCGCACTCTCCCTCTTCATGCACATGGCTGATGGGTATCGTCAGTGCTACGGTGTCATACACTATCGAGGCTACATTCAAGTCGTTGTCGCTATCGGGCACTATAAGCAGACCATCGGTCTCATCGTTATACTCGTCCCCGAATTTAACCGTCAATTCGTAGTCGCTATCCACCTCGTGCTTCATCGGCTCAAGGCAGCGGTCGCACGGTATCATTATCTCTCCCTTGCACTCAAAGTTGAAGTAATTGGCTTCACCCTTGCGGGTCACCGTTACTTCCACTGTCACATTGCCGCCCAACACATCGGAGCTTTCCATTTCTTTGAAAAACTCATCGTTGAGCACCAGCGTATATCGCTCTGTAGCTTGCTGTGCTCCACGCAAAGGGATGCTATAAGATGATAACTTTACCAAATTTTTTTAGTTAAATCGGTGCAAAGGTACAAAGATTAGGTCTAATAATCAAACATTTCACTTCATTTTTCAAGTTTTTTAGTTCAATTTCCTACAATTCAGCCTTTATGAGGCAATCGGCGGCGGTTTTCCAAGCTTTTTATTTGCTTTTTGTGGGCGTATGTGTCGAAAAATAATTAATTTCGCACTGCGCTTCGATTTATAATTATTTTTTTATCCCGATGGCAAAACCTGTTACTCTATATGTCAGCGACCTCGATGGTACGCTTTTGGG
>SFTJ01000027.1 GCA_004563195.1 bacterium
GCACCCAGTTGGCGTTCACATCGCGCAATGCCACTATATAGAGCGGCGCCGAGGCAAACCACTCGCGGTCGTAGCATCGCCTAATATCGGCTTTCGCCGCTTCGCTGCGCACCACCACAAACTCCCACGGCTGAAAATTCACCGCACTCTGAGCCATGCGCGCACATTCAAGCACATAATGCAAATCGTCATCACTCACCGCCTCGGCACTATACTTACGCACCGAATAGCGTTTTTCGCATAATTCCAAGAAATTCATTTCCTTAGTATCGTTTTATTGGTTTATTCTCTACAAAGGTAACACATTATCTCCATCATTTAGGGCCTTTCATCCACAAAAATAGAGTGAAATAGCGGCGAAACCTGTGGGGCTGTGTGCCCGGTGGTTCCGCCGCTATTATAATTATGTGTAACGAATTACATTATCTCATTCACTGCCTGCGGGCGATTTTCTTTGGCTGCGCCGAAGTTCTTGTTTGGCTTCGGACCCATCACAAATTTGAGTGTGCCGCCTGCTATGAGTTCGTCGTAGGTAATATAGCTCTTTTCGTAAGGCTTGCCATTGAAGTAAACTTCCTGTATGTAGATGTTTTCCTTGCTGTTGTTCTCTGCTTCGATGATGAGGGTGTTGTTGCCGCGCACCTTCACTGTCATCTTGTCGAATCGCGGACTACCGAACACAAATACACCGTCGGAAGGATTTTCCTGATAGAAGCCCATCGACGACATCACATACCATGCCGACATCTGTCCGCAGTCTTCGTTACCTATCACGCCGTCGGGCTTGTCGGTATAGAATTCGTCCATTATGAAGCGTACTTTCTCTGCCACCTTCCACTGCTGTCCGGCGTAGGCGTACATATAAGCAATGTGGTGACTCGGCTCGTTGCCGTGGGCATACTGTCCTATCAAGCCGGTGATGTCGGCCGATGCGGTTTCGCCCATACTGTCGTTGTTGACAAAGAATGCATCGAGCTTGGTGATAAACTCTTCATCGCCGCCAAAGAGCTCTATCAAGCCATACACATCGTGCGGAGCGAAGAAGGTGTATTGCCAACCGTTGCCTTCGGTGAAGTCGCCCACCATGTGTATGCTGTTGGCGGGGTCGTAAGGAGTGCGCCATGAGCCATCGTCCATCTTCGGGCGTATAAACTTGATTTCGTTGTCGAAATATTGCTTGTAGTACATGGCACGGCGAGCATATAGATCGGCATCTTCTTGCTTACCCATCTTCTTGGCCATTGCAGCCACGCCCCAGTCGTCGACGGCATATTCCATAGCTATCGAGGTGGCTTCGTGCACCTTGTCGCATGGTATATAACCACGTTCCACCACATAAGGCACTGCATTTTGCTGCGGATATACGGTGGTGGCCTTCATTGCTGCAAATGCTTCTTCGGCATCAAATCCTTCGAAGCCCTTGAGGTAGGCATCGGCTATGATTGGCACTGCGCTGTAGCCGGGCATACAGTTGGTTTCGCCGCTCTGCAATGCCCATACCGGCAATTTGTCGTTTTGATGATAAATCGAAATCATAGTGTTCACTATGTCGGGCACCATTTCGTCATTCACGAGGGTGAATAGCGGGTTGAGTGTGCGATAAGTGTCCCAGAGCGAAAGTGTGGTGTAGTTGGTGAAGCCTTCGGGAGCGGTGTAAATCATATCGTTGATGCCACGATACTGTCCGTTCACGTCGCAGAAGAGTGTCGGAGCCACCATAGTGTGATAGTTCGATGTGTAGAACACGCGCTTGGCTGCCTCATCGTCGGTTTCGATAGTTATGCGATTGAGTCGTTCGTTCCACTGTGCTGCACAAGCCTTGCGCACGTGTTCGAAGTCAAATCCGCTCATCTCTGCCTTGAGGTTTGCCATAGCGTTTTCGCAACTTACGGGCGACAATGCCACCTTCACCATCACTTGTTGTTGTTCACCGAAACTGAGCACGCCCTTCACGGCGCGAGCCTTCAGCTGGCTCTTGGCTGCCACTTGCAAGGTGTCGTCGTAGAGCGAGAGGTCGGCAATAGGCTTATCGGCTTGCAGCACGAAGTACACCTTGCGCATAGGGCTCCAACCGCGTGTGTAGCGATAGCCTTCGATGGTGTATTGGTCGATTTGGCGAATATAGGAATTGGTAACTATCGAGCCCACGCCGTCCTTGAGGTTAACGAGGATGTGTGCCTGCTTGCCTTGCGGGAAGGTGTAGCGATGCAAGCCCACGCGTGCGGTGGCTGTGAGTTCTGCCTTGATGTCGTAGCGGTCGAGCATCACCGAGTAGTAGTCGGGATGTGCCTCTTCGGTCTCGTGACGATAATATGATGCATAGCCCGAGCTGATATCGTCTTGATTGCCTCTTTTCACATTGACTTCGGTCATTGGCATCACCATCACGTCGCCCATGTCGCCGCAACCGGTGCCATTGAGGTGGGTGTGTGAGAAGCCTATGCAGATGCTGTCGCTATAGTGATAGCCCGAGCACCAGTCCCAGCCCTTGTCGATGTTGTTGGGGCCTAACTGCACCATACCGAACGGCACACTGGCACCCACAAACACGTGTCCGTGAAATCCACTTCCTATAAACGGATCTACATACTGCAGAAGGTCGGCTTCTGCTGTCTGTTCGGCAGGTGTGCAGCTCACGAGCGAGGTCATCGCCACGGCTGCCGCTGCCAACATAATCTTTTTAATTGTCATAATTTGTTTTAGGTTAGTTATTTAGTTGTTTTATATTATTTCGGATTGGCTTTGAGAGAGAATTGCAGTGTTCCGGCTCCTATGAGGTCGCTCCAGCTGATGCGATAGCCTTTAAGGGTACGACCGGCTGCTTTCACGCTCTTGATGTAGGCTTCACCACCGGTGGCTACGCCTGCCGGGCGCGGTGCTTCGATTATGAGCTTATTGTTGCCCCAACGATGCTCGTCGAGCGTGATTTCCACGCGGTCGAACACCGGTGTGGTGAGCGTATATTCTGCCTTGCCGGGACAGTCGGGATAGAAGCCCATCATATTGAAGATAGCCCAAGCCGACATGGTGCCGGTGTCGTCGTTGCCGGGGATGCCGTCGGGGGCATTCTTATAATAAGTGCGGAGCAAGCGCTGCACTTCCTTCTGGGTGCGCCATTCTTCGCCCTTGAAGTATGAGAAGAGGTGCGGATAAGCTATGTCGGGCTCATTGGCGGGGTCGTAGTAACCCTTGTCGAACACCATCTGCAAGCGGTCGACAAATTTCTTGTCACCACCCATCAACTTGGCAAGGCCTTTCACATCGTGTGGCACATAGAAGGTGTAGTTCCATGCATTTCCTTCGTGGAAACCGGGCGACGGCTCGAAGTTTTCGCCCTGCTTGGGGTCGAACGGGCTGTAGAATTCGCCGTTAGGCAATATCGGGCGAAGTGTGCCATATTCCTTCGAATAATAATTCTTATAACCCATCGAGCGACTCTTGAAGAGAGCGGCATCCTTGGCATATTTTTCTGCCTTGTCGCTATCGCCGGCAGCTGCGGCTTGCTTGGCAAGTGCCGCTGCCATCTCCGAGAGGGCAAAGTCGGCTATATAATACTCAAGAGCATGGCTCACCGAGTTGTCGTAGGGGGTGCGATAAGCGCAATAGCCGTTTTCGATATATTCATCTATGTCGGGGCGAAGCAGATTGTCCTTGCCGGGTGTGGTAGCGCCCTTGCGCATGGCTGCATAGGCTATCTCCACATCGAAATCGCGCATTCCGCGCATCCATGAGTCAACTATTACGGGTATTGCCGGGTCGCCTTCCATAGTGAATGTTTCGCGACCGAATAGTTCCCACTTGGGCAGCCATCCGCCCTCGCTGAACATATCGAGCATGGAGTGAAGCATCTCTATCTGGCGTTCGGGATATACCATAGTCATGAGTTGATGCACATTGCGATAAGTGTCCCAAAGCGAGAACACGGTGTAGCGCTGTCCCGAGGTCTTGAGTGTGGCGCTGCTTTCCATTGCGGGATATTCGCCGTTAACGTCATTGAGAACATTGGGGTGAATGAGCATGTGGTAGAGTGCGGTGTAGAATATGGTCTTTTGGTCGTCGGTGCCGCCCTTAACCATGATGCGCGACAGACTTTCGTTCCAACTGCGTCGAGCTTGCTGTGCCACGGCGTCGAACGAGCGCTTGCCGAGTTCTTTATCGAGATTTTCGCGTGCATTTTCGATGCTTACGAACGAAACGCCCATCTGCACTTCTATCTGCTCGCCCTCGGCGGTGTTGAAGTTGAGATATACGCCTATATCATCGCCTGCCAGGGGCTTGGTATAATCCTTATAGAGCTTATACTTGCCTGCGGTGGCATCCCACTCGGCTTCGGCTGTCATAGGGCGCTGTTTTTTCCACAAGCCTGCGCTTGCCGGCACCTTGTTGACGCGCATCACAAAGTAGATGGGGAACACGGCATCGGGCACATAGCAGAATGTGCCGAGGAGCTTGATTCCCTCATATTCGGTAGCACTCACGCGGCGCACTTGGGCTCCGGTTTCGTTGGTGAGGCCTTCGC
This sequence comes from bacterium, assembly GCA_004563195.1. Taxonomy (GTDB): domain Bacteria; phylum Bacteroidota; class Bacteroidia; order Bacteroidales; family Muribaculaceae; genus SFTJ01. The sequence continues at coordinate 4,520 of SFTJ01000027.1, forward strand.
CGAGGTTAAGCAAGATGTGGCTTTCGCCCTTGGGGAAGGTGAAACGCGACACACCCACGCGAGGTGTGGCTGTAACTTCGGTCTTGATGCCATATTTGCTCAAGCGATTGCTGTAATAGCCGGGATGTGCCACCTCGTCGGTGTATTTGCTGCCATATTCCTTATAGTCGACGGTGAGACTGCCTGTGGTGGGCATCAAAAGCAATGAACCCAATTCGGGGCAACCCACGCCGCTGAGGTTGACGTGCGCATAGCCGGTGAAAAAGCTGTTGTAATACTCGTAGGGTGTCGACCACCAACGGGCGTCTTTATCAAACTTGTTTTCGCTACTGCCCATCACATTAAATGGCACCACCGACATCAGTCCGTTGGGTGTGATAGCTCCGGGATTACATGTGCCGAAATTTGATGTTCCGATAAACGGATTGACATAATCCACCGGTTGCTGTGCCCACATGGCGAGCATGGCCGATGCCGCTACAATAAGGCTTAATAATCGTTTGTTCATGATTTAGTCAGGGGGTTATATGTTTTTATATATTTTTTTTGCGAAATTAGTGAAAAGGAGAGCATAAGCCGCCTATGGGCAGCCCTATGCTCTCCTCCGATGATAGTTATGGCTTATTTTATTATCGAATTCTTCTTTACAAAGTCGATGATTTCAGAGATATAACCAAATGCCAGGCATACATGCGTGTCGGCAGCGCCGTAATAAACGCACACCTTATCGCCCTCGCAAAGTGCTGCACACGGGAACACCACATTGGGCACATCGCCCATCATTTCGTATGGTGCTGCCGGAGCAAGCAGATATGGCTGAGTGCGATAGAGCACCTTGGTGGGGTCGTCCTTATCGAGGATGGCTGCACCCATCGAGTAGCGGAAACCATTGCATGTGGTGATAACGCCGTGATAGAACATCAGCCAACCGGCTGCGGTCATAAACGGCACTGCGCCGGCACCTATCTTGGTGCACTGCCATGCGCTCTCGGGGAACGGTGTGGGACCCATCAGGTGGCGATGCTCGCCCCAGAACTTCATATCGGGGCTAAAGCTTACATAGATGTCGCCAAATGGAGTGTGACCGCTGTCGCTCGGACGGCTCATCATAGCATATTTGCCATTAATCTTTTCGGGGAAAAGCACGCCATTGCGATTGAATGGCAAGAAGGCATTTTCACACTGATAGAATTCCTTGAAATCGAAGGTATAACCTATGCCGATAGTAGGCTGACCCTTATAGCCGTTGCACCAGGTAATCCAGTAGCGGTCCTCTATCCACACGCAGCGAGGGTCGTACTTATAGGTCGATTCTATCATGGTGGTATTGCCTGCCTTAAATTCTATCGGCTCGTGGTTAATCTCCCAGTTGATACCATCTTTGCTGAATCCCGCAAAGATATTCATCTGCACCGAGCGATTGTCGCAACGGAACACGCCTGCATAGCCATCGCCAAAGGGAACCACGGCACTATTGAAGATACTATTAGAGGTGGGTATGGAATAACGGTCGATAACAGGATTCTGGCTATAGCGCCACATCACTTCGTTACATCCTGCCGGACGTTCTTCCCATGGAATATTCACTTTATTACTCATCGTAGGTTATGGTTAATTTATGTTTAGTATTTTAGTGCAAATATAATAACATTTGGCGGCATTTCGGCTATTTCATGTCACAAAAAATCACAATTTGCCATGTCGCCGCCGCTACTATGTATTTCGCCTCTTCAGTGACGCAAAAGGGAGGCCGTATTTCGCAGCCCCCCTTCCTTGTATAGTATTTCTACCGCTCTCGCAGCTTACAGCTTGCTAACCTTGCCCATTAGCAATATCGCACCTGTGCTCTTCTCCTTTATTACATAGAAGAATGGCTTGTCGCATTTGAATATGTAATCGTCTTTAGGCAATGGAGATGTGAGACCTGCTGATGATGTAGTAGTACTTGCAGCCTCCGTGCCCGACTCATCAACCTTAATATAGTTATTCTGAAACGATGCAAAAAACGCAAGTCTGGAACTCGACATTTTCGAATAATCGCCTCCGCCACTAAAAATACTGGCATATTTTTCCATACTTGTTACCACCTTTGCAAAATCGAGTTCACATTTCGCTTCCCATTTTGGCAGATATATCTCCATTGTATGAACATCGAAATCATTCATAAGGCTATTATATTCCTCACAAGTGAGTTTTTCCAACTGTTCGTCGAGGGTGACTTCACCGAGTGGCAGCATCACAACCATCGAGAATGCCTCGTTGCCATACGGAATCTCACATGCCTCAAAATGCTTGCTGCGTGCATATCCAAATTTGGCTTCTTTCGTCATCATCTTCGCGTTTACGAAATAAACTGTTTCAGGATACCTTGGATAGAACCTATCAGAATATGCATTATTGAATTTTGACCTCCAGAAACCTTTAAAATACATCGCATTCAGTATTCGAGCAAGTTCTCCAGCAATGCGTGGTTTATTCTTCATTTTTGCATTAGTCTGCTCACTTACCCACTTATCCATTTCGGTCCATGTAGATTCCGAATCGAAATCGGAGATATGAATCGGAGCATCGAAATAGTCTTTACAGGTCTGCTCAAAGTCGGGCAACGCACTAAATGCGTCATCTAAATACACTGTGTTTGCTATGTTTAATTTTGCTGTGTTATCCACCTCAAATAGTTGACTCTTAATATTCTTATAGTAACTATTAAGGTCAGCCAAATTATCGCTTTCCACGCCTAACAGGTCGCATATCTGCTGAAGAGTCTCGCCATTTGCCCCATTTGCCATTATTCCAAGCACCTCCGATGCGCTTAATGGCGACATCGACCAATTGTCTATGCTATTTTCTTTGGCGTACTTATTTATGGGATTTATCATTTTTATTCCGAATGAAGTAGCAGCAGCATTAACTGCCTGTTCCGATTTGGTCAGAACTATATCCACGCGTGGCTTTGCCTCAATGCCCTTAGGTTCATCGTCACTGCATGAAGTTAACGCAACCGCGGGTAACAATAACATCATACCTATTATTAAATTGACAGTTTTCATAATCACAACAACTTTTTTTTATGTTCTTTATTTATGATTTTTAATTGTCCACAAATATACGAAAAAAATACAAAATCGCGAGAAAACACAAAAAAATTTTTCTACACGCAACAATTTAACACTCAACCTCTTAATTGCCGACCGGCATAAACAAAAACCGAGCAAAAAATATGCTGCTTCTAAATATTAATCTCTCCACATTGCCGAATACTGCATCAAAAAATGAAAAAAATTTTAGTTTCTAATAAAAAATTTTATCACACCTTCGAGAAGCACTCTCGACTGCGATTTTTTAGTGATGATTTGCGCAGAGATTGGTGGGATTTGTGTAAAATATCGTGCGGCGATTTCATTTATTCATAAATAGAAGCGGTAATACAATCTGAACGACAGAACGCCGAAACCAAAGTATTTTTTACTTGCAGCCGAGGATAATGCAATCAGCCGGAGATAGTGCTGCTGTGCGGCTATCTCCGGCTGATATTTTGGAATATGTAATAGTTTACTTATTGATTGGATACAATTTCACCAAAAGAAGCATCAATGCGGCTATAATGGCGGGGAAGAGCGAGAAGAGCATCCAAATCATATTCTTCACTGCTTCCATATCTGTGATGGTGACTTCGCCGTCACTTGAGCTGAATCCGGCAAAACCCAGGAACATCACTACCAAGGCGCCCGAGATGGCTGAACCGAACTTCTGCGACATGGTTCCCGACGAGAAGATGAGTCCGGTGCTCGATGTTCCGTTCTTTTCGGTTGCATAGTCGGCTACGTCGGCATACATCGACCACAATAGCGGCGAGTAGAAGCCAATGCCTACCGAGGTGAGCACCACGATGCCTATAAGCACCCAGATGCTGCTCGGATCCATAGGCACGAAGAAGAATGCCACCGATGTAACGGCGCAAATCACTATCGACCACGCAAAGGCGCGCTTCTTGGAGCCTATCATCTTGGTGAATGCGGGCGACAAGCCGCCGAATATCATACAGGTGACTTCACCAAATGTCATAAACACGGTGTAGTTGATAATCAAACCGCTTATGGTGATTTCGCCACCGAGGCAGTAGGTGAACATATAGCCTGCCACTGCATAGCGGAATCCGTTGAAGAAATTGCTGCACACTCCTATGAGTGTAAGATATATCCATGGTTTGTTCTTCACCAGGTCGGCAAACGGGCGTAACGAGAATTTCTCGGCGCGCACGGGTTTGAGGCGTTCTTTGGTGAGCAAACCGCAAGCAAGTGTCATCAGAGCTGCCACGGCGCCGAGTCCGGCTCCAAGCACTGCATATTGATGTGCTTCGGTGCCGCCTACCATCTTCTGCAAATATGGGAATGCAAGCAGGGTGACGAAGCCCATTGCATAGGCTCCCACCATGCGATATGATGAGAATTGGTTCTTCTCATTATCGTCGGCAGTCATCACGCCCAAGAGCGAACCGTAAGGCACATTCACTGCGGTATACACTGCCATCATGAGCAGATAGAGGCTATATGCCCAAATGCGCTTGCCCACCGGACCAAAGTCGGGGGTGTAGAGCAACAAGGCAAACACCAATCCCAAAGGAATAGCGCCGAATATCAGCCACGGGCGATAAGTGCCCCAGCGCGACTGTGTGCGGTCGGCGAGGCTGCCCATCAAGGGGTCGGTGACCACGTCGAACATACGTGCCAAGAGCATAAGCGTGGCAGTGTCGGCTACGGTGAGGCCGAAAATATTGGTAAAAAACAGCGGGAATGCTATCGACATCACTTTCCATGTGATACCGCCCGCTGCGGCATCACCTAATGCATAGCCGATTTTTTCTGAAAAACTTGCCATTTATATTTAGTTTTTAAGGTTAATGGCATCCTCCCCTAAGCCCGGGAAGGATGCCTGCTCTGTTAAGTTATTTCTTGGGGGTATTGCCCATAGTGAACACAAGTTTTCCGCCTTGCATGATGTCGTCGTGGGTGAAGAACGGCTCGGTGAGCGCTTTGCCATTGAGTTCCATGCTTTGGATATACTTGTTTTCGCGGCTGTTGTTGATGGCTTCTATCACAAACTTCTTGCCGTTGGTGAGGTTGATGGTTACCTTGTCGTACAACGGGCGACCAATAGAATAAACCGGCTTGCCGGGACATACTTGATAGAATCCCATAGCATTGAGTATATACCAAGCCGACATCTGTCCGCAGTCTTCGTTGCCCGAAAGGCCATTGTCGTTGTTGAAGTAAAGGGTATAGAGCACTTGGTCGACGAGTTCTTGAGTCTTCCAAGGCTGTCCGGCGTAGTTATAGAAGTGTATGATGTGGTGGCTCGGTTCGTTGCCGTGTGCATATTGTCCTATAAGACCCGATATGTCGGCCGAAACCGATTCGCCTGTGATTTCCGACGAGGCTGCAAACAGTGCATCGAGTTTGCTGAGGAATACATCCTTGCCACCCACGAGGTCCATCAATCCTTCGGGATCGTGTGGTACAAACCACGACCATTGCCATGCATTGCCTTCGCAATAGTCGTCGCTGCGGTGTGTGCTGCGTGCGGGGTCGAATGGTGTGCGCCACTTGCCCTCGCTGTCCTTACCACGCATGTAACCCACTTCGGGGTCGTAGTAAATCTTATAAGCCTTGGCAAAATTCTCATAGAGTGCCACGCCTGCAGTATCGCCCACTTCCTTGGCTATTTGTGCTATACACCAATCGTTGTAAGCAAATTCGAGTGCCTTTGCCACTGCTTCGTTGTCCTTGTCGCATGGCACATAACCGACTTTGTTCTTCCAGTATTTGGCCTGATTCATAAGGATGGCTGCCACTGCCTTTGGTGCAATGATGCCGGTAGTGTCGTATTCAGCCGTGCGGCGCATTGCCTTATAGGCTTCGTTGATGTCGATATCGCGATAGCCCTTGATATAAGCATCGGCAATGATGGGCACTGAGTGATAACCAATCATACAGCCGGTGTAGTTGCTGCAAAGTTCCCACATAGGCAAGATGCCGCCTTCGCGTGCCTTGAGCAAGAGCGATTTCACCAATTCGCCGTTAAATTCGGGTGCTATGATGGTCTGCAATGGATGCCATGCACGGAATGTGTCCCAGGTAGAGAATATGGTGTAGACGGGCTTTTCGGCATCGCCTTGGTGCACCTTCATGTCCATACCGTAGTAGCGGCCATCGGCATCGGTAAATGTGTAGGGCTGCAATCCTGCGTGATAGAGTGCGGTGTAGAATATGGCGCGATGGTCGGCATCGCCGGTTTCGATGTCTATCTTAGCCAAATATTCGCTCCAGCGCTGATGGGCAGCGGCTTTCACACCGTCGAAGTCCCATTCGGGAATTTCACTGAGCACATTGTTCTTGGCGCCGTCGATGTCGACTGCCGATACGCCCACTTTGGCATATATCACTTCACCTTCTTCGGTGCCGGCAAACTTAAGCAATGCCTTGCGGCGCGGCTTCTGCTTGTCGCCAACGGTTACGGTGTCGTCTACTATGGTGTAGGTAAACGGCTTCGAGAACTTGGCGTAGAAATTGATATATTGGTCGAATGCCCAAAATTTGGTCATCTTATGGCCCACAACTTCGGTGTCGCTGATTACTTCGAGTTGCATACCTATGTTTGTTTGGTCATCAAGCGAGTAGTCGAGGTCTACTATCACGCCGGCATCTTCCGACTTTGGGAATGTCCAGCGGTGAATGGCGCCGCGGGTGGTAGAGGTGATTTCGGCCTGGATGCCGTAGCGGTCGAGCATCACTGAGTAGTAGCCGGGCTCTGCCTTTTCGCGTTCGTGGCTGAATGCCGATGCATAGGCCTTGGTCTGACCGCGTTCTTCCTCTTGTGTGATGTCCTGCTCACCCACAGTAGGCATAATGAGCACGTCGCCCAAGTCGCAACATCCGGTTCCGCTCAAGTGTGTGTGCGAGAAGCCGTTGATGGTGCTGTCGTTATAATAATAACCCGAGCAAGCGTCCCAACCATAGATGCGGGTGTCAGGGCTGGGCTGAATAGCTCCGTGAGGCACCACCGCTCCGGGATAAGTGTGTCCGTGACCGCCTGTTCCGATAAACACATTTACATACTGCGTGTAATCGTTGCAGGTCTCTTGTCGGCTACAGCTACTGGTAGCCAGTCCCACGGCAACGAGCAAAGCCACAAGCACCGAGGCGACCTTATACAAATTCTTCATGTTGTACATATATAATTATTAATTGGTTAGTTTCAGGTTTAAAATCGTTCCTTGCAAATTTAAGCAATGTTTTTCACCCTTGCAATATATGCCACTCACTATTTCGCCTCGCGCTCGCAGCTATTGCATCGATTCTCTCCTTTATGCACAAGGCATTTATATCGGGTAACTTCACTCTTGCCATAATCAATGTTTTCTCTCAATTAATATCTTATTTTACCCATCTCTTGATTATATTTTGCAAAGAGAAACAAAATATTCGCATTTGGCACATTTTTTGCAACTAGCATTTGTATAGCAAAATCAATACTTGTCGTATGCCAAAAAGGCTATGCCGGCAAGTGGAAAACAACTGAAGAATTTGAAAAAAATAGTATGAATTTTTTCCATTATCCTCCATCGGAGGCCATTAGGGAAGAATACATCACTACAATAATAACACTAACTATAAACTTAAAACAAAAGGAAAAAGTATGGAAACCGAAACCACAACCCGCATCCACAATCTCATTATCCTCGACCGCAGCGGCTCGATGTGCAGCATCCGCGACGCCGCAGTGAGCCACCTCAACGAATGTCTACAAGCCATCAAAAGCGTCCAAAAGGAATTCGCCGGGCAAAAACACTCTGTAACCATCGTTACTTTCAACCACATGCCCAAATACTTGTTTATCAACTCCGACCCTGAATTGGTGAACGAAATCACAGTCAATCAGTATAGCCCCGAAGGCATGACGGCACTTTACGACGCCATTGGCTCTTCGGTAACGGAGCTGAAGAAAGTGGTGAAACCGGGCGACAAGGTGCTCGTGTCGATTATCACCGACGGCTACGAGAACTCTTCGCGCGAATACTCTCTACAGGCCGTGAAAGCGCTCATTGAGGAAACCAAAGCACAAGGGTGGACCTACACTTTCATGGCTGCCAACATCGACGAGCGCGCCGTGGCTGCCAACTTGAGCATCAACAACGTCGACAGCTTCGAAGCCGAAACCACAGCTTTCGCCTGCAAGTCAGCCGGATGGTCTAAGCTTCGCCACCGCTACTACTCAGCCTGCGACAAAGGCGAAGACTCTAACGAAAATTTCTTCGACGAATAATCGCAGAAGCATTACCACGCGAGGGATGCACCCAACTCGCATCCCCCGCGATAGATATTCAATTACTCTTATTACATTAGCAAAACATATAAATAAATATTGCTGTCCGATAAAAGTTGACAGACGCAAGAAGATATGGCTCGGCTATCGTTTTCACGGTGGTCGAGTCTGTCGTTTAGATTTCCAAGCCCCTCAGTCAGATGCACAGCCTCGGTAAGGCTGATAATCAACCGCTTCACCGCAGCACCACCTCGTTGCAATAAAAACACAGATTTCCACAAACATAGCACTGATTAACACAATATTGTGAAAATCCGTGCCCTAATCGGTGGAAATCTGTGTTAAAAAAAATAGGTGCCAGCCCTGATTATTTCTGCCCGGCTTTTATCGAACAGCAATATTCTATTTTTTCTTTTCCGTATCTTTCAGCCACCTTTTGGCGGCACCATTCGCCACCAAACGGTGAAGATTTTTTGCTATTTCCGCCTATTATCCGTAAATTTGCGTCGCAAAAACTACTATAACTCATTTTTAATGAATAATATGAATCTCACATATAAGCCCGAAGAGTTCAGCAAAATGCTCTTCATCGAGACTTATGGCTGCCAAATGAACGTTGCCGACAGCGAGGTGGTGGCTTCGGTGATGAAAATGGCAGGCTACAGCGTGTGCCAATCGCTCGACGACGCCGACGCTATTTTCATCAACACTTGCTCGATTCGCGACAACGCCGAGCAGAAAATTTTCTCTCGCCTCAATCAGTTGCACGCTCTTCAGCGCAAACGCGCCAAGCGCCTGATTATAGGCATAATAGGCTGCATGGCTGAACGCATGAAGGATACGCTCATCAATGAGCATGGCGTGGACATCGTGGCTGGACCTGACGCCTATCTCGACCTCCCCAACCTCATTGCCGCTGCCGAAAACGGCGAAAAAGCCATCGATATAGACCTTTCGCTCACCGAGACTTATCGCGACGTAATTCCCTCGCGCATCTCGGGCAATCGCGTGAGCGGTTTTATTAGCATTATGCGTGGTTGCAACAATTTCTGCTCTTACTGCATCGTGCCCTACACTCGCGGCCGCGAACGCTCGCGCGAACCCAAGAGTATTCTCAACGAACTCGCCGACCTTCGCGCCAAGGGCTTCAAGGAAGCCACTCTGCTGGGACAAAATGTTAACAGCTACCGCTTTGAGCAACCCGACGGCTCGGTGATAGGCTTCGCTGCTTTGCTCGCTATGGTGGCTGAGGCTGCCCCGGAAATGCGCATCCGTTTCAGCACTTCGCACCCTAAGGATATGTCCGACGAAATTCTCGAAACCATCGCCGCTCACCACAATATTTGCAACCATATTCACCTGCCGGTGCAGAGCGGCTCGAACTCGGTGCTCAAAAATATGAACCGCCGATACACTCGCGAGTGGTATCTCGACCGCATCGCTGCCATTAAGCGCATTATCCCCGATTGCGGCATATCCACCGATATGTTCACAGGTTTCTACAACGAGAGCGAAGACGATTTTCAGCTCACACTGAGCCTTATGCGCGAAGTGGGCTTCGACTCGGCTTTTATGTTTAAATACTCTGAACGCCCGGGCACTCTCGCCTCGCGCGAAATGAAGGATAATGTGCCTGAAGACGTGAAAATCGACCGCCTCAACCGTATGATTGCCCTGCAAAACGAACTCTCAAAACTCAGCAACGAACGCGATGTGGGCAAAACTTTCGAAGTGCTCGTGGAGGGCTACTCCAAGCGTTCGAAAGCCGATATGTTCGGCCGTACTCAGCAAAACAAGGTTATCGTGTTCCCTGCTGCCGACGCTAAAGTGGGCGAATATCGCATGGCGCGCGTCACCTCAGCATCTTCGGCTACCCTACTCGGCGAACTCGTGGAATAACATTTCTCACCCATATCACTCACCTCCTCGCAGCATCACGCTGCAAGGAGGTGATATTTTTTTAGCCAAAAATCGGGCAGGAAATGCCAAGAAAAACTACCGCCTCGCGAGCAAATATGATATCAGTCGCAAAAAAATCGCACTCTTTGCCGAAAAAATTTATAAAATTATTTGGTTTATTTTATAAACTACTTTATCTTTGCTGCAGATTTACGAAACAAAGCAAAAATATAAAATTATGGAAGAAAAAAACATCACCGCTCAAGAGAGCATCAGCATCATCACCTCAATGATTAACAACACCCGCAAGCGCCTGCACCTGGGCGATGGCAACATATTGCTGCTATGGGGTTACCTCACTGTAGCAGTGGCTGCACTGATAAGCATATTGCTCATCGTCACTCACAATGCAGTGTGGAACTGGCTATGGTTTTTGATTATGATTATCGGCGGCACCGTCACTCCTCACATGGCGCGCCGTCAGGAATCTGCCGCAGGCGCACGCACTCACCTCGACGCCATAGGCAACGGCATCTGGAGCGCAATAGGCTACATTTCGTTGGTTATGATTGCCGTATGCTTGTACTTCATGCTGTTCCTTGCCAAAGGCTGTTGGGAAATAATGCTGCTATTCCCTCTCATTTTTGTAGGATTTGCCGAAACTATTCAGGGTATAGTAATCCGTGAAAAATCTCTCATGGTGGGCGGCGCCGTAGGCATGGTTTGCGGCATTATCACTCTGGCTTGCATCGCCACCGACACGCCGCTCGCTCTTCATTGGTTTATGCCTATGTTCATCTTCGCTTTCGTGGCTATGATGATAATTCCGGGTCACATTATTAACCACAAAGCACAATCTCAGAAATGAAAAATCTCGATCCCATTCTGCACTCGCAACTGCGACTCGCCGTGATGTCGGTGCTGATGAACGTAGAAGAAGCCGATTTCGTCTACCTCAAGCAGCAAACCGAGTCGACCTCGGGCAATCTGAGCATTCAGCTCGACAAACTCGCTGCAGCTCAATACATCACCATCGAGAAGGGCTTTCAAGGCAAAAAGCCGCGCACCACTTGCCGAGTCACCGACACCGGCCGACAAGCATTCGCCGCCTATGTGGATGCCCTTAAAGAATATCTCAATATCTGAGAAAAAATCATCGAAAAAAAGTCAAAACAGTCCCACCCACACTACCGGTAGGACTGTTCTGACTATATTCAGACGTATTGATAAAATCATTACTTGAGGCGCTGCCAGGTGAAATTGGTTTCACGAAGGCGGTAACCTCTCAGTGTGTAACACATATTCACCAATGGGCGCCACAACGAATAGAACGGCACACCTATGTGCAATTTCGGTGCCTTCAGGCGTTTGGCGTTGCCTCTGAAAAGCACGATGATGGTTATCCAATAAGCCAATAATATCACTGCCGCTACGCTAATGGTAAGAATATTGCGCCAGTCGAGCGCCACTGCTGACGCCAACGAGCCCAACGCCAAATATTGGCAAGCCGAGATAATCGATGACGAGATAAAGGGCCATCGGCGCAACTGCTTGGCGGTGAAGCCATGACGCAACTTCAGTTCGGCATGCTCGGCCTTATAGTCGTTGCAAAACACAGTCATCATCGAGTCGGACGAGAGTTCCACGCGGGTGTTATCGGCATTGGCTATTTCGCTCACGAAGAGGTCGTCGTCGCCGTAATGCAGCATCACGGTGCGCTGGAAGCCGTTATTGGCAAAGAAAGTGCTTCGGCGATAAGCCAAGTTATTGTTAGTGCCGCGGAAGGGATAGCCATTGATGTCGCAAGCGAGATATTGCACCGATTCGGTAACGGTGTCATACACTCTGAAGTTTGCCCCGAAGCGCTTATCTTTTTTATATCGCGGTGCGGCATAACCTATCACCACATCGGTGCCTTCGGTGAAGTTGCGGCACATATTCATCAGCCAGTTGGGCCCTGCCGGACAGCAGTTGGCGTTGGTCACCACTATCAATTCGTGGCGGGCGGCTTTGATGCCAAGCATTATGGCAAGTTTGCGGCGCGACACATTGCGACTGCCGTCGGGGATAAATGTCTGGCGTAGGTTGCTATATTCTACAAGAAAATTCGAGATTACCTCAGCAGTGTTGTCTATCGAACTGTCATTCACCACTATAACCTCATATTTCGGATAATTCTGATTGAGCAGATAAGGCAGGAATCGCTGCAACTGTGCACCCTGATTGTGGCAATACACTATCACGGTGGCGGGAGCAAGCGTGTCGGTAGTTTCTGCGCTCTCGCTTGCTGCCGATGCTCGCTTTATGGCATTATGGCGGCGAGCTGTCCACATTATCACCACCACACACAGTATCAATGCCGCCCCAAGCAGGACACATACCTCTAAACTTAATAATATCGAAAAATGCATCATCTCTTCGGACCTTTCGATGTTTATAAATATTATCGGCATCGGCTTAGCCGACACCTCTTTTTGCTTTCAAACCACAAAGTTAGTCATAGTTAGCAATATATACCCTCCAATTTCAAAAAAAGTTATTCACAACATCACCTTTGCTCTCCGCTCTTCTCACCGACCGACCTTTTTCTGCCCTACCCGGGCTTATTATTTGCCTTTTTGACGCAAAATTCATAATTTTGGCATTGCGCTCGAAGCGTTTGTAGCGTTTGCGAGCAAAAAAGGATATAATGTCATAAACAAAAAACCGAACCCGAAAGAACAATGAAACGCTTCACCACCCTACTCTTTGCCGCCGCTATATGCGCCTCGGCATGGTGTCAAAACACTCGCGACTGGCATTCTTTGGCCGAAGGTATGTCGCAAGCTCTTATCTCCAATTTCTGGGGAGCAAGTTTTGCCGACCATCCTCAGCGTTACTATTTCAATTACCTCAGTCAACAAGCCGACCTCAGGCACGAGCACTACTGGCCTCAAGCCCACGCCATAGATGTGATAGTGGACGCCTATCTGCGCACCGGCAGCAAGCAATATCGCAATATCTACCCACTTTGGTGGCAGGGAGCCCCCGACAACAACTTCGTGGCGGGCATCAACGACCACGACCACTGGTGGAACCCCTACGTCGACGACATGGAGTGGATAGCTCTTGCGCTGATAAGAATGTGGGAAAGCACAGGCAATCGCCGATACATCGATAAGGCCCGACAACTCTACGACGACTACATCTGGAGCACTTGGGGACCCGAAAACGAGGCTCCGTGGTATGGCGGAATCACTTGGAAAGTGGACACCGGAAAGTCGAAAAACTCTTGCTCCAACGGCCCGGCTGCACTCATTGCTGCCCGACTCTATCGCTTCTACCGCAAAGCCGGGGTTAAAGGCGGCAAATGCCGCGAAGCCTATCTCAATGAGGCGGTGAAGATATACACCTGGCAAAAATCGGTGCTCTTCGACCGCAACACCGGCGCCGTGTGGGACAATATAAACAGTCGCGGCGAGATAGCTCGCCACATGGTGTTTACCTACAATGTGGGCACATTCCTCGGTGCCGCCCATGAGCTGTATAACATCACCGGCGACAGCCAGTATCTGCGCGATGCCACGCTTGCAGCAAATTATGTAATCGAAAATATGACCGTAAACCAAGGTACGCTCAGCGATGCTCCGGGTGGCGACGGTGGCTTGTTCCACGGCATATTTTTCCGATATTTCGTAAAACTAATCAACGAGAAGGACCTCGACCTCGCCACTCGCACCCGTTTTCGCGACTATATCACCCGTCTCGCCACTGTGATGGCCGACGAAGGCATCAACCCTCGCACCATGCTCTACGCCGGCCGCTGGCACCAAGCCCCAGCCGATAACGACGTGGTGTCCCTCACATCACACCTCACCGGCTGCATGCTCATCGAAGCCATGTGCACCTTAAAACCCTTAGAATAGAGAAACAAAACCTACTATTACACCCTCACAACGCCTCGGTCATTTAATAAAAATGTCATTAGTGTCATTTTTATTAAATGACCAGGGCAAACAGCACCAAAAAAGCAGACTAAAAATCTTCGCTCTCGGCATTCAAAAGGAAGTCCATCAAGCCCATAATTCTCACACCGTTATCGTCGTAATACGGTGCAATATCATCGCGCACGATAATAATTTTTTTGAACGAATCGCTTATGCGTTTCAGCGATGCCAATTCTTGTTCGCGCTTCGCTTCATCGGGCAAAGCATATGCCGATTGTATGTAATATCGTCGGTCGCCCTTATTGGCAACAAAATCCACTTCCAACTGCTTTCGCTCACTCGAAGTTCTAACTTCCACCATTCCCACATCCACACTATAGCCGCGACTACGCAATTCGTTGTAGATAATATTCTCCATAATATGCGTTTCCTCCACTTGTCGGAAATTCAGCAACGCATTACGCAACCCCACATCTTGAAAATAATATTTCGACAAGGTGCCTATGTATTTTCGTCCCTTGATGTCATATCGCGTGGCTTTTTCCAGTATAAACGCATCCTCCATGTGCGAAATATAATTGGCTATGGTCTGCGAAGCGAGTGTCTCCTTCTTGCTCGACCTGAAGGTGTTGGAAATCTTGGTTGGATTGCACGGCGCACCTATCCCCGATGCCATAACACACATAAGTTCGGCGAAAGCATCTACATTCGCCACCCCGTTGCGCTCCACCATATCTCGCAAATAAAGCGTTCGGTTAAGCGACTCAAGATACGCTATCTTCTGCGCATCATCTTGCAGTGAAGCAAGATACGGAAGTCCACCATAGGTGTAATACTGTTTCCAAAGTGCATACTTATCTCCACCTACAGCAGCATACATCTCTGCGAACGAAAGCGGATAGATGTGTATCTCCACACCCCTGCCTCTGAACTCGGTTGCCACATCCTTCGATAAAAACCGCGAATTACTCCCCGTTACATACACGTCCACGTTAGGCATGCGCATAAAACTATTGAGCACCTCCACAAACCTGCCCAGCAACTGCACCTCATCTATTATCAAATAATATTGATTAGCGTCCTTGATGCGTTGCTTTACATACTGCAACATCTTCATCGGGTCTCGCAGCTCCTCGTTTTCGATGTCGTCTAACGCTATTTCTATTATTCTACTCGCATCGGTGCCGCTGTCGAGCAAATGCTGATGAAAGAGGTTCAGAAGCAAAAATGACTTTCCGCATCGCCGCAATCCGGTTACTATCTTTATTAAGTCGGTGTGCTTCCAACTTATCAATTCATTTAAATATTTATCCCGTCGTATTATCATATCATCTTACAAAAATGTCATTTGTGTCACTTTTATTAAATGCAAAGATATATATTACAACCCAAAATAACAAAAAATCATTTTACAAAAATGTCATTAGTGTCATTTTTATTAAATGACCGGCTCGCTCGTCTCCACTGCAGTGGCTGCCGTGGGTCTCGCCTTGCTCCACCGGCTTCGTATTATGAGCAAGTTTTGGGGCTTCGATTATTGAGATTCTCTCCTAAATAAGAAATTTTTTGCTCGAGCTATGCTTGATTAGCGCCGAAAAGTTTGTAAATTAGGCATTGCTTTGCTGTCAGTTGCATCTTAATGTGTATGCAATCTATAGCTATGCAGCTGAAACTAAACCATTTACTAATATATTTTACCTATTTTTAATAATGAAGATTAATTACAGACTACTCTCGGTGTTGGCAGCGGGCGCTATGCTTTGCGGCAATGCCATGGCTCAAGACAGCGAATTCGACTTGAGTTCGCAGCGCGGTGAGAAGCAAGATGTTGTGGCTATCCCGGGCAAGAAAATCGACCATCAAGGGCTGATTATCAACCCCACCCCACATCAAATAATAAAAGCCGATGGCTCGCTCGATGTGCGCAGCGGTTTCAAAGCCGCCGACAAAAAGAAGCGTTTCAGTGAGCAATTTGAGATGCTCGCAGCCGAAGGCATCTCGCTTAACGCCAAAGGCGTAAAACTTGAAGTGGACTTCGATGCAAAAAAAGCTGTCAAAAAGGGCATCAAAGCCGTGTCGGGCGCATATAGCATCACCATCAACAAGCGCGGCGTGAGCATCCTCGGATATGACGCCCGCGGCGCATTCTATGGCTTGCAAACCCTGCGCCAAATCATGCAAAGCCCTGTGGGCAAAAGCGGAAATGTGCCTTATATGACCATCAACGACTATCCCGACCTCGAAAATCGAGGTGTGGTGGAAGGTTTCTACGGCACTCCCTGGTCGCACGAGGTGCGACTATCGCTCATCGACTTCTACGGCAAGTGCAAGTTGAGCACTTATCTATATGGTCCTAAAGACGACCACTTCCACAGCTGCCCGAATTGGCGCAAACCTTATCCTGCTGTCGAAGCCAAGCAGATAAAGGAACTCGTGGATGCTTGCAACCGCAATTTTGTCGACTTCGTGTGGGCTATCCACCCGGGACAGGACATAAAGTGGAACGAAGAGGACTACCAAAATCTCGTGAATAAGTTCAACCTTATGTACGACCTTGGAGTGCGCACTTTTGCCATCTTCTTCGACGACATCTCGGGCGAAGGCACCAACCCCGTGAAGCAAACCGAGCTCCTCAACCGCCTGCATCGCGAATTTGTGGAAGCCAAGGGCGACGTTAATCCGCTCACCGTTTGCCCCACCGACTATTCGCGCCTCTGGGCTAACCCCACCGAAAACGGCAGCCTCGCCATTTACGGTAAAACTCTGCACCCTTCTATCAAAGTGTTCTGGACCGGCGACGTGGTGTGCAGCGACCTCACTCGCGAAACCATGGAATGGGTCAACTCGCGCATCAAGCGCCCGGCTTACTACTGGTGGAACTTCCCGGTTACCGACTACGCTCGACACATCATTATGCAAGGCCCCACCTACGGCCTCGACACTTCTCTCACTGCTGCCGACCTCAGCGGCCTCGTGAGCAACCCTATGGAACACGGCGAAGCTTCGAAACTCGCTCTCTATGGCGTGGGCGACTACTGCTGGAACACCTCTGCTTATAACCCAATCGACAACTGGGAACGCGGCATCGAGGAACTAACACCCGAAGCAGCCGATGCATATCGCACTTTCGCTATCCACTCTTGCGACACCGAGACCGGATACCGCCGCGCCGAGTCGTGGGAAACCAACACTTTCGGAATAGACAATTACTCGCAATCGCAATTCGACGCCCTCTATGCCGAATTTTCTCGCGTGGCTCAAGCCGAAGCTCAAATGAACGCCAAGTGCACCAACAAACTGCTCATGAAAGAGTTAGCGCCATGGCTCACCCAATTCACCCTGCTCGGCAAGCGTGGACTCCGCACATTAGACCTCCTCAAACTATATAAGCAAGGCAACAATGCCGCATTCTGGAAAGGCTACCTCGACAACCTCATGAGCCGCGAACAGATTGCAGCCTACGAAGCCCACAAATGCGGCACCATGAAGCTGCAACCCTTCTACGAAACCGCTATGGACGACATGCGCGACCAATTCTTCGAAACCCTCACAGGTCTGCGCCCCGCCACACTCAAAGGCACAGGCTCTTTTGCCACACTTCGCACCACCCAAAGCAAACTGATGTTCGACAACGACTCCACCACCTACTACCACTCAGGAGCCGCTCAGAGCAAGAAAGGCGGCGAATGGTTCGGCGTGGATATGGGAACTCTGCGCGATGTGTGGGAAATAAAGATTCTGCAAGGCCGCAACTCGGTTGACGACGTCGACTACTTCGACCACGCTCGCCTCGAATACTCTGCCGACGGCAAAACATGGCATACACTCATCGATGATATGCAAAAGCAATACATAGTGCACTGGACAGGCGAAACCATCAAAGCACGCTACATCCGACTCATAAAATTGCCATCCGACAAGACCAACTGGGTGGCTGTGCGCAGCTTCGAAGTCAACCCCGTGAATGCCGCACAACTCGGATTTGCCGTAACTGCCGCCGACAGCCAAGCCGCTCTCTACGCCTTCGACAATCACCCGGGCACATCATTCCGCAGCACCGATGCTCTCACCTTCGAGGTGCCCGCCGATGTTAAGGCATACACATTCCTCACCCGCCTCGAAAACGATGCCCTCACCGTAGAGCAATTCGACGCCAAAGGCAACAAAGTGGCAAGTGAGCAAGTCAGAACACCGCTATTCAAGCAAGAAATAGCCCCCGGAGCCACCAAAATCACCATCACCGGTCCCGCCGAAATATTCGAAATAGTCCCCGCTAAATAAGCCTAAACCATACAGCTTACATACATAACAAAAAAGCAATTCACCCACGCATCCGTCGCAAGTGAATTGCTTTTTATATATATGCTACCGAGCCGAATTATTTAATTTTGACATTCTCCACGGGGTGGTGTTTGGTGGGGTCGAGAGGGGCGTATTGGTGGGATACTTTGCCGAAGTCGATGTCGGCGAGGCTAATGCATCGCACATTGCTGTTGTACATGGTGCGATAATAGATTTTGCGTTGTGAGATGTCGCTCGCCACAGTCCATTGGGTGGCACTTGGCACATCGGGCACTGCTTCGCCTGTGGCAAACTGTATGCCCACGGGGATGTCGAAATTATTTAATATGTGAAATGCCTGCATCACAGTGGCTTGGCTGTCGTCAAGGCGTGGCGCTGTGGCTTGAAACATGGCTGCGCGAACAAATCGCGAGGGCGGAGTGAAGTCGCCGGGCAATCCGTGCATGCCGCTTCCGCCGCCAAATGCGTTCATCTCCACATTGCCCAAACGGTTGGTTTGCACCTTACCGGGCAGGAGATTCACATAGTTGTTGAGATTGGTGAGATGCCACTCAAATCCGGGCGAATTGGTGAGCACGCCTATGGGATTGTCGTAGACTCGTGCTTGGCCGTCGACTATCTCTATCACTATCTGCTTGCCGCTCGGTTCCACCACGCGCCAGTGCACTGTAGATGAGCGCGGATCCACTGCCACCACATGCACATCGGCTATGGCTTGGCGCACTTCGTCGACGGTGGCGAAGCGGCTCAGTATCCACGACACGAGTTGAAAATCGCTTATTGTGGTGCTGCGGTTATGCTCATCGTAGGGTTCGTAGGAGCCGTAGCCGGGAAAATAGAAGAGTCCTGCCACGAGTCCGGCTTCGTTCATTCCGTCGACCACATATTCGGGCTGCGCCACGGCGAGTCCCACATAGCCGTAACGGGCTTTGAATGTCATGCCTCGGCGGTCGCCTCCGGGCACGAGCGAGCGCTGCACATAGCCTCTGGGCACTATCTGATATAGGCTTCCTATGTCGCCTCCTGCCCACTCTATGGTGCGGGCGGGAACTATGGCTCCCGATGTGGTGGTGAGCGTGATGCCTGTGCATGCCTGAGCATTTTGGAAATTAGCAGCGGCTGCTGCCACCATGATTGACATAATTAAAAAAGTGTTTTTGATTTTCATTGTAGTTTTCTGCTGTTTATTATTATAGTATTTTTTTACTTATCATAACGCCGCGCCGCCGATTTTTGTTCATCGGGCGTACGCGATACGATTTTATCATTTTTCTGCATCCAATCGGCATTTTCAGCTGTTTCTCTTTGCAAAGCGAATAAGTTTTATCCGGATAGTGAAAATAATTTTGTCAAAAAATTCTTAATTTTCAATTATTTATAATAACTTTGGAGTTGATTTAAACCTCACACATCATTATTTGCACCTAATAATATTCAGAGTATATATACGAAGATGAAAAAATTAATTTTTGCTGTAATATTCAGTCTCAGCTACATTTTTGCTCAAGCGCTCGACCTATCGCTTGGCGGAATGACCTATACACTCAACACCGAGACAAAAGAAGCTACACTTATAATCTGCTTTAACAATAATCCACAAGTGGTGCACATCCCTGCCACCATAGAGCACAAGGGCGAAACTTATACCGTGGTTGCCATTGGCGACTATTGTTTCTACAACAAGAGCACCATCACTGCCGTTGATTTTGACGAAGCATCGCAAATCAGGAGCATAGGCAAGAAGAGTTTTATGAATTGCAACAAAATCGAAAGCCTCGATTTGCCCGACGAAGTGACTGCCATAGGCAGTTATAGTTTTGCCTCATGCAGCTCACTCACTACGCTCGAATTGCCAGCCAAACTCGAAACGATGGCTGAAGGCAGCTTCTCGGAATGTACATCGCTCACCGAGGTTTCCATTCCGGCACAGGTGAGCACCATAGGCAAGGACTGCTTCACCGGATGCAGTGCGCTCCAATCGGTGAATTTTCAGGGCAATCCTGAAAACATCGACCAAAGTGCGTTCGACGGTTGCTCGGCTCTCACCAAGAAGGAATTGATACTCGATGCCGGTAACATCAAAACTTTCTACAGCAACAACAATGTCTACACCGACATAGTGATGCGTCGCGCCAATGCTTCGCACAAACTCGCCACCATTTCGTTGCCGTTCAAGCCAAATAAGCAGACTCGCTCCAACTTCGCTTTCTATGAATTTGAAGGTGTCAACGACAACGGCATACTATCGTTTAAAGAGACCGATTCGCCTCAAGCCGATATGCCCTATGTGGTGAAAAGCCTCACCGATAGCGAAATCGACGAATTTGTGGCAGAGAGCGAAAACGGCATGGTCACCCTATCGTCGGATGGCGAACAAAGCGTGACTTCGGGCGACTGGACTTTCCACGCGCTTTATCACATGCTTATGCTCACCGACTCCGATGCACTCAAGCACTACTATCTACCTAACGACAACGGCATAGCCGGAATTGCGGAGCCATGCACGCTGCCCACATTCAGCGCCTACCTTTACGGCCCCAACATCGACGAGGCATTTCCCGGATTGGGAGCCGACGGCATCATAAAAGTAGCATTTAAGGACGCCAATGGCAACACCTCCGGCTTGGGCGCCATAATCAATGGCGACACCATAATTCCCGCCGACGACAATCGCATATACGACCTCACAGGCCGCGAAGTGAAGAACCCTCAACACGGCATATTTATAATGAATGGCAAAAAAATAAAACTATAATATCTATCACCACTTGAATATCAGAATAAAGGCAATTAAAATACTCTCATAATCAACTAAATAAAATGTATTATATATCCAAGCAGAGGAGCGCCCCACAGGCATCTCCTCTGCTATTTTTTATCGGTTAGGCACCCATACAGATTAATGAAAAGGACAACCCGATGCCGATAGCATCTCAAGTAGGGATAATGCTCTAATCACCTTCTCAATAAGGTTTCGGTCGTTGTAGTGCAGTTCTACCGATTTTTTCGCAATCCATTCGGTTGTGAAACATTCTTTACTAATCATACGAATTGATAGTTTCAATTATTGCTTTTACTTCATCTTTTATTCCACGTCTGTCGGCATATCGAAATAGGCGACTTATATTAACGGCATAGAGTGATAGTGCATTTTGAAAAATATGAAACCCTTCTAACTCTTGTAAGTAGAAAAAATCCTTGTCTTTTTGTAAATCCACCAAGAGTTTTTCTAATGTTGGAACAAATATTCCACCACATTCTTGTATTGGCGACTCCGTGATGAGTGGCTTTACAAATATTGCAGGTTGAGAAAGGTCGATGTAGTTGGATATCAGTTGGCGTGTAGGTTGCAAATAAGCATCTTTTCCATTATCTCTCAAATAGTTAAACACTGCTACTATAGCTTCACGCTCGGTTTCAATGTATGTAATATTATTAGCGGAAATATGATGCTGTAGAGGACTGATGATACTTCCGTTGTATATGCAAAAGTGAGCATATGGCCATTTTTGATTTAAATCTTTTATCAGTTTATGCTGTTCTTCGGTAGGAATTATCTGGAATTGCTGTCTAAAAGCCACAGCATACTTACCGCGCGACAATCTCTGCAACTCGCCTGATTCTACCAACTGCGTCAGATACCAGGAAATGGTTTTGCGAGTTATGGTCGAATTGCAATCCTTTTCAAGATAATCGTATAAATCGCGCAACCCGAAATAAGGCTGCGAGAGTGCATAGTTCATTATGTCTTGCCTGCAATTATTCATTGTCTCTATCACTTAATTCAAACAAAGATATACAAAATTACGGCAATATCAAAAATTATTGCCATAATTTTGCACATTAATACCAAAAAAATTTCCACACTTATCATTCTCAAAAATAATTCCATTATACCGTAAAATAGTTGCATCCCGTTTAAGATTAGATTTTTTTGAAATGTGTTTCAGAAATCGCACATCGCAAAAAAAATCCGTGCTTGACCTCTCGCCATACACGGACCACACTTAACCAAAATTATAGAGTAGAGTCTAACAAACACGGGAACTAACCATAATTAAGCCCGTAATAAAAAGAATTATGCATCTATCATGAGTAACCAATCTTTTTAAGTAACCAAGTCAATAAAAACCACAAATCAATTAGTATCGTTCGAAAAAATCCATCAGCGGGTGTGCCTTCACATCGGTATATAGCACAGGAGCCGTAAGCGGATAATAATTATAGTCGACATATTCGCTAATTTGAAGGCACACCACATCATCGTCAACCGCCGTAAATGCTTCTAATCGAAGCTCGCCGTCCGTCTTGGGAACCGGCAATAGCGAAAAGTCGGCTGTGTCTACAGCCCTGCGTATTCGGTCTAACTGGTTGCGGTCGAAATACACATCGTGTTGCTGCAACCTTGTTCCTGTGACTGCATATGCTCGATATCGCAGTTTCAGCACTGCAGCCATGAGCGAAATCGACACTACCACCACTCCGGTGGCACTAAGGGCAAACTGCTCTTGCTCGCTGAGGCTGCCTAAGGCATTGCCAAGATAAATCAATGCGCCGCCTATAACAAGAAATGCAAGGCAAATGGCAAGACGCCGTGCGTCGATACGTCGAGTGAAAGCCGAATGAGTGTCGATATATTGTGTGAGCATCACAGGCGATTGTGCCTGCATGCACTCGGTTTGATTATTGTTCATAATTTGTAGGATTGGGTAAAAATGTAACTTAGGATTGATTTTAATTTTAAAAAAGTAATATCATAGCCCCGTAGCATAACATATAAAGCATACTCCGAGCGCATCGCTGCGTCGTGGCGGGCTAAGACAAAATTACATTTAGTGTGTAGACATAATAGTCGCAACTGCGCACTAATCCTACGCATCGTGCGCTGCTCAATTCACGATAAAAGCGAGGGGCATAACTGACGTTTGCCACTCTACTGTAATCGTGCTGCGATGAGCTTATATAAAGAGGATTCATCAGATTTCTTATGTCGCATCGGCGATCCCGGCTTGGGCGGGCGGTGCGGCTCGCGTGATTAGGCAGAACAATCGGCTCGGCACCCAACGGAACAATGGCATCTGAAGCGCTGTTCCACTCAATGCCGCACCACCCTGTGAGTTGTGATTCCTCTATTGAATGATTGGCGTTGAAAGTAGCAATAACTGTAGGCTGTAGGGTGTGATTGGCTTCGGTGGCGTTTAGCACTCCACCCAGCACCCAAAGCAATATTATCATGCACAGCCGCATAGTTATAAGTATTAAAGTGTTTGTTTTCGTTTATTGTGATAAACAATCGCCGCAGAAAATAGTTCACCGATTTGCCATATTTTTCAAAAAAATTTTCCACCGGGCATCCATCCGGCAAAAAACTATGCTTTATGATGAGCGTAGGCAAACCATTTTGGGCAAAATTTTGTTATACCTACAGTGATTAATTATTGGCATAATCAACAATTAAAAAAACGCTTGGATATTATGAATGTAAAATTTTTTAAATGCCTCAATTGCGGCAATGTAGTGATGAAGGTGGTAGACCACAGCGTGCCCGTGTTCTGCTGCGGCGCTCGAATGACTGAACTCAAGCCTAACACCGTGGATGCCGACACCGAAAAGCATGTGCCGGTGATTACTACCATCGACAATCTCACCATAGAAGTGAAAATAGGCAGCCTGCCCCACCCTATGTCCACCGAGCACCACATAGACTTCATATATGTGCTCACCACCGAAGGCGGCATAGTGGTGCCACTCGATGCCGAACCTCGGGCTAACATTAGCGTAGACCCGCAGAAAGTGCTCGAAGTGTATGCCTACTGCAATCTCCACGGTTTGTGGATGACTCGGCTTCAGGAATAAGCGTCGGTTATGGCTCATCGGCACCCACCACGAGGCTGTAGCTTGAGTATCATAGCCGCCTGCAATTCCTCCATTTTAGTAATATTTGCCCCGACAGGCAATATTAGTGCTTAGTGCTCGTTAAATGAATATATAACGAACACTATTTTTTTACCGGTAAAACGAAAAAAATGAAAGCAACCAAACTTATTATAGCGTTCTGCCTCATGGCAGCGCTTGCATCATGCAAATCGAGTAAAGACAACTTGACATATTTCTCCAATCTGCCTGCCGAAAGCACTTCCGGCACCATAGAAAGCGGGAAATATGAGATAACCATAATCCCCGACGACGAACTCGTTATCACCATCACTTCGCTCACTCCCGAAGCCACTGCGCCCTACAATGCTCCGCTCACTGCCATCAGCAATCGCGCAGAAAAGCAAACTGTGACTCAGCAGCAATCGCTGCAAACCTATGTTGTAG
Source organism: bacterium (assembly GCA_004563195.1). Taxonomy (GTDB): domain Bacteria; phylum Bacteroidota; class Bacteroidia; order Bacteroidales; family Muribaculaceae; genus SFTJ01. The sequence continues at coordinate 29,290 of SFTJ01000027.1, forward strand.
ACCACGATGGCTTCATCAATATGCCCATAATAGGCAAAATCAAAGCACAAGGACTCACCACAGCCCAACTATGCGACCAAATCACCGCCAAAGTGGCAAAAAATGTTATTGATCCTTATGTGCGTGTGCAATTGCTCAACTATCGCGTGAATGTGCTCGGCGAGGTGAAGACTCCCGGCGCCATAACTGTGGTAAAGGAGCGCTACTCCATACTCGATGCCATAGCCGAAGCCGGTGACCTCACTCCTTATGGCCGCCGCGAGAATGTGTTGCTCATTCGCGAAGAAAACGGTCAGCGTATGTATCACCGACTCAACCTCAACGATGCCAATCTGCTCTCATCGCCCTATTTCTACCTCCGTCAGAACGATGTGGTGTATGTGGAGCCTAACCAAGTGCTTAAGTCAAATTCACGCTACAGCCAAGACAACGGCTATAAACTGAGCGTAATCTCCACCATAGTGAGTGCTGCAAGTGTAATAGCTTCGCTTGCCATAGCGCTAATAGCCAAATAATTACACCGGCAAACAAAAAAAATCACTTCCACCGAACCCATTATCACAAAGCAATGCTAAGCCTAAGCCGAGCCTATTTTTGGATATTTATCTATATGCTTTTGGCACAGATACTTGCTCCGGCGCTATTTAAGAGTGCCGACGAGCTCGGTGTGCTCTTTATGGCTATGCTTATAGCTCTCGACTTGGCAATCAATCGCGACTTTAAGCGCTACCTTGGGCTCTTCGGTGTAGTGGCTGTGATGACCGTTTACGCCGTTTATTCGATAGTGGTGCTCGACTTCAATACTCCAAAAGCAATATTATTGGACTTCGTTATCGAATTGAAACCATTCGTGGCATTCTTCATAGGTTACTCCATAAAGCCACAATTCAAGCCCTGGGAATTACAAGTGCTCAAAGGCACCACTCGAGCCATTATAATGCTGCTGATATTGCTATTCGTCACATCTACGGTGGAAGATGTGTTATTCCATGTGGCCTATTTCGGTTCGGTGGCATTTACTTGCTTCCTAATCCACCTTTTGGCAAGTGTTCGCCGCGATGGCACCATAGCACGCTCCGATATCTACTGCGCCTTGGGCATTCTCGCTGTGGGATTGCTCTGCACACGCTCTAAATATTACGGAGAGGTGGTGATTTCGCTATTTATGCTCTTAATCTACAAGCCGGGCATGTTCCGCAAAATATCGGCTAAGCAAGTGGGCATAGTGGTGGCTGTGATAGTAGCGGTACTTATAGTGTCGTGGAGCAAAATCAATTATTATTTCCTCACCGGCAACGGGGACACATTCGATGCCGACACGGCGCAAACCTTTGCGCGTCCGGCTCTCCTATTGGGTATGTTTATGATACTTTGCGACTATCCTCTACTCGGTTCAGGACTCGCTTCATACGCCACCTATGCCTCTACTCCAAGTGTCAATTATTCAGCCGTTTATGCCCAATACGATCTCAACAAGGTGTTTGGCCTTTCTGAACAATACCCCAACTTCATTTGCGACACTTTCTATGCCTCTTTTGCACAATTCGGGCTTATTGGTATAGCCTTATTCATATATTTCTTCGTGTGGGTATTCCAAAAGCTCCGTTTAGTGCTTCACCGCGAAAATCGCTACTATTTTATGGTAGGTGTACTCACCATAGTGACAATAATGATTGAAAATGTAGGCGGCACTTTCTTTACTCAGGCAGGCGGACTGATAACTATGCTTCTTTTAGGACAGATAGTCGCTCCATTTCGCAACATCAGCACTGAAGAGCGCAAAGCTGCCCTCACAGGCCTATACGAACAAGGCTGCCACCGGCAGGAACTAAAAGTACAACCAAAAGAAATAACAAATAAAACCACATAACAATCAATATGAAAGAAAACGACAGCATCGATTTGAGAAAATACATCAGCGCCATGCGCAAACGTTGGTATTGGTATCTCATTGCATTTATAGTGATGATGGCACTTGGCATCACCTATCACTTTATCCACATGGATGTGTATCGCACTCATGCCATCGTGCTTATCGAGGACGACAATGGCGAATCGGGCTCTGCCGGCAAACTCGGTAGCGGTATGGCTTCGGTGATGCGCACTTTCTCGATTGGCGGTATGGGCAATTCGTCGGTCGACAACGAATTGCTCATTTTCCAATCGCACGACGTGCAGATGAAGGTGGTGAAACGTCTTAACATCAACCGCACCTACATCGAGCGCCGCAATTTCAAAAAATATAACCTCTACGACCAAACACCCATATTGGTGTCGTGTGCCGACTCGCTGCTCGACACCATCAGCACGGGTCTGCGCATGACAGTCGACATTAAAAAGTCGGGGAAAGTGGACATCGAGTTGATAGAACCGGGATTTTTCGGCTTGGGCAACACCACTCTCTGCACCAAGAAAGATGTAGTGCTCCCCACCGAACTCAACACAATATACGGCAAATTCCAAATCTACAAATCGAAGCATTTCATCACCGGCGAAGAGCGCACCATACGTGTGAATCTATCCAACACACACTCTATGGCTAACGCCATACACGAACTGATATATGTGGACTATGCTTCAAAAAAGGGCGATGGCGTAGCACTCAGCTTCAAAACCACCAACAAAAAATATGGCATGGACATACTCAACGGAATCATAGCCATATACAACGAAATAAGAATGAATCGCAAAAACGACCGTGCCCTACAGTCGATTGAGTTCTACGACAAGCAGATAGCCGACATCGCTCAGCAGATTAGCGACGTCGAAGCCCGCTATCAGGATTTCCAAACCAAGAACAATCTTATCAATCCATCGTCGGAAGCAAGTTTCCTCTATGCCACTGACAAAGAGGCCGAAAAGACCATTCTCCAGCAAAACAATCTGGTGAAGGCCTACGACCTGATTCTCTCCGTCATTAACGATGAAAATCGACGCTACGACTTGCTTCCCAGCACTACCGAAAACGAAAGCGTAAACACCTATAACGAACTCATACTACAAAAACAGCAAATCGAAGCATCGGCCAACGGCGACAACCCCGCCGTGCGAGTATTAAAGACTCAAATCGACGCTATGCGCGATGTGGTGCGCGAAAGCGTGGAAATTTCCAAGAGAAACACGCTCAACACCATAGCTGCCATATCTTCATATAGCGGTAAATATCGCAGCAAACTCAATAAGGTGCCCGAATTGCAGCGCGAATTCATCAACATCACTCGCGATCAGGCATTGATGAACGAACTTTACGGATTCCTCCTCGAAAAGCGTTACACCAATGCCATGACACTCTCGCTCAACTTCCCGCGCGGATTTGTTATCGACCCGGCTTACTGCGATATCAAGCCGCTCAAGACAAAGAGTCTAATAGCACTCGCCGCTTGCTTCGCCATGTCGCTCATTTTGCCTACTGTGGTTATATGTTATCTGGTAAACCGCAAGCGTCCCGACGACGACTTAACGATAGAAGACGAAGATTGACAAACTCTGTAGTTTAAGACAATAACTGCATAACTGAAGCCCTCGAGGCTGTGCTGAATGTAAATAAAAACATGGCACAGCCTCGAGACTTGTTTTATTTGGCACCACAAGCGCGCCTGATGAATGTTTAAATGTTGTTAATTTCACATTAAGCGCTCGCCATAACAATAATTTGTGCTAAATTTATCACACCATTTACAAACACATACTGAAAACTATTCAAAATTCGAGAATAACCTACTTAAAACAATTTAATAACACTTTATGGAAAATTTAAAATCTAAACCGACTCGCACAGAAAGCGATTTGCTTGGCGCGCGTGAGGTGCCACAAGAGGCTCTCTACGGCGTGCAGACGCTAAGAGGTATTGAAAACTTCCGCATCAGCAAGTTTCATCTCAATGAATACCCCGATTTTATCAATGGCCTCGCTATCACCAAGATGGGTGCTGCTATCGCTAACTCAAAACTCGGACTTCTTACCGAAAGCCAGACTCAAGCCATAGTGCAAGCATGCCGTGAGATTCTCGATGGCAAACATCACAATCACTTCCCTGTAGACATGATTCAGGGCGGCGCCGGCACCACCACCAACATGAATGCCAATGAGGTAATTGCCAATCGCGCTCTCGAAATCATGGGTCACCAACGCGGCGAATACCAATATTGCTCGCCCAACGACCATGTGAATCGCTCGCAATCGACCAACGACGCTTACCCCACTGCCATACACATCGGCATGTACTTCACTCACCACAAGTTGGTGAAGCATCTTACCGACTTAATCGACGCTTTCCAGCGCAAAGCCGAAGAGTTTAAGCACGTTATCAAGATGGGCCGCACTCAGCTCGAGGACGCTGTGCCTATGACGCTCGGTCAGACTTTCAACGGATTTGCAAGCATACTGCGCAACGAGATAGCCAACCTCAACTTCGCTGCCGAAGAATTCCTCACAGTGAATATGGGCGCCACTGCCATAGGCACCGGCATCACTGCCGAACCGGGCTATGCCGAACTCTGCGTGAAGGCTTTGGCTGAAATCACCGGCTGGAACGTGGTGCTCAGCGATGACCTCGTAGGTGCCACTTCCGACACTTCGTGCCTCGTGGGCTATTCATCGGCTATGCGCCGCGTGGCTGTGAAGATGAATAAGATTTGCAACGACTTGCGTCTCCTCGCTTCGGGTCCGCGTTGCGGTTTGGGCGAATTTAATTTGCCTCCTATGCAACCCGGTTCGTCGATTATGCCGGGCAAGGTCAACCCGGTTATCCCCGAAGTGATGAACCAGATTTCATACAAGGTTATCGGCAACGACCTCTGCGTGGCCATGAGTGGCGAGGCTGCACAAATGGAACTCAATGCTATGGAACCCGTTATGGCTCAATGCTGCTTCGAATCGGCTGAATTGCTTATGAACGGCTTCGACACATTGCGCACCCTCTGCATCGATGGCATCACTGCCAACGAAGCTACTTGCCGACGCTATGTACACGACAGCATTGGCGTGGTGACTGCGCTCAACCCGGTTATCGGCTACAAGAATTCCACCAAGATAGCCAAAGAAGCGCTCGAAACCGGCAAGGGTGTTTACGACCTTGTGCTTGAGCACGACATCCTCTCGAAGGAAGATTTGGACACCATCCTCGAGCCCGAAAACATGATTAAGCCCGTGAAGCTCGACATCAAGCCCAAAAATCTCTAATTTTCAGCACGAATCATTAGCAGGCTTGCCCCACTAAGCTTGCCCCACTATATCACAGCGACCCGCTTCAATACCGAAACAGGTCGCTGTAAGTTTTTATAAAATTTTATTGCTGTCCGATAAAACTTTTTTGAGCCGGGCAGAAAAAAATCAGGGCTGGCACCTATTGCAGGAGTCAGCCCTTTTTGGTTACTTTGCTTTTGCT
>SFTJ01000005.1 GCA_004563195.1 bacterium
CATCTCTTTTGCTCGGTGTGTGCTTTCGAGACTCTTTATCCAAAGGGTAACGGCGGTGGAAGTGAGTTGCGAGAACATCACCTGAGTGGTGCCGAAGTAACGTTCGAGATGTCCGATTGCCAACTCGTAGTTACGTGCCGTCCGGTCTTGTCCATTGCTGATAAGACGTGCTATGTGCTGACGTGCGTAATCACTAAAGCAAACATCGTCATTTTCAGCAGTGAGATAATTGACAACGTCACGCACACTCCAGTTGTGGCTATCCACTCTGTTTAACATATCGGAGTAACGAAGTATGGCTTTCGCACAATACTCGTTAACAACAGGGTCTATTATATCACCCGACTTTGCGATTCCTTTAGGGGAAACGATTTTGTCGGTCTTGATATAACCCGGTTTACTTTTGTGTACAATTCTTATGTACACTGGCAAGAATCCATCGGCTCTTGCATTTCTTACTACTGCTTTAATCGTAGCCATAAGTGTTGTTTTTTGTGTAAGCGTTACTGTAAGCGTGGTGTAAGCGACCCATTTTTTAGTGTAAGCATTTTGTAAGTAAATGCCGTTCATTTGGTAAAACTTACTGCGGTCAAATGCACGAACCCCCTAAGAACAGTTTAGGCTGTAACCTCTGTTTATCAGAGTGTTACAGCCTAAATCAATAGGTTTTAAAGTCTAACGCTTATTCTTCTACGCTTGCCTGCGCCGCAGAACTTAACTGATGATGGTTCACCACCGTGTTCACCGCAAATACCGGTGCGCAAGTTAGGACGTACTTCCTTACCGCGTTCTACGGCTATCTTAATAAGTTGTCCTACACCATTCTGGTCGAGAACTTGGAATGGGTCAACTTTAAGAATCTTCTTGTCGAGGTAAACGGGCAAGAAGCTTGCGATATCGTCGCGGCTGTAACCGAATGTCATCTGAGTCAAGTCGTTTGTACCGAATGAGAAGTATTCAGCTTCAGTAGCGATGCGGTCGGCAGTGAGGGCTGCACGTGGAATTTCAATCATTGTACCGATTTCGAATTCTACTTCGATGCCGTATTCTGCAAATACTTCCTTAGCGGTCTTTTGGATAATATCCTTTTGTTGCTTGAGCTCGTGAAGAATACCGATAAGTGGAACCATGATTTCAGGCATTGGGTTCTTGCCTTCCTTCTTGAGTTCGCAAGCAGCGCTTAGGATAGCGCGAGTTTGCATAGCGGTAATTTCGGGGAATGTGATACCGAGACGGCAACCACGGTGACCGAGCATCGGGTTGTTTTCAGCCAAGTTGTTTACGCGCTTGGTGATTTCCTCAAGGCTGATACCCATTTCTTCAGCCATGATTTGTTGACCCTTCAAATCGTGAGGTACGAATTCGTGCAAAGGAGGATCGAGCAAGCGGATGTTAACCGGGCAACCGTCCATAGCTTCCAAAATGCCCTTGAAGTCGGCCTTCTGATATGGGAGCAACTTAGCCAATGCCTTTTCGCGACCTTCTACTGTGTCGGAAAGAATCATTTCGCGCATTGCCACAATCTTCTTATCTTCGAAGAACATGTGTTCTGTACGAGTAAGACCGATACCCTTAGCGCCGAAGTTGCGAGCTACTTGAGCATCGTGTGGAGTGTCGGCGTTGGTGCGAACTTGGAGCTTGGTGTACTTGTCGCAGAGGTCCATAAGAGCCTTGAAGTCACCCGAAAGTTCAGCAGCCTTGGTTGGGATTTCGCCGGCATATACTTGACCGGTAGAACCGTTGAGCGAGATGAAGTCGCCTTCGTGGTAAACCACACCTTCCACTTCGAGAGTCTTGGTCTTGTAGTTGATGTTGAGAGCGCCTGCACCCGAAACGCAGCACTTACCCATACCGCGAGCCACAACAGCTGCGTGAGAAGTCATACCGCCGCGAGCAGTGAGGATACCTTCAGCAGCCGACATACCTGCCAAGTCTTCAGGCGATGTTTCGATGCGGACCATGATAACGCGATGGCCGTCGTTGTGCCATGCTTGAGCGTCGTCGGCGTGGAATACGATTTGACCACATGCAGCACCCGGCGATGCAGGAAGACCTTGTGTGATGGCTTTTGCCTTCTTCAACGCGTCCTTGTCGAATACAGGGTGAAGGAGTTCGTCGAGCTTTTGTGGTTCGCAACGAAGGATAGCAGTCTTTTCGTCGATCAAGCCTTCCTTCAAGAGATCCATAGCTATCTTCACCATAGCAGTACCTGTGCGCTTGCCGTTACGAGTCTGCAAGAACCAGAGTTTACCTTCTTGAACGGTGAATTCCATATCTTGCATATCGTGATAGTGATTTTCGAGCTTGTTTTGGATAGCATCGAGTTCCTTGTAGATTTCAGGCATAGCTTCTTCCATCGAAGGATACTTGCTTGCGCGTTCTTCTTCAGAGATACCTTGAAGGGCAGCCCAGCGGCGTGAGCCTTCGATAGTGATTTGTTGCGGAGTGCGGATACCGGCAACTACGTCTTCACCTTGAGCGTTAACGAGGTATTCACCGTTGAAAATATTTTCACCGGTAGCAGCGTCGCGGCTGAAGCATACACCTGTAGCCGATGTTTCACCCATGTTACCGAATACCATAGCCATAACCGAAACAGCTGTACCCCATTCGTCTGGAATTCCTTCCATCTTACGATAAAGGATAGCGCGTTCGTTCATCCAGCTGCGGAATACTGCACAAATGGCGCCCCAAAGTTGTTCCATAGGATTGTTGGGGAAATCGTGACCTGTTTGTTCTTTGATGGCCTTCTTGAAGCGTGCAACGAGGTCCTTCAAATCTTCTACCGAAAGGTCCTTGTCGAGCTTAACGCCGCGAGCTTCCTTAACCTCTTCGATGATTGCTTCGAATGGGTCGATGTCTTCCTTGTTTACCGGCTTCATGCCAAGAACAACGTCGCCATACATCTGTACGAAACGGCGATAAGAGTCGTAAACGAAGTGAGGATTGTTGGTCTTCTTTACCATACCTTCAGCCACCTCGTCGTTAAGACCGAGGTTGAGGATAGTATCCATCATACCCGGCATCGAAGCGCGTGCTCCTGAGCGAACAGAAAGAAGGAGTGGGTTTTCTACACTTCCGAACTTGCAGTTCATCAATGTTTCGATGTGCTTAACTGCTTGTTCTACTTCATCTTGAAGACGATTTACAATTTCGTCTTGTCCAACTTTGTAGTAATCGTTACAAACTTCGGTGGTGATAGTGAAACCGGGAGGAACAGGAACCCCGATAAGGTTCATCTCGGCAAGGTTTGCACCCTTACCACCCAATAGATTTCTCATGTCGGCACGGCCTTCTGCTTGACCGTTTCCGAAAGTATAAATACTTTTCATGTAAAAATTAATATAGATTTTATGTGATAGTAAACTTGTGATTGGTTACCGATAATCACTTTGGTTGTCCAAAATATTATTTGCAAAGATAACAAAATTTTGATTTATATAAAAAATTGTAGCAGAAAGTTTGAAGAAAAATGAACTATAGTTAAAATATGGTGGTTCATTTGTTGCAAATAGAGATATAATTTAGCAGTGTTGGTTGTGAAATACCGATATTTAGTAGTAATTTTGCAAAAATTTAATCAACAAGAAATGAGCAGAAAACGCAGAGAATTACCAATACTCGAAAATATCGAGATATCAGATGTGGCAGCCGAGGGAAAGAGCCTGGCTCGTGTAAACGAGATGGTGGTGTTTATCCCATACGGAGCACCCGGCGATATAGTAGATGTGAAATTGGACAAAAAGAAGAAATCGTATGGCGAAGGCCACATTGTGGCGATGAAGCAGCCGAGCCAGATACGCATCGAGCCGTTTTGCGAGCATTTCGGTGTGTGTGGCGGTTGCAAGTGGCAACATCTCCCCTATGAATATCAACTGAAATACAAGCGTCAACAAGTGGTCGACGCCTTACAACGCATAGCTAAGGTGGAATTGCCCGAGGTTAACGACATTCTCGGCTCGGAACGCATTCGTCACTATCGCAATAAGCTTGAATACACTTTCTCCAATCGCAGTTGGCTCACTTATGAGCAAATGCAGTCGGGCGAAGAGTTCCCCGACCGCAATGCTCTCGGATTTCACATTCCCGGTGCCTTCGACAAGGTGCTCGACATAAAGAAATGTTGGCTACAAGATGACATATCTAATGATATTCGTCTTTTCCTTCGCAATTATGCGCTTTCGAAGGGATATACATTCTACGATTTGCGTGCACAAAATGGCCTAATGCGCACCATAATGCTACGCACCACCGGCACCGGCGAAATAATGCTCATTGTGGTATTCGGCGAGCCCAATCACGAGGCTATTAGCGATGTTATGGCTGCTCTAAAGGAGCGATTCCCCGCAATCACTTCGCTGCAATATGTTATCAATCTAAAAGTTAACGACACTATAGCCGACCAAGAGATCATCACCTACAGCGGTCGCGACTATGTGGAGGAAGAAATGGAGGGATTGCGATTCAGAATAGGTCCGAAATCATTCTATCAAACCAATTCGCTTCAGGCCTATGAGCTATATAAAGTGGCACGACGCATGGCACAGCTCACCGGCAATGAACTTGTATACGACCTTTACACCGGCACCGGCACCATAGCCAATTTCGTGGCTAAGATGGCAAAGAAAGTGATAGGTATAGAGTATGTGCCCGAAGCAATAGAAGATGCCAAACTCAATTCGCGAGTAAATGGCATAGAAAACACCGAATTCTACGCCGGCGATATGAAAGATATTCTCACCGACGATTTTGTGGCAGCCAACGGCCGTCCGGACGTGATGATAGTGGACCCGCCAAGAGCCGGAATGCACGAAGATGTGGTGAATGTGATTCTTAACTCAGAGCCCGAGCGCATAGTGTATGTAAGCTGCAATCCAGCCACTCAGGCGCGCGACTTGGCTATGCTCGACGTGAAATATCGCGTGATGGAGGTGCAACCTGTAGATATGTTCCCACACACTCATCATGTGGAGAATGTGGTGGCACTCGAACTGCGAAAATAATCTAAAACCATCCTATTATTGCTCGTCGCATGGCACCGTGGTGGCTGTCGACAAGCAAGAATTGTAATAACGGGCATCGCCCGTAACATTTTTCCCGACGAATGGCGGCAACGAATAGGTGTGCTCCTCGTCGGGAATTTCTATTTCAGCCATCACCAACCCATGTAGATGACCTTCAAAACGGTCTACCTCCCACTTTTCGCCATCGAAATGCACTATATACCTATACTTGTCGATTATGGGCTGCAAGCACAATTCCTTTAGCATAAGTGCAGCATCGTCGTAGGGTATTTCGTACTCAAATTCCATTCTCGAAGCGCCCTTATTGCGGCTTTTTATGGTCACAAATCCACGGTTATCGTATGTGCGTACGCGCACGGTGCGGTCACATTCGGTGGATAAATAGCCTTGCATTATACGATGACACTCCGTAGCCATCGTTTCGTAGCTTTGGTCGATAACAAGATACTTGTGTTCGATTTCTGTAGTCATTTTTGACAGTTTTTGTGAATTATTGACTATAAATTCTCTCATTTGAAACATTGAGAAGCGCAATAATATGCTTACTTTTGCAAAAATATATGATAGAGATATATTCTACAAATAAATAGGGAAATTTAAGGTGAAATTTTATAGAAAAATTGCTGGTATAATCATAGTTTTTGCAGCATGCTGTTTTGCAGCACACGGGCAGCATATTCAAAGCGAAACAACCATTGAGGGCATAGTGGTCGACTCCATTACCGGGGAGCCGATGCCTTATGTCGCCATATTTCTAAAAGGGTCGGATCGTGGAACTATGACCGACGACAATGGCAAGTTCAAGATTACCACCGGGGTAAACTTTATTAGCCTGAGTGTGTCGCTTATGGGCTACGACAACAAGGAGGTATTCGTAAATAAAGGCCGGAGCAACAATGTGGTAATAAAAATTGTACCCACCGGTGTGGCACTCAAGGAATTAGTGGTAAAGCCGGGCAAGGAAAAATATAGCAAGAAGAATAATCCCGCAGTGGAATTTGTAAAAAAAGTGATTAAAAAGCGCGACCTCTACGACCCTCAAAATCACGAATATTACAACTACGACAAATATCACAAACTCACTTGCGGTTTGAGTGGTTTCAACCCCGACAATAAAAACTGGGTAAAAAAACGCTTCAATTTCATCTACGAATTTATGGACACGAGCGAAATCTCGGGCAAACGCATTCTTCCGCTCTCTATAAAGGAAATGGTGTCGACCGAACACTATCGCTTGCACCCGAAATCGCACAAAGAATATATCAAAGGTGTGAAACACGCCGGAATCGACGAAATGTTTGATGAAGAAAGCATTCAGCGCTTTCTCGAAGATGTGTTTCGCGAAATCAACATTTTCGACAACGATGTCACCTTTATGCAAAACCGCTTTGTGAGTCCCCTATCGCACATTGCCACCGATTTCTACAAGTTTTATCTCAACGATACTATCTATGTAGATGGAGTGAAGTGCATCGACTTGAGTTTCTCTCCATTCAATCCGCAATCGTTTGGTTTTAACGGTCGCATCTATGTGGTTGCCGACGACACTACTATGTTTGTAAAGAAAGTGAAAATGAATGTCCCCAAAGACATAAACTTGAACTATGTGCAGAAAATCTACATGGAGCAGGATTATGTTAAAGCCGCTGATGGCTCGCGCCTGAAGACCAAGGACGACATGACTGTGGAATTTCAAGTAATGCCCGGCACACAAGAACTATATGCTCGAAGGCTCGTGATGTACGACAATCACAATTTCGATGCTCCCGCCGACACCAAACTGTTCAATAAAGAAGGCACTCGAGTGATGGCTACCGATGCCATGTATATGCCCGAAGAGTTTTGGAAGGACAATCGTAAGGCGCCTATCAAGAAAAGTGAAAATTCCATAAAGCATCTGCTCGACCGGCTGCGTGAGGTGCCACTATTCTACTGGTCGGAGAAGGTGATTGTAACCCTCGTGTCGGGATATATTGGCACATCGAAGGATAGCAAATTTGACTTCGGACCTATGAATACCACTATCAGTGGCAGCACTCTCGAGGGATTGCGTCTGAAAGTAGGCGGTATGACCACAGCAAATCTCAACAAGCATCTCTTTGCCCGAGGCTATGCTGCATATGGTTTCGGCGACGAAAAATGGAAATATAGTGCACAACTCGAATATTCATTCCCCGAGAAGAAGTATCACAACAACGAATTTCCCATTCACTCGGTGCGAATGCTGCACAAATACGATGTAGACCAACTCGGCCAACACTATCTTTACACCAACCCCGACAACGTATTCTTGGCATTGAAGCGCATGCCCGACAAAGCAGTCACCTACAAGCGAACAAGCGAGTTGGAGTATAAACTTGAGACAGAAAGCGGCTTTTCGGTGGCAGCGGGTTTCCGATTCGACCGTCAGGAAGCGAGCAAGTTTATGCCCTTTGTCGATGGTCACGGCAACACTTACAGCAGTTACGACGAAGCATCGTTCAATGTCACATTGCGATACGCGCCGGGCGAGAAGTTCTATCAGACCAAAACCTACAGAATTCCCATCAACCTCGATGCGCCGGTATTCACTCTTTCGCACACCTATGCACCCAAGGGATTTCTTGGCAGCAAATATTGCATCAATAAGACAGAGTTAGGTATTCAAAAACGATTCTGGTTTTCGGCTTTTGGATATAGCGATGTGATACTTAAAGCGGGCAAGATATGGAGCAAAGTAGCTTACCCCGATTTGCTATTGCCTAATGCCAACTTGTCGTACACTATTCAGCCCGAATCGTATGTCCTTATGAGCCCGCTCGAGTTTATGAACGACCGCTATCTGTCGTGGGATATAACCTATTGGGCAAACGGAACAATATTCAACCGTGTGCCGCTCTTGAAATATCTGAAGCTGCGCGAAGCATTCTCATTTAGAGGTCTTTACGGCAAATTGGGCAACGGTAATAATCCTCTCAACAATCCCGATGTGCTTCAATTTCCCGATTTAAACAACAGCTCACCGATGACCAAGACTCCCTATATGGAGGTAGGTGTAGGTGTCGACAACATTCTCACCTGTCTGCGTCTCGACTACGTGTGGCGTCTTACATACCTCGACCGCCCGGGCATCGACCGCCGCGGTCTGAGAGTGCAGCTGCATTTTACTTTCTAAGAGCAAACACATAGCCCCCTTCCCTGTTTTACGGTTCTTGAAATATCAACAATAATAACTGAGCCCATAACTGTGCAAGCACTTGCTGCAGTGTTATGGGCTCAAATTTTCTTTATCGGATTATCAGATGCACTTACACATTACTTAATAATGATGCGTGCACTAATCATTAACCTTGGTGTTGCGGACGAAGAAGGTCGTTAACCACCTTAACCGGGTTGAAGGTTTCGATAGGAACTTCCACAAATACCGATGTCCAATCGCTCATCGAACCATTCCAAAGGCCCGGCAATTCCAATGCCTTGATGGTAACACCCGATTTCGACTTTTCGGAAATCAAACCGGTATCCTTGTCGACATACTTCTTGAGGTCGAACTTGTTGCCCTTAGTGTCCTTGATGTAGCAAACGAGGTCAACCGGATTGAAGTGAGTGCCACTCTTCATCAATTCCACAGCTTCAGGCTTCGAAGAATCGATTTGTGCAGCTTCGAGGATTTGAGGAGACGATGAACCATCGGCATTAAATGCGAGGTACGGGCCACCACCGGGTTCGCCATCGTTCTTCACCACGCCACAAATGCGAATCGGGCGATTGAATTTGCCCTTGAGGTAGATAGCCAATTCGCTGTCGTCAAGGTTCTTGGTTTGTTCGTATCTGATAGAAAGAACATCGTGAGTAAACTTCACCATTTCGCGCAAGTCGTCGATAGTGTAAGCGCCCGACTCAAGAGCCTTGAGGTAAGCAGCAATTTTCTTTTGAATCTTCACCAAATAGCCGCCAATAACCTTCTTGTAGGTAATAGTTACATCGCGAAGCGCACGTGGCACCACATTATCTATATTCTTAACAAATACCACATCGGCATCGATGTCATTGAGGTTTTCAATCAATGCACCATGACCGGCAGGACGGAAAAGAAGTTTGCCGTTCTCGCGATACGGAGTATTGTCCATATTCACAGCAATAGTGTCGGTCGAAGCCTTTTGTTCCGACATCGATACATTGTATTTCACACCCCACTCTTTCTCCATAGCAGGCACCTTGTCGGCAATCATAGCTTCGAATGCACTGCGGTGTTCGGGCGATACGGTGAAGTGAATATTCACATTCTTGTTGATGTCGGATGCATATTGAGCACCTTCTTCGAGATGCTCTTCAAGAGGAGTATGAGCGCCTTCGGCAGTCTTATGGAATTGCAAAAGAGCCTTTGGAAGTTGGCCGTAATTGAGACCTTCGCCTGCGATAAGAGTCTTAGCCACACTCACATATTCTCCATCGGCAATAAGTGCATCGATGTCCTTGCCGTAATTCTTCTTACAACTTTCGTTGAGTGCAGGATAGAAAGCAAAATTCTTGATTTCGGCAAAGAACTTCTTCTCGAAGTCGGTTTCAGGAGCCGGCTTGTTGTCGGTAACAAATGCGAAAATGTTCTTAAACATACGGCTTGCTGCGCCAGAGGCAGGCACGAACTTTTCTACTTTGCCACCCGAATTTTGAAATTCATTCCACTCAGCAATGCAATCGGCAATTTCGGTTTCTGATAATCTTACTATGCCATCGCCTATGGTCGCAACCGATTTGATTTTCAGGTATGGGAAACCTGTTTCAAATCGTTTTAACTGTTCTTCGATGGTTTCGGGGCTTATGCCCTTAGCTTTAAGTAGCTCTAAATCAACGTTATTAAGTTCCATAATATTGAAAGGTTTGTAAATTTTATCAAATTTAGCAATAAAAAAAGAAATAATTGTGATAACTTTACATAAATTTTTAAGAAAAATATGGAAATGTACAACGAAAACTATTTTACTGATGAAGAAAAGGTGCTTGTAAAGCAGTTAACAAGCCACCTGATTCGACACGCCGGCGAAATACTTTCGATTGGCGACATCAATGCCGTGCATGCTGTGATAAAGAGTGGCATAATCAACGGCCATTTCCAGCGCGACAAATACGGCATAAATCCTACCATCAGGCATCTTAACACTGCCAATCTATTGATTGAAAATGTGATGCCCGACCGAAGTATGATTATTGCTACCCTTATCTACGAACTCTGTAAGGACAACAACTTATCGACTAACGATGTGGCTCGACTTTTCGATGACGACATCGCCAAGCTTGTGCGCGGACTTATTAAGGTTTCGGAACTCTATCGCAAGCAATCGGCTGTGGAAAACGACAATTTCCACAAGTTGCTTCTCACATTTGCCGAGGACATAAGGGTGATTATTATAATGATTGTTGACCGCCAAAACCTGATGCGCACCATCAATCACCACCCCAACGAAAAGTTTGTGCATGATATAGCCAACGAATCGCGCTATCTCTATGCACCTCTGGCTCACCGATTGGGTTTGTATATAATCAAATCAGAACTCGAGGACCTTTCGTTGAAATATCTCAATCGCACCATCTACACTCAGATAGCACATAAGCTCAACGAGACTAAAAAAGATCGCGAGGAGTATGTGAAAAATTTCATTGCGCCCATCAAGAAAGCCCTCGATGAGTCGGGATTGAAATATTCTATAAAAGGTAGAACCAAATCGATTAATTCGATATGGAGCAAAATGCGAAAGCAAGGCGTAGACCTCAATGGCATCTACGACCTCTTTGCTATACGCATCATTCTCGACACGCCTCCAGAGAAAGAGAAAAAAGAATGTTGGATAGCATATTCTATAGTTACAGACATATACACAGCCAATACATCGCGCCTCAAGGACTGGATTACCATCCCCAAGAGTAATGGCTACGAGTCGCTTCACATCACCGTAAACGGTCCGCAAGACCATTGGGTGGAAGTGCAGATTCGCACCAAGCGTATGGACGAAATAGCCGAGCGCGGACTCGCTGCTCACTGGAAATATAAAGGAATAAAGAGCGAAAACAACCTCGACGAATGGATGAACAATGTTCGCGATGTGCTCGAAGCCGGTCAGAAAGGACCTATGGAGCTCATCAAAAACATGCAAATGAACATCTACGACAAAGAGGTGTTTGTGTTCACCCCTAAGGGCGACCTCTATAAGTTGCCTCAAGGTGCCACCGTGCTCGATTTTGCTTTCCACATACACTCCAAACTCGGATGCACTTGTGTAGGTGGTAAAATCGAAGGCAAGAATCAGAAGCTCAACTATAAACTCAAAAGCGGCGACACGGTGCAAATCATCACCTCGTCGACTCAAACGCCACGACTCGACTGGCTGAACTTTGTGGTTACCTCTAAAGCACGCAACAAAATAAAGCAATCGGTCAACGAAATGCGCGCCAAGGAGGCTGAAATCGCCAAGGAATTGATGCAACGCCGCTGCAAAAACCGCAAAATAGAGCTCGATGAGTCGAAGTTGATGCGCGTTATCAAAAAGCTCGGCTATAAGCATGCCAATGATTTGTATGTCGACATTGCACGCGAAACACTCGATGTGAATATTGTGCTCGACAACTACATTGCTCTCGAGCGCCGCGAAAGCGAAGAAGAAGCCCGCCACGAATCGGCTCAGAACTTTGTGCTTCAGCAGCAAAACACCGAAAGCAACGACTCCGACGATATTCTACTCATCGGTGATAATATTAAAGGGATTAACTATAAGTTATCGAAATGCTGCAACCCGGTTTTGGGCGACAAGATTGTGGGATTTGTGGCAAGCGACGGTGCCATTAAGATTCACCGCAAAGACTGCAAAAATGCTCAGCATTTGCTTCACAAATACCCCTATCGCGAGATTCGAACCGAGTGGTCGGGACGCATAGGCAGTCAATTTGCCGCCAACTTGCGCATCTTGGGATTTGATGACATAGGCATTGTCACCAACATAACCTCCGTTATTAATAAGGAGAAGAACGTGACATTGCGCAGCATATCCATCGATTCGAACGATGGTTTGTTCCAAGGCTATCTCGGCATCACTGTCGACAGCACTCAGACTATAACCGAATTAATCACAAAAATTAAATCATTAAAAGGTGTAAAAGATGTTGAAAGATATAACTCTTAAACAAGTGGCAATAGCCATAACCGTAGCATTAACCATCACATCGTGTGGAGGCAACTCCGAAAGCCCCGAAGCTGTGGCTCTTTACGACTCGGCTAAAGCCTGCCTCGATGCTCACCAGCCGCAGCAAGCACTAAGCATTATCGATTCGCTTGCCGCATCTTTCCCAAAGGAGATAACCGTGCAGCGCCGTGCCATGCACTTGCGCACTCTTGCCGACAGCGCAATGATTGACATTGAGATGGCTCAGCTCGACAGCACTCTTATTGCCGACTCGCTTACCGTGGTGAAGCTCAAACCCCTCTTCTCATTCGTCAAAACTGCCGATATGGTTGAGGGCTATTACATAATCTCCTCGCTCAAGGGCAATCCTCTATATGAACGCACCGGCATCGAGCCGCGTATCGATGAAACAGGCAACATTTTCTTGGCTTCGTGCCTCTTTGGCGTGCCTTGCAAGCACACAGCCCTATCGGCAAGTATTGCCGGCATAGGCGAGGTAGCTACCGGCAATGTGCCCTACGACGAAGCGCTCAATTATCGCTACCAAGCCGAACGCGGCAGCTGCGAAATGGTGACTTTCGAATTCGACAAATGCTCCGAAATGTGCAATTTCATAGCCCAAAACCGCGATAGCAGTGTGAAACTCACCTTTAAGGGCAATCGCAACCACAGCATCACCCTATCGCCGGCACTCGTCAAAGCTATTGCCGACAGCTACGACTTCTCTATGGCAATGCGTTCGGGCAAGAATGCTACAGCCAAGAAAATATTTATGGCAAAAAAGCGCGAACTTAATCGTCAGCAAATGGCCAAAACGGCCAAAGCCATCGAATAAATTGATTTATGAGCCATTAAGAAAACAAAGGAGGCATCTCAAATAAAAACTTTGAGACGCCTCCTTTGGCTTTTTACTGAATTATATCTTTCGTCGAGCGAATGATTTACAGCGAGTCATACGACTGCGAGAAAGTATCGCCCTGCTGCACATCGCCGGTGGTTATACCCTTCTTGAGCCATCGCATGCGTTGAGCCGATGTACCATGGTTGAACGAATCGGGAACCGTGTAGCCCTGCGCTTTCTTTTGCAGATAGTCATCTCCGATTTTCGAAGCAGTATTTATGCCCTCTTCGATGTCTCCATCTTCGAGCGAACCAAACATCTCATTATCTTGATGAGCCCAAATGCCGGCAAGGAAATCGGCTTGCAACTCCAAACGCACACTCATTCTATTGGCTTCCTTTTGACTCATCTGCTGCATCTGGCTATGCGCCTCTCCCAATATGCCAAGCAGATACTGCACATGGTGACCCACTTCATGCGCTATCACATAGGCATAGGCAAAATCGCCGTCAGCCCCAAGCGAACGCTTCATATTCTTAAAGAATGAAAGGTCGATGTACACCGTTTGGTCGGCAGAGCAATAGAACGGACCGGTAGATGATGTGGCACCACCACAGCCCGACTGCACGGCATCGGTAAACATAACCAATCGTGGAGCTCTGTAGGTCTTGCCCATTTTTTTAAATTCTTGCGTCCATACATCCTCGGTTCCTGCAAGTATCTGACGAGTAAACTTAGCCAATTCCTCATCTTCGGCTGTAGGAGTATAAGTCGACTCGGTGGTTTCTTGAAAACCCATCTGGCTTACATTATTAAATACATCGCCCAAGTCGCCTCCCATAAGCAGCGTGATAAGTCCCACTACTATTATGCCACCTATGCCGAGCGATTTTCCGACTCCTCCGCCCGAACGTCCGCGACGGTCTTCTACATTACTACTTTCTCGTCTTCCTGTAAGTCTCATATTCTCTTTTGATTATAGTTATTCGTTTTCGCAAAGATATATCATAAATTACAATTAAAAAAGCACCTATATCATAAATATATTATCAATGTATGCACCCAAGGGCGGCTACAGACAAATAAAGCGACAGAAAAAAGCGGAATAATTGAAAAATAGCAGTTTTACCACTCAAAACATTTGCTTAAATAAATAAAAATCACTAACTTTGCACCGCTTTTTGGGCAAAATACGCTTTATAGCGAGTTCCAAGAAGCACAAAATCAACAATTAATTAATTAAAAACATTATGAATCACTACGAAACCGTTTTCATTTTGACTCCCGTTTTGTCTGATGCACAGATGAAGGAAGCGGTAGAAAAGTTCAAATCAGTTCTCACCAAGCAAGGTGCAACGATTGTGAACGAAGAAGCATGGGGCTTGCGTAAGCTTGCTTACCCAATTCAACACAAGTCTACCGGATTTTACACTCTTATTGAGTTTGATGGCGAACCAACAATTGTAAAGACACTCGAAACAGCATTCCGTCGCGACGAAAAGGTGCTTCGTTTCTTGACATTCCGTCTTGACAAGAACGCAGCAGAATATGCTGCAAAGAGACGCAGTTTGAAAGCTGCAAAAGCAACTACTAACGAATAATTTTGGAGGTTTAAACTATGGCACAAGCTCAATCAGAAATCAGATACCTTACTCCGCTCTCAGTGGATGTTAAGAAGAAAAAGTATTGCCGTTTTAAGAGAAGCGGTATCAAGTACATCGACTACAAGGATCCTGAATTCCTCAAGAAGTTCTTGAACGAACAAGGTAAGATTCTTCCACGTCGCATCACCGGTACTTCTTTGAAGTTCCAAAGAAGAGTTGCTCAAGCAGTTAAGCGTGCTCGTCACCTTGCTCTTCTTCCTTATGTTACCGATTTGATGAAATAACTTTTAATTTAGAGGAGCATTATTTATGAAGATTATATTGAAAGAAGATGTCGCTAACCTTGGTTACAAGGACGACGTTGTAGAAGTAAAGAGCGGTTACGGCCGTAATTACCTTATCCCTACAGGCAAGGCTGTTATTGCATCAGAATCAGCACTTAAGGTGCTTGCCGAAAACCTCAAGCAACGCGCTCACAAGATTGCTAAAATCAAAGCTGATGCTGAAGCTGCTGCTGCTGCTCTCGAAGGTGTTAGCCTCACTATCGCTGCTAAAGTTAGCGCTAACGGCACTATCTTCGGTTCAGTTGGTAACATCCAAGTTGCTGAAGCTCTCGAACAAGCAGGTCACAATGTAGATCGCAAGCTTATCGTGGTTAAGGACACTATCAAGGAAGTTGGTAACTACACTGCTACCATCAAGCTTCACAAGGAAGTTTCGGTTGAAATTCCTTTCGAAGTTGTTGCTGAGTAATTTTTCTCAACATAACATATTTATAAAAGGTGCACCCTTTGGGGCGCACCTTTTTGAGTTTTATTATTAATGATTTTCAAGAATTTATTGCTCTTGCGATTGCTCTATTTCGCTCCAGCTCGACTCTCGCAATAGCGGAGCATACTGCTCACGTGCAATTTTTGCCGCAGCATCGTTAATTACCATAAATTCCACAAGACTCTTCTGCAGACTATCCGACAGGATGCTGTCGCTAACATACCATTCTCTCTCATTGGCTGCAGTGAGTGTGGAGTCGCTTATGCTTTTCTGATATTCATCACGTATTTTATCCTTTGCCTGCAAAATCGCATTCACCTTGTGGCGAAACATTATAAGTTTGCGATTGCTTGCCGACCCTTCGAGAATAATATTATCTTTATATAATTTCACCATCAATTTGCCGGGCTCTATCACGAAATAATGCGCTATCGAGTCATTGTCGAGTTTGAAGAATCCCACTCTCGATTCTTTTAGATTGCAATTCTCCGATATGCGAGTAGTATCGGCATTGAGTTTGCCCAAGAACACTTCGCGCGAGCGCATATAGTCGCTTTCGTAGCAATATACCGAAATGCTGTCGAACCCGGCATCGGCACTGCGGTATATCGTAATCTCGCATGGAAATGATTTGGGCTTATCGCACGATGTCAACATAGTACACGCCAACGCTATGCCAAGTATGGCTTTATTATAGTTCATATTCTTTCCTAACTAATACAAGTATATATTATTCATAACCACCTACATGTGCTTCGGGTGCAAATCATCGCTGTGCTTTGCGATAGAGCACTATGGCAATGATGGTGTAAATCACATTCGGGATCCACATTGCCACACGCGGCGATGTCATTCCCGATATGGCAAACGACGATGTCACTGCCATAAACAAGATATAGGAGAAACTCAAAAGCAAACCGATACCTATGTTAACACCCATACCGCCTTTCACTTTCTTCGAGGATAGCGACAGACCTATGATGGTGAGGATAAACGATGCTGCTATCATAGCATATCGGCGCTCCAGTTCTATCTCAAAACTTTTGATATTGCTCACACCACGCGCCTTTTGACGATTGATATATTCGCTCAGTTCGGCATTGGTGAGCTTTTCCTGGTCGTTTTCGGCAATAAGGAAATCGCGCGGCTCCATCTCGATAACCGTATCGCGCGACACTCCTCGCTTTATAGTCTCTTTCAAACCACTGAATTCTCTTATTGTAAAGTCTCTCACAGTCCAGTTGTAGAGAGTATCGTATTTAATGCTTTTGGCACTGAGACGCGATTTCAGTTGCTTGTTCTCAAACTTGTCGAGCGAGAATTTATATCCGGTCTTCGAAATATTATCGTATTGAGCCATATAAGCCACCACACCCGGCGACACTTGGAGTTGAATATTGCTTCCGTAATCCACGCGTTTATTCTTAATCCACTGGTTGTAATACTCTATACGCTTCACATTGGCTCGAGGTATCACATGCGCGGCGAGCAAGAACGATACTACGGCTATAATAGCGGCTGTCACCATATAAGGCACCGTGAGTCGCTTGAAACTGATTCCGCTCGAGAGTATTGCAATAATTTCACTATGGTCGGTGAGCTTCGACGTGAAGAATATCACCGATATAAAAGTAAACAGCGGGCAGAACTGATTGGCAAAATATGGCAGATAATTCCAATAATATTTAAATATGGTCTCGCGCAAAGGCGCATTGATAACAGCATCGAGACGCTCAATTACGTCGAACATTATCACAATGGCTATCAAGAGTACCAGCGAAAACATAAATGTGCCAAGAAACTTGCGAATAATATAGCGGTCGAATACTTTCACATGAAGTGCACTCGAACGCTTGCTTTCGCCGCTTCTGCCAAATCGCTGTGCAGCCTTTTGCAATGATTCCTTAATCTTATTTATTATCTTGGGTTTCAATTCTATAAGTCAAAATAAATAAAACCTATTACAATCGTCGTGTTACATTAACCACCATTTCTTCTTTCCACGCCTTGAAGTCGCCGGCAATTATGTGCTTACGGGCTTCTCCTACAAGCCATAGATAGAATGCCAGGTTGTGAATACTTGCTATCTGCAGTGCAAGTATTTCCTGGCTAATAAACAAATGTCGAAGATAAGCTTTGGAATAAGCACGGTCAACATACGATGCGCCGTCTTCCTGTATCGGTGAGAAATCATCGGCCCACTTCTTGTTGCGCATATTCATTATGCCGTGGCGTGTGAAGAGCATACCATTGCGGCCATTACGTGTGGGCATCACACAGTCCATCATGTCCACTCCGCGGTCTATAGCCTCGAGTATGTTGACAGGCGTACCTACGCCCATGAGATACCTTGGTTTATCCTGCGGCAAAATCTCATTTACCACTTCTATCATCTCATACATCTTCTCCACTGGTTCTCCCACTGCCAAGCCACCTATGGCATTGCCCTCAGCGCCGAGGTCGCGTACAAACTTTGCCGACTCCACTCGCAAATCGGGATATACACAACCCTGCACTATGGGGAAGAATGCTTGCTTGTGCCCATATTTAGGCTCGGTGCTGTTGAAGTGATCCCAACCGCGTTTCAGCCAACGGTGCGTGAGCTGAAGCGACTTCTTGGCATAATCGTAGTCGGATGTTCCGGGCGGACACTCATCGAGCGCCATCATTATGTCGCTACCTATAGAGCGCTGTATGTCGACCACTTTTTCGGGTGTAAACAGATGTTTCGACCCGTCGATGTGACTGCGAAAATATGCGCCCTCCTCTTTCAGTTTGCGATTAGCCGATAGCGAGAACACCTGAAAGCCACCGCTATCGGTGAGTATGGGGCGTTCCCAGCCATTAAACTTGTGCAAACCTCCGGCTTGCTCTATTATCTCCATACCCGGACGGAGATATAAATGATATGTGTTGCCCAGTATTATCTGAGCCTTTATGTCGTCGCGAAGCTCATGCATGTGCACAGCCTTTACCGACCCCACTGTGCCCACAGGCATAAATATGGGCGTCTCTATCGTTCCGTGGTCGGTAGTTATCACTCCCGCACGGGCATTTGTGCCGGTGCCGTTACTTGATATTAATTCAAACTTCATATATTATTATTTCTTTTGCAAAGTTACTACCTTTCGCTTCCTATCGCAAATTTGCAGGTCATTTATTATTGATTTTAATTAATTTTTGATTTTCATTTCGGTATATATGTACTAACTTTGCATAGCATTTGCGGGTGGATGCAAAAATCGGCATTTTTATCGTCGCAATGCTTAATATTTGAATTTTTATTTGATGAAAATATCCATACCCAAGAATATTATTTCAGAATTGCCACAAGTGACTTTCCCGGGCAACATCTACGTCATCGATTCGATGTCGAAAATGAGTATGGCGGTCAACGCGCTTCGCAAGGAACGCTTTGTGGGCTTCGATTCGGAAACCCGTCCGGCTTTCTTTAAGGGGAAAACCAATCAGGTGGCTCTCCTTCAGATTTCATCGCTCGACGATTGCTTTCTTTTTAGAATCAATAAAATTGGTATTCCGGAAAAATTGAAGCAGTTTATCGAAGATGAGTCGGTAAAAAAAATAGGTCTCTCGCTAAACAATGATTTCAATGCTATGGGCCGATTTGCCGAAATTACCCCGCGTGGATTTATCGACATTCAGGATTTGGCTAAGCAGTATTGCATCGCCGATATGAGCCTGCAGCGCATTTATGCTATCTTGTTCAACAAGAAAATATCTAAATCGCAGCGCCTTTCAAATTGGGAAGCCCCCACTCTCACTCCAGCGCAACAGCAATATGCGGCAATCGATGCTCTGGCTTGCCTCGAAATCTACAATTACCTCGAGGGGGGACTTTTCAAACCCGAATTATCACAATATATAGTTAACGAAGAAAACACCGAAAGCGATGAGAAGCAATAAATTCAAATCATCTACTGTAATTCCTCTTGCATTGACAGCCTATTTGGCTGTGATGGCATACATCGGACGCCACATCTATCTCCGTGGCGACTATCTTTATTATTTTGGTACCATAGCCGTGACTCTGGTCATAATAGTGGTGCTGCATTTCAGCTTAAAAAAGAAAGAAAAACTACGTCAGCAGCGAGAGGACAGCGCCAATTACGGCAAATACGACGACAACTCCAATACCAACAACAAAAAAGCGGATGATAACAACTAAATGCTCTCGTCCGCAGTCTTTATTGAAGAAAAGTAAAAAATATCAAGCATGCTTCGAATAGGGCTTCAGCAAAACCTGAAGTCGCTTCTTGGCGCAAAATATTCTGCTTTTTACCGTACCTAACGGGATTGCCACTATCACTGATATTTCTTCGTAGCTATATCCCTGCAAATACATATAAAACACTTTCGCCATCTCGTGTGGTAACTGCGATATCGCTTTGTAAATATCGCCCTTCACGAGCAGATAGTCACTGTCGTCGTAAGCACCTACATGTGCTTCTTCAACATCTACGTTCCGGCCTTGACGCTTGTCCTTTCTGAATTTATTAACAAAAATGTTTTTCATAATAACCGAGGCCCAGGCCCTAAACTTATTGCGATTGTCATAGCCACTGTAATTCTCGATTACTCGCAACCAGGTCTCTTGCAATAGGTCGTCAGCATCATCAGCATTTCTCGAGAGCTTCAAAGCCAATGCTCTCAAAAAATTCCGGTTCGTTTTAAAATTGGTTTCTAACGAAACCTTTTCTACTTCAACTGCCATCATTTAGTCATTTAAAAATATCGGTTACACAAATTTATTGTATATTTTTCAAAAACGCAAACATAAATACATAATTTTGTAACATTTTTGTGAATTTATATATTTATTAACCATATTATACTATTTGTTATTCTCTTTGCTTATTCGTAACTTTGCATAAAATAAAATCACACACTTGAACGACTATCTACAACAACTCAATCCCCAGCAAGCGGCGGCAGTGACATACTGCGACGGGCCACAACTTGTGATTGCCGGAGCAGGTTCCGGCAAAACTCGTGTGCTGACATATAAAATAGTGCATCTGCTCAATTCGGGTTACTCGCCCTACAATATAATGGCTCTTACTTTCACCAATAAGGCTGCTCGCACTATGCGCGAGCGCATCTTGAGCCTCACCTCTGCCGAAGTGGCTTCGAAATTGTGGATGGGCACATTTCACTCGATTTTTGCTAAAATTCTTCGATTCAATGCTGAGCGAATAGGATTCAAAAGCGACTACACCATCTACGACGCCAACGATTCGAAGACGCTTATCAAGCAAATTATTAAAGACATGTTGCTCGACGACAAGGTGTATAAACCGGCTACGGTGCAAAACATAATCAGCATGGCGAAAAACAATCTTATGACGCCGGCCGACTACGAAAACTGCGCCCAACTGATGGAAGCCGACAAAATAGCAAAACGCCCCAAAACCCACGAAATCTATCGCACTTATTGCGCTCGATGCCGTGTAGCTGGCGCTATGGATTTCGACGACATTTTGCTGTTTATGAATATTTTGCTGCGCGACAATCCCGATGTACTCGACCGCTATCGCAATTTCTTCCAATATGTGCTTGTCGACGAGTATCAAGACACTAATTTCGCCCAGCACATGATTATATTGCAACTCACTCGCCAAAAGGGTAACCTATTTGTGGTGGGCGACGACGCTCAGAGCATTTATTCGTTTCGCGGTGCCAAGATTGAAAATATTCTGCGCATTCGCGAGGCTTATCCCAACATAGAAGTGTTTAAACTTGAGCACAATTATCGCTCAACAAAAAACATAATCGAAGCAGCCAACTCGCTAATCGACAAGAATAAGAACCAAATAAAAAAGCACGCTTTCACCGAAAACCCACAGGGTAGCAAGGTAAATATTATACAATCGTATTCCGACTACGAAGAAAGCTATGTTGTAGCCAATCAGATAGTTTCGATAAAATCGCGCTACGGCGATTCGCTCAACGATTTTGCAGTGCTATATCGCACAAACGCACAAAGCCGCATCTTGGAAGAAGCGCTTCGCAAGCGCAACTTGGCTTATCGCATCTACGGCGGACTTTCGTTCTACCAGCGCAAGGAAATCAAGGACGCCGTTTGTTACTTCCGGCTTACCATCAACCCCGATGACGACGAAGCACTGCGCCGCGTAATCAACTACCCCACGCGTGGCATTGGCGATACCACCATCAATAAGATTCAGCATTGCGCTATCTCCAACAATGTGAGCATGTGGCAGATTATCTGCGACCCGGCTAAATACGAGCTTCCTGTCAATGCCGCCACTCTAAAGAAATTGGCTGCCTTTCACGACCTTATTCAAGACCTCGTGAGCGAAAACGAGCAATGCCTCGACGCTTACTCCATCACTCGCTCCATAATTATAAAATCGGGACTTTATGCTCTCACTAACAGCGACAATACTCCCGAAAACATAAGCAAGCGCGAGAACCTCGATGAATTGGTGAATAGCGCTCGAGCCTTTGTGGATATGCGCAAAGAGGAAGGAAACGACGATTTACGCCTGACAAGTTTCTTGGCTGAAATTTCACTTGCCACCGACCAGGACGAGGAATCGAAGGAAGCCGGTGGCCCGAAAGTGACGCTTATGACTGTGCATGCTGCCAAAGGTCTTGAATTCAAAAATGTGATTGTGGTGGGCGTGGAAGAAGAGTTATTCCCGTCGCAGATGAGCAGCGACACGCTGGCTCATATCGAGGAGGAACGCCGCTTGCTATATGTGGCTATTACTCGTGCCATGAACACTTGCACCATCACTTATGCCTCGTCGCGATACAAAAACGGTCAAACCAAATTGTGCTCACCGAGCCGTTTCTTGCGTGAAATTGATTCGGCTTATGTTTCACTATCACAGACCAATTCCTCGGCAGGTGCCAACTACAACCCCTTTGCCAATTATCGCAATGTTTGGGAAGATGCCAAGAAGAGTAATAAGGACAACGAGGTGGAATTCCACACTCGCCGCGAGCCGTTGCCGCACTACCCGAAACCGACTATAGAGCGCGACGACAAGAGCATTTCACCAACGCCAAATGTCCCGCCTAAGAATTTTGTGGCTGTGTCGAAAGCCAAAGAATCGGAGGCTCCTGCCACGAGTGGCGATGCCTTTGTTCACGATGCCGACGAGATAGCGGTGGGCACAAAAATTCGTCACATACGCTTCGGCTTGGGCGAAATTACCGACATCAACGTCACCGGCAGTGACACTAAGATAATAGTTAATTTCGAAGATAACGGCACTCGAACCTTGCTCTTGAAATTTGCAAAATTTGAAATTATTAAATAAAATATATGACTGACTACAAAACTCCATATTACATTGTCTACGAAGACCGTCTCCGCAAGAATCTCAATCTCATCACCTATGTGATGCAGCAAAGTGGCGCAAAAATCATTATGGCTTTCAAAGCCAATGCTCTATGGCGCACGTTTGGGGTGTTTCGCGAATATGGTATTTGTTCCACGGCAAGTTCGCTCAACGAGATGCAGCTGGCTAACGAAGAGCTCTACTGTCGGGCGCACACTTATTGCCCGGTTTACACCGACGACACCATACACCGGTTCATAGCAGGAAGTTCGCACATCACATTCAATTCGGTGGAACTTTTTCGCCGCTACAGAGCCGACATCGAGGAGCATAATCTACAGCACAGCGACCTGCAAGTGAGCTGCGGACTACGAGTTAACCCTATGTGTTCGGTGGTGGATACCGATATATATAATCCTTGCGCACCGGGTTCACGATTTGGAGTCACACGGGAACAGCTTGGCGATTCATGGCCTGAGGGCATCGATGGAATGCACTTCCATGCCCTTTGCGAGTCAACTTCCTACGACCTCGAAAAGGTGCTCGATGCCATAGAGCAACAGTTTGGCGAGTTTTTACCAAAATTGCGCTGGATAAATATGGGTGGCGGACACTTAATGACACGCGAAGGTTATGATGTGGAGCATCTTATAGCACTCCTGCGCCGCTTCCGCGCTAAATACCCCAATCTCGAGGTAATTCTCGAGCCCGGCAGCGCATTCTGCTGGCGCACCGGCGATTTAGAGGCTTCGGTGGTGGATGTGGTTACTAATTCAGGCATCAATACCGCCATTGTAGATGTCTCGTTTGCTTGCCATATGCCCGACTGTCTCGAAATGCCTTACAAGCCTGCCATCACACAGTCGTTGCCCGAGGTAGATGCATCGAAACCCACCTATCGCATTGGTGGCAATTCGTGTCTGAGCGGCGATGTGGTGGGCGACTGGAGTTTTGAACATCCCTTGCAAGCCGGCGACCGACTTACATTCGAAGATATGAATCACTACACCACTGTCAAGACTAACATGTTCAATGGCATTCAGCATCCGGCTTTGCTCTATCAGCATAGCGACGGCACGATAGAGATACTTCGCGAATTTTCGTATCTTGATTATAAAAATCGCATGAGCTGAACATAACGGAAGCAGGGACTAAACCAATATTGGTCTAATCCCTGCTTCTATTGTTATCGTTATTGGTGTTTGTCTACTTGAAGCATTGCTCGGCAAGAGCCTCGGCACAGCGTTCGCCATCGATTGCTGCCGACACTATCCCACCGGCATAGCCTGCGCCTTCGCCACAAGGATACAGACCGGCTATCTCCACGTGTCGCATCAATTCTCTGTCGCGTGGTATTCTCACCGGCGATGATGTGCGTGTCTCCACGCCTATCACTATGGCTTCGTTGGTCAAGAAGCCTCGCGATTGGCGGCCGAAGGCCTTAAATCCTTCACGCAATCTGTTTCCCACGAATTTTGGGAGCCATTTATCCAAGCGCGATGGCTGAATGCCCGGAGCATAAGACGACGGCGGTAATGTAGCACTATCTTTACCTTCCACAAAGTCCTTCATGCGTTGTGCTCCCGCCACCTGCGAACATCCGGCTGCTTCGTAGCACTTGCGTTCCAAGTCTTCCTGAAAACGCATCAATGCCAATTCGCCATACTGCGAATACTCGGGAAAATCCTCAGGGTGAATCTCCACCACCATACCCGAATTTGCCCATTTGGTGCCTCTATTCGAGGGCGACATGCCATTCACCACGAGTTGGTCGGCTCCGGTAGCTGCCGGAACCACAAAACCGCCGGGGCACATACAGAACGAATATACACCTCTGCCCTGCACTTGTGTAACAAATGAATATTCGGCAGCCGGCAGGTATTTTCCTCTACCCTTAGGGCTATGATATTGTATTTGATCTATAAGGTGTTGCGGGTGTTCCAATCGCACGCCTACGGCTATGCCCTTGGCTTCGAGTTTCACATTCTCGGTTTGCAGCATTTCATACACATCGCGCGCCGAGTGTCCGGTGGCCAGGATTACCGGCCCGCAGTATTCGCTGCCATCTGCACATTTTACACCTCTAACCTCGTTATCGCTAATAATCAGCGCTGTAACACGGGTGCCGAAATGCACCTCGCCGCCACATGCTATTATGCGTTCGCGCATATTCTCTATCACACGAGGCAATTTGTCGGTACCGATGTGTGGATGAGCATCTACAAGGATATCCTCCTTTGCTCCGTGCTGATGAAATATGTTCAAAATACGGTCAACATTGCCTCTTTTCTTGCTTCGGGTATAGAGTTTGCCATCGGAATAAGCACCGGCGCCACCCTCGCCGAAGCAGTAGTTGCTATCGCTATCCACCACTCCCTCGCGAGCTATTTTTGCAAGGTCGGCTGCACGGTCTTTCACGTTCTTACCTCGTTCGAGCACTACGGGCTTTATGCCGAGTTCTATCAGGCGCAAAGCGGCAAAAAGTCCGCCGGGACCTGCTCCCACCACAATGGCTGTGCGTTTGCCATCTACCGGACGATAATCTATCGGTTCTCCCAACGATATATTCTCAGGCTGCTCGTCGATGTAAACTCGCAATTTAAGATTTACCATAACATCGCGTTGGCGCGCATCGATTGAGCGCTTCACTATCTTTATGGCACGAATGCGATTTACATCGATGTCTTCAGCCGTAGATACATAGATCTTGAGTTGAAGTTCTTCGTAAGCTATCTTCGGGTTAACTCTTACTTGTATTTCTTTTATCATGATTAATCAGTTATTTTTACGGCGGCATTATGCGCCGGGTCGGTGATTTGTTTATACAATTCGCCGTATTTGGCAAACTGCAGGTCTTTATCAAACAGTTTTTCTGCTCGGGCGCGGCAATGTGCCGAATAATGTGCTTTACCATTTTTATCGATGGTGCGAATGGCTTCGATAAGTGCGTTAAAATTGCCGGCTTCTACCACGCAACCTGTTGTTTCGTCGATTGCTTCGGGGCTTCCTCCGGTGGGATAAGTGATTACCGGAGTACCACAAGCCAAAGATTCGAGATTGGTGGTAGGATAAGTGTCGTTGTGCGACAATGTTAGCAGCACCAATGCTCTATTATACAGTTGCACCAGCACATCCATATTCTCTGTGCGATGCACTGGGATAATTTTATCGGGCAACCGATTTACACAATTCACATTGAGTCCCAACAACACTATTCGATAATCATCATCAATGTGCTTTGCCAGTTCCACAAAGTCATCGTAGCCTTTTTCGCGGGTCCACTTGGTACCTACACCGAGCAATACTTTTTTCCCTGCGAAATCATATTTCGGGTCGATATGGTCTATCGGTCGGAAGCAATTCAGGTCGATTCCGTTGGGTATACAAATCAGATTGTCGTAACGCAGCATCGACTGCTGCACCAATTGCTTCAGCCACTGCGACACAGTGACTATTGTGAGATTTTTAACTTTATTGAAATAGTAAAGCTTGTCGGCATAGTTTTCTCTCGATCGGTCGAGCCCGATGCTTCGCGGATAAATCCCTTTCAACGGGCAAGCAAAACAGCCCGATTTCCATCGATAGCAATTTGCCGTAGCGAAATGGGAGCAATGTCCGGTAAATGCCCAGCAATCGTGCAAAGTCCACACCACTGGTTTCCCTGCTTGACTCAAATAATCGAAGAGTATGGGATAATTGAGATAATAGCCGTGAATATTGTGAAGATGTATCACATCGGGGTCAATCTGTTTTATCTTCTCGATTAAGCGCTTGGTGGCTATCTTCGATGATAGTCCGTGACGGTCGAAAAGTCGGCTTTCCAATAAATGCAAAGCCTGATCGAAGCGATTGCCAATCTTTATCAATCGGTTGGACGAAGCATTTGCAAACCGTCCGTAAGCCAAATAGCTTTCCCAGCCCCGAGATTGCATAAGCTTACCTATCTGCTCAGCTATGCGCCCTGTGCTGAACGCACTTGCTATAGTATTTATTTGTATCAGCTTCATCTTGTTACAATTGTCTTAACTAAATAAAATGCCGTCATTATTGCCACCGTATATGCCAATGCGCTCATCATACTTCCACGCAGAATAAACATCAGCAATCCTAACATTATGTAATAACTTATGGCATTCAAATCTTTCGGCCTTTTCACCGTTATGCACCAATATTTGCTATCGAGTTTTGCCAAAAGCAAGGCAAATGCCACTGTAAATATAATAACGCCAAAATAGCCGAAATTGATATATCCTTCGCCCCAAAATGGCATCGAAAGGTCGTCCCAGGAGAGTCCGGTGGTGTGTGCAACATAATAGCCCGACGATATGGGCTTAGCAGCCCAAATGCTTCGCGGCAACCAAAACAGCAATGCTCCTGCCAATTGCATTCCGTTGGTCACTATATCGTCTTTTATCACTCGCATCATCATGCTGTAGGCATCGAAATTAATATCTACAAACTGCGAGTAGATGCTGCTGATTTCAAATGTGCGTTGGCCATAGAAGCGAAAGTAGTTAAGTAGCGGAAATACAATCATAACACCCAAGCAAATTACCAGCACAAAACTGAGCCCGCGGCGCAAACGAGGCACAAAACACATCAATACAGGTAAATACATGGCTGCAACAAGAAACCGCGCTACGCCTGTTGGTGGTATGGCTATGAGTAGCATCAAAAACAATAGTGCTTTCACACCACGATGCTTCACTCCGAGAATTACAGCTGCCAATAGCGCCATTAACGATATCGGTCGCACAAAATATGAGCCAACGAGAAACACCAATGTGGGCAACTCTATGCGATTATTAGTCTCTCCATCGCGAATAAACAACGACATAACGTCGAAATGGTTGATATAAAGGGCATAAAAGCACACCGCAGCGGAAAGCAGAATCAAAATCACCTCTTTGCGCGTAGTCAAGCACACTTCACCTTTATGTTCATCGCTATGCGTATTCTCGCTATGCTTCTTGTCGAAGTAGCGTTGTGCCCAATAATACACGGCATGTATTAGCACTATCACAGCAAGAGATACGGCACTGGTAAGCAAATAGTTTTTGTAAGTAAAATGAGTACCGAGCATGCACACACCTTGATGATACTGCATCATGGGCGCAATGCAAAAGAAAAAGAGATAGAATAGATTTAATACTTTAAACAGCGAATACGGCCTCTTGAGGCTGCTGAAAATCCCATATACACATATAGCAGCCATACATTCATGCATGGCCACCAATGCAGCACTATCCCAACTGCAACCCGCCATTATAGGTATGCTGCTCAAGATAAAAAATGCTACAGCTATAATAACTCTTGCATTGTTTGTTAGACTATTAATCAGTGCGTTCAATCTTTGCTTATCTTTATTAGGTCGAAAAAAATAAGGTACCACCTTTACACAAACAATTCTGCAACCACCTAAATGCACAAAATATCAAGTAAGGCCCACCATGATTGCCGCGCTTATTGGCAATATATCAATAATTATAGAATTGCTATGTCAGTTTTTTACGTTATAATAAATCCGTTATATATTATTTTATCAATAGTATACACCAATAACTTAATCTCTTCGGAAAATATCCCTTGTGTAGACCTTCTCTTCCACATCATCGAGCACCGAATCGTAGCGATTGGCTATGATTGCTGCCGACATTGATTTAAATTTTTGCAAATCGTTCACCACACGACTTCCAAAAAAGAGTGTTCCATCTTCGAGCGTGGGTTCATAGATAATCACATTGGCACCTTTGGCTTTGATACGCTTCATCACGCCTTGTATCGACGATTGTCGGAAATTATCGCTATTCGATTTCATAGTCAATCTATACACTCCTATCGTCACGCTCTCGGGGTGGCTCATACTGCCATATTGGTTTTGTGTGCTGTAGTCGTACCAACCGGCTCTTCTAAGAACTGCATCGGCAATATAGTCCTTGCGGGTTCTATTGCTTTCCACTATGGCACTCATCATGTTTTGCGGCACATCTTGATAGTTGGCAAGCAACTGCTTGGTATCCTTAGGCAGACAATAGCCACCGTATCCAAACGATGGGTTATTGTAATGCGTGCCAATGCGAGGATCGAGCCCCACTCCTTCAATTATCGCCTTGGCATCGAGACCTTTTACTTCGGCATAGGTGTCGAGTTCGTTGAAATAGCTCACGCGCAGTGCCAAATAGGTGTTGGCAAATAGTTTCACCGCTTCAGCTTCTTTTGTTCCCATCAGCAATGTGGGCACATCTTGTTTAATGGCACCTTCTTGCAACAGACGGGCAAAGGTCTGAGCATACATCTCCATATGATTGCCTGCAATGCGGCGTATGGCATCATTTTCGTCCTCATATGCTGTCGACATCATCTTGGGATAACCCACTATGATGCGCGAGGGATAGAGATTATCGTAGAGAGCCTTACTTTCGCGCAAAAATTCCGGAGAAAACAGCAATCGGAATTTATGATTTGAATCGAGAGCCACCATCTTTCGGGCATACTTCACATACAGGCTGCGGCAATATCCCACAGGTATGGTACTCTTTATCACCATCACTGCCTCGGGATTTACACTTAGCACAAGGTCGATTACATCTTCTATGTGATGAGTGTCGAAGAAGTTCTTCACCGGGTCGTAATTGGTGGGAGCAGCTATAACCACAAAGTCGGCATCACGATAAGCCGAAGCGCCGTCGAGCGTGGCTTTGAGATTGAGCGTCTTCTCGGCGAAATATTTCTCGATATATTCGTCTTGTATGGGTGAAATGCGCTTGTTGATTTTCTCCACTTTTTCTGGGATAACATCCACAGCGGTCACCTCATGATGCTGCGACAGGAGCGTAGCTATGCTTAGTCCCACATAGCCCGTTCCTGCCACTGCTATTTTTATGTCTTCAAAGTTTCTCATATTTTTCGGATTACACTCACAGTGCAATGCCCCGGCTTATTCTTTCGAATAGTAGTCCTTACTGTTTGAGCCATAATAGCCGTAACCGTAAGCATAACTATATCCGTAGCGATTGCCGTAAGTATTGTTTTCGTAGATTGTTCCGTTGAGGATAAGCATCATATTCGGGAATCGTTTCGAATCGTAATCCTCCTGAAGCTTAGGCAACATAGAACGCTCAAGCATACCGGCGCGAATAATGAAAATTGTGCGGTCGGCATATTTGGTGATAATCGAAGTATCAGCCACAATATCCGACGGAGGACAGTCGATAAAGATATAGTCATAACGCTCTCTTACTATATCGAGCAACTGCTTCAATCTCGGGCTGTAGAGCAATTCGGTAGGGTTGGGAGGAATAGCTCCGGTAGGAATTACGTCCAAGCCGTGCTCGCTGTCGTGCTTTATAATCATATCCACATCATCAATCTTTCCTGCCAAATAGCCCGAAATTCCTATTCCCGGCGAATCAAATGCCTTCGACAATGAGGTGTGACGCATATCGCCGTCTATCAAGAGCACTTTCTTACCCTTTATGGCAAGTGAAACTGCTATGTTGAGTGTGATAAATGTCTTACCATTGCCAGGATTATATGATGTGGTGCAGAATATATTCTCTTTCTTTGAGCTGTCGTTGACAAACTCCAAGTTGGTGCGCAAAATGCGGAATGCTTCGTTTATGACATTGCGGCTGCCATCTTTCACCATAATCGGGTGAGTAAGATGCTTTGGTTTCTTCTCCCAGAAGTGGCGCTTGGGCGACATTTCCGGAATTTCAGCCAAGAATGGCACCGACACTGCGTCTTCCACTTCCTTGCGGTTGCGAATGCGAGTGTTCATACTCTCCTTCACATAGAGCACCACTGCCGGAAGCATCAAGCCCACAGCAAATGCTATCATAAAGATATTGCGTGTAACCGGCGCTACCGGCACCTTGCTGCCGTGAGGGGTAGAAACCACGCGTGTGTTGTAGGCTGTAAATGCCTTGTTGAGTTCGTTTTCTTCACGCTTCTGAAGAAGATAAAGGTAAAGCGACTCCTTAACCTTCTGCTGACGTTCTACCGAAAGCAAGTTCTTGGCTTGCGTAGGATTGGCTTGTATGTTAGATGTGGTGCGATTAGAGTATTTCTGAAGATTCTTGATTTGAGTCTCAAGTGCGGTTATCACATTATCAAGACTGCTGCAGATGGCATGGCGGGTAGCCACAAGTTGCTTATCGAGGTTCTTTACAACAGGGTTTTCGGTGCTGCTATTTGCCACATAATTGTTGCGTTGCATGAGCATCTTATTGAATTCTGATATCTGACTGTCGATACCTTGGCTGTCGATGCCGCTGTTCGATGGCAACAATTGATATCCGTTAACATCATTGCCCGACGAAAGCGATTCGCGTATGCTTTTCGCCATAAATATCTGATTATTGAGCGCCATCATGTCCTGACCGGTCTTATTGGCTTGCTCCATATACATTGCACCTGCCACATGCACATCGGGCACCATATTTGCGCTCTTATATGTGCTGATATCTGAGTCTACATTGCCCAACTCGCTCTCTATCACCGCCAAGCGATCGTTGATGAATGCCGATGTAGATGATGCTATCTGGTTCTTGTCTTCCACCCAGTGAATATTATAAACTTCGATGAGTGTATTGATGATATCTTTGGCGCGATCTACCGAAACATCACTATATGCTATATCTATTATGGTATTGTTCTTCGAATTAAGCCAAACGCTCAATTTGCCCGATACCGATGACACAGCCGAGTAGTCGCTACTGCGGGTTACATAGATTCGTGTTGCTGGTTTCTCAGGCACTACATAGGCTGGATTAGGACTTATCACCACAACTCCGGCAATAGTCTTTATAGGCTGATTTATCTTGCCCTTAATAACGTCGGGTTGTTCTTCATCACCCATAACGAAATCACTGATAGACACTTCCCCATTCTTGCCGAGGTCTAAGGTAAACGAACAACCGGTGTCCTCATTTGCATCCTTGAAGGTCACCAACACAGGATTGGTCTTTCCATAAAGTGTTGTGCGATGAAAGCGTCCGTCGGTAGTATAATTCACGTCGATATTCAAGCGTTTCACCACCTCGAGTATCACATTCGGCGATTTAAATACCTCGGCTTCGTTCTCAACATTCGATGATGTCATACCCAGACCCATGTCGCTGAAAGCCGATGCCACGTCGCTCGACATACCTCCGCGCTTGCCGTCTTCCTTTATCATCACCGATGCAAGTTGCTCATACACCGGCTCCATGCTTACGACATACACAAATGCCAACATCAAAGCAACGGCGACCGACAAAACGAACCATCTCCAATTACTTATACACATATACCACAGGTCGCTTAGCGACAAAATATCATCCTGTGGCTTCACTTGTACTTTATTATTATTAACCATAATACTTAATTTTCAACCTATTATTTAAACACCAATACGCACACTGTGGTCAACAACGATGCCAACGATATCCAGAATGATGTACTCAACACATTATTACCGTTAACCGTAGACTGACGGGCACGCATATTATTTGGAGCTACATAAACCATATCACCCTGTCGCAAGCAATAAACCGGCGATTGAGCCACGCTTGCCGCATTGCAGAGGTCTACGGTATACACTTTTTGTTCTCCATTTTCCACGCGCATCACTTTCACTGCATCACGCTTGCCATAGATGGTAAGGTCGCCGGCTGCGCCTATGGCATCGTAGATGGTAAACATATCGCGGTCGATGGCATATCGTCCCGGCTTCGACACTTCACCAAGCACCGATATGGCGAGATTGGCAAATTCCACCACTACTGTTGGGTCGCTAAGCACGCCCTGTGCTATTATTGTCTTCTTCACTACATCTGCCACTTGCGAGCGTGTCATTCCTGCCACATGTATCTTGCCCAATTGTGGCATTTCCACATAGCCCTCATCGTCGACTGAATATAACAACACGCCATTTTGATTGTTGCTGTTAATTGTAGATGTAGCCGATGACCCTTGTCCTATTCGGGTAGAAACATAAGGCAAGTTGAGCGGCATTGCCAACTCAGGTGTCAAGCTACCTACTGCAATCGTCAATTTGTCGTTTGGTTGCACTTTTATTATCGAGGATTCCTGCAATTTTATCGACGTGCCATTCTCCACGTCCTGAAAATACTCTATCCCTTTGGGAGCTCCACATGATGTCAGCATTAATAAACCGGCTGCTACTATGTAGTGAATAGTCTTCATATTTATTTAAATTGGTTATTCGTAGTTATATAATTTCTATTATTCTTTTTTATTTAGTTCTCAATTTGCCAATGCGCTCTTGCGATTGCGACGCGCTATAATTTTGTTCAAGACACCATGTCCGGCAAAATATAGCACCAAATCCGCCACGATCAACGCATTCAAACTTATCACAAACGAAGCGACTAAATTGGCCGCTGTCACTGCCACCGACAATGATATTATCGATATCATTGCCAATCGCGGAGTCAAACCACATCGCATCAACTTGTGATGAATATGATTCTTATCGGGTAAGAATGGGCTCTTTCCGGCGCGTATGCGATGAATATACACTCTTATAACATCGAAACACGGCACTATAAGCGGTGCAAATGCCATCACAAAGGCGTTGTTTACCTGCGCACCATCGTTAAATTGATTGATGCGCAAACTCAAAATGCTAATTAGCACACCGAGAGTCAACGCGCCTGTATCGCCCATAAATATCTTTTTGTGCTTCGCAGCACTACCAAACACATTGTAGTAGAAAAATGGTACTACTGTGCCAAGCAATGCTGCCGACAGCAATGCATAGGTGTAATGCCCAAATGTGTAGAACACCAAGGTGTAATACAACAATGCCACCATACATAAGCCCGACGCAAGCCCGTCGATGCCGTCTATCAAATTGATGGAATTGGTGATAAACACTATCACTACCAATGTAAGCACATAGCCCACAATAGGTGGAAGTGAATGCAGATACATCAATCCATGCATATCATCTATATAAAGGCCCGATGCCACTATCAGTAATGCACTAAGGGTTTGTACAATAAACTTTGCCCTATAGCGAACACCTATCAAGTCATCGGCTATGCCTACTACATATATCAAAATCAAAGCACAGAATCCAAAGCAAAATTGCAAAACTTCATTTACGATATCCACGCAAATCAAGCTTTCGCCTATCGTTAGATTCGCTCCTATTACCAGCATAACAGTAAATACCGTTACCAACATAAATGCTATGCCACCCAATCGGGGAACTGCACTTGTATGTATCTTACGTTCATCGGGCACATCGAATAATTGCTTTCTAAACGCAATCAACAATATCTGCGGGATGAATATACCGGCTATTACAGCACTAACAACAAAAGCAACGGCCATATCGGCCAACAACATAATTTCAGCCATAGAATATGTATAATAGTTAATCCACGATAACAAAAAACTCAATGCAACACCTACTCAAATAGAACCGAAATAATATGGATTCATTCTGACTCTATAAATAGCACGACTTCTCGCCAACAGCATTACTTGGGGTCACCGAAACTCAGATAAAGCACTGCAGTTCAGCGATTTAGGCAAATCTATTGCTTTCCGTCGTCTCTCTTTATTATCAAAATAGCATAATCATCATTCTATCAGCAGGTTTATTCGCCTTGCTTGAATTCTGTAATAATTATTCCAACCCAATCCTCTAAATCGAAAATTGGCAGGCATAATTGATTACAAAGATAGCAAACATTATTAACATATCAAAACAATCTAATTATATTATTCCCTATTATTTGCATATTCACACCCATTTACATAACACCACAACCGCTCCCCCACACACTTGCCATGTAAAAAATTTCGGATATCATTACATTCATCAAACACAAGATGGGCATACATAATAATTTTTTGCGACCGCGAGCACCGTTACTTCAACGAATTGTTGTATCTTTGAAAGAATTTTTTAAACGATGAATACAACCGACAAAAATATTTTCTCTTTAGAGATAGAGGTGCGAGACTACGAGATAGATAGCGAAGGAATTGTGAATAATGCCAATTACCAACATTACCTTGAGCATACTCGCCACAAATTTTGCCAAGAAGCCGGACTTTCTTTCAAGCAAATGCAAGAGAAAGGACTCATTCCGGTAGTTAA
Source organism: bacterium (assembly GCA_004563195.1). Lineage (GTDB taxonomy): Bacteria > Bacteroidota > Bacteroidia > Bacteroidales > Muribaculaceae > SFTJ01. The sequence goes on from SFTJ01000005.1 coordinate 34,844, forward strand.
CCGAGTGGAGATTGACTATGTAACGCCTCTGCGCAGCGATGATGTGATGATAAGCAGCCTTTGGGTGGAACTGAAAGGCGTGAGATTTATTTTTCACCAGACTATAACCAACAAGGCAAGCGGCGACATCGCCGTGAAAGCCATAGTGTCGTGCGTTTGCCTCGAGAATGGCAAGTTGTCGCGAGGTGAGGCTTTTCGTGAGGCTTTTAAAAATTATCTTTAGTCGAAAAAATTGGATATTACAAATCTCATATATCGCATAGCATTTGCTTCGGTTTCGGGCATGGGTATCGACCTGGCAAATAAGTTTCTGGATGTTTTACCTTCAGAAAAAGCTTTCTTCGACATCTCCGAAAAAGAGCTCCAACTTATCACCAACAGCAAAAGCAAAATCATTGGCTACGACTACAGGCAAAAGCAACTTAAGCTTGCGCAGAAAGAAGCGGAATTTATAGAGCGAAACAGCATAAAAGTCAGTTATTTCACCGATTCTGATTTTCCCACTCGCCTGCTCAATGCCACCGATGCCCCTATTCTGCTCTACTCGATGGGCTCGTGCAATCTTAATGCCAAGCACACCATCGCCATAGTGGGCACTCGCCATGCCACTCACTACGGCCAGCAGTTTGTAGATCGCTTCATTGAGGACATAGCGCAATCGCTCTCCGATGTGGTGATAGTGAGCGGCCTCGCCTATGGCATCGACATCATGGCTCACAAGGCTTGCCTAAAACACAATGTGCCCACTGCAGCCGTTCTCGCACACGGACTTAACACCATCTATCCCACAAGCCATCGCAACATTGCCGCCGACATTGTGCACAGCGGTGGCGCACTAATCACCGACTATTCGTCGCAAAGTCACATCAATAAAGGCAATTTCGTGGCACGAAATCGCATAGTGGCTGCCCTAAGCGACTGTACTATAGTGGTGGAATCGGCCGAAAAAGGCGGAGCTCTGATTACTGCCCAACTCGCATCGAGCTACAATCGCGAAGTTTTTGCCCTTCCGGGACGAAGCACCGACGAATTTTCGAGCGGCTGCAACAAAATCATTATGAACAACGAGGCATCGCTCATAACATCGGCACACAATGTGCTGCATGCCATGCAGTGGAAAAGCATAAACGAATCGGGAAAGCCTCGCCAGAAAACTCTTTTCCCCGAAACTACTCCCGAAGAGGATTTGATATTAAATATGCTTAAAAACAACGATGAAATGCATATTAACACACTTACTGCTCGATTAAATTTGCCGGTTTATCAAATTTTGAGTAATTTAGTAGAACTTGAATTTAAAGGTCTTGTAACCGCCCTTCCGGGTTGCCGTTACACTTTAACTATACATTAACCCATTTTATAGCTACAAATATGAATAACACCAATAAACGAGTAATAGCCGACTCGGAGTTGATTATCAATTCCGATGGTTCAGTTTTCCACCTTCATCTCAAGCCTGAGCACCTCACCGACCGCATAGTGGTGTGCGGCGATCCGGGTCGCGTGAACATGATTGCATCCTATTTCGATACTCAAGACTTCGAGGTATCGAGCCGCGAATTTCACACCATTGGTGGCACTTACAAAGGTAAACCCATAATGTGTCTATCGCACGGCATTGGCACCGACAATATCGATATAGTGATGACCGAACTCGATGCCTTGGCCAATATCGACTTCAAAACTCGTCAAGTGAAAGACGAGCATCGTACATTATCGATAGTTCGCATCGGCACTTGCGGTGGCTTGCAACCTTACTTGCCCATCGGCACTGCAGTTATGGCAACCAAAGCCATAGGTTTTGATGGTGTGCTCAACTTCTATGCGGGTCGCAACGAAGTTAGTGACCTCGATTTCGAAAAGAAATTCTGTGAATTTGTGGGTTGGAACGACCTTTGGGCTAAGCCCTATGTTGTTGATGCCGATGCCGAACTCGTGGAACGCATAGGCAAAGACGATTTTGTGAAGGGTTACACCATCGCAGCTAATGGATTTTATGGTCCTCAGGGTCGTGAGGTGCGTCTACCTCTCGCCGTGCCGGGACTTAATGCGCGAATCGAAGCATTTGAATATAACGGAGGACATATCACCAACTATGAGATGGAAAGTTCGGCCCTTCAGGGCCTTGCCAAGCTCATGGGCCATAAGGCTCTTACCGTGTGCTCGGTGATAGCCAACCGCGTGGCAACCTCTGTAAATCCCAACTACAAAACAGCCGTAGAAGACCTCGTAAAAACCGTTCTCGAACGTCTGTAACATAATTTCAACCAATAGAAAGCGTGTGTAATCGGCATCGGTCAGCTTCGACTGACGAAAAACGATTACACACGCTGCAATTTTCGTATATATATGCGCCTTATTGCTTGACAAATACGTTGGCAAAAGGGCGGCAATTATAGCGCGAAGCCATAATTTCGCCATAAGCACCTGCCGAACGGATAGCGAGCAAGTCGCCGCGTGTCACTTTTGGCAGCAATTCATCTTCGCCGAAGCAATCGCTCGACTCACAGATGGGGCCTACCACATCGTAGTGGCAAGTGACATTATCGTCGCCTGTAAGATTTTGTATCTTATGGTGCGCTTGATAAAGCGCCGGGCGTATGAGGTCGCTCATTCCGGCATCTACTATCGCAAATTTCTTCACTTTTGCTTCTTTCACAAATGTAACGCGAGTGATGAGTGCGCCGCACTGTGCCACTATAGAGCGGCCAAGTTCGAAGTGCAACTGCTGGCCTTGTCGCAACTGTAATCCGGTCTTGAAAATACTGAAGAAACCGGCAAAATCGGGCACTTCGTGTTCATCGGGGTTGTCGTAATCGATGCCTAAGCCTCCGCCCACATTCACTATCTTAAGCATTACGCCCTTCGATTCGAGATTGGTAAGCAGCTCATTTATGGTGTCGCAAAGCATCTTATATGGGCTCATATCGGTGAGTTGCGAACCTATGTGAAAATGTATTCCCTCCAGACTCACATTTTTCAATTCCAAAGCACGATTAATAACACCATCAAGCATATCGAGCGTGATGCCAAACTTGTTTTCATTAAGTCCGGTAGTGATATATTTGTGAGTATGAGCATCGATGTTTGGATTGATGCGTATTGCCACCTTTGCCACCTTACCTTTCTGTGCTGCAAGTTGATCTATAACCTCGAGTTCGGGCAGCGACTCCACATTAAAGCAGAAAATATCATTATCTAAGGTGTAATTTATCTCTTTATCGGTCTTGCCCACGCCTGCAAACACTATTTTCTCCGGGCTAAATCCGTTTTCTACAACTCGCTGCACCTCCCAGCCACTCACGCAGTCCACGCCAAGTCCGGCTTGGCGTATCTCATTGAGCAAGACCGGATTGGCATTAGCCTTCACTGCATAATGCACATAATATGGCCATCCGGCTATCTCGGCATTCAAGCTTGTCAATGTTCGTCGCAGCAATTGCAAGTCGTAGTAGTAGCAAGGTGTATCTTGCTTTTTCAAATCTTCTATCGGGAATATCATTTGTATATTTATTGTCAGTAAGTCGTTTTATAAATAATAAAAGTTCGGGAAGAGGTTAAATTTCCACTTCGGAGAGTGCCTTATCTTCGCATTTTACGGTTCGGCTTGGGTACTCTTTCACAAGTTCTATGTTGTGAGTTGCCATAATCACCGCTGTACCATTTTCAGCAATGCTTCGCAGCAAGCATATAATCTGATGACCGGTTTCGGGGTCAAGATTACCTGTAGGCTCATCGGCGAGTATCATCTTCGGGCTATTGAGCAATGCTCGTGCTATCACCACGCGCTGCTGCTCTCCACCCGATAGTTCGTGTGGCATTTTATACGATTTATTTGCCATACCCACTTGGTGTAGGGTGTCATCGATGCGCTCATCGATGGCATTGGCGTCTTTCCAACCCGTTGCCCTCAGCACAAACTCAAGGTTTTCGTACACTGTCCTATCGGTGAGCAGTTGAAAATCCTGAAACACTATGCCCAATTGGCGTCGCAATAGCGGAATATGCTTTTTCTTTATGTTTGTCAAGTCATAATCAAGAATTTGCGCATCGCCTTCATTGATAGGAATCTCGGCATACATCGACTTGAGCAAGCTGCTTTTACCGCTACCCACTCTACCTATCAGATACACAAACTCGCCTTCCTCAATCGAAAAATTCACATTTTTGAGAACAACAAGTTCTTTGCGAAGTATCTCTACACCCTTGTAATCAACAATTTTTGTCATAATCTTCTTTAACTTTGTTATGGCGACGATAAAGCGCCTCAGCCAATTCCTCAATTCGTCGGCCCTTCGAAGTGAAAAGCACCATCAAGTGGTAAAGCATATCGGCGGCTTCATACATCATGCGACCGTCGGTGCCATTGGTAGCCTCTATCACCGTTTCGATAGCCTCCTCTCCCACTTTCTGCGCCATTCGGTTAACGCCACTATTGAAGAGCGAAGTGGTATAACTGCCTTCGGGCATCTCTTGATAACGCTTCTCGATAAAATCTTGCAAATGTGTCAAAAACTCAATGCCAAACTCATTGTTATCGTTGAAGCAAGTAGCCGAGCCGGTGTGGCAAACAGGTCCGTTGGGGATAGCCTTTATAAGGAGAGTATCGTTGTCGCAGTCACTTTCTATCGACACCACATCAAGGAAATGCCCGCTTTCTTCGCCCTTGGTCCAAAGGCGATTTTTGGTGCGACTGAAAAAAGTCACTTTGTTTATCTCCAAAGTCTTTTCGTAGGCTTCTTTGTTCATAAAGCCGAGCATAAGCACATTCTTGGTGCGTGCATCTTGTATGATAGCGGGTATCAACCCTCCCATTTTGTCGAAATCGAGTGCCATAATCTTTATATTGTTCTTACATTAATATTATTTGCTTTCAAATAGTGTTTGAGTTCTTTTATCGAAATCTCGTTGAAGTGAAACACACTTGCTGCCAAGGCTGCATCGGCTTTTCCGTTGTCGAAAACATCTACAAAATGTTCCATTGCGCCGCATCCGCCCGATGCAATTATGGGTATCGACAATCTGTCGTGCAGTTCGCGCAGTGCCTCACAGGCAAAACCGGTTTTCACACCGTCGTGATTCATGCTGGTAAAGAGAATCTCGCCCGCCCCACGCTCTTGAGCTTCGTGGGCCCACTCAAACAGTTCGCGGTCGGTGCGCTCGCTGCCGCCTTTCACATAGCAATGCCAATGTCCGTCGGCCTCACACTTGGCATCGATTGCCACCACGCACACCTGATTGCCGTAATGGCTCGAAATCTCATCTATCAACCCGGGATTTCGCAGCGCCGAGGAGTTAATCGATATTTTGTCGGCACCGGCATTGAGCATCACATTCACATCGCTCATTTTGTTGATGCCACCACCCACCGTGAAGGGAATGTTTAGATTTTCAGCCACGCGTCGCACCACGTTCACAAAGGCGTCTCGACCCTCAAGCGAGGCGGTTATATCGAGAAACACGAGTTCGTCGGCACCTTCGTCGCTATAGCGTCTGCCCAGCTCTACGGGGTCGCCGGCGTCTCTAAAGTTTCCAAAATTCACCCCTTTCACGGTCTTTCCGTTCTTCACGTCGAGACATGGTATAATGCGTTTGGCAAGCATAGTTCTTATATTTATTTCAAATAAGTTTCACATTATGTTGTTCGAGTTCAGCAGGTGTGATACGACCTTCGTAGAGTGCTTTACCCACTATCACAGCCGTAACGCCGATTTCGTGCAAGGCATATACGTCAGACATACTGCTAACACCACCGCTGGCTATCAAGCGTATACCGCTTATCTGAGCCAATATTTCGGAATATAGTCGCAACGACGGGCCTTCAAGCATACCGTCGCAATCGATATCGGTGCTTATTACATCGGTTATCCGTTTTCCCACATAGTAGTTGATAAACGGTATCACATGCTTATCACTACTTTCGAGCCATCCGTCGGTGCTTATCATTCCACCTTTGGCATCGGCACCTAGTATGATTCGCTCCGAGCCATATCGGGCTATCCAACTCTCGAAAAGTACATTATTCTTAACGGCAATGCTTCCACCGGTCACCTTGCCGGCGCCGCACTCAAATGCTATGCGCAGGTCGTCGTCGCTCTTCAAACCACCGCCAAAATCGATGTTCAGCGAGGTTTTGCCGGCTATTTCTTCGAGCACGGCATAGTTTACTATATGTTGCGACTTTGCGCCATCGAGGTCCACGAGGTGCAACGAGTGGCATCCCAAATCCTCAAACTGTTTTGCCACTTCTACAGGCGATTCATTATATGTCTTTTTCTGATTGTAATCACCTTTGCTGAGTCGAACGCACTTCCCGTCGATAATATCGATAGCCGGTATTATTTCAATCATAATTCAAGAAAATTTCGCAATATGGTTTCGCCCAACAGTCCACTCTTCTCGGGGTGGAATTGTGTGGCATAAAAATTGTCTTTATGCAGAGCTGCGCTAAATGGCACTATATAATCGGTGCTCGCTATGGTGTATCGCTCCGATGTGGGTGCGTAATAGCTGTGCACATAGTAGACATATTCATCGGTGAGATTAGCAGGCAGCAATGCATTGTCGCGTTCCACTTTTATAGTATCCCAGCCCATGTGTGGAATTTTGAAATCATCGCTGAGAGCTGCATTATCAAATCGCTTCACGGTGAGTCCGTCGAATATTCCAAGGCAGTCTGCATCGCCTTCATCGGAATGGTCGCAAAGCAATTGCATGCCTATGCAAATGCCGAGCACCGGCTGACGCAAGCTAACTATAAGTCTATCGAGTCCGGTGGCTCGCAAGTGCGCCATAGCAGTAGATGCCTCGCCCACACCGGGGAAAATAATCTTATCGCATGCCAATAACTGTTGCTTATCATCGGTAACCAGTGCATCCACTCCTATACGCTGCAATGCGCAACGCACCGAGAAGATGTTACCTGCATTATATTTGATAATTCCTACACTCATTTGCTTTGTATTTTAACGTCATGAACTGTTGTTTGCTCTTGGCTGTTTGCATCATTGCGTCGACGCATCATAGGTCGCTGAGTTCTACCCGAAAGCGGCTGCTGAGGCTGAGTTTCAGAAGTTGATTGTTTTTCTTCGGCGCTCGCGCTATTGTCGTTCTTCTTCTCCTCATCGGTGGTTTTACGACGGTCGAGCACTTTTTGCATTGCTATTCTGCTATAACTGCTACGGTCGAGATGTGTGCGTAGAAGCAATATACTGTCTACATACACTATATCGCCTTGCTTTATTCTTCCGCACTTAATATAGCCGAACACATTCTTTATAGTCTTAAGCGAATCGCCTTGCACGGTCACATCGAGCCATCCGTCCGACGCCGAGTTGCGCTCTACAAATGTGTAACTGTCGTCGCCGTACTGAAGCGCCACAAGTGCCTTAATTTCCGTCTTGTTGTTAGTGAGCCGCATCTTCAGGCTATATTTATCGCCTTTCTGCGATTCTTGATTGGTGGTCAGTTCAAACGGCAGTATGCTGTATTCCATATTTTCAGCAAGCAGAAGTTGGCGAGCCGAGGTCCACAGGTCGGCCGAATCGCCAAAGTTCTTATACATCTTCCCTGCTCTGCCCATAGCATTATTCTCCACCACACTTCCGGTGCTCACTGCCAGATTTTCTCGCTCTTTCTCAAGTCGCTTCTGCACATTCTCATATACATCCATATATACCGTGAGATTCTTGGCATACCACGCCATTGAGGTGTCGAATTTCTCAGCCGTAACGCCATGCTTCATAAACACCGATTGTTTAAACAGCATTTTCGAACTATCGTCGGCAAAATCGGTATAGTGCGACTCTATATATGCTTCGGCCTTATAGATATCCACCAAAAGGTCTTCCATATCGCTTTCGCCAATAGCGTATCGTGGTGCCTTCTCGCACGATATCAGCATCGCGGAGAACACATATATCAATATTATTGGCAAAATACGCTTCATAAACTATTGCTATAGTTATTCTTTTTCTGTTTGCACTTCATCGGTGCTTTTAGCTTCCGAAGTCTTGGCAAGTGATTTTGAATAAAACAATATTATCACTATAGTGGCAACACTTAGTGCCGCATCGGCAACATTGAATATCGGCTGGAAGAAAATGAAGTGATTTCCTCCCACCCAGGGCATCCACAAAGGCCAATCCCACTCTACCAACGGGAAGTAGAACATATCCACCACAAGTCCGTTGAACAGTGTGCCATAACCACCCGCCTCAGGGAACAAGGTGGCTGTCTCGAAGAATGGAGGATTGTTGAAAATCACGCCATAGAACACGCAGTCGATCACATTGCCCAAAGCACCGGCTGTAATCAACGCTACACACACTATAAAGCCAGTGGGCATATCCCTGCGGTCCTTTATCTTGGTGATGCAGTATATGAGCGCTCCTACTGCTATGATTCTGAACCAAGTGAGCAAAAATTTGCTCCCGAATTCCATTCCAAACGCCATACCGTTGTTCTCGATAAAACGGAGTATGAACCAATCGGTTATCTTATATTCCTCACCATAGAAGAAATGGGTTTTCACCCATATCTTTAAGGCTTGGTCTATTACTACAATAGCGGCAATGATTATTGCCGCTAATTTTCCTCGTGTCAATTTCATCAATCAGACTAATATGAGAATGAATATTTATCTTCTTTTAGGCTGATTCTTGGCATCGACACTCAATGTAGCATGTGGCACCAAACGCAAGCGTTCCTTTGGAATCAACTTGCCTGTTTCACGACACACTCCGTAGGTCTTGTTTTCGATTCTTATCAACGCTGCTTTCAGCTTTTGAATGAACGACAGCTGACGGTTAGCCAATTGGGCCAACGATTCTCTGTTAAGAGTGTTTGCACCCTCTTCGAGCACCTTAAAGGTAGGCGATGTATCGGCTGTGTCGTTGCTATTGACCATGCTCGACCTCAAATCGTCGTATTCCTTTTGAGCTTGCTCGAGTTTTTCAAGAATCAATACCTTAAATTCTTGCAATTCGGCATCCGAATATCTTAACTTTTCTGCCATAGCGCAAATATATATTATTTTGGTTTTTAGTTATTAAGCCTTGTTTATAATCACATTAAGTTTGAATTCATCCATATCCAATTCTATCACATCGTCGCCGGCTTCGATTGCCGATATGGTGATAGAGTTGGCAAGCACTTGCTTTGAGATGTATTCGTTATATTCTTCGATAGCGGCATCGGTGTGCTCGTCGCTCGAAATTTTCACATTTATCTTGTCGGTTATCTCAAAATCCTTGCTCTTGCGTATGTTCTGAATGCGGTTTACAAGTTCACGAGCATAACCTTCGCGCTTGAGTTCTTCGGTAACTGTGACGTCGAGTGCTGTTGTCAACGAGCCTTCGTTTGCCACCAACCAACCCGGTATGTCCTCCGAGATGATTTCCACATCGTCGGTGGTTACCACGGCTTGCTGACCGGCAATATCGAATGTAAACTGTCCGTTTTTCTCAAATTCGATGATGTCGCTTTGGCTCATCTGTGCCACGCTCGCTGCAAGTTGCTTCATTATCTTACCAAACTTCGGTCCGAGTTTCTTAAAGTCGGGCTTCACGCGTTTCACAAGCACGCCTTCTTCGTTGCTCACGAACTTGATTTCCTTCACGTTCACTTCGTTGAGTATCAATGCGCTCATTGCTTCAACTTCGCTGCGCTGTTCTTCGTCGAGCACCGGTATCATGATAGTGGAAAGCGGCTGACGCACCTTGATATTGCTCTTGCGACGCAGCGAGAGCACCATAGATGTGATATCTTGTGCCACCTTCATCTGTGCTTCGAGACGTTTGTTGACGTTGGCATCGGCAACAGGGTATTTTGCCAAGTGAACCGACTTTTCTACGCCGGTAGTTACCTTGGTCAAATCGCGATAGAGACGGTCGGCATAGAATGGAGCAACGGGTGCTATCAATAGAGCCACTGTTTCCAAGCACTTGTAGAGTGTCTGATATGCCGATAGTTTATCTTGATTCATGTCACCACCCCAGAAGCGTTTGCGATTCAAGCGAACGAACCAGTTGCTGAGGTTATCGCCCACGAAGTCCTGAATTGCACGTGCTGCCTTGGTTGGCTCGTAGTCATCGAGTTGTGCTGTTACATCTTTGATAAGAGTGTTCAAGAGCGACAATATCCAACGGTCGATTTCGGGACGATCTTCGTAGGGTATCTGCGGCAATGAGTTGTCGAAACCATCTACATTGGCATATAGCGCGTAGAACGAATAGGTGTTGTAGAGTGTTCCGAAGAACTTGCGGCTCACCTCTTCCACGCCTGCAGTGTCGAACTTCAAGTTGTCCCATGGCGACGAGTTGCTAATCATATACCAGCGCAATGGGTCAGTACCATATTTCTCAATTGCGCCAAATGGGTCGATAGCATTGCCGAGTCGCTTGCTCATCTTATTGCCGTTCTTGTCGAGAACAAGACCATTAGAGATTACCGATTTATATGCCACGCTGTCGAACACCATTGTGCCTATAGCATGCAGTGTGAAGAACCATCCGCGTGTTTGGTCCACACCTTCGGCTATGAAGTCGGCAGGATATACGGTGCGGTTGTCGAGTGCTTCCTTGTTCTCAAACGGATAGTGAATCTGAGCATAAGGCATAGCGCCCGAGTCGAACCAAACGTCAATCAGGTCGAGTTCGCGCTTCATAGGTTTGCCTGAGTCTGACACAAGCACTATGTGGTCTACATACGGGCGGTGTAGGTCAATCTTATCGTAGTTGGCCTTACTGTAATCGCCGGGAACGAAACCTTTATCTTTATATGGATTGCTGCTCATCACTCCGGCAGCCACCGATTTCTCTATTTCGTCGTAAAGTTCGGCAATGCTGCCTATGCACTTCTCTTCGCCGTCTTCGCTGCGCCAGATTGGCAACGGAGTACCCCAATAGCGGCTGCGGCTGAGGTTCCAGTCGTTCAAATTCTCAAGCCACTTGCCGAAACGGCCGGTTCCGGTGTGTTCGGGCTTCCACTTAATGGTCTTGTTGAGCTCGAACATGCGTTCCTTGCATGCTGTCGACTTGATAAACCAGCTATCCAACGGATAATAGAGGATAGGCTTGTCGGTGCGCCAGCAGTGTGGATAGTTGTGAACATGCTTTTCTATCTTGAAGGCTGTGCCTGCTTGCTTCATCTTCATGCAAAGCACTATATTGAGGTCTTCGGCTTTCGAAGCTGCCTTTTCGTCGTATTTTCCGCCTTCGTTATACTTGGGGTCGTAAGCATTCTTCACGTATGCTCCGGCATATTCGTCATAAACGGCGCTGTTGACGCAGTTTGCAGCAAACCACTCGTCGAGTTCGGCTTCTTCGTAATATTTACCCGAGAAATCTACCATCGGTCGGGTTTCACCCTTCTTGTTGATCATAAACAGCGAAGGTATGCCTGCTGCCTTTGCCACAGCGGCGTCGTCGGCACCAAAGGTAGGTGCAATGTGCACAATACCCGTACCATCTTCGGTGGTCACATAGTCGCCGGGGATAACGCGGAATGCCTCGCTATCCTTTATCACTATATTGTCGCCTTCTTTTGCCACTGGCTTCACCCATGGGAATAGTTGCTCGTACTTGATACCCACAAGCTGTTCGCCGGTAAACTCGGCTATCACCTTATACGGTATCACCTTGTCGCCTGCAGCATACTCGTTGAGTGCTATCTCGGCTCCGGCTGCTGCAAAATAAGCATTGAGTCGAGGCTTTGCCAAAACAAATACTCCGGGTTCGCCGGTATATGGGTTGTAGCTTTCCACTGCCACATATTCTATCTTCGGGCCAACGCAAAGCGCGGTATTAGAAGGCAATGTCCATGGAGTGGTGGTCCAAGCGATGATAGAGATGCTCTTTGCAAATTGCTCATCGGCTTTAGCTTTGATTTCTTCCACTACGGCGTTGCCGTTGTCTACCACCTTGAATGTGGCAGTTACGGTGGTATCCTTAACGTCGCGATAGCAACCCGGCTGGTTCAATTCGTGTGAACTCAAACCAGTGCCGGCTGCGGGCGAATATGGCTGTATGGTGTAGCCTTTATAAAGCAAGCCCTTGTTGTAGAGTTGCTTCAAAAGCCACCATAGAGTCTCGATATAACTGTTTTCATAAGTGATATAAGGATGATCCAAATCCACCCAATAACCCATCTTGTGAGTCAAGTCGGTCCACTCCTTGGTATACTTCATCACTTCGCGACGGCATGCGGCATTGTAGTCATCTACCGAAATCTTCTTGCCGATATCTTCCTTTGTGATGCCAAGTGCTTTTTCCACACCAAGTTCCACAGGGAGTCCGTGTGTGTCCCATCCTGCCTTACGCATCACCTGATAGCCTTGCATTGTCTTATAGCGGCATATAATATCCTTGATAGTGCGCGCCATAACGTGGTGAATACCCGGCATACCATTTGCCGATGGAGGACCTTCAAAGAAAACAAATGAAGGAGCGCCTTCGCGTTCCTTTATGCTTTGTGCAAACACATCTTCTTCGTCCCACTGCTTTAGAACGGACTTATTTATCTCCGAAAGATTAAATTTACTGTACTCTGTATATTTATTTTTCATATCACTTATGAAATATTCATTTACATATTTATATTCGCGTGCAAAGATACGCAATATCTTGCAATTTTCTAAAACACCTCCATCTTTTTTTAAGCACGATGGCGGTGCTATCGGTCACATTTCAACAATTTTATAAAATTTTAATGCACAATGCTACGCCCTGCCCACACTAATGCCACCCCAAGCAACACACTGAGCAGAAAATAAATTCCACACACCACATATTGTCGCGATTGCAGCATCACAAGCATCTCATTCGAAAAGGTGCTGAATGTGGTGAATCCGCCACACACGCCGGTGATAAGCAATAAACTTGCATTTTGGCTTAGCAATCCTCCTCTTTCGGCAAGTGCTGCAAGCACGCCTATCAGCAAGCATCCAAGCATATTCACGGCAAAAGTTCCTGTAGGGAATGGAGTTACTGTCCATCCGGCGGTAAGTCGGCTCACCGCATATCGCGCCGATGTGCCTATAAATCCTCCCGCGCCGGCTATTATCATCTCTTTTAGCATAAGTTCGCGATAATTTGTTTCTATGTTTTTTTGAAGTGCAAATATACGCAAAAACCTCGAGGAACTAATCCCCGAGGTTCTTGATTATGCTATTTCGAAGTAATTATCAGATGATACCTTGACCCATCATAGCGTTAGCAACCTTCATGAAGCCTGCAATGTTGGCACCCTTCATATAGTTGATGTAACCGTCGCTTTCCACGCCGTACTTCAAGCACTGTGAGTGGATATCGTTCATAATCTGATGCAAGCGTTGGTCAACTTCTTCTTCCGACCACGACAAGTGGATGGCATTCTGGCTCATTTCGAGACCTGATGTAGCTACGCCACCAGCATTAACAGCCTTACCGGGACCGTAAGGAATCTTGTTGGCAATGAATGTATCTATAGCTTCAGGAGTACAACCCATGTTAGAAACTTCACCAACGAGCATTACACCATTCTTTACGAGGTTTTCTGCATCTTCCTTGCCCACTTCGTTTTGAGTAGCACATGGCATAGCGATGTCTACCTTAACTTCCCAAGGACGACGGCCGGGATAGAAAGTAGCGTTAGGATACTTTTCGGCATAAGGAGCTACGATGTCGTTGCCCGATGCACGAAGTTCGAGCATATAGTCGATCTTTTCGCCCGAAATACCGTCGGGGTCATATACATAACCGTCAGGGCCTGAGATGGTAACAACCTTAGCACCGAGTTCTGTAGCCTTCAAAGCAGCGCCCCAAGCCACATTACCGAAGCCCGAAATAGCAACTGTCTTACCGGCAAAGTCTTGACCCATAGTGCGAAGCATATTTCTTACGAAGTAGCAAGCACCGAAACCGGTAGCTTCGGGACGAATCTTCGAACCACCAAAGTCGAGGCCCTTACCTGTGAATGTACCTGTGTGCTCACGAGCCAACTTCTTGTACATACCGAACATGTAGCCTACTTCACGACCACCTACGCCGATATCGCCTGCAGGAACATCGCGGTCGGGACCGAGGTTTCTCCACAACTCAAGAATAAATGCCTGGCAGAAACGCATGATTTCGCCATCGCTCTTACCGCGTGGGCTGAAGTCAGAACCACCCTTACCACCGCCCATTGGCAATGTAGTAAGTGCATTCTTAAAGGTCTGCTCAAATCCCAAGAATTTCAAAATCGAAAGGTTAACTGATGCGTGGAAACGAATACCTCCCTTATACGGGCCAATGGCATTGTTGAACTGCACGCGATAGCCAATGTTAGTTTGCACCTCACCCTTATCATCTACCCACGATACGCGGAATGTGAAAATACGGTCGGGCTCTACCATTCTTTCAATGATTTTTGCCTTTTCGAACTCAGGGTGTTGATTGTAAACATCCTCTACTGACAGAAGTACTTCTCTCACGGCTTGTAGGTATTCCTTTTCGCCGGGGTGCTTAGCCTCTAAATCGCTAAGAATTTTGTTAACATTCATGATACTTGTTATTTGTTTTAAGTGTTATGTCTATATTATTATGCTATTGTAATATCGTCTATTGTATTGCAATAATTTCATTGCAAATATATATCTAATTCTGCTTACAACGACTATTTTTTACCAATTTTTTCTTATAGTTCTGCAAAATAATGTTAAATTCGTGGCAAATTGCCATCTCACCTTAATATTTCGCATTGCCTTCAGCTATCTTCTGCGGCGCAACAATTTTGGCGTCACGGCATTTTCATAATGCGTGATTTCGAAATTGCCAGGCTCGCCCACTATGGTTACCACATCAATCTGCATCGACAGCTGATTGATACCATACATCTTCAGATAGCCTTTGCCTGCATTTATAAGATTGGTGATTTTTTTATCATCGATGGCAAATGTCGGGTCGACGATATCGTTGCTTCTCGTCTTAACTTCCACAAACACCACAAAACCATCTCTCTCTATCACGAGATCGAGCTCAAACTTGCCGCAACGCCAGTTCTCCTCTCTGATAGTATAGCCTTTCATGATAAAAAATTCTTTGGTCGCCTCTTCTCCGGCCTTTCCAAGTGTATTGTGTCTTGCCATACGGTAGCTACATTAGATTACATTGCAAATTTAACAAACCTTTTTGATATTATTGCGACTGTTATCACATATTTTTTCGGCTATTATTCGCTTCAACAAATAATATATTTACACATATTTTACTACACCCACATCTTTTGGCACATTATTTGCAACACAATATATGGCCAAAAGCGCTCCTGCGAGAGCGAAATTTGGCTAAAACAACATATATTTTCACATTATCACTACGATAATATTTTGTACTTATAACACAATATGCCACAGATTATGCCAATAATTGCAGACATACGCTCTTGTGACGACGAGCCTAAACAAATCAACGAAAAGGACTGCGCCATTCTCACCTTGAGAAATATGGTTCTTTTCCCGGGTGTAACCATGCCGGTGGCAGTGGGCAGAAATGCCTCGCTGCGACTCATCGACGATGCCCGTAAAACCAACAGCTTGATAGGTGTGGTATGCCAAAAATCGGCCGAAGTGGAAGTTCCGAGCAAATATGACATCTACCATATAGGCGTGATTGCCGAAATAGTTAATGTGTTGGAACTGCCCGACAACAGCACAAATGTTATTCTTCACGGAAAGGTTGCATTCCATCTCGATGAAATTACCCAAATGGCTCCTTACATCAAGGGCTCCATTTCATACATCGAGCAAGAAATGCCACCCAAAGACGATAACGAATTTGCTGCGTTGTCGAGCTCGATTTCCGAACTCACCATAGATATGTTCCAAAAAATGGGCGACAATGGCAAGGAGATGTCATACGCCATCAAGAATATCAAGGATTCGGACTATCTAATCAATTTCCTGGCTTGCAACTCTCCTTTTGAGCCCGACGTGAAGATGAAATTCTTGACAGAAAACTCTGTTAAGACTCGCGCATACTTGCTTTATAAAGAGTTGACAAAAGAAAGCCAATTGCTCGACCTTAAGGCTGCCATACAATCGCGCACTCGCGAAGAACTCACGCAGCAGCAGCGCGACCACTTCTTACAGCAGCAGATTCGCACCATTCAGGACGAATTGGGAATTAATGAATTCAGCGACATCGATAAATTTGAAAGTCGTGCCAAAAAGATGAAATGGAGCAAGGAGGTGAAGGAGCAATTCAACAAGGAACTTGCCAAACTTGAGCGATTGAACCCTCAGTCACCCGACTACTCGGTGCAATACACCTATCTCGACCAGATTCTCAATCTGCCTTGGAATGTGTTTACACGCGATAGCTTCAATCTTGCGAAGGTGGAAAAGAAACTCAATCACGACCACTACGGACTTGAAAACGTGAAGGATCGCATACTTGAACACTTGTCGGTGCTCAAACTGCGCGGCGACATGAAATCGCCCATCATCTGCCTATATGGCCCTCCTGGAGTGGGTAAAACCTCACTCGGACGCTCTATTGCCGATGCCCTCAATCGCAAATATGCGCGCATATCGCTCGGCGGTCTGCACGACGAGGCTGAAATAAGAGGTCACCGCCGCACCTACATAGGTGCTATGCCGGGCCGCATCATTCAGGCTCTCATTCGCTGCAAGAGCTCAAACCCGGTGTTTGTGCTCGACGAAATCGACAAGATAGGCAACGACTTCAAGGGCGACCCTGCTTCGGCTTTGCTCGAAGTGCTCGACCCTGAACAAAATTCACATTTCCACGACAATTATATCGACATCGATTACGACTTGTCGAATGTGCTCTTCATTGCTACTGCCAACTCTCTTTCTACCATATCGCAACCCTTGCTCGACCGCATGGAGGTTATAGATATTAGCGGCTATATACAGGAAGAGAAGGTGGAAATAGCCCGCAAGCATTTGCTTCCGAAGCAGCTTCAGGAAAACGGATTTGAAAAAAGCGAAATTTCGTTCACCAAGCAAGCCCTTGCTAAAATTATCGATAGCTACACCCGCGAATCGGGCGTGCGCGAACTCGATAAGAAGATTGCAAAAGTGCTTCGAAAGATTGCTCGCATCAAAGCCACTGCCGAAAAACCGGTTCCAACCACAGTCAACCTCGACAACCTTCGCGAATATCTCGGTCCGGAAGACTATTCGCGCGACCGCTACGAAGGCAATGAGTTTGCCGGCGTGGTAACGGGATTGGCTTGGACTGCTGTTGGCGGCGAGATTCTCTTTGTGGAGTCGTCATTATCGAAGGGCAAGGGCGAAAAACTCACTCTCACCGGTAATCTTGGCGATGTGATGAAGGAATCGGCTGTAATAGCCATGCAATACTTGAAGTCGCACAGCCAGATGCTCGGCATCGACTACGAACTCTTCGACAAATATAATGTGCACATCCATGTGCCCGAAGGTGCCATACCTAAGGACGGACCCTCGGCGGGTATTACCATGGTCACTTCGCTGGCTTCGTCGTTTACTCAACGCAAAGTTCGCGACCATTTGGCAATGACAGGCGAAATCACACTTCGCGGCAAAGTGCTTCCGGTGGGCGGAATCAAGGAAAAGATTTTGGCTGCCAAGCGAGCCGGAATCACCGACATCATTCTCTGCAAAGAGAATAAGAAGGACATCGATGAGATAAAGGAAACTTATTTGAGCGGTCTTACATTCCACTTTGTAGATACAGTGAAAGAAGTGCTCGACATTGCCCTCCTACCCGACAAAGTGAAGGACGCGATAGAACTATAATTCTCCACATATTATATATAACGATACGGCTTGCTTTTTTGTGAAGCAAGCCGTATCGTTTTTTATTTCTCAAAATAACCAAATCAGTCTTTCTTCGAAACAATTTTCATTTTGGTCCAGATGCACCTCGGCACGAGTCGCCAGAAGAAAACCAGTATGGCATATCGCCAATCCACTATCACCACCTTGCGGCGTCGCAGCACTGCTTTTACCACCTTGCGAGCCACATAGTTTTTCTCCATTTTCATAGGATACACAGCATTATCGCCGAGCAAATCGGTTGCCACAAATCCGGGGCGAATATCAGTGAAGGTCACATCCACGCCTTTCATCGAAGCGAGTTGCGACAAAGCTTCGATATAGGTATTCTGGAAACGCTTTGTAGCCGAGTAAGCCGGAGCTGCACCCAAACCCTTCGTGCCGGCTATCGAAGTGATTGCAGCTATGTGGCCACTACCTTTTTTCTCAAAATAGTGATACACATTATTTATAATACGCGCAAATCCCATGGCATTGGTTTCCACAGTGCGCATCTCTTTGTCGATATCGAGATTCGGATTCTGGTAACCGATGCCCGAACTATGAAAATACAGGTCGATTCCACCCATACTATTAATCAGTTCGTTCAACTTGTGAGGAGCATCTTCGGCGTTGATGTCAATCACTTTATATTGAGTTATAGCATCGTACTCAGCCACTAACTGCTGCAGAAGCTCTTCCCTACGACCTGCCACAGCCACATTATAACCATTTTGCAACAGCAAAACTGCCACTTCTCTGCCTATGCCCGAGGTGGCTCCCATCACTATTGCTTGCTTTTGTTTGCTCATTTTCTATAATATTGCGAAATATTTCTCGCAAAGTAAAGAAATCTTGAGCATTGAAGCAAATTATTTCACATTCTGTGAAATTTTATGTCCCATATCACTATGCACACCACTATTCACTAAGCCAAATACCACAATTTTATGGCTTTTCGAAGGTGATAATTTCGATTTTTACCGCTCACAATACATTTTTTTGTTACTTTTGCAGTTTAGAAAGAAATACTTAACATTATAACCTATTCAAAAAAGCAATGGCAGAAGAAATCAAAAAAACTCTTCGCGACTCGGCAGCCAATCGTTGGCTGGTGTTGTTGCTATTGGCATTCGCCATGTTCTGTTCATACATTTTTATGGACATCCTTTCTCCTATCAAGGACTTGATGCTTTCGGAGCGCGGCTGGGACTCAACAGCCTTCGGCACCATGCAAGGCTCTGAAACATTCCTCAACGTTTTCGTATTCTTCCTAATCTTTGCCGGTATCATTCTCGACAAGATGGGCGTTCGCTTCACAGCTGTATTGTCAGGAGCAGTGATGCTCATAGGCGCCACCATCAACTGGTATGCCGTTACCGATATGTTTGCAGGCAGTGGTTTGGAAACATGGTTCAACAACAATCTCAACTACATCCCCGGCTTCGATGAACTTGGCATCTCGCCATTCTATCAGGGCATGCCGGCTTCAGCCAAGTTCTCGGCTGTTGGTTTCATGATTTTCGGTTGTGGTGTAGAAATGGCAGGTATCACCGTAAGCCGCGGTATCGTCAAGTGGTTCAAAGGTCAGGAAATGGCGCTCGCCATGGGCTCTGAAATGGCTCTTGCTCGTTTGGGCGTAGCCACTTGCATGATTTTCTCGCCGGTTATTGCCAACATGGGCGGCAAAATTGACGTTTCGCGCTCGGTGGCTTTCGGCGTTCTATTGTTGCTTATAGCGCTCATTATGTTCATCGTCTACTTCTTCATGGACCGCAAACTCGATGCTCAAACCGGCGAAGCCGAAGAAAAAGACGATCCATTCCAAATCAAGGACCTCGGACAGATTCTCACCAGCAGCGGTTTCTGGTTGGTGGCTTTGCTATGCGTGCTCTACTACTCGGCTATTTTCCCATTCCAGAAATATGCCGTGAACATGCTGCAATGCAACCTCACCTTCAATGAAATCAGCCCCGACTCTTTCTGGGCGAGCGAAACTGTGGCTTACATACAATATGTAATTATGCTCGTAGTGGCTGCAGCATCGTTTGCAAGCAACTTTATGAAGACCAAGAAGAACGAGTATATCTGGACAGCAGTGGCAGTGATTTCGCTCATCGCTTACTGCTACATGGGCTACGAACGCCAAAGCGCAAGTGCTGTGTTTGCCGTATTCCCATTGCTCGCAGTTGCCATCACTCCCAAGCTTGGCAAATATGTCGACCACAAGGGTAAGGCTGCATCGATGCTCGTTTTCGGCTCATTGTTGCTCATTGCTTGCCACTTGACTTTCGCTTTCATCTTGCCTTTGTTCAAAGGTAGTGCTATAGGTGGTTTCATCATGGCTTATGCCACTATCCTCGTGCTCGGCGCTTCGTTCTCGCTCGTGCCCGCTTCGCTATGGCCAAGTGTGCCGAAGCTCGTAGATGCCAAGATTATCGGTAGTGCCTATGCATTGATTTTCTGGATTCAGAATATAGGCCTTTGGCTCTTCCCTATGCTCATCGGCAAGGTGCTCGACAATACCAACCCCGACATCGTGGCAGGTCTCGAAGCCGGCACTATCTCAGCTCAAGAAGCTGCCGTATCCTACAACTACACTGCACCATTGGTGATGCTTGCATGCTTGGGCGTAGCTGCTCTCGTTCTCGGATTTGTTCTTAAGATTGTCGACAAAAAGAAGGGACTCGGACTCGAAGAACCCAACATCAAGGCTTAAAGCCTGCTATATCTATCACTAAACATATAATTTTCAGGGTAAAATGTTTGGCTAAACGCCTACGCAGCATTTTACCCTGAATTTTTATTTTTTTGAAAATCGATTTACATTCGCTGCTTTCAGTTTGAACACACAAAATCGCATCAAATTACATTTATGCAAAAATTTGACTATATTTTTGGAAATTTGTAAGCAAAATAGTTGCACAAAGGTATGATTTTTGTGCAATGTCAAAAAAAATCTTCAAATAATTTGCATTTTATCAAAAGCAAATTTATATATTTGCATAGGACAATCCACTAAACTTTTATTTATCATTATGAAGAAACATAATTTTTATGCAGGACCATCGATTTTGAGCGAATACACACTCAAAAACACAGCTGCCGCTATCGAAAATTTTGCTGGCACAGGTCTTTCTATACTTGAGATTTCACACCGTAGTAAAGAATTTGTAGCTGTTATTGATGAAGCAAGAGCTCTTTTCAAAGAGTTACTCGATATCCCTGATGGTTACCAGGTTTTATTCCTCGGTGGTGGCGCAAGCCTCCAATTCTGCATGGTTCCTTATAACCTGCTCAATAAGAAGGCATCTTATCTCGACACCGGCACATGGGCTAACAAGGCTATTAAGGAAGCCAAGTTGTTTGGTGAAGTAGATGTAGTGGGTTCTTCGAAAGCCGATAACTACAACTATATCCCTAAGGGTTACACTGTTGCTCCCGACAGCGATTATTTCCACATCACCACCAACAACACCATCTATGGTACTGAGATTCACAACGATCCCGATGTCGACGTGCCTATGGTAGCCGATATGTCGAGCGACATTTTCTCTCGCCCTGTTGATGTAAGCAAATATTCTATCATCTATGGCGGTGCTCAGAAGAACCTCGCTCCTGCAGGCGTTACTTTCGTTATCGTTAAGGAAGACGCTTTGGGTAAGGTTGACCGCGCTATCCCTACAATGCTCAACTACAAGACCCACATCGACAAGGACACTATGTTCAATACTCCTCCCGTATTGCCCATCTACTCTGCTCTTCAAACTCTCAAGTGGTATAAGGAACTCGGCGGCGTGGAAGCTATCAACAAGATCAATCTCCACAAGGCTCAAAAGTTGTACGATGCTATCGACAACAGCAAGATGTTCCACGGCACAGTTACCAACCCCGAAGACCGCTCTATCATGAACATCACTTTCGTGATGAACGACGAATACAAGGAACTCGAAAAGGACTTCATCGACTTTGCTTCGACTAAGGGCATCGTTGGTATTAAGGGTCACCGTAGCGTAGGCGGCTTCCGTGCTTCTACCTACAACGCTCTTCCCGAATCGAGCGTAGATGTGCTCATCGCAGCCATGAAGGAATTCGAAAACAAATAATAACTCAAAACTCCAACCAATTTCATAATATTATGAAGATTTTAGTAGCCACCGAAAAGCCTTTTGCTGCAGCAGCAGTAAACGGCATTAAAGAGGTAATCGAGAATTCAGGCAACGAAATGGTATTGCTCGAAAAAGGCACAAAAGCCGATTTGATAGCAGCCGTTGCCGATGCTGCCGGACTCATCGTTCGCAGCGACATTGTCGACAAGGAAGTGTTAGATGCTGCAAAGCAACTTAAAGTTGTGGTTCGAGCCGGCGCCGGTTACGACAATATCGATTTGGCTGAAGCTACAGCTCACGGCGTGTGCGTAATGAACACTCCGGGTCAGAACTCTAATGCTGTTGCCGAACTCGTGTTTGGTATGACCATTATGATGATTCGCTGCAAATATAGCGGCAAAGCCGGTTTCGAACTCAAGGGTAAGACTCTCGGTATTCATGCCTATGGTCAAGTTGGTCGCAACGTGGCTCGTATTGCCAAGGGTTTTGGCATGCAGGTTTCTGCTCTCGACCCATTCGTTGCCGACGATGTAATGATTGCCGACGGCATCACTCCGGTTCATTCGGTGGAAGAACTTTACAGCAACAATCAATTCGTATCACTTCACATCCCTGCCACTCCACAGACCAAGAAGTCGGTTAACGAAGCTCTGATTTCGCTTATGCCTGCCAAGGGTGTGCTCATCAACACTGCTCGCAAGGAAGTTATCGATGAAGATTCGCTTTTGCAAGCTCTCGAAAACCGCACCGACATCATGTATGTTGCCGATGTTCGCCCCGACAATGCCGATGTGCTCAACGAAAAGTTTGCCGACCGCGTATTCTTCACTCCCAAGAAGATGGGTGCTCAGACCGCCGAAGCTAACATCAATGCCGGCATAGCTGCCGCAAAGCAGGTGGTTGCAAACCTTGCCGATGGTTGGAACAAATTCCAAGTGAACAAATAAGAACAAAATCAATAAAGTTCATTAGTTTTTTTAAGTATCTCGATGTGCCATTTGCCTCGCATTTGGCACATCGTTTTTTTTTGCAAAAAGCGCTGAATTTCTCCAGATAATTGCCGATAAGCGAAGCACTTTGCTTAATTTTGCAATATGAAGATAACATTAGCAGTAGTAGGCAAAATTGCAGGAGGATATCTCAGTCAGGGCATCGAGGATTACACCAAGCGCCTGACTCACTACATCCCATTCAATATACAATACATAGCCGACGCAAAGAACACAAAAAAACTGAGCGAACAGCAGCAAAAGCAGCAGGAAGGTCAAAATATTCTTGCCACCATCGACAAGAGCGACTATGTGGTGCTTCTCGACGAGCACGGCAAGGAGTATACCTCGATGGATTTTTCGCGATATATCGAAAAAAAGATGAGCACGGTGAGTCGTCGGCTCGTGTTTGTGGTTGGTGGTCCCTATGGGTTCTCCGACGATGTGTATGCCCGAGCAAACGAAAAAATATCGCTTTCGAAGATGACATTTTCTCACGAAATGATTCGCTTGATTTTCACCGAGCAGCTCTATCGCGCCATGACCATACTCAATGGCGAGCCTTATCACCACGAGTGAGGCATATCACGCCTCACACTCCACATACATCAAGTCTCTGATGATGCTGTCGGAGAGCATAATCCCCGACTCTGTTATCTTAAAGTTATTACCCGATTTCGCCATCAAGCCCCTACTTATATAATTGCTCGCGATGGCTTCAAAGCGGCTGCGCATCTCTGCGCCGAAGCGTTTTTCTATATTGGTGATGTCAACTCCCCACATAGTGCGCAGCGACACCATCACCATCTCATTATACATCTGCCACCACTCTTCGCGCTCCCACTCGTATGCCGGCTTTCCCTGGTTTATGGCTTCGATATAGGCAGTCACACTCATTGGATTGTAGCGACGAACTACCCCATCGAACGAATGTGCAGCCGATCCGAGTCCTAAATACGGCGTTCCATTCCAATAGTTGGAATTATGACAAGAATACATGCCCGGAAGAGCAAAATTAGATATTTCATAATGCTCATAACCGGCTTCGGCAAGGCGCGAGCAAAGCATTTCGTACATTTCCACGCAAGTATCCTCATCTACTTCGGTTATGCGTCCCATATCACGGAGGCGAGTGAGTGCCGTGCCTTCTTCGTAGCTCAGATTGTAGGCGCTCACATGCTCCACGCCCAGAGTGAGCAACGTATCGAGCGAATGTCGCCAACTTTCGATGGTCTGCCCGGGCAGTCCGTAAATCAAATCGATGCTCACATTGGCAACGCCGGCTCGCCTTATTGCCTCAACTGCCGTTATTGCCTCGGCAGCATTGTGGCGACGATTTACAGCCTTCAATTCGGCATCGACAAACGACTGCACGCCCATACTCACCCTATTCACGCCCAAAGCCTTCAAGCCTGATATATAATCTTCAGTTACATCATCGGGGTTGACCTCAATAGTCACCTCACGCACATTTGCGAAATTCACCTTTTCACGCAGCCCCTGCATCAACTTGTGCATTTGTGCCAAAGTCAATACCGATGGCGTGCCACCACCTATATATATGGTAGTGACACAGTCGAAATCTATTTCTGCCGCTCTAATGTGCAGTTCACGCACCAACGCCGACACATATTCATCGGCCAATCGTGTATTTGCCACCGAATAGAAGTCGCAATAACTGCATTTTCGCTTGCAAAATGGTATGTGAATGTAGATGCCCGCCATAACTTTTATCTAAATTATTGCCACAAAATTAATCAAAGTATTTATAATTTATCAAAAAAAAGCGCCAGAGAGCAAAAAGTGTTGTGATTATTAAAAATTTTTTCATAACTTTAGTGCGCTTAAAACTAAAGCGAAATAAATAATTACAAAATAATACCTAAGAACATGAAGATTTACAATTCAAACGAAATCAAAAACATCGCTCTTCTCGGAAGTAAGGGCTCTGGTAAAACCACACTCGCAGAAGCAATGCTTCTTGAGTGTGGAGTTATAAAACGAAGAGGTTCTATCGAACAAGGAAACACCGTATGCGACTATTTCCCGGTAGAAAAGGAATATGGCTACTCTGTATTCTCATCGGTAATCTATGCAGAATTCCTCAATAAGAAGCTCAATGTAATTGACTGTCCGGGTAGCGACGACTTCGTGGGTAACGCAGTGACTGCTCTTAATGTAACCGACGCCGGCGTAATCCTTGTTGACGCACAATATGGTGTTGAAGTAGGTACTCAAAACATTTTCCGCACTGTAGCCGATGTCAACAAGCCTGTTATGTTTGCCATAAACCAACTCGATGGCGAAAAGGCTGATTACGAGAACACTCTTAACCAATTGGTAGAAGCTTTCGGTCCAAGAGTTACACCGGTTCAATACCCAATCAATGCCGGCACCGGATTCAATGCATTTATCGATGTGCTTCTTATGAAGAAGTACGAATGGGGTCCTGACGGTGGCGTGCCTACCATCAGCGAAATCCCAGCCGAAGAACTCGACCGCGCTAAGGAACTCAACCAAAAGCTCGTGGAAGCAGCAGCCGAAAACGACGAAGGTCTTATGGACAAATTCTTCGAACAAGGCACCCTCACCGAGGACGAAATGCGCGAAGGTATTCGCAAGGGTCTTGTCGACCGCAGCATCTACCCGGTATTCTGCGTGAGCGCTCTCAAGGATATGGGTGTGCGCCGCATGATGGAATTCCTCGGCAACGTGGTTCCTTTCGTTAACGATATGCCTCCGGTATTGAATACCGACCTCGAAGAAGTTAAGCCCGACGCTAACGCTCCTGTAAGCTTGTTCGTATTCAAGACCACTGTTGAACCTCACATCGGTGAAGTTTCTTACTTCAAGGTGATGCAAGGTACTCTCAAGGCAGGCGCCGACCTTAACAATGCCGATCGCAACTCTAAGGAACGCCTCGCTCAGATATATGCCGTTTGCGGACAAATCAAGACTCCGGTTGACGAACTTCGCGCCGGCGATATTGGTGCTACCGTGAAGATGAAGGACGTTAGAACAGGCAATACTCTTAACGAAAAGGGCCTCGAACAACGCTTCGACTTCATCAAGTATCCGGCTCCAAAATATCAGCGCGCTATTCGTCCGGTCAACGAAGCCGACTCTGAAAAGCTCAGTGCTATCCTTACCCGTATGCACGAAGAAGACCCCACTTGGACTGTGGTTCAATCGAAGGAATTGAAGCAAACCATCGTTTCGGGTCAGGGCGAATTCCACCTTCGCACTCTCAAGTGGAGAATCGAGAACAACGAAAAGCTCGCTATCGAGTATCTCGAACCTCGCATCCCATATCGTGAAACCATCACCAAGGCTGCTCGTGCCGACTATCGTCACAAGAAGCAATCAGGTGGTTCGGGTCAGTTCGGTGAAGTGCACTTGATAGTAGAACCATACGTAGAAGGCATGCCTAAGCCCGATACATATCGCTTCAACGGTCAGGAATACAAGATGAACGTGAAGGACACTCAGACCATCAACCTCGAATGGGGTGGCAAGCTTGTTGTTCACAACTGTATCGTGGGTGGTGCCATCGATGCACGCTTCATCCCGGCTATCGTGAAGGGTATTATGGACCGCATGGAACAAGGTCCTCTCACCGGTTCTTACGCTCGCGACGTGCAAGTTTGTATCTACGACGGTAAGATGCACCCGGTTGACTCTAACGAAATCTCGTTCCGTCTCGCCGGCCGCCACGCATTCAGCGAAGCATTCAAGAACGCTAATCCTAAGGTTCTCGAGCCCATCTACGATGTGGAAGTGCTTATGCCAAGCGACCGCATGGGCGATGTAATGAGCGACTTGCAAGGACGCCGCGCCATCATTATGGGTATGACAAGCGAAAAGGGTCTCGAAAAGATTTCTGCAAAGGTGCCTTTGAAAGAAATGTCGAGCTACTCTACTTCACTCAGCTCTATCACAGGTGGTCGCTCTTCGTTCACCATGAAGTTCGCCTCTTACGAACTCGTCCCCGGCGATGTTCAAGAAAAGCTCTTGAAGGCTTACGAAGAAAGCCAAGACGAAGATTAATATTCAATCCGCACAAAGCGGCATATATTAATAACGACTATAGCAGCCGTCTCCTTTTGAGACGGCTGTTTTTTATTTTTATATTACTATTCTTTTTGACCAAAAGCACTTATTTTTATCCTTTTTCGCTACAAAATCCTTAAAATTTAACTTTTGCGAAAAAAATTATGCTAAATTTTTTTTGATTTGCCGATTATTTGTTAATTTTGCGTCGGTTGAGCATTAACACTTAAACATAATATTATTAAAATTTCAATAGCAATTAAACATTTTAAGACAAAATATGTCTAATATTATATAAGAGTTAATCATCAACAACGGTTTTATATTTATTAAGGAGAAAAAGAAACAATGAAGAAATCGATAATCTGGCTGCTCACAGTGGTTATGGCGTGCGCCTTCTTGGGTTTCATATATGTGCAAATCACATATATGGAAAACATGATAGATATGCGCAACGAGCAATTCTCAGAATCGGTAATGCGTAGCTTAAACAGCGTCTCCTCGCAATTGGAACAGGACGAAACGAAATACTTTCTCGAAGAAGACATAGCCGACCTCGGCGTTCTTTATCCCAAAGTCACCAACAGCGACTTCACCTACACCATAAAGGGTAAAGAAACATCGAAATCGATTCTCAACAACAATAGCAACGAATTCAGTTCGTCGGCCAATATCACCAAAGAAAGCGAAAAAGAACAAGCAAACGAAAGTTTTCAGGACCGATACCAAAGCGTGCAAGAGACTCTTAAAGGTCAATACCTTTACCAGCGAGGCTTGCTCAATGAAGTGATTCTTAACATCCTCAACCAGTCGAGCAATCGCCCCATTGAAGAGCGTGCCGACTCGGCAAGAGTGCACGAATATCTTCACCAAAACCTCCAGAGCAACGGTCTCGACATACCATTCGAATTTGCCCTCGTGAACCGTAGCGCAGGTTTGGTGTATAAATCGGTAGGATTCGACACCGAGAACACCAATAGCCGAAACTCCTACACTCAGGTGCTTTTCCCTAACGACCCTATTGGCAAAATCACCTATCTCAAAGTGAGCTTCCCTACAAAAAAGAACATCATATTCTCGTCGATTAAGTTTATGATTCCCTCGTTTGTTCTCTCATTTATTCTGCTCGTGATATTTATAGTCACTATCACCATAGCATTCCGCGAGAAACGCCTCACTGAGATGAAAAACGACTTCATCAACAATATGACGCACGAGTTTAAGACACCCATCTCCACCATATCGCTTGCAGCTCAGATGCTCAACGATGACAGCATACGCAAGAGCCCCGAACTCTTCAAGCATGTGTCGGGCGTAATCAACGATGAGACCAAGCGCTTGCGATTCCAAGTAGAGAAAGTGCTGCAGATGTCGATGTTCGACCGCCAAAAGGCCACACTTCGCTTGCAACCGCTCGAAGCCAACAATATAATCCAGAATGTGGTAAACACATTTAAGATTAAGGTGGAGAAATACGGCGGTTCGATTGAAGCAAACCTCGATGCCCCCATTTCGGAGGTAAACATCGATGAAATGCACTTTACCAACGTGATATTCAACCTGCTCGACAACGCAGTGAAATATCGCAAAGAAGACACGCCGCTGCATATTAAAGTAGCCACACAGATACAAAACGAGAACACACTCGTAATCACTATCGGCGACAATGGCATCGGCATTAAGAAAGAAGATTTAAAACGAATATTTGACAAATTCTATCGCGTATCCACCGGCAATCGCCACGATGTGAAGGGCTTCGGACTCGGACTTGCCTACGTGCACAAAATGATTACCGAGCTCAAGGGTGAAATATCTGTGGAGAGCGAATATAATAAAGGTTCGAATTTTATAATTAAATTACCACTAATAAATTAGAAATTATGGAAGAAAGAGTTCGCATTCTACTTTGTGAAGACGACGAAAACCTCGGAATGCTTTTGCGCGAATACTTGCAGGCAAAAGGATTCAATGCCGATTTGTTTGCCGACGGCGAAAGCGGTTACAAAGCTTTCCTAAAGGGCAAATACGACCTATGCGTACTTGATGTGATGATGCCTAAGAAAGACGGCTTCCAGCTCGCTCAAGAAATTCGCACCGTTATCAACGATGTGCCCATCATATTCCTTACCGCCAAGTCGCTCAAGGAAGACATTCTCGAAGGATTTAAGATTGGCGCCGACGACTATATCACCAAGCCATTCAGCATGGAAGAGTTGGTGTTCCGTATTGAGGCAATCCTTCGCCGCGTAAAGGGCAAGAAGGGCAAAGAAATTACTATGTACAAGATTGGCAAGTTCACCTTCGACACCCAGAAGCAAGTGCTTATGATCGACGACACTGCCACCAAGCTCACCACCAAGGAATCGGAACTTCTCAGCCTTCTTTGCGCTCACGTCAACGAGATTCTCGAACGCAACTTCGCTTTGAAGACCATTTGGATTGACGATAACTACTTCAACGCTCGCTCAATGGACGTTTATATTACTAAGCTCCGCAAGCACTTGAAGGCCGACCCATCAATCGAAATCATCAACATCCACGGCAAGGGCTACAAACTCATTGCTCCCGAAATCGAAGCCAAAGCTAAGTAATAACTCAGCTGCGCACATAACAGAATGCAATATTTCTTTACTCAAAAGGAATATTGCATTTTTTGTCTGAATATATTACTTTTGCATCATATTTAGAAAAAAATGAACAAACCGGTAAACGCATGATGAAGATTTTATTTAGAATATACCAGTACTGCATAGCATTCCCTATCTTGATAATACTCACCATCATCACAGCGCTACTCACCATAGTAGGTAGCCTGTTCAGTCACCAATGGTGGGGCTATTATCCTCCACGACTTTGGGCAAGATGCTGGTGCTGGCTGCTTTTTATTGATGTAGAAGTGAAAAATCGCGAACTTATCGACCCCAATCAGGCTTATGTATTCATAGCCAACCACCAGGGCGCTTTCGACATTTTCACCATATATGGTTTTCTCAACCACAACTTCAAATGGCTTATGAAAAAGAGCCTTCAGAATATTCCTCTCGTGGGATGGGCATGTATGGCAGCCGGACACGTGCTTGTCGACCGCTCATCGCCATCGGCGATAGCAAAAACCATGAACACTGCTCGCGAGCGCCTGACACGAGGAATGTCGCTCGTGATTTTCCCCGAAGGGTCGCGTTCAAACGATGGCAAAATCAAGCCATTCAAGCGCGGTGCTTTTAAATTGGCTATCGATTTCGACCGTCCTCTCGTGCCTATCAGCATCGACGGTTCGTATAAAGTGCTTCGCAAGAAATCGCTTGGCATCAATCCCGGCAAGGTGATACTCACCATCCATCACCCCATCAATCCCAAGTCGGCTGATATGGAATCGATAATTCAAACCAGCTTCGACGCCATCAAGTCATCACTTCCGGAATGAAAAAACGGCTTCATAAAGGC
This sequence comes from bacterium, assembly GCA_004563195.1. GTDB lineage: Bacteria > Bacteroidota > Bacteroidia > Bacteroidales > Muribaculaceae > SFTJ01. Next base: position 65,218 of record SFTJ01000005.1, read on the forward strand.
ACAAAACAAGCCTTTTACACAAAAATCGCCACAAATCTTGAAAAATTTTATTGTAAAGCATTGCATTTATAGAAAAAGTTATTAACTTTGCACTCGCAATTGTCCAATGGTGTAATGGTAGCACGTCGGATTCTGGTTCCGCCTGTGAGGGTTCGAGTCCTTCTTGGACAACAAAGGCTTCGTGTAAGCCAAATATAATTTTAAATTATACAACAATTTAAACTAAAATTTAATGGCAACAAAAATCAGATTACAACGTCACGGTCACAAAGACTACGCGTTCTATCCAATTGTTATCGCTGATAGCAGAGCACCACGCGATGGTAAGTTTATTGAAAGAATTGGTTCTTACAATCCTAACACTAATCCTGCTACAATCAGTTTAAATTTCGAAAGAGCTCTTTTCTGGGTTAACAATGGTGCAATTCCTACCGATACCGTACGCACTATCCTTTCTCGCGAAGGTGTTATGCTTATGAAGCACTTGCAAGGCGGTGTAAAGAAGGGCGCATTCACTGAAGAAGAAGCTCAAAAGCGTTTTGAAGCTTGGAAGAAGGAAAAAGATGCTAAGGTTGAAGCTCTCAAGGCCGGTTTGGTTGACGCTAAGAAGGCTGCTGCAAAGGCTCGCCTCGAAGAGGAAACTGCCAAGAATGCTGCAAAGGCTGAAGCCGTAGCTAAGAAGAAAGCAGAAATCGCTGCTGCTGAAGCTGCTAAGGCTGCCGAAGAAGCTGCTCCTGCCGAAGAAGCTGCTGCTGAAACTGCTGAATAATCAGTCGATTCTAATTCAAAACATAAAAAAACGACTCGCATTTCATCACGAAGTGCGAGTTATTTTTTTACATCTACTCCACCGCCAGCCAAATCTTCAGAAATCGAAGCAAAAATCGCTGAAGTTTCCAATCGATATAAGCATCGTAAATCGCAAGTAAAATTGCAAAAAACAAAATCGACGCACCGTTTATCTCAATAGCGATGCGTCGATAATAATATTCTCGTGATGTAAACTACAAAGTCACATTACATAATACCGCGTTCGCGGAGCTTAACTTGCCAGTTCCAAGCGCTGCGCATAGTGTCTTCGATAGTGGCACAAGCCTTCCAGCCAAGCACCTTATTGGCACGCGATGGATCGCCCCAAACCTTTTCGATATCGCCTGCACGACGATCTACCACCTTGTAAGGAACCTTTACGCCGGTAGCCTTCTCAAATGCAGTAATCAATTCCATAACCGACAAGCCACGACCTGTGCCAAGGTTATATATTTCGAGGTTTTCACCGTCTTTTTCAAGCATACGGTCTACAGCACAAACGTGAGCCTTTGCAAGGTCCACCACATTGATAAAGTCGCGGATGCAATAGCCGTCGGGGGTGTTATAGTCGTTACCGAATACGCTCAACTCCTTGCGAATGCCCATAGCAGTCTGAGTGAGGTAAGGAATCAAGTTCTGAGGCACGCCGTTAGGCAATTCGCCTATTTCAGCACTTGGGTGAGCACCTACAGGATTGAAGTAGCGCAAGATAATGCTCTTGATAGGAGCGCCGGAGTGGATATAATCCTCGATTATCTCTTCCGAAATCTGCTTGGTGTTGCCATAAGGCGATGTAGCCTTCTTGATAGGCGACTCTTCGGTCACCGGATTTACATCGGGCTCACCATATACTGTGCACGACGACGAGAACACAAAGCCCTTAACGCCAAACTCAGGCATAAGTTCGAGCAGATTGGTAAGTGTGTTAAGGTTGTTGCGATAGTAAAGCAACGGCTTTTGAACCGATTCGCCCACTGCTTTGCTTGCAGCGAAGTTGATAATTGCCTTAATACCCGGGTTGTCTTCAAAAAGTTTTCTCAAAGTAGCCATATCGGTGCAATCGCCCTTCACAAACACCGGACGCTTGCCCGAAATCTTCTCTATACCGTCGAGCACTTCGACATTACTGTTCGACAGATTGTCGATTACTACAACTTCATAGCCGGCAGCATGAAGCTCACAAACCGTGTGCGAACCGATATAACCGGTTCCACCTGTTACCAAAATTTTGCCTTTCATTGTTCGAAAAATATCTTGATTAATAGTTTATATGTTCTATTGCAAAGTTAATCTTTTTTCACAACCTAACAATCGTTTGAAGGCATTATTATCATCGTCTGACTAATTTTTCAGTTTTATCGATTCTGCTATTTCGCAATAATTTCATAACTTTGTAACGGCTACACAAATAATAACGTAACAAAAAGAAATGAAAGTAACAGAATTAATATCTTCGAGCACTCGACCCGGTTTTTCGTTCGAAGTTTTGCCTCCTCTCAAAGGCAAAGGCATCGAACAGATATATAAAAACATCGACCGCTTGATAGAATTCAAACCGCTATATATCAACATCACCACACACCGCAGTGAAATGGTGTATAAAAGCACTGCCGACGGACTCTACCAGCGCATATCCGAGCGCAATCGTCCAGGCACCGTGGCTGTGGCTGCAGCCATTCAGCAGCGCTACAATATTCCCGCCGTGCCTCACATCATTTGCAGCGGTTTCTCAAAAGTTGAGACCGAATATGCACTTATCGACTTGCACTTCTTGGGAATAAACAACATTCTCGTGCTTCGCGGCGACAAAGCCAAGCACGACAATCGCTTCATCCCCACCGAGAACGGTTATAGCCACGCCTATGAGCTGGCACAACAAGTGAATAGTTTCAACGACGGCTTCTTCCTCGACGGCACCAAGATGGATATCATCACCGACTGTCCTTTCTCCTATGGTGTGGCAGGCTATCCCGAAAAGCACGAGGAAGCGCCCAATCAGGAAATCGACATGATATTCTTGAAGAATAAAGTGGACCTCGGCGCCGACTATATAGTAACTCAGATGTGCTTCGACAACGAAAAAATTTACGATTTCATAAAGCGTTGCCGCGAGGCGGGAATCAATGTGCCCATAGTGCCCGGATTGAAGCCGATAGTCAACCGCAATCAGCTTACGATGCTCCCCAAGACTTTCCGCGTGGATTTGCCCACCGACCTCGCCACCGAGCTCGCCAAATGCAAGGACGACATCGAAGCCAAGCAAGTGGGCGTGGAATGGTGCGCTATGCAAGCTAAGGACCTTATAGCACATGGCATCCCTTCTATCCACTTCTATTCGCACAACGCCACCGAAAGCGTGCGCCGAATAGCCGAAAAAGTGTATTAATCAAAGCTTATTAATCACAAAAAAACGACATTATACGACCTCGATATGAAATTCAACGACATAATTGGCAACCAAGAAGCTATCGACCGCTTGCGCCGTATGGTCGACAACGACAAAATTCCGCACGCTTTGCTTCTTATGGGCGACTCATGTATTCCAAAACTTGCTATTGCTCAAGCTTTTGCGCAATACATTCACTGCGAGAATCGCACCAATGGCGATGCTTGCGGATGCTGTCCTTCGTGCTTGCAACACCAGTCGTATAATCATGTCGACACCTACTTTTCCTACCCCATTTTCAAGAAAAGCAGCCCCAACACCTATTGCTCCGACTATGCCAAGGAGTGGAAGACTTTCCTATCCGAGAGTCAGGTGGAGAACTACGAGCGATGGCTCTCAATCATAAAAAATGAAAACGGACAGCCGCGCATCTACACCGAAGAGAGCAACATTATCATTCACAAGATGAGCATGTCGTCGTACTCCTCTCGCTACAAGATACACATCATGTGGCTACCCGAAAAGATGCAGCCTCAGTGTGCCAATGCCTTACTGAAAATCATAGAGGAACCCTACCCCGACTCATTATTTATCTTGGTAAGTAACAATTACCAGGAAGTATTACCAACCATATTCTCACGCACACAGCGCATCGAACTCCGCAAGCCGTCGACCGATGCAATAGCTCGGTATTTGGAGCAAAAATATGACATCGATCATCGCGAAGCGCTTTCGTATGCCGGTCCCGCCGATGGCAATATTTTGCTTGCCGAGCAAGGACTTGAAAGCGGCAGCGAAAATCGCGAGTTTCATGAGCGATTCACCCAGCTGATGCGTCTATCGTATTCGGTCGATTTGAAAGGTCTGCGCGAATGGTCGGTTGCCATAAGCGATATGAAGCGCGAAAAATCATGCCGTTTTCTCACCTATGCGAGCCGAATGATTCGCGAAAACTTTATCTACAACATACACAACCCGCAACTCAACTACCTGACGCGCGAAGAAGAGCAATTCAGCACTCGCTTTGCGCCGTTTATCAACGAAATTAACGTGCAGGGATTTATCAACGAACTCCAACTCGCCGAGCGCGATATTCGAGGCAATGGCAATGCCAAGATTGTGCTCTTCGATATGGCTCTGAAAATGACTATTCTCATCAAGAAGAAAGCTTAACCCAACCTTGCACATCTGAATAAAACACCGAATCTCACACATTTTTTTAACACCATCAACACTATGGCTGAACCATTTCTACGTTTTTTGGCAAGAACATTTGTCACCAAAGCCGACTTGGCCGACTATTGCTTTGTGTTTCCTAACCGTCGAAGCGGAAAATTCTTTGAGAAAGAACTTGCCGATGCGGCATCCACATCGATATTGATGCCGGAAATCACCACCATAACCAATTTCATATCCGACATCACCGGCGGCATCGAAGCCAACCGCATCGAGTCGCTTTTCACGCTCTACAATGCCTATTGCGAAATTGCTCCCGACAACAACACCTCATTCGACAAGTTTGCTCATTGGGGCGATGTTATTCTCAACGACTTTGGCGATGTAGAGCGCTATATGGTCGATGCCAAGGAACTCTTTGTCAACATCTCGGAGCTAAAAGCCATAAAGGCTAATTATCTCAACGATGAAGTGATAGAGGTGCTAAGCCACTTTTTCAATATCCGCAAGGAAAACAATTCAAACGAAAATTTTTGGCAACACATAAGCGCCGTCGATGGCGAGGTGTCGATTCAGCGAAAATTCATATCCATCTGGGACACTCTTTATCCCCTCTACGAGAAGTATTGCCAAAAACTGCAAGAATCAGGGCTAACCACCGGTGCTTTATCGCTTCGCGCTGCAGAGCAGAAAGTGCGCGAAATGGATATAGCCGATTTCAACAGCAAGCACTATGTGTTTGCCGGATTTAACGTACTGTCAACTGCCGAGCACAAACTTTTTGAGGCTATGCGCGACAAGGGTTTTTCCGACTTCTATTGGGATTACAATTCGCCGGCATTTGCTTCTAAGCAAAATAGAGCCACAAAATTCATTTCGCAATACATCAAGGAATTTCCATCGATATATCAAGAAGAAAAGAACCCCACCATGCCGCCTAACGTGAATATCATAGGCGTGCCATCGAACTATGGGCAAACCAAATACGTGGGCAAACTCATCAACCAACTCGTTGACAATCATATCATAGCCGATGCCAATAATGCCATCGACACCGCCATAGTCATGCCCGACGAACAGCTGTTTACGTCGATGCTCAAATCGATCGACACCTCAAAAGTGCCCAATGTTAACGTAACAATGGGTGTGTCGATACGCAATTCGAGCATTGCCACACTCATGGCTGCCGTGTCGCGACTGCACTATCAGGCAAGTTACTCCAACGACGAATGGACCTATTTCCATGCCGATGTAAAAGACATTCTTATGCATCCGCTCGCGCGTTTTGCTTTCGGCAACAATGCTCGAGAACTTATCGAATATATCACCAACGAGAATCTCTATCAGATACCTTATTCCACCATTTGCAAATACCTTGGCAGTGACAACAAACTCTTTGATATCGACCAAAAACTCAATATCGTTACCGTAGAAAAGTACATCACGCAGGTGATAGAGTTTGCTCGCCACATCCTCACATTGCAAGAAAGCACTTTCGGCAGAAAAGCGCTTAAAGAAGTAGTTGATGACCCCGACGAGACACCCGGCACTTCGGTAGAAATAGCATTTCTCAATAAATATTGCGATGCTATGGCAGAACTCGATGAGGTGTTTAAGCAATATGTAAAAATAAATTTTGCCGATTTCAGCCTCGACGTCAACACATTCTGCTTCTTGCTTGAGCGACTGGTGAACCAAGCGAAAATAGCTTTCGAAGGCGAGCCTCTCGGTGGCTTGCAAGTAATGGGTGTGCTCGAAACTCGATGCCTCGACTTCAAAAATGTGATTATTCTCTCGATGAACGAACGCATCTTCCCACGCAAGCATTTCACCAAATCGTTCATTCCACAGCAACTTCGCAAGGGCTACAAGATGTCGACCATATCGCACCAGGAATCGATGTATGCCTACTACTTTTATCGCATGATAAGCCGTGCCGAGAATGTTTATCTTGTCTACAACACGGCAAGCATTAGCGAGGAGTCGCGATTTATTCACCAACTTCGTGTGCTTTTTGCCGACCAATGCCACATCAATCGTCACTTGCTCAATCTCGGCTTGCGATTGCCGGGCAAGGGCGATATCGTGGTGCCTAAAGATGAGCGCATAATGAACATACTCAGCCTCTACAAAGCCGAACCCGAGGCAAATGCCGACCGCAATGAGCTCATCAAGAGCAAACGTATGCGCCAACTCTCGGCTCACAGCATAAACGAATACATCAATTGCCCACTGCGTTTTTACCTGCATTATGTAGAAGGACTCGCCGAAATAGAGGAGAAATCCGACTTTATGGAAGCATCTACCTTCGGCACCATCATCCACAATATTATGCAGACATTGTATCCGCAGAAAGAGATGCAAATCACCACGGATTATATAAAAAATCTGCTCGACGAGGGCAACCAAACCATAAGGAGAACCATAGTGCAGGTAATCAACAAAGAATTTTTGCACAAAGGCGACGCCTGCGACGATCCGCTAATAGGCGAAGGTCTTATGAAATCGGAAATCATAGATATTATGATTCGCAACATTCTCAAATATGACCTCGAATACATTGAAAACAACGGCCCCATCAACTACATACAAAGCGAGCGCGAGATAGCTTGCCGACTCACATTGGGCAATCATACATTCAACTTCACCTACATCATCGACCGCCTCGAAGCCACCAACGATGGCACCACACTGCGCATCATCGACTATAAGACGGGTAAAGACAAAACGAGTTTTCAAACCCTCGACGCACTCTTCGCTCCCGGCAATAGCGTTAGTTACGAGCGCTGCAAAGCAGCACTGCAGCTCCTGCTCTACTGCTATGCCTATGAGCAATGCGACAGCCGACCTATGCAGCCCGTAATCTACAAAGTGATAAGAATGAAAGATTCAGGTCTTTACTACAATAAGGCACAAATCACCTATCCCAAGTTCCAAAAAATCAAGTCGAAGGAAACCATCGATATCGACATACGCAGCGAGTTTTTGGAACGCATAGGCGAGGTAATCGACGGTATTTTTGATGCCGACAAGCCCTTTACCCAAACAAAAAACAAAGAAGCAAATTGTAAATATTGCAAATTCAAGGATTTCTGCCGTATTAATTAATAAATATTTGAAAAAAAATTCGTAACTTTGCACCGCTTTTTGAAATTCCGTGTGATGGGAAATTAAGGAGCAAACTTAATTTTGAGTAACACATTAACAATTTTACAAATGAAATCTTACGCATTAAACGCAGAACCAAGAACTGATCTTGGTAAGAAAGCAACCAAGGCACTTCGTGCCGAGTCGAAAATTCCTGCTGTTATCAACGGTGGTGAAGTAGTAACTCTTCCTTACGAAGGCGCTCTTAAGCCGGGTCAAAAGGTAGTGGAAATCGCTGAAAACAAGACTTCGAACGAAAAGAAGGGTATTATCGTAACTGATATCACTCTTAAGACCGACGATGTACGCAAGCTTATCTACACTCCCGACATCTTCGTTATCGACCTCACAATCAACGGCGAAGCTAAGAAGGCTGTATTGAAGGACATTCAATTCCACCCGGTAAGCGACGAAATTCTTCACATCGACTTGCTCGAAGTATATGCTGACAAGCCTGTAGTTATGGAAGTTCCTGTTGCTCTCGAAGGTCACGCTGAAGGTGTTAAGGCCGGTGGTAAGCTCACTCTCTCTATGAAGAAGCTTAAGGTTAAGGCTACTTACGACGCAATTCCTGAACGCATCGTGGTTAACATCGACAACATCCAACTCGGTCAATCGCTCAAGGTTGGCGCTCTTCACTACGAAGGTCTTGAATTGATGAACTCGAAGAACGCTGTTGTTTGCGCTGTTCAATTGACTCGTGCAGCTCGCGGTCAACAAGCTCAACAAGGCTAATTGTTAATCGTCAGTTGATTACACACATTAGTAATGAAATTTCTTATTGTAGGCTTGGGCAACATTGGTAGCGAATATCAAGGCACTCGCCACAACATAGGATTTACTGTATTGGATGCCTTTGCCGAGGCATCCAATACTTCTTTTTCCACTCAGCGTTACGGCGATGTGGCTGAAGTGAGAGTGAAGAACCAACAACTCGTTCTACTCAAACCTTCCACCTATATGAATCTCAGCGGCGATGCCGTTCGCTATTGGAAACAGAAGGAAAACATTCCTGTTGAGAATATTTTTGTAATTGTCGACGACTTGGCTCTGCCCTTCGGCACCATTCGCATCAAGGGCAAAGGCAGCGACGGCGGGCATAACGGGCTTAAACACATCAACCAAATGTTGCAAACCCAAAATTATGCGCGCTTGCGTTTCGGCATAGGCAACGATTTTCCTCAGGGTGCTCAAGTGGACTATGTGCTCGGACATTTCTCTGCCGAGGAGCAAAAACTCCTTACCGAACGATTGAAAACCGCTTGCGATGCTATCAAAGCATTCTGCCTATCGGGCTTGGCATTCGCCATGAACAACTATAACAACAAATAGTGCATCACATTATGGCAAACGATGAGCGAATAGACAAATGGCTTTGGGCTACACGAATCTTTAAGACGCGCTCCATAGCCACAGCGGCATGCAAGAAGGGTCGAGTGTGCGTTGACGGCGTAGCCGTAAAACCATCTCGAACCATCAAGGTGGGCGACACCATTTCGGTGCGAAAACCGCCTATCACCTACACTTATAGCGTGATTGGACTGGTGCAAAACCGCGTAGGCGCCAAATTGGTGCCAAACTACCTGAAAAATATCACTTCTCCCGAACAGTACGAACTGCTCGAGATGGTGAAAATAAATGGTTTTATCGACCGACAAAAAGGCCTCGGACGACCCACAAAGAAAGACGGGCGCGAAATTCAGAAATTCACCGATGCCGCATATTTCGGATTCGATGATTTCGACGATTTCGACCTCGACGATTTCGACGACGAAGAAGATGAAGATTAATTGCTCTCAAGCAATGATTTTCATCTTTTTTTTATTTTCTTATTGGCACATTCTATAACTATTGCGTATCTTTGCAGTGTATGAAGCGGTTAATGCAAATATCCACGATAATTGTTGCGGTGATGTTTATGGCATGCACCGTAATACAATTTCACCATCATCACGACGATGAAAGCATCTGCTTGCTCATTCATTGCGACGATGGTGATTTGCATACTCATCATCACCACTTCGGTCACGATTCGCACTCTATGTGCAATCACCATTCTCACAGCGAAGAAGGCAACTGCTCGCTCCACTTGAGCGAATCTACTGTAGCTCCACAGAAGTCGCTTATCGACCACAACCTTACCACTCACATCATTTCCTCGATTTTGGTGACTGCGGCTCAGCTCATTCCGCTTCCCGACGACAACGAATCACTCACATATCTGCCCAGGCCACACACCCTCGGCAAACCTCAGAAAGCCCGCTTATGCGGGTGGTCGCTTCGTGCCCCTCCTTATCTTTAATCGGGCACTCTCAATCCACTACAATTCAATCGATTACCTCTACAAGCCGACGCATTTGCGTTTGGCTCATTCACTTATTTAATATTTAACATGAAATATAACATCACTACTATTATTGCATGCCTGGCGCTTGCAATATTCGCTGCTTGCAATGGCAACAACAGCCATAGCGGCCACAATCACAGTCACGAATCTGAAGAGGCGCACAATCATGAAGGTCACGATCACGAGCATGAGGGCCATGACCACGAACACGAAGGTCACGACCATGAGCAAGAAGGACACGAAGGCCATAATCACGCTGCCGAAGGAGCCGAAAACGGCACCGACGAGATAACTTTTTCGCCAAGCAAAGCCAAGCAGTTTGGCGTGGTTGCCACTAAAGTGCAATCGGGCAACTTCCACGAGAGCATTAAGGTGTCAGGCCAAGTAATCGGCGCTCAAGGCGACGAATATACTGTAGCAGCACCCTCAGCCGGAATGGTAAAATTCCGCTCAAGCACAGCTCTTGGCTCAAATGTAGGTGCAGGTGCCACGCTTGCATCTATCTCGGCAAAAAATATGGTTGGCGGCGACTCTAACGAGCAAGCACAAATAGTGCTCAACAACGCCAAGCGCGAACTCGAGCGTTTGAAACCACTCTATGCCGAAAAGATAGTTACCGCCCGCGAGTATAATGCCGCAGTCGAAGCCTACGAACGCGCACGCGCAGCCTGCACATCGAAATCGGGTGCCGGCAACTCTGCCACCACAGCCATCGGCGGAACCATCACCGAGATTTACGTCAGCGACGGACAATATGTTGAAGCCGGCGCACCCATTGCCAAGGTGTCGAAGAATGCTCGCCTTGTGCTACGTGCCGACCTGCCATCGTCCTACTCTCGCCTTGTGAGCAACATACGAACTGCCAATTTCCGCACATCTAACAGCGATGAGATGCTAAGCATCGAAGCCCTCAAGGGACGTCGCATTTCGAGCAACTCTGCCACCACTACTCAGCCTGGATATATTCCGGTTTGCTTTGAGTTTAACAACGATGGCAGCGTGGTTAGCGGCAGTTTTGCCGAAGTGTATCTTATAGGTAGCGAACGCCCCAACACCCTTTCCATTCCGCTCAAGGCACTTACTGAAGAGTTGGGTTCGTTCTTCGTATATGTAAAACTCGACGACGAGTGTTATATGAAACGAGCCGTGAAAGTGGGCATCAACGATGGTGTGAATGTGGAGATTTTGTCAGGGCTTAAAGCCGGCGAAATGGTAGTGTCGCAAGGCGCTATGATAATAAAATTGGCAGGCAGCGGTGCAGCCATTCCGGGTCACACTCACGAACACTAATCAATATCAACCACAATATCCTTAACAAGAAAATTTTACTACATCTATGCTTAACAAGATTATCCAATTTTCTTTGCACAACAGGATTTTGGTATTATTGATTACCATATTCCTATTGTTGGGCGGCATCTATGTAACCGCCGACACCGATATCGACGTATTTCCCGACTTAAATGCCCCCACGGTCACCGTGATGACCGAGGCTCCGGGATTTGCACCCGAAGAAGTGGAACGCACCGTAACTTTCCCCATCGAAACAGCTCTCAACGGTGCCACCAATGTGCGCAGAGTGCGCTCGGCTTCGTCTCCGGGCTTCTCTATCGTGTGGGTTGAGTTCGACTGGGGCACCGACATCTATCAGGCACGGCAAATAGTGTCGGAAAAGATTTCAACCGTCAATGCCGAATTGCCCGAAGGCGTAACAGCACCCGTTTTGGGCCCGCAATCGTCGATTTTGGGCGAAATGATGATAATAGGCCTCACATCCACCAAAACCTCGATGCTCGACTTGCGCACCATAGCCGACCGCAACATCAGCCCTCGCCTTTTGGCGCTTGGTGGTGTTTCGCAAGTGTCGGTGATAGGTGGCGACGTAAAGGAATATCAGATATTGCTCGATTCCAACAAGATGAAATACTATGGCGTATCGCTGCAGCAAGTGCTCGATGCCACACAGGGCATCAACAACAATGCCGGCGGAGGCATCTTGTATGAATACGGCAATGAATACACCATCAAAGGCAACATCAATACTTCAAATCTCAATGAGATAGCCGCTTCGGTAGTGAAAAGCGATGCGTCGGGCACCGTGCTTATAAGCGACATTGCCACAGTAAAAGTGGGTGCCAAAACGCCTATTCTCGGCGTGGGTTCCGAAAAGGCAAAGCCTGCCGTGCTCGTCACAATCACCAAGCAACCGAATGTCGACACCAACCGACTTACCGACAACATCATAGCTTGCCTCGACGATATGAAGCACACTCTGCCGGACGATGTGGTAATCTCTACCGACACTTTCCGTCAGAGCAACTTCATCAACAGTTCGATTTCCAACATACAAAATTCACTCATCGAAGGTGCTATATTTGTGGTAATCATCCTGTTCCTGTTCTTGATGAACACCCGCGCCACCATCATCTCGGTAGTGGCATTGCCGCTCTCGGTTCTTGTGGCCATCATCATACTCCACTACATGGGCAGCACCATCAACACTATGACACTCGGTGGTCTGGCTATTGCCATCGGTTCGCTCGTCGACGATGCCATTGTGGATGTAGAAAACGTGTACAAACGCATTCGCCAGAATGCATCATTACCCGATTCGGAGCGTCTGCCCATTCTGAAAGTTGTGTATAACGCGTCTACCGAGGTGCGTATGCCTATTTTCAACTCCACACTCATTATCATAGCAAGTTTCTTGCCGCTATTCTTCCTTTCGGGAATGGAAGGCCGCTTGCTCATTCCGCTCGGCACTGCATTTATTGTAGCACTCATCGCTTCCACCATAATTGCTCTCACCGTCACACCGGTGCTTTGCAGCTATCTTCTCGACCCGAAGAAGAATGCGATTACCCGCGAAGCATGGGTTACCCGCAAACTCAAAGCAGCTTACAGCAACGGCTTGGCTTGGAGTTTCAAACATAAACAGGTGGTATTAGGTTCTACAGCAGTGCTTTTTGTAGTGGCTGCAGCCCTTTTCTTCACTCTCGGACGCAGCTTTTTGCCCTCGTTCAACGAAGGCTCATTCACCATCAACGTAAGCACACTACCCGGAGTGTCGATTGAAGAATCCGACCGCATAGCTCGCGAAGCTGAGCGCATGCTCCTCGAAATTCCGGAAGTTATCACCACAGCGCGCAAAACAGGTCGCGCCGAACTCGCAGAGCACTCTTTTGGAGCAAATGTTTCGGAAATAGAAGTACCCTACACGCTTAACGGCCGTTCGAAAAAGGAACTCGCCAGAGAGATACGCGAGAAGTTGGGCTCAATTCCGGGCACCAACATCGAGATAGGTCAACCCATCTCGCACCGCATCGATGCCATGCTCTCGGGTTCGAAAGCTCAGATTGCCATAAAGGTGTTTGGCGACGACCTTGCAATGCTCTACAACATAGGCAAGAAGATAAAAGCAACCATTTCGCAAGTCGATGGCATAGTAGATGCCAATGTGGAGCAACAAGTAGACCGACCTCAGCTTCGCATCACCCCTCGCCGCGAGATTATGGCAAAATATGGCGTTACCATAGCCCAATTTAAAGATGTAATCAACACAGCTCTATCGGGCAATGTGGTGTCGCAAGTATATCAAGACGGACTTCCCTACGACCTCACCGTGAGATACGACGACCAAGAGCGCGGCAGCATCGAAGGTCTCAAAAACATCACCATCGACACCAATGTGGGCAAGGTGCCGCTATCTGAGGTAGCCGACATCAGTTCGCTCGACGGTCCTAACAGCATCAGCCGCGAAAATGTGAGCCGACGCATCTTGATTTCAGCCAATGTCGACGGCCGCGACCTTCGCGGTGCTGTTACCGACATACAGCACGCCATCGAGGAGAACATACAGTTGCCTGAGAACTACTATGTGGTCTATGGCGGCCAGTTTGAGAGCGAAGCCAAGGCATCGAAAACTCTCGCAATAGCCTCGGTGATAGCATTACTGCTGGTGTTTATGCTTCTCTTCCACCAATTCCACAACACCACTCAGGCGCTGATAATTCTGCTCAACTTGCCATTGGCTATGATAGGCGGTGTGCTGATTTTGGTTATAACAGGTGGCGAACTCAACATCCCTGCCATCATAGGCTTCATATCACTATTAGGTATAGCCACTCGCAATGGCATGCTGCTCATTTCGCGCTACAATCACCTCAAAGATGAGGGGCTAGACATAATGCAACGCATCAATGTGGGTTCGGTCGACCGCCTCTCACCTATCATTATGACAGCACTTACTTCGGCTTTGGCGCTTATCCCGCTTGCCGTAAAAGCCACCCAGCCCGGTAATGAAATTCAGAGCCCGATGGCTATAGTGATACTTGGAGGCTTGTTCTCCGCCACATTGCTCAACATCTTCGTTGTGCCCATTATTTACTATTTAACTCATAAAAAAGAGGAGGAAAAGCATCATGAAATGTAGAATATTATCTCTCATAGTGGCTGTAATGGCATTTGGCACACAAGCTAATGCCGATGGCGTGAGCCATATACTGCAACAGATTAAGCAAAACAACACTCAACTCAAGGCATTGAATGCCGATATCGAGGCACAAGCAGCCGAAATTCGCTCGAGCAACAATCTGAGCGACCCCACCGTGGATGGTGCCTACCTGTTCGGTGCCGGAAAAGTGGGCGACAAATGGGAAATAGGCATTTCGCAGGGATTCGACTGGCCGGGCATCTACTCTGCTCGTGGCAAAGCCAACAACGCCCGCATCGATGCCATCAACCGCTCTTACGGCAAGCAGCAGATTGAGATATTAATGCAGGCACAAAACCTATGCCTCGAAATCATCTGCCTCAATCGCCGCATTGCATTTGAGCAACGCATCCTCGCCAACCTCGACTCGCTCTACACCAAGAGCATGAAGGGGCTTGAATACGGCGAAATAAGCATCCTCGACACCAACAAATTGAAAATAGAGCGATTGGGTATGACGCAGAGCATTGCCGGCAACCAAACTCTGCTCGAAGCAAAAATCAAAGAGCTGGAGGCACTCAACGGCAACATTGCTCTCGAAGGCGTAAGGACTCTTGCCGATTATCCGCATCAAACACTCCGCGCTCTTCCCGACTATCTCGAGGAAATGAAAGCCATCGACCCCGAATTGCTTCAAATAGGCAGCGAAATAGATGCGAGCAACAAGCAAGTGAGCGTAAGCAAAATGCAGAACCTGCCCAAATTCAGCCTCGGTTACCGCCATGTGAATGAGATTGGCGACCACTTCAATGGTGTGGGCGTGGGCGTGAGCATTCCGGTATTTGAAAATCGTGGCAAAAGCAAAGCCGCCAAGGCACAAGTCATAGCCTCGCAATTAGCTTTCGACAATGCCCTAAACAACCGTTCTGCCGAAATCTCATCACAACACGGCAAAGCCGTAGCAATGGGCGAACAACTCAAAGGCTACCGCGATGCCATAGAGAAATGCAACAACATCGAGATTCTCGACAAAGCCCTCTACGGCGGCCAAATCAGTCTCATCAACTATCTGCTCGAATTACGCTACTTCATCGAGGCTCAAAATGCGCTGATTGATATAGAGTATGACTACAACTCAATACTCACCGACCTCAATCGCTATACAAACCTATAAAAACATAGCATTACATTAGCAAAAGGAGATGCGCCGAAAAAATATCGACTCATCTCCTTTTCTATTATGTTTAGCTTGATTTTTGCTCGGATAAAATAGGGCGGTTATTACTGATACTATCCCACCCCGGTTTACCACCCGTTAAAACGCATGAAACTCGCCCACCATATTGTCGCTATCGATGGTGGTGCTCATATCGTAATCATAATCGTTAACGGGCTTGATGGTGCAAAGCAGCTTGATAAATTGCATCATGGCATTACCTTCGTTATTGGCAATAAAGTTGCCTTTTATCAACTTCTTGTCGGTTGTAAGACCAATGCTTATGGTGGAATTTACATCCTTATCGGCAAAATGGCTGTATACGCCCAGGCTCGAACCGCCGAAGAAATTGTTCATTTCCTCAATGGTAGACGCATAGCCCTCGGTTTGCTCGTAATTGAGCATCTTTATGTAGACCACATTGCCATTAACGCCCACTTTCACCTGCTTGTTGTTGTAAGAATAGTAATATTCACCTTCATACACCTCAGGGTCCTGACCGAGTCGTGAAGCAAATCGCGCTATCATATCCACTATGTAATATGGTTTGCCCGATTCGGCAGCAAACACATAGTTGTAGTCGCCTTCGAAATAGGGATCTTCCGATACGCCCACAGCAATGGGGCCCTCTATGGCATTCACTATGCTATCCAAGTGCAAACCACCCAAATATGGCATTTCATTGATTTTCTTTATCATCTTGCCTATTTGCGGCAGACGCACCAGATTTGCGCCGTTCACGCTCATGGCTGTCACCACTTGCATGCTGTTAGGTATGGTCTTGAGGAATGTATTCGACGGTTTTTGCAGCACGGCATCGAGCAACTGCGCGAAACGGCAATTTTCGTCCATATTAAGGTGTATGTTCATATCACCTTTGTCGTTATCGAAAGTCATATCGAGCGAAATGCTCTTAATGTCGTTGTCGAGCAACAGATGCAATATGGGATAATCGCTCACCCAAGTGCTCACCACCGGATTGGCTTTCAATATGGTCTCTATGCTTTGAGCATCGAAGTAGGCAGTAATTTCCTTTTCCACATCGAGCAACCGAGTAGCCTCATCCAGGTCGGCAATACTTTTGCCCTCATAGTTGATGATGGCTGATGCCAAGCGCGATGCTTTGTCGGCATCACTGCTGTTCTTCAGCACTGCCTTAAGCAGTATGCCGTCGCTCACCACCCAAACGTCGTTGCCCGAGATGGCTATATCTACACCATCTTTTCCTTCGAATTGGCATCCACTCTTATGGGTAATTAATTTTTTAGCCTTATCCTCGTCGGCAAGCGCCACGAGCATCACATAATCGAAATCTTTCTTTGGGAAATACACATAAGCGCGCTCCTTGATTTCGATTCCCGACTTGGGCATATTCTTTACCAACTTGCAGATTACCGACTCTTCGTTGGCCTTAAGAAGTTCTTTCAAGTCGTCGGGCAATTTCAGGTCATCGCCTTGCTTTATTCCCGATTTTTCTATCACTTTAGGCATGTTCACACACACCACACCTGCCACATCGCCGGGAACGAGTCGCTCCAAGTGCTCATTCTTACTTTCGCACGACACTAATGCCGCACAAATCAGTGCAATTAATATCGATTTTATTCCTTTCATATCTATGATATGCCGTTTCGTTGTTTTTTCATCGCAAATTTAAGGAATTATTTTCATCATCTGCACAATTCGGGCGTTTATTATTGATGTCGATTATGCTTATCCCACCGAAATTTTGTACTTTTGGACTGAAATTATTTATTAACTGAAAAAAGTATCATTTTGAGCAACCAATCATCTATCATCTTGCCCCCCGAATGGGCTGAACAGGACGCAATACTTATGTCGTGGCCTCATGAAGGCACCGACTGGAACTATATGCTCCACGAGGTGTGCCTCTGCTATCACGACATAGCACAAGCAATAACCGCCGACGAGGATTTGATTATTGTAACACCCGAGCCCGAAGCTGTGAAAGAACAGCTGAGCGACCTCGAGCATCAGGAGCGTTTGCACATCTATCGCGTGGCTACCAACGACACTTGGGCGCGCGATTTCGGCGCCATAACGGTGATTAAAGATGGCACGGTTACGGTGCCTCTCGACTTTAAATTCAACGGTTGGGGACTGAAATTTGCCGCTTGCTTCGACAATCTTATTAATCGCAGTCTTCAATCGGCAGGTGTGTTTACCCGAGAGCTTGAAAATCACCTTAATTTCGTTCTCGAAGGTGGCTCGATAGAAAGCGACGGCAACGGCACCATTATGACCACAAGCAACTGTCTGCTTTCGCCCAACCGCAATGGCGAAATGACTAAAGATGAGATAGAAAGCTACATAAAGCACACTTTCGGTGCCCGACAAGTGCTGTGGGTGGACCACGGCGACCTTGAGGGCGACGACACCGATAGCCATATCGACACTCTGGCTCGATTTGTAGAGGGCAACTCGATAGTTTACACCCGTTGCACCGATGCCAACGACTCGCACTTTGAGTGCCTCGATGCCATGGGCCGACAGATAGAGCAATTTCGCAATGCCGATGGCGAGGCATATAACCTCTTCGCCGTGCCTCTCCCCCATGCCATCTACGACGAGGACGGCTTGCGCTTGCCTGCCACTTACGCCAATTTCCTGATTACCAACCACAGTGTGCTCGTGCCGATTTACAATCAGCCCGACCGCGACCAAGCTGCACTCGAAGCAATAGCTCGTGCCGTGCCTAATCGCAAGGTTATAGGCATCGACTGCAATGCGCTCATCAAGCAACACGGCTCACTGCACTGTGTAACCATGCAATTTCCCAAACATTCCATCAAGCTATGAAGAAAGAAATTATCAATGTAGGAATCATACAAGCTTCGCGCACAAGCGACGTCGAAGCCAATCATAAATCTTTAGTACAGCGCATCGATAGCCTCGCCGCTCAGGGCGCCGACATGGTGGTGCTGCAAGAATTGCACGAATCGCTGTATTTCTGCCAAGTGGAGTCGACCGACAACTTCGACCTGGCTTGCACCATTCCCGGACCGGTGACCGATGCCTATGCCCAAGTGGCTGCCCGCAATGGTATAGTGCTTGTAACCTCGCTCTTTGAGAAGCGCGCCACCGGACTTTATCACAACACAGCTGTGGTGTTCGACACCGATGGCTCGATTGCCGGTAAATATCGCAAAATGCACATCCCCGACGACCCTGCTTATTACGAAAAATTTTATTTCACACCGGGCGACATAGGATTCGAACCCATCGACACTTCGCTGGGTCGCATAGGTGTGCTCGTGTGCTGGGACCAATGGTATCCCGAGGCTGCTCGTCTTATGGCACTTCGAGGCGCCGAAATTCTCATTTACCCCACTGCCATAGGATGGGAAAGCACCGACACCGATGCCGAAAAAGAGCGTCAACTCGAGGCTTGGACTACCGTACAGCGCGGTCATGCTGTGGCTAACGGGTTGCCTGTGGTGACTGTTAACCGCGTTGGCCACGAGCTCGACCCTTCGGGGCAAACAAATGGCATTCAGTTCTGGGGCCGCAGCTTCGTAGCCGGTCCGCAAGGCGAATTTCTCTATCGCGCACCGAGCGATGAAGAAGTGGCTGTGATAGTGCAAATCGACACCCATCGCAGCGAACAAGTGCGCCGTTGGTGGCCATTCCTTCGCGACCGCCGTATAGAAAACTACAGCGGCATCACCAAACGCTTCCTCGACTGATTTTATTCTCGAAATCGGGCAAATAACGCTAAAAATGAAATAACGGATTGAATCGATGTTACGACTCAATCCGTTTTCTGTTTATATTTATTGCTGTCCGATAAAAGTTGACAGACGCAAGAAGATACGGCTCGGCTATCGTTTTCACGGTGGTCGAGTCTGTTTTTTAGATTTCCAAGCCCCCTC
>SFTJ01000028.1 GCA_004563195.1 bacterium
CATTTCAGAACATTAAAAGAAATTGGATACGTGAATGACCCTCGGATTAGGAAAAGAAGAAAACCACCATAACGCTACAGTGTTATGGTGGATTTTTTTCTCGTTTAACTTAATATCCCTATGTAGCCTACAAGTAGCGTCTTGTAGCACGATGTAGCGTTATATCCTAATATTGGCACAAAAGTAGTTTGGGTTTATCTTTTCCGTTTCGTCTATTCTCCAAGATGTTTCTATCGAATCGGACCAAATACCCTTTAAATACACACAAAATCGGCTCAAACAAACCCGATTATTGGCAAAAAATGAGTAAATTTGAGCCGATTAATAAATAAAGAATATGACAATAGATATAGAAATATTACAGTATTTACATTATCATCCCTTGGCAAATAGGGCAGAGATTATGGCGGGGCTTACGAAAGCTCCCAGTGATAGTACGATGAAAAGGTTACTTTCTGCCGCTGTTAAGGAGGGAAATATTGAGACGGCTGGACGTGGTCCTGCTACGAAGTACAAACTTACTCCACAGGCTCACGTAACAATGCCTTTGGATTTAGCAACTTATTTTAATAAAGATATTGATGAACGCGAAGTTCAAGAATCTTTCAACTTTGATTTGATTCGCGATGTTCTGCCTAGGGTGGAGATTTTCACAAAAGAAGAACTTGAAGTGTTGAATGCAGCACAAAAGGAGTTTGAGAAAAATACTGAAGGTATGACAGAATTGGAATATCATAAGGAAATGGAACGTCTTGGAGTTGATCTGTCCTGGAAATCCTCACAGATAGAAGGCAATACCTATTCTCTTTTAGAGACTGAGCGATTGCTTAAAGATAAGCAGACGGCTTCCGGTAAGACAAAAGAAGAAGCTATCATGCTACTTAACCATAAGGATGCACTTGATTTTGTGCTTGACGCACCAGATTATTTGAAAGAACTGTCTGTGCACCGAATAGAGGATCTTCATTCTATTCTAACAAAGGAGTTGGAAGTTGATAGAAATATCCGTCATCGTCGTGTTGGTATCACTGGAACCAATTATCGCCCGCTTGATAATGAATTCCAGATTCGTGAGGCTTTGGAAGATACTTGCACATTGGTGAATGGGAAAGATAATGTTTTTGAAAAAGCAATCTTGACATTAGTGCTATTATCGTATATTCAAGCCTTTGTGGATGGGAACAAGCGGACTGCAAGAATCACAAGCAATGCTATCTTAATAGCAAATGGCTATTGCCCGATTTCTTTCCGAACCGTTGACTCCATCGACTATAAGAAGGCTATGCTCATGTTCTACGAACAGAATAACATCGCTGCTTTCAAGAAAATCTTTATCGAACAGTTCTTATTTGCTGTGAAGACGTATTTTTAAAGGAAATAGGTATTTATAAAAAAATAGCGATATAAAACTTCTTGTGCTACAACAGAGACTTCGGAGCCAACTGAGGATCAGTAGTTATTCAGTGGGGAAAGGCGTATGATTTCGAAACACGGAAGAGGAAGAACGGCTCAGTGGAAAATGAGTAGGGCGACATTTATCCGATGAGCCCATATTTTATAAGAGAATAACCTTGGGATAAATTTCGTCGGACATGTCCGACCAGTCCGACCCCACCGGAATAATCCGCTGACCCCCAAAAACAGACTGATAATATTTTGGAAACTTCTTATAAAAATAAAAACCCGCTGAAATAATCAGCGGGTTTGGCGGAGAGAGAGGGATTCGAACCCCCGGAAGCTCTCACTTCAACGGTTTTCAAGACCGCCGCAATCGACCACTCTGCCATCTCTCCAATATGTAGTGTCAATGAAAATTTTTCGCTTTTTCCGTTTGACGAGTGCAAAGGTACGCACTATTTTTGAATTATGCAAGTACTTGGCGCAAAAATCGGCAAATATTCCTTATTTTTTGGCTATTTCGCCTTATTTACGGGGTTTCACTTTACTTATTATCTCTTGAAACATTCTACGCGCGGTGCTGAGGTATGCGTCTCGGGCGTGGGTTATGGCATAATCGAGGGGAAAATAGTCGGTTATGGCATAAATTTTGGTCACGCCGCTGTCGATTATCTCCCGGCAATCGCCTGTTTTGCTTCCCACAAGGGCATATAGGGGCACGTTGTGCTCTCGGCAGAGTCGGGCTATGCCCCACAGCACTTTGCCGTGCGCCGACTGGTGGTCTACTCTGCCCTCGCCTGTAACTACGGCATGGGCTTGTGCTATTTTTGCATCGAACTTGCACAAATCGAGCAACATCTCTATGCCTGAGCGCATGGTGGCATGGGCAAAAACTTGCAATGCAGCCCCGAGTCCGCCTGCCGCTCCTGCTCCGGGGGCGAGCGTGGGTGTATGGCTGTGCAGCAAAAGGTGGTGCTGATAATGTTGCATCCCGGTTTCGAGGGCGTCAATCATAGCATCGGTGGCGCCTTTTTGGCGGGCATAGGTGTGGGTGGCGCCGTGTGGACCGCAAAGCGGATTATCCACATCGCACATTACCGTGATGCGCGATTGCAGCAGGCGCTCGTCGATGCCTGAGGCATCGATATGAGCCACGCGTGCCAAGTGGGCACCGCATCCTTGCAGTTCTGTGCCCGAGGAGTCGTAAAAGCGCACGCCCAGGGCGCGCATGCAGCCCATTCCACCATCGTTGGTAGCCGAGCCGCCTATGCCTATAATTATGTCGCGAAAACCTCTATTGAGGGCATCGGCTATGAGTTGTCCGGTGCCGTAGGTGTCGGTGAGCATAGGGTTGAGTTCGTGCGCACCGAGCAGCGTTATGCCCGATGCAGCAGCCATCTCGATAATTGCCGTATGGTCATCTATTTTGCCATAACAGGCGTTGATGGGACGATGCAAGGGGTCGAGGACCGGCACCTCTACCCTACTTCCACCGCCGGCTTCGATTACGGCATCCACAGTGCCTTCGCCGCCGTCGGCTATGGGTATCGACACACATTCACATCGGTCCTCGCCAAATGTCATTCGGGCTGCCTCGGTGAGCAATGTAGCCGCCTCGCGACTGCTCAGAGTGCCTTTTAACGAATCGGATGCGAACACCAATTTCATCATCTCCAATATACCTTCTCGCGAAAAATAATGTTGTTACTCTATAGCCAAAATCAAGGCGCTGCGAGGAGCCACCTCGATGTTGCCACCGGCGGTAGTGCCAAGTCCATTTTTATTCACCTTGCCGTCTTGAGCCACGATGGTCCAGTGGCCTTTCTTGATTTTCACCTGTTGAGGCTTATCGCTGCCGTTGAACACCAGTTTAATTTCCTTCCAAGCGTCGCCGTTAGCATGGTTAAGTATTGAATATGAGATAAGTAGCGGGGTTTTAACCTTATCAAAACGAATGTTTGCAGCAATCTCTTCAGCCGTAGTCATGCGGAAAGCCGGGTGGCTCTTTCGCAAGTCGATGAGTGCGGCATAGTAGTCGAAGAGTTCGCGATATTGTTTCTTCTGATTCCAATCAATGGCATTGATGTCGTCGGGCGACTTATAGCTATTGTGCACGCCCTTCTTGCTGCGGAACACTTCTTCGCCGGCGAATATAAACGGAGTTCCCTGCGATGTCAGCACTATGGTTTGAGCCAATTTTGCCACCTTTATTCTATCGGCTTCAGTGCTTTCGGGCATCGATATGGCGAGTTTGTCGGTAAGGCAAAGGTCGTCGTGGCACGACACATAGTTCACTATCTGTTGAGGCGAAACGGCATAAGGAGTCTTGGCGTTATTGCCCTTAGAATAGTCGACTTGCGGATGTGCAGTAGATGCCACAATGCCTATCTTCACAGTCTCTTCGTTACCGGGTTTACCGCTTGCAAAACCCGGGTCTTTAGCATTGGCATAATGGCCCTTCACAGCATCGCGAATATCGTCGCTGAACACCGCCACGCCTTGCATCTTAGCCACATTCATCTTCAGAGCACGCTGCTCCACGGGCAGTGGCGAGTCGCCGGCAGTCCAACCTTCGCCGTAGACGAAAGCTGAAGGATTGATGGCTTTCAATGCCTTCACCACATCGTTCATAGTGCCTACGTCGTGAATAGCCATAAGGTCGAATCTGAAGCCATCGATATGATACTCTTTAGCCCAATAGCACACCGATTTCACTATAAAATCGTGCGTCATCCGGCGTTCGCTGGCTGTTTCGTTGCCGCAACCCGAAGCGTCGCTAAACGAGCCATCGCTGCGATGGCGATAGTAATAGCCCGGCGCAGTGAGTTCGAAATTGCTGCCCTGAGTGATGCCGGTGTGATTATACACCACATCCATCACCACACCTATGCCAGCCTTATGCAACGCCTGCACCATAAGTTTCATCTCGCGAATGCGCACATAGGGGTCGACGGGATTGGTGGAATACGAGCCGTCGGGGGTGTTATAATTGATAGGGTCGTAGCCCCAGTTATACTGATTGCTTGCCAGATTGCTTTCGTCGACGCTGTTATAGTCGAACGACGGCAATATGTGCACGTGGGTAATGCCCAATTCCTTCAGGTGGTCGATACCGGTCTTTTCGCCATTGAGGCTCAAAGTGCCGTTTTCGAGCATAGCCACGAATTTTCCTTTGTTAGAGATGCCCGAATTGGCGTGCATCGAGAAGTCGCGATGATGCATCTCATAGAGCACCACATCGGTGAAACTCTTCACCTCGGGACCGCGGTCTTCGAGCCATCCGCGCGGGTTGGTGGTAGCCATATCGATGATGGCTGCACGCTTGCCGTTCACACCGAGGGCTTTAGCCCACACACCGGGTGTCTCATCGAGCCATTCACCGTTATATTTTATTTGGAATGTATAGAACTTGTCCATCAGCGGAGTGGATGTAGACATACGCCACACGCCCGAAGAGGCATCGGGCTCCATCTCATAGATGTGAATAGGTTTGCCACCCACGCCGTCGTTATATATTTTCAGTCGGGCTGCTTGCGCCATAGGCGACCACAAGCAGAATTTAAACAACGGGCCGTCGATGCGAAATTCCATATCATCGCCGGTGTAGGTAGGAATCGAAGCAAAGGCCTCAGCCTCTACAATAGGAGTTATGCCTGAGGTTTCAGAAATTGCCATCTCGGGCGACATAATCATCGCCGACACAAATATCACATTGGTAATAGATTTTCTCATATTATTGTTCAGTCTTAAAAATTGGTTGATATATATCTCTCAAGCCTAAGGCATCGCTGAGCCAAGACCCGACTGCAATTTTTTACATCAGCAAAGATACAAATTTTTGCCGTAAAAGCAATATTTGCCAGGCAATTCGGAGCAAAGCGGCGAGGTGCAATCAGCGCTCAAGCGAGATTTTCACCGGCATCTTGCCCTCAAAGGCTATTCGTCCTTGCAGAGCCTCTTGAGCGGCTCGTTGGGCATGGTAGGTGTCCTCGTAGGCGCATATCACGGTGTTGCGGTCGAGCCGCAGCGAATTTTTAAACGTGAGCATCTCATAAGGGTTGACATAGAACACCACCACTACATTGCTGCAGCGCTTGGTGATAGCCGCCAGGGCATCGATATAGCGTTGCTTGGCGCTGAACACTTCCACCACCACCTGCTCGCGTTTGCCCAATTGGGGCAACTTCTCCGTGCGACTGTTGTAGCTCACCACCTTACCGTAATTTTCATCGATATAGCGATAAAATTCGCGTGCAGTCACCAATGTGTCGCCGAGCGAGCGATAACGAAGATTCTCGTCATCGCCGAGGGCTATCAGCGTGGATTTGCGAGCATCAATGCGTCCGGCTTTTTTCCGGCAGTCGCTCACAAGTGTTACCGATTTTTCTGCCAAAGCCGAGATGAGTTGGTAACATTCCTTGCTATTGAGGTCTTGAAGTATGCCTTCGGCGTTCACAGGTTGATTGTCGAGTCGTAGTGCCAATTTGTAAGCCAGGACTTTGCTGCAATGGGCATTGATACATTCTTCGCTGATTCTGCCTTCGTCGAGGGCTTGCAGCACACTGCCTATGCTTCGCTCCACATCCACGGGCATCACCAGCACATCGTTGCCGGCAAGGAGCGCTCGCACGCACACATCATCATATTTCGTAACGCCTTTCATATCGAGAGCATCGGTAAACACCAGCCCGTCGAAGCCCATTTCATGTCGCAGCAAACCGTCGATTACCACCGGCGAGAGCGATGTGCTCACTCCGGTGATGCTGTCGAGTGCAGGCACATTCAGATGAGCCACCATCACGCTGCCCAGTCCGGCTTCCACATACCGTCGGAAAGGATAAAGGTCGATATCAAAGACATCGGAGCGCGAACGACTCACCGTGGGCAGTGTTTTATGCGAATCCTGATTGGTGTCGCCATGACCGGGAAAATGCTTGGCACACGAGAGCACACCGGCTTTCTCGAGGCCGGAGGCATAGGCAATGGCTCTGTTGGCCACGGCTTCCTTATCATCGCCGTAGGAGCGACGCCCTATCACGGGATTATCGGGATTGCTATTGACATCTACACTCGGCGCGAAATTCACGCTTATACCCATTCGGCGGCACTGACGGCCCATTTCTTCGCCGTAGGCATAAATGAGCCTCATATCTTGCACGGCACCAAGCGCCATATTCACCGGGAAACGGGGCGTGTGACGCAGTCGCATATTCAAGCCCCACTCGCCATCTATTGCCACCATTATGGGGTGCTTGGTGGCGCTCGCTGCTCTATTGTAGAGTTCTATCTGCTCGGCACATTCGCCCTTATAGAACAATATTCCGCCCACGCGACACTCTCCCACATATTTATCTATCTGAATACGCGCCGAGTCCATGTCGAACATCTTCACCACAGGCATCATCAGCTGTGCCACGCGCTCGCGCATGGGCATCTCGAGCGCAAGCCTTTGCGCTTCGCTCATAACTTCGGGAGTAATGGCTATCACTCTACCTTGGCATAACGCCTCAAGTGCGGTGCTGCACATAAGGGCAAAAATTGCCACCGTCAACAACTTCAATCTTTTCATGACTAAATATTTTTACTATCAATTTACTTTCATCGCATCAAAGCTAAGCGCCGCGGAGTGCCATCGAAACCTCGACAAACGACTTGCGGCCCTCTATATAATCGGCATAAGCATCCTCGGCGTCAGCACCTCGCAGTATGGCACAGTTGCCGCATGTCTCACAATTGGCAATGCAGCGAAATCGCTGCTTCACATAGTGCAGTCGCTCCTCGCGCGTGGATTGTGATATGTCGGGTGCCGGTTTTGCCATTTTGCTATGCTTATGTTCTAAATTTTTCCACAAATATAATCATCTTTAAGCACATTTCACACCTGTTTACCGCCAAATTATGTCCCGCCATTAGGCTTATCGCATGGCACAAAAGCAAATTATTACATTGGCCACGCTAATGATTAATAATTATTTGCTAAATTTGCCACAGGCATATGCCATAAACCGAAATAACAGAATGAGAGAGCTACATTATGGATTACAGAAGCATAATAGAGATAATAGGAGCAGTGGCAAGTCTGTTTGCCATTTTTGGCGGCTTGTACGTGGCAAAGCGATTTGTGCACCACATCTGGCGCCGCAACGGCAAGTTCCTTAACGAATATACTCGCCACAGCTTTTTCTATCCTATGGCGTTTGCCAAGCAGATTCTGCGCAAAAATGTGTTTAAACCCCTCGGCGACAGTCAGTTTATCGACTATTCATCGGCTCTCGAAAAGGATTACTATTCGCACGATGTGGCAACAGTGCGCGTAAAGATAGGCAAATCGGTTTCTGAACTACAACTGCCCTACAAGGAGATAATCGACTACATTAAGCACCCCGACACGGTGACAGAAATAGCAGGCGGACGCATCGACAGCCGCTTCGACCTCGGCGAACGCTACACCGCTCTCACTCAAGATAATTTCGATGAATTTCTTAAATCGCGCCCCAATACCACCAATGGTCCGGCACTGCGCATGCAGTCGCTCACCCCTAACGGCGACGGCACCTATTGCTGCGTGCTTCAGCGTGCCGGTTATTTCGACCAAGTGCGCACCAATCTCACCATTGATATGCCCATAAGCCTCGGCTCCTCTATGCGCACCGAGGACCTATCGCCCGACAAACAACTCCGACCGCTGCAAGAGTCGATTCTCGCCAACACCATAGGCGTTTCTGCCATTTGGGTTACGCCCTTGCGCAAGGGCGACCGCCGTTCGCGCCACCAAGTGTTTCTACGCCCGCGCCGCAAGCAGACCGGCGTTTATTACGACCTTCTCGGCACCGTCAGCGGTGTGGTCGAAGCCCCTGAAGGCGACATTTTTCCTTGCAACAAACTCGAAGAATATGCCAAAAGCGAGATTCTTCGCGAATTTTATCAAGAAACCGGCTACAAACTCTATCTCGATAGCCGACAAATGTCCGAATCGGTTGTAGAAGTAGTGCCATTGATGTTTGTGCGCGAACTCATAAGAGGCGGCAAACCGCAATTTTTCTTCCTTATTGTTACGCCCGAAATTTCGGAGAGTCAGTTGACGCCGTTCTTCAAAAAGTCGTATAACGGCACCGAAGAATTTCGCAGCGCCATCGATTCGCGTATGTTCAACTACAGCCTCTCGCCCGAAACCCAAACAAACCTCATCTACGCCCTGCGCTACATACAGCGCAACCACCACCTCGATTTCATCGACCTTAATGATTAATCAGCCAGCATCAGCCCAAGCAGAAAACCGAGCGGCAACATTGCGAATATCTGTGCTAAAAGAGCTATTGTGCAAAAATCACCCCACTTCGTCAATACGCCGGCCAAATTAAGATTTGTTGTCCGGCTGGTCGGAAAGTGGCTCCTGTTTCCGTTACTTTTTGACGTAAAATCTTTATGCACTGATGTTCAATATATTGACCTATGAGTCAAAGTTAATCTCTCAGCAACAACATCTCTGCGGCAAATTATTTCCTTCCGCTTACGAATATTAACTAAAAGCCCCACACGGCTATGGCTGTGCGGGGCTCTTGATTGTCTTTATCCAATGATATTATTTATCAGCTATCTTTCTTTGCCTTGAGGCATGCCATGATGAGATAGATGCATACGGCGGCATAAGCCACTACGGCGAGCACATTCTTGAGGTCGTCGCCGAAGCTACATACATATTCAAATCCGCCGAAACGCAAACCTGCGCTCACCACGCCCATCAGTGCGCCACCTGCTATGAAGCCCGAGGCTATGAGCGTGCCGCGCTCGGTGCGTGCGCTGTTCACTTCTTTATTCTTTGAGCGGCTGCCTACAAACCAGTTGATGGCACCTCCCACAAGCAATGGCACATTAAGATACATAGGGATGAACATACCCAGCGAGAATGCCAAAGCCGGAACGCCGAGCCAGTTGAGCAATACTGCAAAGATGGCTCCCACTATGTAGAGCATCCACGGTGTTTCGCCACCCATCATCAAGGGGTCGATAACGGCTGCCATGGCATTGGCTTGCGGTGCCACAAGGGCATTTTCGCCCACGAAGCCATACACTTCGTTCATCACCATCATCACGCCGCCAACGGTTGCTGCCGACACGAGTGTTCCCACAAATTTCCATGTCTGCTGCTTGGCGGGGGTGTTACCTATCCAATAACCTATCTTCATATCGGTGACCATACCGCCTGCCATCGACAAGGCTGTACATACCACACCTCCTATCACCATCGATGCCACGATGCCCGATGAGCCGCGCAATCCTATTGCCACAAACACGCCCGATGCGATGATAAGGGTCATCAAGGTCATACCTGACACGGGATTGGTGCCTACTATGGCTATGGCATTGGCTGCCACAGTGGTAAAGAGGAAGGCTATGATTGCCACCACAAAGAATGCCACTACGGTCTGTGCCAAATCGTGTATTACTCCCACATAGAAGAACACAAACACCACTGCGAGGGCTGCAATCACCGAGAAGGCAAGCACCTTCATCGATATGTCGCGCTGGGTGCGTATCACCTTGGCTACTGTGCCACCCTTGCCGCCTATTTCCTTGCCTGCCAAGCCTACGGCATTCTTAATGATGCCCCACGACTTGATTATGCCTATCACACCGCTCATGGCTATACCGCCAATGCCGATGTAGCGCGCCTGACTGCTGAATATCACTTCGGGTGCCACATTCACATATTCGGGGCTCATACCCATTATTGGCACGATTATCCACCAAATGAATGCGCTGCCGGCAAAGATGATAAAGCTATACTTCAAACCCACTATAAAGCCCAAACCCAGCACGGCTGCACCGGTGTTGACGCTGAACACCATCTTGGTCTTGTCGGCAAGAGCGTTGAGCGCAGGTATGGCGCGGGTAGAGAGCACTTCATTCCACCATCCGAAAGTCGACAATGCAAAGTCGTAAAGACCACCTATCAAACCGGCTATAATCAACGGCTTGGCTTGGTCGCCGCCCTTCTCGCCCGACACAAGCACCTGGGTGGTGGCTGTGGCTTCGGGGAACGGGAACTTGCCATGCATGTCGCTCACAAAATATTTGCGGAACGGTATGAAGAACAAAATACCGAGTACGCCACCGAGCAGCGAACTCAAGAAGATTTCAAGGAAAGAAACCGCTATTTCGGGATACTTTGCCTTGAGGATGTAAAGCGCCGGCAGAGTGAAAATGGCTCCTGCCACCACTATTCCCGACGATGCGCCTATCGACTGCACAAGCACGTTCTCGCCAAGTGCATTCTTGCGCTTCATCGCGTTCGACAATCCTACTGCTATGATGGCAATAGGTATGGCTGCCTCAAACACCTGACCCACTTTCAGGCCCAGATAGGCTGCCGCAGCACTAAAAATCACCGCCATTATAAGGCCCAAACCCACCGAATAGGGGGTCACTTCGGGATATTCCCTATCAGGACGGAGTATCGGCTCATACTTCTCGCCTTCTTTCAGTTCTCTGAAGGCACTCTCGGGAAGCTCCACCGATAGTTTTTCTTTTTCTTCGTCTTGCATAATGTGATTTGTTTTTTATGGTTATTTATTACAATTTTTTCAAGCTTCGGATAGCAGCATTATCGCTTGCCACAGGCGACTACGAGGCTCCCCTCGCTCCCACTATCGCCTATTATAATCTTAAAAAATCGCCAAGAGCCATTCCGTTCTTGGCGATTTATGCTATGTCGTAATTTTTTTTACGTTCCTACGATTGTCAGAACTTGCGAATACCCATAATCTCACGCACTTCGCGTAGGGTCTTGCTTGCGCGCTCACGAGCTCGTTCTGCGCCCATAGCCACAGCACGATGCAGATAAGCATCGTCGCTTTCTATCTCCTTGATGCGTTCTCTTATAGGAGCTGTGATGTTGAGGATGTCCTCGGTTATCTCTTTCTTGAGGTCGCCATAGCGGATAGAGCAGTCGGCATAAGCGTTCTTAAAGAATTCCACCTTGTCGGGGGTTCCCACGAGTTCGAGAAGGCAGAACAGGTTCTTAACAGGTTCGCACATAGGGCAATTAGGTTCCTTAGGACCTTCATCGGTAACGGCGCGCATCACTTTCTTGCGAAGCACCTTGTCCTCGTCGCGCAGATAGATGCAGTTACCTTCGCTCTTACCCATCTTGCCGCTGCCATCCAAGCCGGGCACCTTGATAGGAGCGCAACCGAAGTTGAAGTTCTGCGGTTCGGCAAAGTAATCCACGCCGTAGAACGAGTTGAATCGACGAGCGAAACGGCGAGTGAGTTCCAAGTGTTGCTCTTGGTCCTTGCCTACAGGCACAAACTTGGCGTGCTGTATGAGGATATCCACCGCCATCAGCGTAGGATAAGTAAGCAAACCAGCATTAACGCGCTTATTCGAGTTGTTGCCAATGATTTCCTTCTCTATTGCCTCGTCTTCATCGTCCTTGGCAGAGGCAATGCCGAGTTGCTTGCGAGCCTTGTCCTTAAACGATGCTGTGCGCATCAGTTCGCCTATACCCACATGCATATTGAGCAAAAGATACATCTCCGAAATCTCGGGAACGTCGCTCTGCACAAAGATTGTCGACTTCTCGGGGTCGAGTCCGGCAGCAAGGTATTCTGCCAAGATGCTCTTTACATTGGCGTGAAGCACATTAGGGTCCGGTGCGGTGGTCAACGCATGCAAATCGGCTATAAAGTAATTGGCATCGTACACACCCTCTTCCTGCATCTTCACAAAGTTTCTCAATGCTCCGAAATAGTTGCCCAAATGGAGCTGTCCGGTGGCTCTGATGCCACTCAATACTATATCTTTCATTATCTTATTTGTTTTCTTTGTTTTTCATCAGCCGCCACATGGAGGCTGAATAATTATTTCGATTATCAACTAATAATTTGCAAATTTAATCATTTCCCGCAACATTATCAACCCGGTTGCGACGACAAAAGCGGTCGGATGGCATTTTTTATTGCCGGGCTGCCCACAAGCACCGACACATTTCGGTCGCTGCGGAAGTATTCGTATTCGGCACCTGCCTCGCTCGCTATGAGCAATGCGGCGCACACATCCCACTCATGCAGATTGAGTTCCCAAAACGCATCGAGCACTCCGGCTGCCACATAGCATATATCCATCGCTGCCGAGCCCAAGCGGCGCACATCGCGCACCACGGGCAGCACGCGGCTGAAGTTGTCGATATTATTGTCGGTGGTGTCCATCTTGTCGACCGGAAAACCGGTTCCCACCACCGCGCGGCTCAGCACTTCGTTGCGCGTCACTCTTATGGGATTGCCATTGAGAAATGCTCCCCAACCCTTGGCTGCCACAAACATCTCTCGCAGATATGGCGCAAACACCACGCCCACCACCGTATCACCGCGATGCTTCACGCCTATCGATACCGAAAATACCGGCAACCCGGCTCTATAGTTGGTGGTGCCGTCGAGCGGGTCGATTACCCACTCATATTCGCTGTCGGTCAGCGCGAGCCCCGATTCCTCCGAGAGTATCGAGTGATCGGGATAGATGCTGCGTATGCCCTCTATGATGGCTTTCTCCGAGGCTATATCCACAGCCGTTACTATGTCCGAATCGTTTAGCTTGTTACGGGTCGAGAGATTTTGGTCTCTGAATTGGCGCATGTGTATCTCGCCTGCCGCTTGGGCAAGCTTCACGGCATGCTCCAAGAGCTCTACCTTGTCCACTGCCGCCATAGCATCAACCCTCGCTCTCGCCTTCTTTCACCGGTATCTGGCGCTTGAACACTTCCTTAAAGCAGATAAGTGTCTCGCTTCGGGTGTCGGAAAGGTTCGACAGATTGCTTTGTATGATGCGCAGCAAGTCTTCGTTGTTGCGAGCATATATCTTTAGGAACATATCATACTGTCCTGTGGTGTAGTGACATTCCACCACTTCGGGTATCTTGCGTATGGCTTCCATTATCATATCCGATTTCGATGGCTCCTTGAGTAGCAGGCCCACATAGGCACATGTGTCGTAGCCTAACGACGACGGATTAATCACCGTCACTGCGCCCTTCAGCACGTCCATTCCATAGAGCTTCTGAACTCGCTGATGTATTGCAGCTCCACTCACGCCACATTCTCTGGCTATCTCCAAGTAAGGACGACGCGCATTTTCCGATAGCATCTTTAAGATTTTATAATCTAATGCATCTAATTGAAATCCCATTTTACTAATTATTTATGTTATAATTATTAATTATCTATAATTTTTTGTATATTTGCAAAAAGCCCGATGGCTTCGTGAAAAATTCAACTTACAAATTTAATAACATTGCTTATAAAATGAAAATTAATTACCAAAATATTTCAGTCTCTGATAGTTTATTTAACGATTTGCTTTCACTATATGAGTTGGCATTCCCCGAGGCGGAGCGCCGACCCATCGAGAAATTGCGCCACATTGCCGCCGCCGAGTCGCGTTTTCACATCTGCGTAGCCACCGTCGACGGCGCATTTGCCGGCTTTATTACTTATTGGGCCATTCTCGACTTTGTCTACATCGAGCACCTCGCCGTGATGCCTGAAATTCGCGGCTTGGGCATTGGCCGCAACCTCCTCGCCCTCGTAGCCGAGCGCGCTGACGGCAAACCCATTATCTTCGAAGTAGAACCCGATGCCGACGAGATTTCACACAAGCGAATTGTGTTCTATCAGCGATTGGGCTACATCTTGCACCCCGATTTCCCTTACATTCAGCCCGCCTACGCCCCCGGCCGCGACCCCATCGAACTCCAACTTATGACCTCAACCCCCACCACCCACCTCCATCTCCACCAAATGGCAGAGGCTATAAAAGAGAATGTATATCTGGCTTATTTTTAAGAATAATATTCCCAAAATCAAGCTATCCCGGCTGCGATAAACCGCTGCACAGCCTCGGAGATGCTGATAATCACCCGCTTATGATTTAATCCCTCACAGATCTCACAGATTATCACAGATAATTTAACAAAATCGACCGCACCGACCCCGACAAACCGCCACACAGTCTCGGAGAGGTTGATAATCACCTGCTTACACCCACCACAACAAACACAGATAACACAAAACATGGCACTGATAAACACAATAATGTGAAAATCCGTGCCTAATTCCGTGAAATTCCGTGGTAAAACCACACACCACAGCACGAGCTGAAAGGTCGAATGCCCGAGCGTGAGCGAGTGGCTCGTAGCCGATGGTGTAGCGAAGCGTAACCCTCGGCATCGTGCCACCCCACATAATGCGAAGAACGCGAATATCAAGTATCTGAAGCGATGGCATCTATTTTATTTTCAGCGTCATACAATTGGTCACCAAATTGGTGACCAATTAGGGATGCTTGACCCGTTTGGCATAGTCCCCCGGAAGCATCATGTATACATAATTTCAAAGTGTAAAACTGTAGAATTCCGTATTAAAACCACACATCACAACATCCGTAAAAATCCGTGGTAAACTCCGCCATAATTTAAGATTAAATAGGATTACTGTGCTCGATTTTTGCACGCCATTCATTTTATCTTTGCAAATGAATTTCGCAAAGAAATGCTTAATAACATACGATACTCTTATACATTATATAAGAAAAAATTCGTAACTTTGCTATACGAGCAATAAATTCTGAGAATGACCAAAGAATAGGAAGAAATATAACGGCAATATTGCCGATAACTTTTTAAGGAAAACTCTTTTGTAGTTGCATAAGGTTTGGTCGCCTTCAGATGCTACATCGGAGTTTTTTGTATTAGTTAGGTGTTGCATAAGAGATTATGGATAATTGTAATAATCTTATTTCAAGGCGATTTTTTGATGACATAAGTTCGATTATTACTACCGGACAGCATCAAGCATACGCTGCTGCCGGTCAAGCAGCAATTGCAACTTATTGGAACATTGGACGACGCATTGTTGAAGAAGAACAGCAAGGAGAAGTTCGAGCTAAATATGGCTCAAAATTAATTTCCGAACTTGCTCAACGCCTTTCTACAAATTTATGGAAACAATTACAATAAACGTAATCTACAGCACTACCGCAAATTCTATCTTTTATTCCCCGATTTTGAAAAAGTGTACGAGTTCGTACACAATTTGACGTGGACACACATCCGTCGGCTTCTTTCTGTCACCAACGAAGTTGCACGAAAGTGGTATCTCGAAAATGCCTCGAGAGACATGTGGAGTACGACCACCCTTGACCGCAATATTTCATCTCAATACTTTGAGCGTCGTCTTGCTGCACAGCGAGAAAACCCCAATGCAGCGTTGGCGAAAGCCGTTGCACCATTCAACGATAAGGATCCTTTGGAATATATTAAAAATCCTATGGTTGCTGAGTTTATGGGATTCAAACGTGATGAGAAGTATAGCGAAACCCAACTCGAACAGGCTCTAATTGATAACCTCGAGAAATTCATTATGGAATTAGGTCGCGGTTTCGCTTTCGTAGAACGACAGCAACATATTACGACTGAACTCAGCGACTATTATGTTGATCTCGTTTTTTATAATTACAAGATGAAACGATTCGTCATATTTGAGCTTAAGACGCACCCAATGACACATCAAGATATTGGTCAGCTTGATATGTATGTGAGAATGTATGATGATATCATTAAGGGCACAGATGACAATCCCACCATTGGAATTTTATTGTGTACGGATACTGATAAAACTGTTGCCCGATACTCTGTGCTTAATGGCAGTGAACAGCTATTTGCAACTAAATATATGACTTATCTTCCCACCGAAGAAGAATTGCGGCGTGAGATAGAACAGCAAAAAGCCAACTTTATGCTCAATAATAGTGAAAGCAAGGAGAATGTATGATGAATAAGTGGACTCGTGAAGAAACAATTGTTGCGTTTAATCTCTACTGCAAGATTCCATTTAAGAGCAGCAGTAAGACGCACCCGCTGGTGGTGAGATATGCTCGCATCATCGGTCGTTCGCCGAGTGCACTAAACATGAAGATTGGCAATATCGGCCGACTTGACCCTGACTTAAAAAGCCAAGGAATAACAGGGCTTAAACATGGCGCGAAAGAGGAAGAAGCTGTATGGAAAGAATTCTATGGAAACCCTGAGCACCTTGCCTACGAAAGCGAACGGCTCATTGCGCAATTTTTAAACAAACCCATTGAAGAAATAGCCGCGATTTCTACTCAGAATCTACCCCAAGGTGCTGAAAGGGAGACGGTTATTCGTCAACGTGTAAATCAGTCATTCTTCCGAGCCGCAGTGATGAATTCCTACAATTTCCGTTGCTGCATTTCAGGAGTGCAAAAATCTGAACTTGTAGAAGCCTGTCACATTGTGGATTGGGCTGAAGATAAAGCTAACCGAACTAATCCGAGAAATGGCTTGTGTTTAAATCCATTTTTCCATAAGGCTTACGACAAGTTGCTCATTTCGATAACTCCTGACTTTGAAATTGTGATTTCTGATAGCCTGATAGATAATACATATAGCGGTGACTTTCAGACATATTTGTCACAACTGAGTGGTACTAAGATTCATCTACCCGATAAATTTTTGCCACAAAAAGATTTACTTGATATTCACCACCAAAAATATTTGGCTTCACGATGATTGAATATTTCAGAAGAATTTTGACCGATAGTAGAAATACCACCAAAGTTGGCGATATTTTTTACCCTTTTTATGTGGTGTTATATGATAAAAAATATATCTACCATGAAGATTTACAGAGCATAGGAGTGATAATTTCTTCATTAGATGGTGAGGTGTTCTTGTGTGTGCCAGCCAATATTTTTTTGGAAGAGGTTGCTGCTCTTATAAAGATTTCTTCTAATTCTGACAATATTGTTTCAACCACATCCGCTGTTATAGAAAATTTGTTTTGCAACAGCGTGAGGGATACAAGCAAATTCAAAAGCTTTGTAAAGATATTTTGGTTGGATCATAGTGATAATCACATTGGTAGTACAGCCACATTGCTAAATGTCAGTGGCGATAATACTAATTTTATTTATAAAGTTGAGTTCCCGGAAGGTGTAAATGTGGATTGTGACACATTTAACGCTGATACTTATGATGGAGTGCCGAGTAAGATTTCTGCTCGATTGGCAAAAATTGAAGAACTTGGTGGCAGTGTTTCCTTTGATAGTATTCAATCATACTGCCTCACGCAAAATCTTCGAACTATTGATGACGCATTGCCTGTAATTCTTGCAAATGCGTTATTGCTAAAGTACACAAAAAGCATATCATCGTGGGCGCAAATAATTGAAGAATTAAACGCTCAAAATCCTTTAGGCTATCGCATATCTGCAAATAGCCCGGTTTACGAAGTTAAGATAGCACGCTTCTTGCAAGATGCTGCGATGGGCATGACTCCGGAAACGCCGTGGAGCGGTTTCTACGATGCCGATGGAGGACAAATAGTGGTTAAGAAAGATGGCGACATCGTTTGCTACCACATTTATGAGCTTAACCGCTTCCGTCAGTATTTGCTCAATGCCACTCGAATAGAGCAGCCTTCAACAGGTGAAGACGAAAACAATCCTGGACATATTAGACTTGATTCCAAAACAGGCAAACCTAAGAAGCCATATCTATTTGGCTGGCTATATCAAGAAAACGGTAATTATTTCTTGAAAATAAATCTTCAAGTTAGATTTAAAGAAATTACAAACAAACGTAAGCGAAAATAGAGCAATTAAGATATACAGTAAAATTAATAAAGATAAGATTTCAAATCAGCGTATCACTGACGAATATTTGAGATAAAAACATCTGTGTAATCTGCGTAATCTGTGTGAGATTATGAGGCTTCAAATCACGAATCTGTGTGATAAAAACATCCGCGTAATCTGTGTTATCTGTGAGAGATAAAATCGCAGGCGAGTGCGTTTCTGTGTGAGATTATAAGATTTCAAATCAGCATATCACTGACGAATCTGTGTGATAAAAACATCTACAAAATCTGCGTAATCTGTGTGAGATTAAATCGCAGGCGGGTGTGTTATCTGTGTGAGATTATGAGGCTTCGTTGCCATTTTTTGTGTTAAAATCACTATTTTGCATCTATTATTTCCTTAAAAATGTTAAATTTGCACTAATTTATTATTTCCGACACTCATTAAAGTGCATAATATGAAGATTACAACACGTTTTTTATATAAATATTTAGCCTCTTTTGCCATAGTTTTGGCTGCTATTATGGCGCTTGTTGCCTGCACGAGCAAATCTACCGGTCGCCCCGTTATCACGGTCTCGATTCAGCCTCAAAAGTATTTGCTTGAGCACATCGTGGGGAAGCATTTCGAAGTTATTTGCCTCCTCTCGCAGGGCAGCAACCCCGAAACCTATGAGCCCAGCATGAATCATCTTATGAATCTCGAAAAAAGCAAGGCTTACTTCCTTATCGGCAACATCGGCTTCGAAATGGCTATCGTCGACAAGGCTAAAAAGAATAATCCCGACATCAAGATTTACGACAATAGCGCTAACATCGACATTATCTACGGTTCTCACTCGGGAATAGCGCATTCGCACGAGGAGCATGCCGGACACAAACACGAAAGCGATCCGCACATCTGGACTTCGGCTGTGAATGCTCGAATCATTGCCACTAATATGTGCAATGCCGTGTGTGAACTCGACCCCGCTCACGCGCCTTACTACAAGAAGCGACTGGGCGAACTCTGCAAGCAAATAGATGCCCTCGATGCTCAACTCCGCGAGCAGCTCAAGCCCATCGAAGGCGATGCTTTCATAGTGTGGCACCCCTCGCTGAGCTATTTTGCCCGCGACTATGGCTTGAAGCAGATTACTATGGAATACGAAGGCAAGGAGATTCCCGCCAAATACCTCAAAACCGAAATCGATAGCGCCAAGGCTTGCAATGCTCGCATTTTCTTCTTCCAGAAGGAATTCGACAGCCGCCAGGCTGAATCTATCAACCAAGAACTTGGCACCAAGATGGTGACCATCAATCCCATGAACTATAATTGGGACACCGAATTAAAGCACATAGCCGATGCACTTACCTCAGAAGAAAATAATAGAGCTGAATAACGTAGGCATCACCTACAGCAACGGGCGTTCGCCGTTCTCGGGCATCGATTTTGCTGTGGATGAAGGCGATTTTGTGGCTGTTACCGGACCTAACGGCGGCGGCAAAACCACCCTTTTGCGTCTAATTCTCAAGCTTTTGCAACCCACATCGGGCAAGGTAACTTATCGCCGCGCGGGCAAGGAGGTGAAGCAACTGAACATAGGTTATCTGCCGCAGAAAAATGCCATCGACAGCAGTTTTCCCATCACCGTGGAGGAGGTGGTGGCGTCGGGCTTGAAATCCACTTCGAAACTCTTTCATCGCCTCAACCAGGAGGAAAAGAATGCCATAGTGTCCACGCTCGAACTCGTGGGCCTCACCGACCTTCGCAATGCGAGCATAGGGCAAATATCAGGCGGTCAGCTGCAACGCGCTCTCTTGGGCAGAGCCATCATAAGCCGCCCCGACGTGCTTGTGCTCGACGAACCTCTCTCCTATGTCGACAAGAGTTTTGAGGCGCGTCTCTACCAAATCATCGCCGACCTGGCAAAGCACACCACCATTATTCTCGTGTCGCACGATATATCGGTAATTTCGCAGATGGCTAACCGCCACATCATCATCGATGGCTCGGTGCATGAGTGCAAAGCCGCTCATCACTTTGTGCGCTCCGACTGCCGATAAATTTTCAATTTTGATAATAATCTTTTTGAATCGAACTTGGCTAAGGGTTTGATTAGTTCCGATTGTGCCGTAAACTTTGGGAAAAGGCGTATCATCACCGGAATAACCACCATCTCTGCCGCCACTACGCAAGCGAAAATAGCCCAATCGTTAGCGGCTGCACTCGGCATGTGCTGCGTGATGGTGGTAGCTTCCAATATGTGACGCATGAGTTTTATAAGCATTATGTGTGTGCCCAGCACCACTATCGAGTAGCGGCCTATATAGGTGATTACGGGCACTCGCGGCATGTTTTTGCTAAACCAGAAAAATGCCAATACTGCCATAAACGGGAAAATATAGAGTTTGTAGAACGGCGGCTCATTTTGAACCAACAGATTGATTTTTCTCGCAAAAAAGTAGAGAATCACCATCACCGGCACTATCACAAGCAGTCCCCAGCGGTCGTAACGCACATTCTTGGGCAACGCGCCCAACTTCTTAACCTCATTG
Organism: bacterium; assembly: GCA_004563195.1. Classification (GTDB taxonomy): domain Bacteria; phylum Bacteroidota; class Bacteroidia; order Bacteroidales; family Muribaculaceae; genus SFTJ01. Next base: position 20,592 of record SFTJ01000028.1, read on the forward strand.
CCAAGCACAAAAAACGGCATGGCTATGAACACGGTATCGAGGAATGCGGGATTGCAGAATATGGGTCGCTTGCGGAAATATAGCGCCACAAATGCCAGCAACACTATCAACGCATAGCGGCCGCTACGCTTGGGACACATCTTCAGCAGAAGATAATACACCATATTCACCTCAAAAAGGCTTATCAAAAACCACAATGGGGTGTTGTAGTGATAATATCGCGTGCAAAAGGGGTCGAGAAAACTCTTCCAAGTCCAGTCGCCCATCCATCTCACATCAAATGCATACCACGCCACACAATGCACCACGCATGTGAGCAGCATAAAGAATATGTAGGGCACTATGATGTTATTGAATTTGCGTCGGGCAAAGTCGAGATAACCGTCGTACTGCTTGAAAAACACGCCCGAGAGGAAATAATAGAGCGGAATGCGAAACGACTGCAGCATCAGGTCCACGCGATGCGGATAGATGGAGTTATTGATATGAAATGCCACGATAAACAATATGCACATCCCTTTCATGAAGTCGACATACACCAATCGTTGCTTTCCGGTTTCCATATTTTCGAGATTTTTTGTTATTCCAAAGAGTGGCGGGCATCAATACCACGAAATACCGTTGTTGTAACTGCTTCGCTTATCGTACTTCAAGTCGCTGAGCATCGACGACTTGACGGCGATGTGGAAGGTGTAGCTCTTATACGGCCCCACGGGGATGAAACTACCGCTCATAGTGAAGCAGTGCAAGTCGCGCGACACCGAGCAGTTCATATACGCCAATTTCTTGGTGTCGAAGTTGTAGCTCGTAGAGAAGTTGAACGACCAGTTCTTGGTGGGCTTGATATTTCCCGAGAAACTCAAGTTCTGCGTAAATCGCCCTTTATAGTCCATCTTGTCGTAGTCAAATGCTCCATAGCCGTAACTTATCGAGTAGTTAATTGAGAGGCTCCACGGGCACTCCCATTTGGCATAGCCATCGGGATTGAGTTGGAAATTATCCTGATGCCCTTTTTCCTTGCCGTCGTCGAAGGAATTATCGTCGTTGCCGTTGTTGAGCGTATTGCGATATGCGGCATTACTGTCGTCTTTGTCCGATTTCTTATCCTTGCCGTCCTTGTTGCGTTTGAAGGTGTTGTTGTTGATGGTATATGAGAACGATGTTCCCGTGCTTGAGAGTTTGGCAAAGCCCTTGCCTGCCTGCAAGCGAGTGCGGTCGACACGAACCGGCATACCCGACGAATTGAGGGCATAGGTGTAAGGATCCCAAGTAGCCGATAGGTTGAGATTGAAGCTCTTGGTTAAGCGCAGCAGCAAACTGGTGTTGATATTACTCCATTTCAGCGAGTCGGCTGCGAAGTTATACGATTGACTTATCGAGAGGTTCTCGATAAGCGAAATTTTCTTCTCGCCTATACTGTCGTTGTCGCTCTTCACTTTCATTTCCAAATTGTTATTGAGCGTGAAGCTCATTGTCCCCGATTTGCCCGTACCCGGCGAACCGAATAGTCCGTGCTGGAAGTAGCTGTATTTGCGCTCCATCATCTCGCCGTTGGCTCCGGGATACTGATAGGTGCCATAGTAGCCCCACATCTTATCGCCAAAGTCGGGCGAACCCGATAGCGACACCGTGGGCGTGAGCACGTGGCGTATCATCTTCACCTTGTCGCCCAAAAATTTCATCGGCTTATAGAAACCGTAAAGCTTGGTATCGAGCGACACGGCTGCCGAGAAGTCGAACACATTATAGAAGTTATACGATGTGTCGCGCACTTCGGCACTGAGATTGGGGTCCCATTGCCTGCGTATCTTGCTCGTATACATGCGGTCGGTCATCTGTATGCTGGGCGTTACATTGATGTATTTCAGCACGTTAAAGGTGGCCGACACAGGCACGCTGTGCTTCATACCATTGCGCCAGTCGCGTATCAAACTCTTTTTGAAGAACTGATTCTGCGGCGAGGTAAGCGAATTTTGGAATATACCCGAATATGATACCTTTATCTTTTCATACCAACGCTCGGCGCCAACTGCTCGCTTGCGCTTGAATGGCGCTATCTGCGACATGGTCACCGTAAGGTTGGGGAACGACACGGTGAGTGTGGAGTCGCTGGTGCGTTGCGACACGTTGGCTGTGGCTGAGAAACTCCATTTCGAGTTCGGCACTCGATATGTGAGGTTGATGGTACTGCTCTTGGTGTTCTCGGTGAAATCGCTGCTATAGATGCTCTGTTGCTCGGCGCGCGAATAACCGCTGGTGGCAAAGTTTACGCTTGCCGAGAAATTCATATTCGGATTGGCTTTGGCATCTTGCGAGTGAGTCCACGATACTCTGAAGTTCTTTTGCTTCACATAGTCGGGCGAACCTTTATCGCCGCTCACATTCTCTATATAACTCACATTGAAGCCGCCGTTGAAGCGATAGCGCTTGGTGTAGTTCGATTGGGCATTGAGTCCCCACGAGCCTTTGGTGTAGATTTGTCCTGTTAATGCCAAGTCGATATTATCGTTAAGCGCCAGGTAGTAACCGCCATCGCGCAGATAGAAGCCATAGTTGTAGTCTTCGCCGAAGGTGGGCACTATGATACCCGACGAATACGACGATGTGAATGGGAAATAGCCGAATGGCACGGCTACGGGCAACGGCACGCCTTCGAGCACCATATATGCCGGTCCGGTAACGATGTTTTTCTTTGGTTTTACCTTACCTTTAGTGATGAGCATATAGAAGTGCGGTTCGTCGTGGTCGTCGCAAGTGGTGTATTTGCCGTTTTGAATGAAATATTCATCCTTATTCATCATCTTGGTGATGCCGCCGGTGAGGTAACCTTCGCCTTGCTCGGTGATGACGTCTCTTATCAAGCCCTTTTCGCTCTTGAAGTTGTAGCGCATGGTCTTGGAGGTGTAGGTGCCGCTCTTGTCTTTAAACACGGGATTGCCTTGCAGCTCGCCCACGCTGTCGGGCACGCCCACGGCAAATACCTCGTTTTTGCCCATTTCCATCTCTATTTGATTGGCTGTGAGGTCGATGTCGCCATATTTCACTTCGCTCGAACCGTACATATATGCGTTGTTCTTCCCCTCTATTACGAGCGAATCCTTGGCGGTAAAGTCCACCACATTGTCGAGGTCGACAAAGTCGGTAATAAATCGCGATTTCTTGGGTTTTGCCGGAGTTTTCAGGCTGTCGGCTACGGTCACTGCTGCCGTGTCGGCGGCTAAAGCAGCACTGTCGGCTGCTTGCTCGGCGAGTTTTGAGTGTTTTGCCGATGTATTTCGCTTCTCATCGGTGTATCGTCGCACCGGCAGCACGGCATTGGTGCCTATCATCTCATTGAGGTCGATGCTGTCGGGCTTCACTTGCGACAATGTCGAATCGGGCACAACGGCCATATTCCCATCTATAGCCCGAGCCGGTCGGCTTGAGCATATCGATAGAAACATCGCCATCAGCACTATTGCGAATATATATTTTTTACTTAGTATCAATTCCTAATTATCAAAAATCGGACACAAAGTTAAATAATAAGTGGCACACTACATCGATTTCGATGCTTTTTAATGTTAATTATAGATTTTCGGCTCGCCGATTGGGGCTTTTTAAGCACCTTCTTGTGCTTCGGCTTGCTCGGCAAACGGCTGTTGGGGCTACTATTGGTCCAAGCCGTCGGGGCTGCCGAAAAGTGCCACCATATAGTTCATTCGCTGCAGGGTGCCCTCGCCGTATTTCGCCATACTATTAAGCACCTTTTGCAGCGGCTTTGCCTTGTCGATGTGCGACTTCGAGTAGAAATTGTCGGCATAGGTCACGAGTTTCTCCTCGAGGGTCTCGGGCAACATATCGCGGGGTTCGAGCGGCAGTTTTTGGTCGATAATTTCCTGAGCCGTGAGTCCTGCACCTATGTGACGCTCGCACACGAGGGCATGCCGTGGCAGTCCGAGCGACATCAATATTTTCTTGCCTTCCACGCCGTGCTGCAGATAGGGCAACTCGCCGTGGCAGTAGATGCCGGGTGCATCGGTGCGAAATATGCCTATATCGTGAAGCATCGCCGCCTCGCGCAGAAAATCCAAGTCGATTGCAAGTTCGGGCTTGCGCTGAGCCAATTTCACCGCCAAATCAGCCACTTGGCGGCTGTGCTCTACAAGCACCTGATATTGCCGAGTGGCCGGGTCGTAATATCGGTTTATTATTTCTGTTACATTCACCATAATGTCATGCTATTATTGCCGACAACTGATGTTCGAGGTCGGTCATCGACATTTTCAACCTTATTTCGCCCTTATATGCCATCGATATGTTGCCGGTTTCTTCCGACACCACTATCGCCACGGCATCGGTCTCTTGTGCTATACCGAGTGCCGAACGGTGTCGTAAGCCAAGGTAGCGCGGCAACGAGGTGTCGTGGCTCACCGGCAGAATGCATCCTGCCGAGGTTATCTTATGGTCGCTTATTATCAGCGCGCCATCGTGCAGAGGGCTGTTCTTGAAAAATATGTTTTCTATCAAACGACCATTGATATTGGCATCGAGTATATCGCCGCTCTGGGCATAATTGCGCAGCGGCACACTGCGCTCTATCACTATCAACGCTCCGGTTTTGCTTCGCGACATATTCAGGCAGGCATGCACTATGGTCATAAGCCAGCGTTTGTCGTCCTGACTGCCCTTGCCGTGGCTGAAGATGCGCAGCAACGCGGGCCAATTGTTGCGGGCACCTATCTCGTTAAGAAATCGGCGTATCTGCTCTTGGAACAAAATCACAAGGATAAGCAGACCCATATTGATAAACTTATCCATTATGCCACCAAAGAGTTGCATGTCGAGCATCTTGTAGGTCACAAACCACAAGACGATAAACGACAATACTCCCACAAATATGTTAAGCGTACCGCTCTGACGCATGGCTCTAAACAGATAGAACAACATCGCTGCCACGAGCAGTATGTCCACCAAGTCTTTTATCCCGAAATCCATATTATTCTGTTTGCTTTGTTATCTCGTTTCAATAGTCATAACCGAGCATCTTGCCCATTATCTTCACAGCCTCCACGCACACACACACATCATGCACTCGCAGTATCTGCGCCCCACCCATCAGCGACACGGTGTTGAGCACCGTAGTGCCGTTGAGCGAATGGCGAGCATCGGTATCGAGGGTGCGAAATATCATCGATTTGCGCGATATGCCCACCAGCAATGGCAAGCCCATAGCCTTAAATTCGCTCAGTCGAGCCATCATCTCATAATTCTGGTCGACTGTCTTGCTGAATCCGAATCCGGGGTCGATGATTATGTCGCTTGCACCACGGCTGCGCAGCGCTTCCATCTTGGCACTGAGGTCGGCTATCACATCGCGCGTCACATCGGCATATTCGGTGAGGCTTTGCATAGTGGCTGGCGTGCCTCGCATGTGCATAAGTATGTAGGGCACTTCCAAGCGTGCCACTGTGTCGAACATAGCGGCATCGAGCGTGCCTCCGCTCACATCGTTGATTATCTGCGCACCATAATTGCACACACACCGCTCGGCTATGTCTGCTCTGAACGTATCCACCGACACCAATATATCACCTGCCAGGCGGCGTATTATACTCAAACCCACCGACAAACGGCGATATTCTTCCTCCGGGGGCACATCATCGGCATTCTGGCGTGTGGAGTAGGCTCCTATGTCTATGATGTCGACGCCTTCTTCGAGCATCTGCATTACTCTACTACTTATGAGCGCATCATCGGTCTCCATTCGGCTTCCCGCATAAAACGAGTCGGGCGTTACATTAAGTATGCCCATCACCTGCGGTCGCGTAAACTCAATCTTCTTGCCCTTTACGGTGATACTGAAATTATCGAATGCCATTTCTCCGTGATTTTGCTTTAATAATGCGAAGTTAAAGCAAAAACGCAAAAATTGCAATCTTTTTCACAATCTTCTTTTGCTAAAAAGCCATCGAAAGCGGGTTATCACAAGAATACCGAACGAAATGCCACAAAAATGGCAATACAATATAGTTTAGCCAATCATCAGCTATTACGAGATAATTATCCACGACACTAATATGTATTTAGGGCTGACAACTGCTAGTTGTCAGCCCTAAAATGTTTATTTCCTAATTATTCTTAACAGCGGCGTATGCATATAGTCGCCGCTATGGCTTTCAGCCGGTTATCAGCGATATAAGTTTTGTCACTAAACTATTGAACACGGGCAGTCCATATAGAAAGATAAGCAGAATGGCTGCGGGTGATATGTAGCGAATGCATATCATCATTGGTTTCTTCACCCACGAGTGCATCTTGCCATATCCGTTGGAGGTGAGTTGGTCGTGCAGGAAGCGTTTGTCAACAAACCAGCCCACAAATATGCTGAAGAACACGCCTCCCACCGGAAGCAGGATATTCGACGAAAAGAAATCGAATAACTCGAAGAGCGTCATGCCGAAAATCTTAAAGTCGCTCATCACACTGAACGACAACGAACAGAGCACACCAAGCACCATGCAAATGCCGGTGTTGAGCATAGTGGCCGAACGGCGCTCCATCTTCAGTTCTTCCATAAAGCACACTATGCAGGTTTCGCTCATCGATATGGTGGAAGTGAGCGAAGCAAAAAACAGCAACACAAAGAATGCAAGCGACCACATATAAGCGCCGGGCATCTGCTGGAATATGCTCGGCAATATTTCAAAGACGAGTTTCGGTCCTGCTTCTGCCGACATTCCGAAGGAGAACACTGCGGGGAATATCATCACACCGGCAAGTATTGCCACAAGTGTGTCGAGCAGGGCTGCCACGGTGGCGTTTTTAACAAGGGGTGTCTTATCGGTGAAATACGATGCATAGGTGAGCAAGCATCCAAGTCCCACACTGAGCGAGAAAAATGCCTGTCCCATGGCACCTATCACCACGCTCGGCGATATTTTGCTAAAGTCGGGCTTGAAAAGAAATTCAAGTCCCTCTGCTGCCTTGGGAAGCATCAAAGAGTTGATGCAGAACACTATAAGTATCACAAACAGCAGCGGCATAAGTATGTTGGCTATCTTTTCGATGCCTTTCTGCACGCCTCGCATCAGCACCACAAAGTTGATTATCAAAAACAGCACGGTGCACACTGAGCTGCGCACGGGATTGCTCACAAATGCACCGAATCGCTCGCTATATTCTTGCGGTGTGAAGCCTTGAAGCGACCCGGTTGCCGACTGATAGAGGTAATCCATTATCCAACCTGCCACCACCGAGTAGAAGCCTAATATCAATATCGATGCCAGCACACCAAGCAATGGCACCCATCGCATCACACTGCCCGGGCGCAACTTATTCACAGCTCCCTTGGCATTGGAGTGCGTGCCGCGTCCCAACACAAACTCCGACACCACCACCGGTATGCCCACAAGCAGCACACACAGCACATATATTATCAAAAATGCACCGCCTCCGTGCATACCTGCTTCGTAGGGAAATCTCCATATATTGCCCAGTCCTACTGCCGAACCCACAGTGGCGGCTATTACTCCGGTTTTTGTTGCAAATTGCGCTCTTTCACTCATAATTATTGTCGTAAAGAAAAATATAGTTCTTTTTTGTTAGTGATTATCTAAGTTAAAACTGTGGCAACTCGTCTAATGTGCGGTCGGGCACAGCCGAGGGTTGATTCGCCGAATCGCGCTTGGCTACTTGCTTTTTGCTGCGCCGTGCTTTCTGCTTTATGGTGTCGACGCGCAGTTGCTCGAGGCTGTCGGCAAGGGCTTCGGCTCGCTCCACACGTGTTTCCACGCTCTGAGAGGGGTGCGATTGGGGCGAGGTCTGACACCTCTGCAACAGCATCATCGCACCCACCGCAATAAGCATCACCGCCAATATCACATATAGCCCGATGCGCTCGTTCTTGAATGTACCAAATATGTCGCTCAACCGCATTATCCCAATATATCTATGAGTTTTACTATCAAGATAAGTGCTATCAGCACCGGGCAAATGTAGCGAATCGAGAACATGGTGACGGGCAATGTCTTGGTACGATTCTCACCGTTGTTGGTGAGTTCGGCTTCGATAAATTTCTTGGGCAATACCCACGCCACATACACGCATATCAAGAATGCACATACGGGCAACATTATGTTGGTGGCAAAAGTATCCAAGAAATCGAATACCGACATTCCGGCTATGCTCAACTGTGGTTCGGCACCCAGCGAGAGCGAACAGATGGGGCTAAGCACCGCAAGTGGTGCCATCACCACTACGCACGCCCACAAGCGCGACATCTTCATGCGCTGACTCACAAACGACACTGCCACCTCGCCCAGCGATATGGTGGAGGTGATGGCTGCTATGGAGAGCAACAGGAAGAATAGCACCGACCACACTGCCGTGCCTGCCATATTGGCAAAAATCTCGGGCATGGTCACAAACACCAATGTGGTGCCTTGCACCGATGCTGTGTCGCCCATATTGAAGCTGCACAATGCCGGGAAAATTATCAATCCCATAAGAAATGCCACGAAGAAATCGAGCATCGACACTTGCACCGCGGTGCGCGTAAGTCGGGTGTCCTTGGGATAATATGCCGAATAGGTTATCAATATGCCCATACCGAGGCTAAGCGAGAAAAATGCTTGTCCCAATGCGCTGATTATCACATTGATGTCGATTTTGCTGAAATCCGGTTTCAAGAAAAACTCCACTCCTCGCATTGCATCGGGCAGAGTGAGCGACTTCACTGCAAATATCACAAGCAGCAAAAACAGCACGGGCATAAGCACATTCGATAATTTCTCGATGCCTTTCTGAACACCCATCAATAGCACCACAAAGTTGATGCCGAGTGTGATAAAGGTCCACAATATGGGTGTATGCCACGATGTGACAAGTGCATTCATCTTGTCGCCGAAATATTGCGATGTGTTAGCAGCTGTTTCATAGCCTTCGTAAAGCGATCCGGTGAGCGAAGTGAACACATAGTCGAGTGTCCATCCTGCCACCACCATATAATACGACAAAATCAGATATGATGCCAGCAGTCCTATTGCGCCTGCCATCCACCACTTCTTGTCGGGCGTCAGCGACTTGAAATTGCCCACAGCGTCCGACTGCCCCGAGCGCCCTATCGCAAACTCGGCAAGCATCACCGGTATGCCAAGTATCAACACGCATAGCAAATACACTATCAGGAATGCCGCTCCGCCATTGCCTTGGGTCTCGCTCGGAAAGCGCCATACATTGCCCAATCCGATTGCCGAACCCACCGTGGCGGCCACCAAGCCTATCTTTGTCGCAAATTTCGCCTTTTCTGCCATAATGATTCTGTAGTTTTTCTTCGTTTTATGTAAACCGATGTTTCAATAATAATTCATTTCTCTAAAAAGATTTTGCAAAAATAATAATAATCCAATACTAAAGCAAGAATATCGGTTAAATATTTAAAATTTCAAGCACTCTACAGTTTCAAACTGAAAGCAAATGCCCGTTTTATCTCATATCGGGCTATCGCAAGGCTGCTTCTCGCCTCGCGGCTGCCAATATAAAGCAACTGAATATTATACAATCATCTGCAACTTGCATTAGTATACTATTTTATAGTAAATCGATGGCTATAACTTGCTGAATTACAAAAATAATTTGTAACTTTGTAATCGGTTTGAAAAATTTGATATGAGATACTTTGCTAAATTTTTGAAAATCATACCTAATTGGGTTATATCTACCGTGGTGCTTTTGCTGATAATCTACATTTCGTTAGACAGCAACCCACTTGACATAAACAGTATTATTCTTTTTGAAGGTGCCGACAAATTGATACACTTCATTATGTACTTTGTACTATGCAGCGCCTATATCATCGATTATGCCAAATCGCGCATGCCTCATCACACCAAGATTGGGCCCGAAATCTCGTTTGGCTGCTTGTGCGTAGCTATTGGTATGCTATTGGAGATTATGCAAGCCACCATCACCGAATTTCGCACTTTCGACACCTACGACCTCATCGCCAACACGCTGGGGGCAATAGTGGGATTCTTGGTGATGCATTTCTACGGACTACATAAGTTGCGCCGCTCAATGATTCCGCTCTATGTGCGGCACCACAGGCACAGCAGTCACCACAAGAGCTCCAAGTGATTATCATCACCCGCTCTACGGGATACGAAAGAAATACTACAAAAAAACAATTTGACCGGAATCAGAGCTGAAAACCTCCATTCCGGTCAATTATTTTATTTATTTCATTGCGGCAATTATTCCTGCCTGCGGATATTATCAGAATATGTAACGCGCACCCACGCTGAGCACACATTGACTGTAATGCTTGAATAACTGAGCACGAACCTCGGCTGCAATAGCCACTCTTTCCGACACATAATATTCTATACCTGCGCCCAAGTTACCACCTATGCGGTCGTAGATGTTGGCTGCTCTATCCAAACCGGGAACTTTCATTTTCTCAGTCCAATGCGAATAAGAGAAACCTACTATTGGATACACATTGCAGCTCTCCATTATAGGGAATGTATATTCGAGGTTGGCATTGGCATCCCATGTTTTGAAATTATCATTTGAAAAATAATATTGAAACTCAGGACTGACTCTAAAATTATCGGTGAAATTAATCTTATAGTTCACACCTATACCCTTCTGGCTTTTCTTCGATCCATACAGAAAGTTTACGCCCAATGATGTACCGAAATCAGCTGCCGAGGCCGATACTACACTTGCCACTGCAAGCATAATTGCAAGAAAATACTTTTTCATAAATTATTAAGTCTTAATTTTTACAATCGTTTTATTCTGCAAATATAGTGGATTATTCACTAATCAACTATTCTTTATTGCTCAAATATTAATCAATTTCACTCTCCGCATCAATTTTTTTGAACTCATCTTCGCCAAATTCCTTTGCCACAAGGTGGTCGTCGGTGTTGGGTTTGAAGTTCTTGAGTCGTACCTTCATGGCGTCAAATCCCACGCCGTACACGCCGTTTACATTGCTTTGGGTGATAAAAGCATAGGGGTCAATCGACTTCACCACACGCATTATTGTCACACCTTCTATCTTGCGACACATCACCAGCAACATCTTCACCGGATGTTTGGTAAACCACCCCGTGCCGTCGATCACCGTGCAACCGCGGCGACCGTCGTTTATTATGGCATTGGCTATATCTTCCCACTTGTCGGAAATGATAAGAAACTGCATGGCCTGACGGTTGGTATTAATCATCTGGTCGGTCATAAATGTAGCGAACACGAGTTCGATAAAGCCATACACCACATTATCGATGCTGTGGAAGATAAACATACTCGAGAAGATAATCACGCCATCGGCATAGAGCAGCATGCGACCTATTGTCACATTGGTGCGCTTATTCACCATAGCGGCTATGATGTCGGTGCCGCCCGTGCTGCCATTGTGCACAAACGCCAAGCCCAAACCGAAGCCGCACAGCAAGCCGCCTATTATCACATTCATCAGCGCATTGTCGGCTGCCACTATGGCGTGCGGAAACAATGGCTGCATTATCGAGAGTATCACACTCAATCCCACTGCACCAAACACCGAGCGAAGCACAAAACGCTTGCCCACTATCTTATAGGCAAATGCAAGCGATATGGCATTGAGCACAAGCACCGACGGACCCAACGGCAAACCCATGCTATAATAAAACAGCGAAGCCAATCCCGAATAACCACCTATCACCACATTCTGCGGCAATATGAATGCGCACAATCCGAATGAATAGATTATTAAGCCCACTATTATCATGGCATAGTCCTTGGCCTCTACATATAATTTTTGCTTTACCGATTTCAGTGTCATCGTTTTTTCAGGTTTATTTGTTATAGTAAATTATTTTGTTGTTATAGTATGGTTTTTGTAGTATTCGCATGCTGTCAGCGCCCCCGTTGCGGCGCAATTACTCCGCTAAGTTAACACTTCTTTTTCGAAATTCGCATTTTAAAAGACATTTTCTTTTCTTCTCACTAAAATTGCACATTTTCTTTCGAAATATGCAATAATTCTAAAAATAATAACTACCTTTACATCCAATAAACAAAACCTAATGACAAATCTAAACTAATGAGTACTATATTACGCTTAATATTATCTTGCGCCGCTATCGGCATATCGGCATGGATTACACCCGGAGTTTCACTTCCCGAACTATCTTCTTCGGGCGGTGTGGTTACACTATTGGTGGTAGCCTTGGTTCTCGCATTACTCAACACTTTCATCAAGCCCATTATCAAACTGTTGGCGCTCCCCGTCACCGTGCTTACTCTCGGCTTGTTTGTATTCGTAATCAACGCCCTGATTATCATGCTCTGCTCGTGGTTTGTCGACGGATTCATTGTAGAAGGCTTTGCCTCGGCTTTGGTGTTCAGCATGATTCTTTCGGTGGTTTCCTGGTTGCTCAACAAGGTGTTCTAAGCCGCTGCAGTTCAGCACCATATCTCACACAACCGCAAGTTATTAACCACTGCCTTGCACATTGTTAATAACTAATTGCCGTCGTATGGTTTCTACGTCGGCTTTATTCGCTATCTTTGCATCTGCAAAACAGAACTTAATAACAGAACACCTTTTACAAAAACCATCACGCTGACATGAACGGATTCGGTAAATTATATTTCAGATACGGCACTATGGGCTCGGCTAAGACCGCCCTATTGCTCACCACAGCTTACAACTTCGAAGAGCGCGGCATGCCTTATATGTGCATGAAGCCTTCTATCGACAATCGCGAAAAGGAAAATGTAATCCAATCGCGAATCGGCATTAAACGCGAATGCTCGTGGATTTTTCCGGATACCGACCTTTATGAATACTGCGTAAAAATCTTCGACAAAAAAATGCGTGTCATCAACTGGATTCTCATCGACGAAGCGCAATTTCTCAGCGCTGCGCAAGTTGACCAATTGGCTCGCCTGGTCGACGACTTCGGCACCAACATAGTGTGCTACGGCTTGCGCACCGATTTCCAATCGAATATGTTTGAAGGCTCTAAACGCCTTTTCGAAGTGGCTGACACCATCGACGAAATCAAGTCGACTTGCACCTGCGGCCGCAAAACCATCATCAACGCCCGCATCGACTCAAACGGCATGGTGCTCACCGAGGGTTCGCAAGTTGAAATTGGTGGCGACGACAAATATATCGCCCTCTGCCGCCGCTGCTGGCGCAACCGCCGCATAGAATCGGCCGAACAAAACGCCCTGAAGTTCGAATAACTCCACCGCAATATCTCACAAGCACGCAGATATCTGCGTCGGCTATTCCAATAAACGGATAAGGCAAGTATCGTAATGATAATCAGAATTATCCAAACAAATAAATCGCCGATATTCGCAAAAATCCAAACAAATAAACTGGCGTTTTTTGCAAAAATCCAAACAAATAAATCGCCGATTTTTGCAAAAATCCAAACAAATAAATCGCCAATTTTCGCAAAAATCCAAACAAATAAATCGTCAATTTTCGCAAAAATCCAAACAAATAATTAATGTCGCCCCAATAAAGTCAGACTATTGAGCAGGAGATAAACACTAATCACAGATGCTTATCTCCTGCTTTTTAGGGGGCAGCGGATTGTTTCGGTGAGGTCGGACTGGTCGGAAATGTCCGACGAATTTTTTGCTTATACAATGCTCATGCCGGGCATACAAAAAATTATTGCTGTCCGATAAACTATTGGCCTGACAGAAAAAATCAGGACTGGCACCTATTTTTTAAAACAGATTTCTACCGATTAAGGCACAGATTTTCAC
>SFTJ01000083.1 GCA_004563195.1 bacterium
GATGAGATTGAGGGCGCAATCGCAGAACTGAAATATCAGCGTGGTGAGAATTTTACCATCAAGCAGATGGAGAAAACCAGAAAATCTCTGGAAGCCAGACTGGATAAACTTCTCGCCGCCAACAGAAAGGATGATGTCATCACATTTGAACAGCTGGGTGTTGACCGGCTGTTCGTGGACGAGAGCCATGCGTTCAAAAACCTGTTCCTCTACACCAAAATGAGGAACGTGGCAGGTCTCTCCACCTCCGAAGCTCAGAAATCTTCGGATATGTTTATGAAATGCCGTTATATGGACGAGATCACCGGCGGTCGTGGCGTTATCTTCGCCACCGGCACTCCGGTCAGCAACTCCATGACCGAGCTTTACACGGTCATGCGCTATCTCCAGTACGGTACGCTCCAGAAGAAAAAACTGACCCACTTCGATTCCTGGGCATCCACCTTTGGCGAGACAACGACGGCCATTGAGCTGGCTCCTGAAGGAACCGGCTACCGTGCCAGAACCCGATTCGCCAAGTTCTTCAATCTTCCTGAACTGATGAATATGTTCAAGGAAGTAGCCGACATCAAGACCTCTGACCAGCTGCATCTTCCGGTTCCCGAAGCGAAATTTGAGACGGTTGTGGTGCAGCCCTCTGAGTATCAGAAGGATATGGTTGCGTCCCTTTCCGAAAGAGCTGCGGATGTTCATGCCGGTATCATTGACCCGTCTGTAGACAATATGCTCAAGATTACCAGCGATGGGCGGAAGCTGGGACTGGATCAGCGGCTGATGAACCCGCTGTTGCCGGATGACCCAAACAGCAAGCTCAATGCCTGTGTGGGAAATGTCCTCCGTATCTGGCAGGAAGGTCAGGCAGACAAGCTGACACAGTTATTGTTCTGCGACCTTTCGACACCAAAAAATGACGGCACATTCAATGTCTATGACGACATCAAAACCAAGCTAATTGCAAACGGTGTACCTGCCGAGGAAGTTGCCTTTATTCACGATGCGGATACCGAAGCAAAAAAGAAAGAACTCTTTGCCAAGGTTCGTACCGGGCAGGTGCGTGTGCTGCTTGGCAGTACGCAGAAAATGGGCGCAGGAACCAATGTACAGGACAAACTGGTAGCGGTTCACCATCTGGATGTGGGCTGGCGTCCGTCCGATATGACCCAGAGAAACGGTCGTATCATCCGTCAGGGCAACCAGAACAAAGAGGTTCAGGTCTATCAGTATGTTACTGAAGGGACATTCGACGCATATCTGTATCAGACCCTGGAGAATAAGCAGAAATTTATCTCCCAAATCATGACCTCCAAATCTCCGGTTCGTTCCTGTGACGATGTGGATGAGCAGGCACTTTCCTATGCGGAGATCAAAGCATTATGTGCCGGTAATCCGCTCATCAAGGAAAAGATGGACCTGGATATTGATGTGGCAAGGCTGAAAGTGCTGAAGGCCGACCACCAGAGCCAGCAGTACCGTATGGAGGATAAGCTCCTGAAATACTTCCCGGCTGAGATTGAAAAGCAGACTGGTTATATCCATGGCTTTGAAGCGGACATTAAGACCGTGGAGGCACATCCGCAGATCTCCGATGGATTCTGTGGCATGGAAATCATGGGCAAGTATTATGCGGAAAAAGCCGATGCCGGTGAAATCATTCTTGCCGCCTGCAAGGAGACAAAGAGTGCTGAACCGGTTCCGCTGGGCAGCTACCGGGGATTCCAGATGGAACTTTCCTATGACAGCTTCCGAAGTGAGTTTGACATCGTTCTGAAAGGCTCTATGAGCCACCGTGTAGCCCTTGGCACGGATGCCAGAGGAAATATCACCCGACTGGATAACGCACTTTCCGCCATTCCTGAGCGGTTGGAAAGAGCCAATGAACAGCTGACCAATCTCTACAATCAGCAGGAAGCGGCAAAAGCTGCGGCACTGAATATGGAAGATACGGTGGAAAACCGAGCCGAAAAAGGCGAAGCAGAACGCCCCTCTGTTCTGGCTGATCTGAAATCAAAGGCAGAGAATATCCCGCCGGCAAAACGCTCAGAGGGCTACGAGGAGGTGTTGTAATGGCAAAGCGAGACCAGGATGTTCATTTCCTTGCATCCAAGGAGGAAGTCGAGCGAATCCATCAGAAGATGGACGAGCTTGGTATCCGCAGTATGGGGGCATATCTGAGAAAAATGGCTCTGGACGGCTACAGCCAATGAAACCGGCAGCATCTACGAAGCTGACATTAAGGACTTGCAGGAACGTCTGGAAACCATCTGGGCGGATATGAAAGAAGTCCTTGTCAGGTTGTCCTCCATTCAGTAATCCGATAATTTGTCGGGAAGTCGCAGCTTCGGCTGCGGCTTTACATAGGACGAAACGGCTGTGTTTGCTGGTGGAATTATTCATATTCATGTGATATAATCATGGCAAGTAGAGAACCTGATAGTTCGACAAATTTGAATTTTACGGAGATTTATATAATGGAATACATTAGAGTTACGAACGAAAATATTGAAAAAGAGCACATCTGCTGTGCGATTTCTAATAACAATGATATTCAAGTGTCTTCAAAAAAGGCGTGGTTGTCAGAACGGTTTGAAGATGGTTTGGTTTTTCTGAAAAGTACAGAAAGAGGAAAATGTTTTATTGAATATATCCCTGCGGAAAACGCATGGAATCCGATTTTAGCAGATGGTTATATGTATATCGATTGTTTGTGGGTAGCAGGTTCATTTAAAGGTCATGGTTATTCAACTGATTTATTAGATGCTTGTATTGAGGACAGCAAAGACAAAGGGAAAAAGGGATTATGTATATTGGCATCAGCAAAGAAAAAGCCATTTTTAGCAGACCCTAAATTTTTGAAGTACAAAGGATTTAGAGTTTGCGATGAAGCAGATAATGGTATTCAGTTATGGTATTATCCATTTGATGAAAATGTGGAGTTGCCAAAGTTTAAGGAATGTGCAAAACAGCCTTATATAGAAGAAAAAGGATATGTTTTATATTACACCAGTCAATGCCCGTTTAATGCAAAATATGTTCCTGTAATTGAAGATATTGCAAAAGAAAAATCTGTACAGTTTAAAGCAATTCATTTGCAGAGTAAAGAGGAAGCACAGAACGCTCCGACACCAATAACAACATATGCATTGTTTTTAGACGGTGACTATATCACAAATGAGCAGATGAATGACAAGAGGTTTTTGAAATTATTGGAGAAGCAAAGTTTCAATAATACGGAGCGATGAATTTGAGTATAGCAACAGCGAGTTGCTTTGCAGTTTGATATGTCGAGTATATAATAGTTGTGGAGGTGAAAGTAATCATGGAAACAAAGAGTATTATATTAGAGTTGAGAGAAAAAGCAGGCTTATCACAGGATGAGCTTGCAGAAAAAGTATATGTTACTCGTCAAGCTGTATCACGCTGGGAGAATGGAGAAACGACACCAAACACAGAAACCTTGAAGTTATTATCAAAACTGTTTGATGTTTCAATCAATACACTTTTAGGTTCTCCACGACAGCTGATTTGTCAATGTTGTGGAATGCCTTTGGAGGATTCTACCATTAGTAAAGAAACAGATGGTATTTTTAATGAAGAATACTGCAAGTGGTGCTATGTCGATGGAAAGTTTACATATAGTAGCATGGATGATTTGATTAACTTCTGTGCCGAACATATGTCAAATGAAAATTGGACTTCTGAGCAGGTACGAGTATATATGAAAGAAATGTTACCACAGCTAAACTATTGGAAACAATCAAACAAGTAAGGTGCAAATTTCAGTTTGTCGAACTGAAAACGGATTGAACGGGACGCATTGGTTCATAAATAGCCAGTGCGCCCTTTTTTATGCTCAACGCCTTTTGGTTGTTACATAGGTGGTGACATCATTGCAGTTCGTCACTTCTCAATGTACAATATGGTCAAAAGAAAGGGGTTGTTCCTATGAAGATGATATTGAAAGTATTGGCACTGCCGTTGTTGTTCATTGTAACTGTTGCTTGTATCCTCGGAAATTTGATCACTAACATTTCCTCTTATGTGATCGCTCTATTGCTCCTGATAATTGCAGGCTGCTCCATCTACTGCATCGTAAAGGCACTGTGGACTTCCCTGGCTATCCTTGCCGGTATGGGATTAGCGGCGATCCTTATAATCTTCCTGTTGGTATGGGCAGTTGTAAAACTTGAAACTTTGGGAAATCATATCAAGGAATTTATTTGTTATTAAGATGGGAGAAACGGATGGACAGAGGATTTATGCGGGCCAAAAGAACCTGTGCATTGTAGGGCTTTGAAATATAATCATCGGCACCGATATTCAAACTCATTAGCTCGTCAAAATCGCTATTTCTGCTGGTAAGCACAATGATTGGAAGATTGGATTTCTGCCGGATTTCTCTGCAAACTTGAAAACCGTCCTGATACGGCAGATTGATGTCCAAAAGAATCAAATCGGCCCCAGACGAAAGAGCCGTTTTAGCAATACAATGAAAATCACTGCTGCTGGCACATTGGTATCCGTATTTTTCAAGAAGTTGGGTAAGTTCCTCACGGATCGCTGGTTCATCCTCTATGATATATATTTTCATTTTGTTGCCTCCCTTGCTTTGTTCTCATATCCACGGGCTTTTCCGCATCTTTTGGGATCAGCCAGATTGTAGCCATCTTCACAGCGCCGGGAATACGGCCACCGGCGCAATAATAGTTTATCTGCCGAACAGAAACCCCCCATTTTTCACTTGCTTCTTTTAGGGTCATATAGTCCATCTCTGCACCTCCTGCAATCTATTCTATTATATTTCTATTGCTCGAAGAATACAAGTCTGTGACCATGCCTCAAGGGAGAAAATCGGTATAATCGTGCTGGTAAACCGGAATGATAAGGTTATTCCTCAAATCAAACCGGAACGATACAATATTACTGAGGTGAACGATAACGCCGATTGACGATTTGACTGCTTTGGGGGAGGCACTCCGCGCAGCAAGAAAAGAAAAAAATCTGACGCAGGAACAGCTGGCTGATGAAGCCCATGTCTCTACCAAACAGATTGCCGATATTGAGAAAGCCAAGAGAAATCCTTCCTATGTGATTTTGAAAGCATTGGCAAAGGTGGTCCATCTTTCACTGGACTCGCTTATGTTCTCAGACCTCTCGCCGGACGAAGCAGGACAGAATGAGATGAAGCTGCTGTATATTTCTCACTTGCTTCTTTGAGTGTCATGTAATCCATGTTCACACCTCCGACAATCAATTTTATTATATTTCATTTTTTCGAAGAATCAAGGAACAGAATATGCGTTATAGGATGTAGCAGCGCAGCAATATTGGGTGTGAGGACACATGAAAAAGATACTGTTGACAGCGACACCTATACATAGTGCCTGCAAAAATACTTACAGTGCCGGGCTCGATACTGTGCATAGATAGTATGGTTAAGAGAGAGCCACCGCTATTGCTCCATTAGATGTGAGTGATAGTCGTGGCTCATTAACATTTATTCTTCATCTACAAGTTCGGAACTTTCTGCCATTTTGATAATCTCTGAATCATCAATTTTGCTTGGAGTGTATTCCAGAACATAAGTAACTTCTGGAGAATACGTCCAGCACAGAAATGCCGTGTCGTCCTTCTTATATAGAGCACCGGGCCAGTCCTGAATCATCATTTCCTCACAGCTGTCCATACTGTCAACCGGGAAAAGCGCTCCCAGGGCTTCCGTATGTAATCCGGTGATTTCTGCCGGGTCTCCCTCGTAAAAGGTGGTTTTAAGGATACGGTAGTAAATGTTATTATCCTTGTCGTTTTGATCTCCGTAGGTAAGTGTGACTGCGAGTTCTGTTTTGGAGACCTTCTTTACATCTTCTCCAAGAACTTCTTCTGCGCTCTTTTCAAAACGGTCAGCAAATTTATCGAAGTCCATTTCCTTTTTCTGATGTGAAGCCACAGCAATTATGATTCCAACTGCCACAACAATAATAACGGCAAATAGAATGGCTATTCGTTTCTTTTTATTCATGTTCTTCCTTTCCGAGAAAAATAAAGCGAAAGTCAACGAGGTACATCTGGCAGATTCATGATCTTTGCCCCTGCCTTTTTTGCATACTGCATCGTCTGATAAGCTCCGCCAGAATTGTGTTCTACGCAGAAAATAACCAAATCCGAACAGTCAACCATGGACCGATTTCTGACTTGATGGGCGGACTTGAAATGCTTTTCTGCGGATTCGAGACAGATTTCAATTTCATCATAATACTCATGAAATGACTGCTCATTGTTCCGGTATTCTGCCGTCATATATGGCAGTACAAGAACGAGAGAACTGTTGTCATCCCGGATGGTTCGCTTGCATCTGCGAACCGTTGATGAAACAAGCTGATCTAATTCTCCGTCTCGCCCTACAAGGAACTCGACGTATTCTTTGGTATGAAGCAGCTCACGGATGATTGCTTCCAACTGCTGTTCAATCACAAACGGATCATCAACTTCTCTGTGTCCAAAGAAGCTGACAGCGAATAAATTCATAAAAATCTCTCCTTTGGAGATACTTCATACTGGTATCGCCAATCAAAACCCGATATTGGTAATTATATCACCAATACAAGAAAGGATAAAGCGAAAATTCATTTTCTTACTACCAACACTGCCTTCCAATTCATACTACAATAATTGAGGAAGGAGGGACAGAAATGGCCAACACGCAGTATGATGAATTTATTCGTATCAGGATTACTGAACTGAGAATAGCAAAGAATATTTCTGAACACAAGATGAGTTTGGATTTGGACAAGAGTGGCTCATACATTCGTGGTATAACCAGCGGAGCGGCCTTGCCGTCTCTCAGGGAACTGTTCAATATCATCTCGTATTTTGATATGACACCGGCAGAATTTTTCGCTCCGCTGGACGATGCGAACACCCCGTATCGTGAATTGTGCGAGAAGCTGAGAACCATGAGTGAGGAAGATCTCGAAAAGGTCAGTACCTTTATTGGCTGGATCGAAAAGAAAGAATAATCAAATGGAATTAAGATTTTAACCTGGATGCCAAATGGCAGTCCAGGTTTTTTCTTTCTCGGGAAAACGTTCAGAATGAACGAGCAGCCGGTATCGCAGATACCGTTCAAAGGGGATTGGGGGCGCTTCCCCAACAAGCAAATTTGCGAAGATTGCACCGGAGGGAAAATCGAGAAAATGAGTGAACCTGTACAGGTTTACACTGCTTGCCAATTTGTGAGAATCGGTAAAACAGAGTTGTTTTAAGAGAGAAAAAAGAAGTCAATTCACGAGATCATCGCTACCGCTTTCAAAGCGGTGGCTTTGGCAATGGGCGTTGTCGTTGTGGTCTTGTTCCGTTTGGACAGTTTGGAACCGCAAACCGCTGTTCCCCTGCTGGGTATCGGTATGACCTGTGCGGGCGTAGCAATGCTGTCAAAAAGTGATGAAAGAAACGCGACAGACATCCTGACCAAGTAAGCGTATGAACTGCCCAAGAAATGGCGGTGCGGCGCAATTTGCCAAGCTGACGGAGAAGAAACTGAAACGGGTCATCAATATCGCATCAATGATGAGTATCAAAGCTGAACAATAGAGTAAATTGTCTCTCATTGTAGTCACTCGCTTCATGTGCATCGGATTATTGAATGATTTTCCTGCCACGGGTTGAATCAGAATTTCCACTTTTCGTATTTGCACATAATAGGTGAATACGACAATTCAGGCAGCCTGTTCACGGCTTTCTGAATTGTTTTTTCTCAAGCGAGATGAGAATGCGCATTAGTTTACTGAAATGTGACATTTACAAATGTTCATTCATCATATTTTACTTTTCGGCATTATTTTCTCTCTTTTTCTTTGTGTTGTCGATATATGAAAAACTCCATAGATGGTAATTTGGGGGTTGAAGTATAAAAAACACTTGCTACAATTATGGTATCGGGCGCTCGATGAGAATATTTTACGGAGGTTCATCATGAACGATATGAAAGTATATCCCATCGGAAAGATTGAAAACGAAAACAACCAGGTAAAGATCATACTTGATCCGACCTACAAAAAAGGGCTGAAAGGTCTTTCAGGCTATAGCCATGTGCAGGTGCTGTGGTGGATGGATGGTTGTGATAATCCGAATGACCGCAGTACGCTTGTAGAAAAGAAGCCATATGTGAATGGGCCGGAAAGAATCGGCGTATTTGCCCTTCGGTCACCGGAAAGGCCGAACCCCATTGCAGTGTCAAATGTGAAGATTGCATATTTGGATGAAGAAGCCGGCACGATTGGTCTGTATTATATCGATGCGTTTTCCGGCAGCATGGTGCTTGACCTCAAGCCGTACACACCAAGTATCGACCGGATTGAGCATCCTGTTACACCGGAATGGTGCAGCCATTGGCCAAAGTCCTATGAGGAAAGCAGCGATTTTGATTGGGCTTCCGAGTTCAATTTTTAAGGAGGGATAGCAATGGCGCTTGCTGACTATGTCCATGTTAAGCCAGAGATCCATACACCAAGGCTATGCCTCCGCCCAAAGAATGCAGGAGATGTTCCAGCTCTGCGGGAATGGATGCCGGATCAGTCCATCTACACATACTGGGGAAAGGGTCCGGGGAGAACAGATAAGAATCCTGAACTTCTGTTTCAAAAGCCAGAAAAGCCTACGAAAAGCTTTCATCTGGGGATTGAGGAAAAGCTATCCGGAAAAGTAATTGGTGATCTCTGGGTTTATCTGATCGAGAATGACCGTATGGCATCTGTGGCGATACGCCTTGCTCCGGCCTGCCAGGGAAAAGGCTACGGAACGGAAGCTTTGTCCGAAATGACCCGTTTCTGCTTTGAAAACACGCAGTTACAGAGGTTGTGGACGAAAGTTGATGTTCGAAACATACCATCTCAGAGGATGCTGGAGAAATGCGGATATATCAAGGAAGGCTTGATTCGGCAGGGCAAGATGACAAACACTTGGTGTGATTATTATATCTACGGAATCCTTTCATCAGATAAAGCAGGAAGATAACTTTCATTTTATCTAATTGTCGAAAAGACTTCGCCTTGGACTGGCGAAGTCTTTTCTGTCATTTCAACGATTGGTTTTCCAAATGCTTTAAACTGATACATGACGATGTGAATGGAGAAAACATTATCCCTATTGACTAACGAACGATAGGTAGCTATAATGATGTTATATACGCGAGGCCTTTCAGTTTAAGTAAAGGAGTATATCTATGGATCGAGGAAACACAAAGCAGGAAATTCTGGATGCGGCGCTGGAGCTGTTCTCAGTGCAGGGGTTTGAGGCCACCTCTATTGCCCAGATCGTCGGCACCGTCGGCATCCGTAAGGCATCACTTTACAGCCATTTTGAGAACAAACAGGCAATTCTGGATGCATTGGTGCAGGAAGTACTGGAGCAGTATGAGGAACATTCACTTTTTGCAAGGGCGGATTGGGAGAAAGATGCCGGCAGCCTTCCGCAGACTCCCGATGACGCTGTTCAAATGATTCAGGGCCAGATCCGCTATATCCTCCACGATCCCGCCATCAGCAGGGCGCGAAAAATGCTGGTGATCGAACAGTTCCAGAATCCGGAACTGGCAAAGCTGCAAACGAAACAGAATTATTCAGATGTGCTTCGGTATTTCACCGGACTTGTGAAGCAGCTGATCCGGCTGGAAGTGCTGGCAGAAGATGACCCGGAAACCATGGCGGCTCAATTCTGCCTTCCTATTTCCGTGTGGATTAACCTATGTGACCGGGAACCGGATCGGGAGTCGGAGGTCATGGAGCTGGTGGAAAAGCACATCCGGCAGTTTTTCAGACTCTATCAGCGGTCAGGAAGGTGACACGATGAGCAAATACGATGCTTTATGGGCGTGGATCAAAGAAAACGGCACAGACAGTCGACCATTCCTTTCTGACATACAAAAAAGAGTTGATGGACTACGGGTATCAGGTCGGTAAAGCCTCAATGAAAGAACAGACTGTCTTTTTTCAGAAATCGGGATGAGGACTTTTGATGGATCAATCGGAATTTGAATGATAGTGCTTAGGCATTTTCATAAATACATTAAGGAAAGGATGATGTATTATGAGAAATAAAGATGTGATTGGAGGATGCACACAAAATAATATCCTCTAACTATTTTAAAGAGGAGTTTTCATCGGACATGAAAAAAGAAAATGACTTATTAGAGGAGACATTGTCAATCGCTGAGAACGGATATGCCGAAGCATATCGATTTTTACAGGAAGAATATGAAAAGAATCCTGAAAATTATGGGCCGCAAACACTATATTTTCTTGCTTGTTTAGCAGGTGGAGCCAATCTGCCGGAAAAAGCATTGGAATGGCTGAGAATGGCCATTCTTGATAACGGATGGTGGTATCGCCCGGAAGTGTTGGAAGATGAAGATCTTGCGTCACTAAAAAACAACCTTGCATTTATTTCGTTGAAATCCATCTCTGATCATCGTTATGCGGATGCCGTGTCAAGAACGAAAGAGGTGTTCACTTGGGAAAGAAAAAATGCCGACAATCTATTTTTGGCTGTTCACGGAAATACGCAGAATGGACAGACTGCAAGAGATGATTGGAAACCGCTGTTAAGAGATAATCCTCAGTGGCAGCTGGAAACAATACAAAGTGCCGAGCCGGACGGATATGGAACATATCGCTGGAGCTATGATATGGTGTCCTATGTACCAGTGGCGGAAGCAATGGAAAAAATGCAGAACAAGGGCTATAATAAGATTGTTTGCGGTGGTTTTTCGGCAGGATGTGATATGCTCTTGCGAGCAACCATATTTACGCCTGCACGCTGCGATATGTTGATTTTGCAAAGTCCATGGATTCCAATCCTGCCAGATCATACAGAAGAGCTGGTGAATTCTGTCAAGCAAAAAAACATTGCGCTCAAAATTTTTTGCGGTTCTGATGACGAAGATTGCCTTCCAATGGCGAAGCAATTATATGAAGTTACAAATAGGGTAGGTATTCCTGT
Organism: bacterium; assembly: GCA_004563195.1. Taxonomy (GTDB): domain Bacteria; phylum Bacteroidota; class Bacteroidia; order Bacteroidales; family Muribaculaceae; genus SFTJ01. The sequence continues at coordinate 10,993 of SFTJ01000083.1, forward strand.
GGAGCTTGCGATTCAAGAAGGGAATCGTCATCAGTTTTCCAAGGAGTTGTTTGCTTTGAAAGATTTTTTTAAGCTACTTGGCCGCGAATAGAGACAAATAACAGTTTTTAGAGCGGTAATATTTTCCGTTTACAGAATCCTGCGGCTGTGTCCGCTGTGACATGGCCGCTTCATTTTAAAACTAAAACCTACCGAACGACAGGTAGTGCCTTGCAAGCAGAAAAGGATTTTATACAATTACACTTCAATCGGAATTCCCGTGCTGTCGGCAGTTTTTTTCTGGCCGGTTTTGAAAGGAATTTAGGACTATGGAAACAAAGGAAAAGACAGTATGGATCGATATGGATAATAGAATTCTGGCATTCCAGCCTATCGAGAATGGAAACAGGATTACCAAAGCGGAAAGCCTGTTTTGGGACTTCGTATGCGGACTGATGAACGCCGGATACCGAATCATGTAAAAGGAGAATGAATCTATGAAAAGAACAACCGCGCTGCTGCTGGCGGCAATCCTCTGCCTGTGCTTGGCAGCCTGCGGCAAAGCACCGGAACCCGAACAGAGTCCGCAGGAACCCCATACGGAAGCAAACGACACAGAAGGAACTGAGGAGAAACCGCAGAGCGGCAGCTCCTCCCCCAGCGGGAACGAGGCGGAAAAGCCGGAAGCGCCTGTGCAGCAGAGCGTCGAACTGGTTGGGCCGTGGCATCTGGACAGTGAAAAGAATGATCTCGCCGTGTTTGCGGATTCCCTGGACCTGTTCCCCGGATATGGAGAGTGGGGCGCAAGTATGGAGATCCGAAGCAACGGACAGATGAGCTGGTACATCGGCGCGGAGAGCTGGCATGGGACATATACCGCAGAGGATGGGGTGATCCACGCGCAGTTGACCTCTGATCTGGAGCAGGCGACACGGAATTGGGAATTCCGCATCACCGCAGAAGAGGAAGCGGCCATACTGGAGATGGACTATCAGGACATGACGATCTACTGGGCTTACGGAGACCGGGAGGATATTCCGGCCATGGGCCTGCCCTCATCGGTGTATGTGGACCGTCAGGGAACGGATGAAGTTTTCAGCAG
>SFTJ01000029.1 GCA_004563195.1 bacterium
AAATCACCTTTACCGATGCTCAGCGCACTTATCTCAGCGGCGAAGATGTAAAAATAAGCGGTAAAATCGTCACTTTTGCCGGTATGCCTGTGGCAAATTCTTCGATTATTTCGACTCTCGAGAATGTTTCTTGGTTTTTTAGGTCGGGAAGCATAGATAAGCCACTTGCCACCGACACCATCACTACCGATGCCGATGGCAATTTCTCAATCACTCTGCCGCGCAAATTATTCGATGAAACCGCCAGAGTAAGTCCATTTTATTTCGGATATAAGCTTTCTCTCTCATGCACCAACAAGACCGGCGAGACTCAAGAAGCTGTGCACAAATTCGTGATTGGTAAGCACCGTCAGATACAAGTTGACGGAGGAACTTTCGTCAACGATGCGCCTGTGAAACTCAATGCGGCAATCGAAAGTTCCGACCCAGCCGACAAGGTTTTCACTTGCCTTTATTCGCTTGTCGATGCTTCCGACACCACCAAGATAGTAGCCAACGGCTCTTTCTCGTCAGCCGACACCCGCATCGACTTCACTAAAGTTCCTTCGGGCAAATACATCCTCAAGGTGCAAGATGCAAGCGGACTGGCTAAGGAAAGCGAGTGCGAAATAGTGCTCTACCGCGAATCCGACAAAACTATCCCTGTGAAGTCGGCGCTGTGGATGCCCGAATGTGGCCGCAAGGTCAACGACAAGAATAAGGCAGTGATAACTATCGGCACATCGCTCGACGAGGCTTACGTCTATTACAACGTAACCGCAGGCAGCAAGGTGCTCGGTGAAGGTTGGAAACACTTCAAGAAAGGCCTCCACCACATAGAATTCGATATGCCCGACACCGAAAATACCGAGGTTTTCTTCCAATTCCACTCCCTAAGCGAATCAAAATGGGCCATACATATGTTCTCGCTCATTTCGCCCGTGCATGCCCGCAAAATGAAACTCGAGGCTGTGTCGTTCCGCGACAAAATCGCTTCGGGCAGCCACGAAAAGTGGACTTTCCGTCTAATCGATAACAACGGCAAACCGTTGGCAGGACATGCCATCCTCGCTCTTACCGATAAGGCCATCAACACAATTGCTCCAAACGACCTTAGGTTTAGCAGATTAGTATATTTCTCTGGTTCGGCGCTCAATGTATCACATAATTACACCTACAATTCATATAGCTCATCATTCTGGCGCGCCAAGCAGCTTAATGGCTACAATATTCCCGATTTTGGCTTCAACTTTTATGGCCAGCATTTATTCTTCAGCCGTCCAGTGATGACACTTTTGGTAGCTATGGATGACGCCGTAGATAATCGCAATGTAGTACGTGAACGAAAAGCCAAATCATACGATACGGGAAGCACTGTTTCGGCATTCGGCGTAAAGGCAGAAGCCTGCGAAGAAGAAGAATATCTTGAAAACGGCGCAGTGGACTACAACACTGCCACTACCACACTTGGCGAGGCACTCGACAAGGTGGCTATTCGCGAATCGGAGATTAAGACTGCGCTCTGGCTCCCAAACATCACCACCGAGCCCGATGGCTCTTTTGTGGTGGAATTCGACGCACCTAACATCAACACCACTTGGCTCTTGCAGACCATAGCCTACAACGCCAATATGCTTACCTCACGAATCTCTCGCAATGTGGTTAGCAGCAAACCTATTATGGTAAAAGCCAATCTGCCTCGATTCTTGCGCTCGGGCGACTCGGTGACTTTGGCTGCCGACTTGGCAAATAAAACCGATGAAACCGTGCTTTATTCGGCTGTAATCGAACTTTTCGACCCTCGCACGCTCGAAGTGAAGGCTTCGAAGAAATACACCGATTCCATCGCGCCTATGACTAATGTGGCGCTCACCATCGATTACGATGTGCCCGCCGATATCGAATTCCTCGGCATCCGCGTCAAAGCTGCCACCCAAGACTTTGGCGACGGTGAGCAAATGATGGTGCCGGTGCTTAGCCTGTCTCAACCCGTTACCGAGAGCATGCCGTTCTTCATCGACGCCCAAAGCACCGATTTCACCGCACAATTGCCGCAATTCGACAAAGATGCTCGCATCACTCTCGAATATTGCGACAATCCTCTCTGGTATTGCGCTACGGCTTTACCGACGATTTTCGACAAGGATGCTCGCACTTCCACGCAATTGGCGCACTCGCTCTATGCTCTCGCCATTGCCGAAGGTATGGCTAAGCGCACTCCTAAACTCGCCGACGCCATAGCCTATTGGAAAGCTCAACCCAAGCAACAAAGTGCTCTCACCTCGATGCTCGAAAAGAATGCCGACCTCAAGATAGGCACACTACTCGCTTCGCCATGGATCAACGAGGCTGAGCGCGAAACACTGCGCATGAACAGCCTCGACCGCTTGTTCGACAAGGATGAAAATGCCAAGGCTAAAGAGAACATCATCAAGCGCCTCACCGACCTCCAAATGAGCGATGGCGGATTCGTTTGGATTAAATATAACCAATGCAAGAGTTCGCTCTACTGCACAGGCTCAGTGCTCGAATTAATCGGCGAAATTCAGCAACTCGGATTCCTCACCGACGACTCGCGCGTGGATGCAATGGTGGATAAAGCCATCAAATACTACGACCGCGAGTATCTGAAGTTTTTCAGCAAATTAAAGCTTGGCAAAAAGGCATCGTTTGCCGGATATGCCGACTATGTGTATGTTCGCCAACTTCACAAGCAACACTCCGTGCCTGCCGCCAACCAAAAGTACTACAAGCGCATCGTGGATGATATAGCCAAGCATTGGGGCGATGGCACCACCTATAGCAAGGCTTATTATGCCATCATTCTCAATCGCGAAGGTCGCAAGAATGACGCCCGACGCATCACTGAGTCGATTCGCCAATTCGGCATCACCACTCCTGCTCGCGGCATGTATTGGGACACACCCGACAGGACCTCTCGCTTCGGCAACGACCAAGTTAGCTACACCTCCAATGTGCTTCTGGCACTCAACGAGGTAGACCGTCGCACCGATGAAATCGACCAAATACGCAAGTGGATTCTGCTCAACAAGCAGACCAACGACTGGGGCAATTCGAGCAGGGCAAGTCAAGCCGTGTATGCCATCCTGAGCACCGGCAGCGAGTGGCTCACCGAGGGCAATGCTCCCACCATCACCGTGGGAGGCAAGCCCGTGGAACTCACCGATGTCGACCGCTACCTCGGCTATGCCCGCAAGGAGATTGCCCTCACCGATGCCTCTAATGCCAAGGTGGAAATATCGCGAGCCGACGGCACATCGCCCGCTTGGGGAGCTATCTTCAGCCAATATGCCGCACCGATAACACAAATCGGCGAACAGAAGGTCGACGACCTCTCTATCACAAAGCAAATCCTCATCTACGATGCCGAAGGCAAGCTCACTAAGGCTCGCAACCTCAAGGTGGGCGACAAAGTGCGCATCGAACTCACCGTGAAGTGTGGCAAAAATATGGAATACATCACCCTCAACGACCAACGAGGAGCGTGCTTCGAACCCGTCGACAAGGTCTCGACCTACGATTATCAGCACGGATGCTGCATGTATCGCGAAATCAAGGACTTCGCCACCAACATCTTCATCCCTTACCTCAGCAAGGGCACCTATGTGCTCAACTACGACTGCTACGTCACCAATTCCGGCTCTTTCGGCATAGGCATTGCCACCATTCAGTGTCAATATGCACCGCAATTTGTGGCTCATTCGGCAGGAAATTCGGTAATTGTAAAATAAATTGCTATCTTTGTATGGGCGAGGCTACACCACCCCCTCGCCCATATACCTTTTAATATCGATGGATAACAACAATACTTTAAATATCAACCCCGGCGAAGCCAATGAAACCACCGAAAAGTTGTGGTATGCCATTCGCGTAACCTACAATCGCGAACTCAAGGTGAAAGCCGACCTCGACGAGCGCGGCATCCAAAATTTTGTGCCTATGCAGTACAAGCACATTCGAAAAGGCGGGAAAATCGTGAAAAAATTGGTGCCCACCATTCACAACCTTATATTCGTGCTCATCGACAAAAAGTCGATGGTGGAATACAAGGCCACCACCACCCTGCCCATACGCTACATCATGGACCGCGAAAAGAATGTGCCCATGGTGATACCGCGCCGACAGATGGACAACTTCATTGCCGTGGCAGGAAGCTACGACGAACAACTAATCTACATAGAGAACGACCCCGGATTGCTCAAAAAGGGCGATAAAGTGCGTGTGCTCGGGGGCATTTTCGAAGGCGCCGAAGGCACGCTGAAGCGCATCAAGGGCGACCGACGCGTGGTAGTGTCAATTCCCGGCGTTATTGCCGTTGCCACTGCCAATATCCACGCCTCACTTCTCGAAAAAATAGAATAATCTCATCCACTTAATCCCTATTTACTATGCTCGACATTACCCCAAACACCAAGATAATTGCATTCGACCTCGACGATACTTTGTACAAAGAGGAAGACTTCGTTTTCTCAGGCTATCGCGCCGTAGATGCCCACGTGAAAGCCGAATACGGCTTCGATGGTTCGTTCCAAATTATGCAGCAGGCATTTCAGGCTCACCACAACCCCTTCGATGCCCTTGCCGAAGCCATAGGCCACCCCATCGACATCGACGCTCTGATAGCCATCTATCGCACTCACAAGCCCGATATTGCGCTCAGCCGCACCACCGAACTCACACTCGAGAACCTCGCCGGCGAAGATGCCGTGCTATGCCTAATCACCGACGGCCGCAGTATCACTCAGCGAAACAAAATCGAAGCCCTCCGTCTCAACCGCTTTATTCCCGACGAAAACATCACCATCTCCGAAGAAATCGGCGCCGAAAAGACCGACCGCCGAGCTTTCGACATCATCGCAAATAAATTTCCGCAAGCCCGCCGATTCTACTACATCGGCGACAACACCGCCAAAGATTTCTTCTGGCCCAACCGCATGAAGTGGACCACCATCTGCATCGAAGACGACGGCAGAAACATACACAAGCAAAAATTCGACGGCGACCGTATGCACAATCCGCAAGTCATCATCAGCAACTTCTACGAAGTGCCATATATCATTTTTCAATAATGCCCCTATCGGCAGAAACACTCGAAATTTTTGGTTTATTTCGCTGATTTTCTACAAAATTTTTGTCAAAAAAATTTGCGATTTAAAGATTATTGTTAGTTCGGCACAGAGGAGGCTCAGTGAGCGGTATGGAGTACCATCGCCCCACAAACAGCCTCTGACAAGCTGATAATCACCTACTCAACCACTTATAGAGCGTTCAATAGTAAAAAAAGCCCCACGAAACGCGTGGGGCTAATATTATAGAATCAAAAAAAAGAAAGATTCTATTTCTTGATTACGATATTCTGCGTATAAAGGCGCTTTATCACATCGCGGAATGTCTTGAAATCGGCATTTCTATCGGCAGGATAGCGGCCTCGGTTGATGTGCACAATTTGTGTAATGGCAATGGTGCTGCCATCGGCGCTCTGCTCGCATTTTTCTTCCACTTTGCCAAACTCACATTCGGTCACCGAAGGCTTTACGAGCGACTCTACCGTCATTCCCTCAGCGAGATGCAGCACTGTGCGATACACTATTCCGCTGGCCGGCACGGAGATGTCGGTCTTGCGCGAATTGAGCGTGTAATTGGCATATCCCGGAGTATTGAGATTGATTGGAGCAAACAGGCGAGTACCGCTTTTCTTGCCATAGAGTTGCTGCGACGCAGTGAAGATTACTTCGCCCGAGGGCACTTCGCTCTTGTCCACGCGAAAATCGATATCGCTCAACACCACATTGCTCTGCTTGAGTAGTGCTTTGAGTGCCAATTCCTGCTTTTTTGCCTCCAATTTACCTAATTTTTCGGCAAAACTATAACCATCGAGCATCGATTTGTGGCGCACTCGGAGTTGTGCCGAATAATCGGCTGCAATAGTCACATCTACATCTATGGTATCCACCTTCAAGTCATCGTCGTAGTCCCTAACGCGCACCATTTCGCCACCTTGGGGCTTCACCAAAAGCGTTTGATGGCCTGCTATGTCGTCGTGCACGAAGCCGAATGGCAGTGTGGGATTGGTGCACTCCAGCCACAGCGTGTCGGCTTCGAGTGGCACTTGCAGTATGGCGTGGTTAAACTCCGTGACATTGGCAAAATCGGCCATCACATTGGCTTTGTCGGTGCTTATGACGGCATAATTGCTCTCAATGCCCACTTCCTTGAGCAGCGCTTTCATATAGAACGAGAGAGCCTTGCAGTCGCCAAATCCCTTGGCAAAAACGTCGGCTGCAGCCATAGGTCGATAGCCGCCGATGCCAAGCTGTATGCTCACATAGCGAGTGTTTTCTTGCAAGAAACGATAGAGCACCTTCACTTTTTCGCGATTGGTGCTGCAGCCGTCGGCGAGCTGATGCACCTTTGCCTTAAGTTCTTCGGGCAGCACGTCGCGACCTTCGAACAAGCCATAAAGCCACTTTCCGAAGCTGTTCCACGACTTCATATCGCCTTTAAAACCATCGTAACTGAAATTTTCGGGAGCAAACACCACACGCGGAGCCAAGCTGCCCAGTGAGGGGCTATACACTTCGGTAGGTATGGCGGGCAGGTCGGTCATCTCCACCGTTGCGGTGATGCGGTCGGCTGTTTGCTGTGTCTTCACCACACCGCTCACATTGATTTCCTTATAGCGCAAGCCCACTTCCTTGGGCACGCTGATGCTATAGTGTGCTCGCTTCACGCTCTGGTCGCGCGAGTCGTAGGCATGAAAACCAGCAAAAGCTATCGACTGATTTTTTATCTTCTGCACCACCTCATAGTGCACCGTGTAGGGGTAGCGAGGGGCATAAGTTTCGTAATAGTAGGTGTAAGAGTCATCGCTGAGCGACGATGAGGCTTCGGTCATCTTCAGATCCTTTTTCGACAACTTTTTCACTTCCTTGCCGTCGGCATCGGTGATAACGCCTTTGAAACCTTCGAGCGACATAAACTTATCGCAGTGAATCACGATGTGTCCTGCGCCTACGCCATTCTCGTTGAGTATGGTCACTGTAGTCTGCTCTCGGCACGTGCCCGAGGTGAGAGAGCTATACTCCACTTCGCAGTTATAGTCTTCTATCACCGAGTTTATCACCTCGGCTCGAATCGTTGCCAAGCACGCACATAGTGCCCATGCCGTTATCATCACTCTCTTCATAGCCTTACTGCACTTTTTTGAGCACCACCATCTGATTGTTCTTCTCCACCACTGCCTGATAGAAATTCTTCAGGTCGGGATATTCCGATGCTTCGAAGAACTGGCGGCCTATGTTCAACTTATAGAGCACTTGTATCTGATTGCCCACCAATTTTACCAAATACTGGCATGAGCAAGTGCCATCATTAAATTTCAGAGCGCCCGATTGTGGCATCTCTTCCACTTCATAGCCATCGGGTAGCGTTATGGCTGAGATGATGTTCACCACTTGCGTGCACGGGAGTTCCACCGGATATTCTCGCTTGTCCTGCACAAATGGGTTGTCCTTCTCATCGAGAGCTATCATCGGATTGAAGTAGATATGGTCGTCGGTAACGTCGACCGTTTTGGTAAATTTCACATCGGTCACCACGCGGTTGCCATAGTCTTTAACGCCTCTGGTGGAGAACGATTCCACCTCTATATCGTTGTTCTTCATTATTTGCTCCACATATTTTATCGAGTCGCTTTCCGACTCGTAAGAACGCTTAAGCATCCAAGCAAAAATGCCGCTACGAGTGCTGCGCTTGATGCCGCTCAGCGTGCCGTCGGCGCTCAAAGTGGAGTTGAGAGTCTTGTTGAGCTGATTGACCGAGAGGTTGGAGAGGTCGGCCCAAGCTTCCTCGCCTATCACTTTGGCACGTTCCACGCGCACATCGGCAGGGAGGGCATCGATGTAGGCATATTTGTCGCTGGCATCGATATAATGCACTTGGTCGCCATCTACAAATCGCACCACCATATCGCTCAAGCGCTCCAGCGAAGCTCTGATCATAGGCATTCTGCCGTTGCTTCGCGAGCTGAGCACCACCGGTGAGCATTGAATGCCATATTTGCGCATCATCGACATCATTATGAAGTTCATCTCGGCGCTATTGCCCACGCCGGTAGAGATAGCCTTCTTCATGTCGACCGAATACCATGCGCGCTGGCCGTTCCACTTCATCTTGCTGTGCAGCAACTTCATCATCGCCACCACGCGCTGTTCCACTGTAGCCGGTTCGGGGATATCGAGCGTTCTCAATTCTTTTTCATAAGGGCAACTCATATTCATAGGGAATTGCTCGTCTTCCTTGAGTGTTTTTTCCACATCGCTCCAGGTGGTGGAAATCGGCTTCATCAGTTGGCCCGGGAATGCCGTGCCTGAGAACTCAAATTCTATCATAGCCTGATAATCGTAGGGCGACCACACAAACGGTTCGTTATCTAAAGCCGGAATACTGTCGCCCTCCACACTATAGCTGCGTGCCGCACATGTCAAGGCTTCGGTAGTGCCCCAATCGGTAATTACCGAGAATTTGCAAGTGTCTTCTTTTCTTTCGGTAACAAGCGGGAACACCCCGTGTTGTGCCACATTCACTATGAAATATTCGGGGATAGTGATATCCAAGCGGCTGTTAATCACCGGCAAGCGTTTTTGAGCCACCCAGTCGTTGATTTTTTGCACCAACGGTGAATGTAGCGTGTATTTATACTCCAATATAGTGCCTTCTTTCACATTGGGTATGGCAAACTTCACCATTTTGCGCTTGCTGCTAACCTTTTCTTCGAATACATTCTTCTTGTCGAGCTGTGTTTTCACCACTTTGCCGTTTTCTTCGTTATAGGCATTGGCTTCAAGTCCGCGCACGCTCTCTCCATCCGAAAATATTATGCTCACATCAGCCATTCCCACACCTTCGGGCTTCAGCACCTTTATGCGCTTGGTGTAGTTATATTCTATATAAAACCCTATGGTGTTGGAGAACTGATAAAACACATCGCCATAATCGCAGAGATATACTGCTCGAGCAGTGGTGTCGGGGGCGTACACTTTCATTTCAAGTTCTTGCTTCGTAGGCTTGGTGCCGAACTTGATTATCTCGGCTGCCGATGCCGAAGCTACACTTATCAGCATGGCTGCAAAAGCCAATGCTATCACTTTGCTTATACTTGTTTTCATAGGCATTATTTTTTGTTAAATATTATTCTCATTTTTTATTGATAATCGCAAATATAATCACAAAATTGCATCTTCCAAAGAATTATTGCAAAAACCTACAGAAATGCCCATAGAAATACCTCTCGCCCACATTTTTTTGCTAATTTATTTGTTTTGTGTAAAACTCTTTATATATTTGTCAAAAGTTACGATTAACCTTTAAAACTAAATACTAAATTTGATTATGCCAATTCGTCTCACAATATTATTATTTGCAGCAATTGCCACACTAAGCAGTTGCGTCGACGAGTATGAAGTGGGCGAAGAGCAATTACTGAGTTCCGACGGCACGGCTTTATATATAGATGGTAGAATTTTAGTGGGGGCTATGTCGTATGTTTATATCGAGCAACCACTTGCTCTAAATTCGCCCAATTCGGCAAAATATGTAGAAGATGCCACGGTGTGGATAAAGGGTGATAACGGCTACGATAGCGGTCCAATATACTATAATAAAGAAACCTTACGCTACGACATCGACACCTACGATATCGACACCGATGCCAAATATAAGATAGTAATCACACACAACGGCAATACTTACGAATCGGACTTTTTGGTGAGCGAACCGGCTCCTGAAATCGATGATTTTTACTATAGCCAGGACCAACAATCGGGGTGCTTGATTTTTTATGTCGACGCCCGAGGTAACGATAACATGCACAACTTTATGTGGACATTCGAAGAAGACTATGAAGTGCATGCTTCGGTCAACATGCTTTACACCATGCACGACAATGGGTATATTATTAAATACGACCCGTCGGCGTTTCCCGAACTCGACAAGGAAAAGGGCTACAACCCCTACTTGTACTGCTGGACCCATGCTAATTCTTCCTCCATCAACATCTACAGCACAAGCAACCTTACCGAAAACGTGGTGAAAATGCACGAAATCTATCGATTGAACGCCAGTTACTCTCGCTTCGACCACTTATACTGCATGACATTGTATCAAAGTGCCATATCCGATGAAGCATATAACTATTATGCCACTATGAAGCGACTCACCGAACTCACAGGCAGCCTTTTCTCGCCTATGCCAAGCGATGTGAAAGGTAACATAACGTGCACCAAAGGTGGCCAAAAAGACCCTCGCGGTTACATAACTGCTTCGCATGTCACCTACAAGCGACTGTTTGTATCCGGCGATGAAATCACGCTCAAACGCACTTACAAATACGATTATATGCCCGGAAACAACTTTAAATTGGAACAACCCGAGGACCCGCGATTCGCTTTAGGATATGTGCTCTGGAGTAAGCATCCCACCAATTACACCCAACAGGACCTCCGTTTATACTATCCCGAGGCTTGTAATTGCCAAAAAGTAAGCACCAAAATAAAACCCGAATGGTGGCCTAATGACCTCCTTTAGGGCTTTTATCAACTATACTAACCTAAACCAATAGAATATAACAAAAAAACATACAAAAAAACATGAAATTAACCAAAGCATTACTCGGCATCTGCACGGCGTTGACAGTAGCAACAGCCGCCCATGCAAAGCACATTGTGCTCGAGAGTCAGCCTCTCGACAAAGCTCTGACCTCGCTTAGCATAAAAACCGGAGCAAAAGTGTATTGGAAAGCCGCCGATGTGCAAAACATAACCATAGAACGCACCGAGGGCGACGACACAAAACTGAAGGATCTGTTAGCATCTCTGCTCAGCGGAACCGGGTTAAAAGCCACCATTTCGGCCGACGGCCAATCGGTTTTTATTGCCAAAGGCAATTTTATGGTGGGCGATGTGGCTGCCTACCCCATCATAGGTGCGTCGATACTCGACATGCAACAAAGCGCTCTGCTCGACAAAAACAACTTGCAAGAGGCTGAAGAAGAAGACTTCGACGATAGCGAAATCTACTACCAACTCGACGAACTCGACGTTACTGCCAATCGCCTCGACAATGTGCGCAATGTGGCTATGGGCGTGCACAAAATCACAGCCGAAGAGATGCTTACCATCCCCACCGCATTTGGCGAAATGGACATCATCAAGGTGATTCAAACCCTTCCGGGCGTGAAAAGCCTCGGCGAGGGCACAAGCGGATTTAGCGTGCGCGGTGGTGCCACCGACCAAAACCTCGTGCTCTTCAACGACAATACCATCTATAACCCTAACCACCTGTTCGGGTTCTTCTCTGCCATCAACGGCAATATTGTGGATAATATCGAACTCTATAAGTGTAATATTCCGTCGCAATACGGCGGTCGCCTCTCGAGCGTGCTCGACATCAACAGTAAGCGTGGCAACAAGCAGAAATTCACCGGCAACGCCAGCCTCGGCGTGCTCGCCAGCAGCCTTAACCTCGAAGGTCCTATCGTAAAAGACCGCACTTCGCTCTTGCTTAGCGCACGCGCTTCGTATTCCGACTGGATTTTGGGCTTGATTCCCGAAAAAAGCGGATACAAGAACGGTAGAGCCGGATTCTACGACGCCAACCTGGTGCTCTCGCACAAATTCACCTCACTCGACCACCTTCACGTGAGCGGATATTACAGCCACGACCGTTTTAAATTCGAAGAAGGTCAGAAATACGCCTACTGCAATGCCAATGCCTCGGCAAAATATGTGCACCTCTTTGGCGGCGAGTCGCCTCTCGAAATCACCGGCGGCTTCGACCACTACGACTACAGCACTTCGGAGTATTTCAACCCCTACGATGCCTATACACTATCCTATCGCATCAATCAATACTTCGGCAAAGCCGATTTCACGATGAAATCTATCGAAAAGCATAAGATACGCTTCGGCGCAAGCGCCACCTACTACGACGTTATGCCCGGCAAAACCGAGCCTTACAGCTCCGAATCGCTCTACAGATACCAGATACTGCAGAATGAGAACGCCCTCGAAGCTGCAGCCTATGCCAACGAAGAGTGGGACATCACCGACCGCTTCTCGCTTAGCGCAGGCGTGCGTTTCAGCCTATTCCAAGCCATGGGCCCCCGCACCTACTACCTCTATCAGGACGGCGAACTGCCCACCGAAAGCAACATTGTGGAGCAAAAAACCACCGACGGCAACATCAAGACATATATGGGCCCCGAATTCCGCGGCTCACTCCGCTATATGATTACGCCCGACCTCTCCATCAAAGCCGGCGTAAACTCCATGCGCCAATACATTCACAAGATATCCAACACCTTGGTGCCATCGCCTACCGACATCTGGAAACTCTCCGATGCCAACATAACACCGCAAACCGGCGTTCAGTATGCTTTAGGCGTCTATCGCAACTTCGAGAACGGAAATATCGAAACTAGCATCGAAGGTTACTATAAAACCATGAACGACTACCTCGACTATCGCAGTGGTGCCATTCTGCTTATGAACGACCACCTCGAAACCGACGTGCTTCCTACTCAAGGTTATGCCTACGGTGTGGAATTGATGGTGAAGCGCTCTAAGGGCAAGCTCAACGGCTGGGCAAGCTACACCTACAGCCGCACCATGCTCCGACAGAACGACCCGCGCATAATTAACCCCACCAACGACGGTGATTGGTATGCTTCCGACTACGACCGCCCACACGAATTCAAACTCGTGGGTAACTACCAGTTCACTCAGCGCTACAGTATCTCGTTAAACGCCGACTACAGCACCGGACGACCTCTCACCGTGCCTGTGGCAAAGTACTACGACAACACCATCAATAGCTACACATTCTTCTACTCCGACCGCAACTCTACTCGCATTCCTAACTACTTCAGAATGGACCTCGCCTTTAACGTGAAGCCCACTCACCGCCTGAATGCCCGACTACACACCTTCTTCACCATTGGTGTATATAACGTTACGGCTCGCAAGAATGCCTACTCCATCTTCTTCCGCAGCGAAAACGGCGTAATCAAAGGCTACAAAATGTCGGTCTTCGGTTGCCCTATTCCCTACGTTTCATTCAACATAAAATTCTAACAAATGCCCTTCCGCATCATGAAAAAAATATTATCAGCTCTGCTTCTGCTTTCGGGCATCGTTGCAGCCCATGCTCAGCAGCCTTTCAAGGAATTTATCTATGCCCAAACCGATAAGAACTTCTATCTTGCCGGCGAAAGGCTTTGGTTTAAACTTTACAACCTCGATGAGAACAGTCGGCTCATGCAAGGCGGTAGCCGCGTGGCTTATGTGCAACTCGTGGGCGACACCCCAAACACCGTGCAATGCACCGTGGAAATCGACAGCACTGCTGCTGCCGACGGCGTACTCGAACTGCCTTTCACCATCCCCAGCGGTCGTTACAAACTCTGCGCCTACACTCGCAATATGCTCAATATGGGCGAGCAAGCATTGTTCTCCAAGACTATACATGTGTTCAACGCTCTTCGCTACGAGAAACAGACCGACAAGGTGAGCCTGGAACGTACCGTGGCTACTCCCGATTTCTCAGCCGGCTCATTGCTCATCAGCACCGATAAAGCCGAATATGGCACTCGCGAGGCTGTAAATATCGACCTCTCAAAGCTTCCCGCCGACGCCATAATGGCTGTATCGGTGGTACGCACCGACGGATGGCGCATGGGCGACACTCCTATCACTCAATATGCCGCTCCCACCACCACTATCACCGGCAACCTTACGCCCGAAACCGAAAGTCAGATTATCGAAGGCACCTACACCTCGAGCAATGGCACTCCGGCAGTCAATGCCAACATATCGCTTCGCAGTCCGGTGGTGCGCTATTATCCGGGCATAGTGGATAATGCCGGCAATGTGCAATTTTTCACCCCGCTGATGTATGGCGTCAACACCATATTCACCGGAGTGGAACCCGGCGGCAGCATCACACTCAAAACGCCCTTCAAAGCTCCTCTGCTCGACGAACTCATCCCGGTGGAAATAAGCCAAGCCGACAGAGACGCCGTTCAGGAGCGCAGCTTGGGCATTCAGGCAGCTCGTTACTTCGGCACCGATAGCCTCACCCGCCACTCTTCGGCTGTAGAAGGATTGCATCGCTACGAACTCATCTCGCGCTACGATATGGAAAACTATCGCCGTTTCAACTCCTTCAAGGAGACATTTATCGAATATATCTACGAACTCGGCACTACCACCACCCCCGAAGGCAAGCAGCGAGTAACCATGTTCGACGAATTTACCGGTCGTCAAAACCAAGGCAACACATTGGTGCTCATCGACGGCGTGGCTGTGATGAACCACGAGGACCTGCTCAACTACAATCCTCATTACTGCCGCTACATCGACATTTATATCGGCCACTACGTATTTGCCAACCAAGAATATGCGGGCATAGTAAACTTCCGCACACCGCGCGGCAACAAGATGCACTTCGCTCTGCCCGATAACTCGCGCGAACAAGCATTTTGCGGCATCCAACAGGCCACATCGATGCCCCTTGTATGTCGCGATGCCAACGCAGCCCCGATGCCTCAGCAAATGCCCGACATGCGCCACACGCTCTACTGGAATCCGCAAGCCTCGGCAGGCACGCTGCAATGCTTCACCTCCGACCTCAAAGGCTCATTTGTGGTTACCGTTGAAGGCATCACACCCGACGGCAACCGTATTCACACAACCACTCAATTTACTGTAAAATGAAATTGCTTAAATCATCGTTAGTAATAGCCGTCATCACTGCTTGCGCTGCTCTGAATGTATCGGCACAACCAAAATCACAACAAATCTTCAGCGCACGCCTCGAACGCGGCTATTCGCCCGCTCTATATGCCAATGCCCCCTATCACCCCACCGATTTCACACCCGGCGAAGTGACTTATCGCGGCTACACCTACACCGACCTGCAGCTGCACCTCGACCTGCAGCTCGGCACTGTGATTATCAACAGCCCGTTTGGCAGAACTGTCTACTATCAGGCATCAGAACTCGAAAAAGTGAAAATCAACGGCTTGGAAGTGGTGTATCTCGACAAAGCCGACCACCGTCCCACCAAAGGTTGGTACGAAATAATCTACGCCACCCCACACTGGACGCTCTATCGCGTGCACTCGGTGAAGAACGTAACCGACATTATTGCCGGTGAGCGTAAAAAGACCCAATTCAGCCTCTCGCACAAACTCTATATCGCCAAAGGCAATCGCTGGTCGGGCATCAAGAACGTCAACGACCTCGCCAAGGCATTCCCCCGCCAAAAGGACGAGATAAAGGCTTTTGCCAAGTCGCACAACCTTAATCCCGACATCAACGCCACCGAACAGTGGATTAAGATAGCCGAGCACATCAAGTAGCAAAAACATTTCACTCAACTGCTAATAGCAATAATCGCCGCCTCACAACACTGTGGGCGGCGATTTTTTGCTTCACCGTTATGCTTCATCTCGAGCCGCAGCGGCTCTCTTATGCACACACATATACAAACACTAATAGCCGCTGAAGCGTGAGCAACAACGGCTTTATGCGTTTTCATCCTCCTGAGCAGGAGAGATAAAGTAATAAAAAACCTAAGCGGCTCTTATTACTTGTTTACAGAGTCAGAAACTGTGAGGCTGTAACGACCCTTTGCACGACGACGTGCCAATACTTTACGACCATCTGCAGTTTGCATTCTGTGACGGAAGCCATGCTTGTTGGCTTTCTTTCTGTTCGAAGGTTGGAATGTTCTTTTCATTACCGTATTTTATTTATTTTCTTAATTTTATTTCTTGTTTTATCACAATTCGGAGTGCAAAATTAGTCACTTTTTTCAAATTTACCAAACCTTACGGCATTTTTACTAAAAAGTTTTTGTGATTTCTCTTATTTTCAATTAATTTTGCACTCGAAAACTCAAGTCAATTCATAATTATATAAATATTACAGCAAAATTTTATGATTAATTCACAAGACATCAAGAACGGTACTTGCATTCGCTTGGACAACCGTCTTTACTTCTGCATCGAGTTTCTTCACGTTAAGCCGGGTAAGGGTAACACCTTCATGCGCACCAAGCTAAAGGATGTGGTAGATGGTCGCGTACTCGAGCGCCGCTTCAACATCGGCGAAAAGCTCGAAGACGTTCGCGTTGAACGCCGTCCTTATCAATTCCTTTACGCCGAAGGCGATGACAACATCTTCATGAACCAAGAGACTTACGAGCAAATTCCTATCGCTAAGGACCTCGTGACAGGCGTGGAATTTATGAAAGAAGGCGACACTGTAGAAGTTGTGTCTGACGCTTCGACCGAAACCGTGCTTTTCGCTGAAATGCCGGTGAAGACCGTGCTCAAAATCACTTACACCGAGCCGGGCCTCAAGGGCGACACTGCCACCAACACTCTCAAGCCTGCCACTGTTGAAACAGGTGCCACTGTTCGCGTACCTTTGTTCATCAACGAGGGCGAATTGATCGAAGTCGACACTCGCGACGGTTCTTATGTAGGACGCGTTAAGGCTTAATACCGCTTCGACTCTTTTTCCGAAATTGACGTCACTCGCTGATGTCACTTTTTCCTAAAAATATAGCGATTTTTCCTTTCGGAGAAGTCGCTTATTTTTTTTGCAAAAAAATTTTTCAAAAAATTTGAAAAAACCGAATCATTGCATAAATTTGCTACCACAATAAACTACATATTATTAAGCTACTTAAACCTTTAAACTTTTATTATCATGATCGTTGGCGTTCCAAAAGAAATTAAGAACAACGAATTTCGCGTTGGCATGACTCCCGCGGGAGTATCAGAGTTAATCAAGAACGGTCACACCGTTTATGTACAGAAATCAGCAGGCGAAGGAAGCGGATTTGCCGACGCCGACTACGAAGCAGTTGGCGCTAAGATTCTACCAACTATTGCCGATGTTTATGCGATTGCCGAAATGATTGTGAAAGTAAAGGAACCGATTGAACCCGAATACAAGCTCATTCGTGAGGGACAATTAATCTTCACTTACTTCCACTTTGCTTGCGACCGTGCTCTTACCGATGCAATGTTAGCTCAAAAAGCAGTTTGCTTGGCTTATGAGACCGTGCAGCTCGCCGACCGCTCACTCCCATTGCTTATCCCTATGAGCGAAATTGCCGGCCGTATGGCTACTCAAGAAGGCGCTCGCTTCCTCGAACGTCCTCAGGGCGGCAAGGGCAAGCTCCTCGGTGGTGTTCCCGGTGTGAAACCGGCTCGCGTGCTCGTGCTCGGTGCCGGTACTGTAGGCACTAATGCTGCCATCACTGCTGCCGGTATGGGTGCCGAAGTCACTATCACCGACATCAACCTCAAGCGTCTGCGCTATCTCGACGACGTTATGCCTAAGAATGTGAAGACCCTATTCTCGAGCGAATACAACATTCGCGCCGAGTTGCCTACCACCGACCTCGTTATCGGTTCGGTGCTCATCCCTGGCGACAAGACTCCTCACCTCGTTACTAAGGACATGCTCAAGCTTATGCAACCCGGCACTGTGCTCGTCGACGTGGCTATCGACCAAGGTGGTTGCTTCGAAACCTCGCACGCCACTTCGCATAGCGAACCTATATACGAAATCGATGGCATCGTGCACTACGCTGTTGCCAACATTCCGGGTGCTGTGCCTTTCACTTCTACCCTCGCCCTCACCAATGCCACTCTGCCTTACGCCGTGGCTCTTGCCAACAAGGGATGGAAGAAGGCTTGCGCCGATGACCCGGCTCTCAAGCGTGGCTTGAACGCTGTGGAAGGCAAGATTACTTTCGAAGCCGTGGCTCAAGTATTCGGATTGCCTTATACTCCGGTCGACGAAGTTTTGTAAACCGTTAGATTTTATTACCGATACATCAATTTTTCAGGAGGCAAACTCTATGGTTTGTCTCCTCTTTTTTAAGGCTTATCTCCCCCCACCCAACAAGGCTTTACGGCATATATTAATCGGAGTTTTCAACAAGCGCCTTGCCTCGTGTTGAAAATATAAGTCATAACTTATAGCCTTTATATTTCAAAACGCATCTTTTTTTTGTAATTTTGCCCAAACGAAGACAACAAAAACTCTTATATAATGGAATTCAAACAGACCGAAGAACAGAAAAAACGACAATATAAGCGCAAGCCTCAGCCTGCCGCCGAAGTGGTCAATGAGTTCGGTAAACTGCAACCGCAGAACCTCGAACTCGAGGATGCCGTGCTCGGTGCTTTGATGCTCGAGAAGGACGCCTACAGCAAGGTGGTCGACATCCTGAAGCCCGAATGCTTCTACAACCCCGAAAACCAGAAAATCTACGAAGCCATTCAGACCCTGGGCAGCATGTCGCAACCTATCGATATGCTCACCGTAACCGAAGAGCTGCGCGTGCTCGGCACACTCGATGAGGTGGGCGGCCCAGTGCGCATTTCGCGACTCACAGCAAGCGTGGCTTCGGCTGCCAACATCGAATTCCACGCCCGCATCGTGGCGCAGAAATATCTCGCCCGCGAACTCATCAGCTTCAGCTCGCAGATTCAGTCGCTCGCTTTCGACGATTCTATCGATATTCTCGACGTTCTGCACGAAGCCGAAGGCAAACTCTTCGAACTCTCGCAAAGCAACCTCAAAAAGGACGTTACACGCATCGACCCCGTTATTCTCGAGGCATTGAAAAAACTCGAGGAAGCCGGCAACCGTCAGGACGGCCTTAGTGGTTTGGCTACCGGTTTCGACGAAATCGACCGCATGACTTCGGGATGGCAGCCCAGCGACTTGGTGATTATTGCTGCCCGCCCGGCTATGGGTAAAACGGCTTTCGTGCTATCTATGGCACTGCGCATGGCGGTGAACTACAACACTCCGGTGGCTGTGTTCTCGCTCGAAATGTCGAACCTGCAGCTCGTGAACCGTCTCATAAGTAACATTTGCGAAATCCCGGGCAACAAAATCAAAAGTGGTAACCTCACAAGCCAGGATTGGGAACAGCTTCACACTCGCATTCGCCCGCTTCACTCTGCTCCACTTTACATCGACGATACGCCTAACCTATCGGTGTTTGAACTTCGCACCAAGGCGCGCCGTCTGGTGCGCGAATATGATGTGAAAATCATCGTCATTGACTATTTGCAGCTTATGAACGCCAGCGGTATGAAATTCGGCAGCCGCGAACAGGAAGTCAGCACCATCTCGCGTTCGCTAAAGCAACTTGCCAAGGAACTCGACATACCCATCATAGCACTATCGCAGCTCAACCGTTCGGTAGAAAACCGCACCGACGGCAAGGTGCCTCAGCTCTCCGACCTTCGCGAATCGGGTGCCATAGAGCAGGATGCCGATATGGTGTGCTTCATTCACCGCCCGGAATACTACTACAAGTCGGGCGAGGACCCCGAAGGTAACGACATTCGTGGATTGGCAAAATTTATCTTCGCCAAGCACCGTAGCGGCGCCGTAGGCGATGTCGACTTGCGTTTCCGCGGCGAGTTTGCCCGATTCGAAAATATCGGAGAGAATGAGTTGGTTCGCTCGGAGGGCGTAGTGGCCTCGCGTATCAACGCAAGTCCGGCTGACGCCGACAATATGCCTCCGGCTCCCAATTTACCTGAAATAACGGGTGGAATATCCAACGACAACTTCCTTCAGGAAGGCTCGTCTACACCTTTCTAATGCACTATCTTACTGCCGCAGCAAGGGCAAGTGTCGCACTTGCACGCTTCGGCTTCACCACATGTGGCGGCATTCACTTCGGTTGTGAATGTCGCTTCGTTTTGTGCTTCATGCCCATGCTCTCTTGCCTCCTTGGGCTGAATGAGCCGCAGCACTATCAATATCACTGCGAGCAACCCTATACTCAAAAGCAATCGGCGCAATCGCATTTCTTTCGACATCATTGTTAATCTCCTTTTTACTCGCGTAATAAATCAGTTTTTCTAAATCTTTATCTAAAGACAGCCGCACAAACCACAGATTATTAGCACATTAACCATCATCATCCGGTTCTCAGCCTAATAGCTGCCAATGCGCAACCCTACCACAAATTTCGTTAGAATTATCGTAATATGCAAAGAATTCCACCGAAATCGTGCTCGAAATCGGCGTATACAAGTCACTTCTTCCTGCCTTACTCTTATTGTCTTACAATTTTCCGTGCTCCATATAGCTGTAGCACTCGCCTTGAGTTACTATGATATGGTCGATAAGCGGAATGTCAACCAACTTGCCTGCTTGAGCCACTTTTTGCGTCAAAGCATCGTCTTGAGGCGAGGGTTTGGGATTGTTCGACGGGTGATTGTGCGCCAAAATTATGCTGTCGGCGTCATACTCTATCGCTGTGCGCATAATGCGCTTTATATCGGCCACCGTAGCCGTCTTGCCGCCGTCACTTATCTCCCTGAAGTTGATTACATGCTTGGCATGGTCGAGAATCACTATGCACAAGCGTTCGTAGTTGGCCGATGCCATCTTGTTGCGCAAATAGCGAAAAGCCTTTTGGCTGTCGGTGATGCTCGGCAGTTGCTCAAATTCTTCGTCAGCCATACGCCTGCCCAACTCGAGTGCGGCAAGCATATTCAGAGCCTTCACTTCGCCCACGCCATGATAGCGCATGAGGTCCTTCACGCTGTGTCGCGCAAGGCGATACAGCTTATTGTCGTTGTCGTAAAGTATCTGCTCGCACAACTCCACTACCGACATACCCGGCACACCACTGCCAAGCAGAGTGGCAAGCAGTTCGGCATTCGATAGGGTTTCGAGTCCGTGAGCAAGTGCCTTTTCGCGCGGACGGTCCTCCACGGGCGTCATCTTCATATTGCGCACCGTCATTTGGACACTTATCTTGTCATCGTTGCTCATTTGCCTTTTCGTATTGCTATTTCTTCTTCTATATTACGTCCGTGTCCGAGCAATATCTTCCACACAAATGCCTTGATAAAGCCCACGCCGTAGCTGCCAAGTTGTATGAAACTGGTCACTATGGCAAGCGATGCTATCTTGAGGCTGCGCGTAGAGCGCAATGCCGTAATCCACAGCGCCAGCACATAAGCCGCAAGTGGCAATATTGCCCACCAGTGCCACAGCAATGCCAGCAGCACCAGCGTCACCACTCCTATCACAAACACAGCCGGAAGGGTGTGAACAAGTTTCATCGAGTCGGGATAGAGCAATTTAAGCGTGATGCGCGACATGCCGAACACATAGGTCTGGCGCGAGAATTTCTGCAAGTCGACGCGACGCTTGTGATACACAAATGCTTCGCGAATCAAGCTAATATCAAATCCCGCCTTGCGTATGCGCGTGCTCATGTCGATGTCCTCGCTGAACATCTCGCGAAAGCCACCCACCGTTTCCCACACGCGGCGCGAATACCCCATATTGAACGAACGCGGCACAAACTTCTCCATCTGCACCTTGCCGCCGCGTATGCCTCCCGTGGTGAGAAATGCCGTCATCGAGAAATTGATGGCTTTCTGAACATCGGTAAACGAGCTGTGAGCGGCATCGGGACCACCGAAGCATGGCACATAATGAGCCTTGAGCGCCGCATCGAGCGTAGCAAAATAGTTATCGGGAATCACGCAATCGCTGTCGAAAAAAATAAAATATTCGCCCGTGGCACGCTCTATGCCATAATTGCGTGCTATGCTTCGACCTTCGTTCTGCTTGAAATAATAGCTCGCCGTCAGCCGGTGGGAATACTCCTCCACAATGTCGCCACACGGGTCGGTGCTGCCGTCCTCCACTATTATTACCTCAAAATCTTTCATAGTCTGTGCCGCCAGGCTTGCCAGCAAATCGCGCACCTCGTCGCGACGGTTATACACAGGCACTATCACTGAGAAATATGCCATATCTCGTTTACTTTATGTTTCGGTTTTCGTTATTTATCTATTCACAAAAGTAATAAATTGTGCTTAAATCACGAAAAGATTTAATCATCATTTCGCACCTTATTTATCTTTTACATCCCCATTCGCCGCACAGCCTCGGCGAGGCTGATATGCACTAACCCTTCATTCTCGTGCCGGCGCAGGAACATTTTGCGCTATCTGTGACATTGTTTGCAAAAAAATTTGTAACTTAGCACATTGTGTAACGCTAATTATGCAGTCGGCACCTCACTACACTATGTTAACTACCATAATGCTCAACATATCGCTTATCGAATGGCTCTATATCAGCATTCTGCTGGTGTATCTCTGCACTGTGTTCAGCATCATCTGGGTGGTTATCTCCGAAAACCGCAATCCGGTGCGCTCGCTGGCTTGGATTACCGTGCTCCTTATGGTGCCTGTGTTCGGCATAGTGCTCTACGCCTTCTTCGGTCGTTCGCTCAAAAGCAAAATTATGCTCAAGCAGCGTCTGCGCCGCCTCGGAGCGCAGGAGATGTCGGCTATCGAAGTGAAAAATGCCAATGTGGAGCCGCTGGCTTCCACACTACAAATCATTCACCTCGCCGAGAATATGTGCCGTTCCTATTATTCTAAGGGTAATAAGGTGGAGATTTTCACCGATGGTGCCACAAAATTCGATGTGCTGAAACGCGATTTGATGCAAGCTCGAAGCTACATCAATATGCAATACTACATCTTTGAGGACGACGAAATCGGTCGCGAAATCAAGGATATTCTCATCCGTAAGGCTCGCGAAGGCGTGAAGGTGCGCGTTATCTACGACGATGTGGGCTCATTCAAGGTGAAACGCCGTTTCTTCGCCGAAATGCGCCGTGGTGGCGTGCTGGCATTCCCTTTTATGCGCATCACATTCCCGCAGTTTGCTCAACGAGTGAACTGGCGCAACCACCGCAAAATCCTCATCATCGATGGCCGATATGGCTACATCGGTGGCATGAACATTGCCGACCGTTACATCAAAGGATGCTCGTGGGGCGACCTCGGCGTGTGGCGCGACACTCACTTACGCATCACCGGACCTGCCATCGAGTCGCTGCAACGCTCGTTTGCTTTCGACTGGAATTTTATGAACAAGGGTATGCTCAACGACCCTATCGAGCATTTCTCCGATATGCCGGGCGATGCCGGTGTGCAACTGGTGTCGAGCGGCCCCACAAGCGAGTGGAACAACATAGCCCTGATGATGCTCCAAGCCATTGGCTCAGCCAAACGTTGCATCTACTTGCAGACGCCCTATTTCCTCCCCACCGAGGCTCTGCTCAAAGCCTTGCAGACTGCAGCTCTCAGCGGCGTGGATGTGCGCCTGATGATGCCTCGCCAAAGCGACTCTGCCATGCTGCGACATGCATCATATTCCTACGTCACCGAGTGCCTGAAAGCGGGCATCAAGGTATATCTCTACACCGCCGGCATGCTTCATTCCAAGGTGCTCATTGTAGACGATGACCTCTCGTCGGTGGGTTCCACCAACTTCGACTTCCGCAGCTTTGAGCACAACTATGAGGCTAACGTGTTTATCTACAGCGCCGACACCAATGCTCGCCTCAAACAAATTTTCCACGACGACATCAAGCACTCCATGCAGTGCGACATAAGCCAATGGCTGGCTCGCCCCACTGCCCAACGAATGGTCGACTCGCTCGTGCGCCTGTTCAGCCCTATTCTTTAAAAAACTCAATACATTATGATACGATTTCCTAACGCAAAAATCAATCTCGGACTCAACATTGTAAATCGCCGCCCCGATGGCTACCACGACATCGAGACTGTGTTCTACCCCATAGCCCTCGAGGATTCGCTCGAAATAGTGCCCGCAGCCGAGGGCTCCGGCACTTCGCTCTCCTGCCACGGCAGGCACGTGGATTGTCCTATGGAGAAAAACCTGGTAACCAAGGCTTTCCGCTTGCTTCAACAGGAATTTGACTTGCCCGACGTGGAGATGCATCTCATTAAGCACATCCCCGACGGTGCCGGCCTGGGTGGCGGCAGTAGCGATGCCTCGAGCGCGCTCATGCTGCTTAACGAGATTTTCAGCCTCAACCTTTCGGACGACCAACTCGCCCAACGCGCTGCTCGACTCGGCGCCGACTGCGCTTTCTTCGTCTACAACCGCCCGCTTATGGCAACCGGAATAGGCAACATCTTCTCCCCGGTGGATGTCGACCTCAAGGGATACTACCTTTTCCTCGTGAAACCTTCGGTATCAGTGCCCACCGCCGCTGCCTACGCGCAAGTGCACCCGCAACCGTCCGACACCCCCATCCCGAGCATACTCGCCCGCCCCGTGGCTGAGTGGAAAGATGTGCTCAAAAACGACTTCGAACCCAGCGTTTTCGCTCAATACCCCGTGCTCGCCGAGATTAAAGCCGAAATCTATCGCCAAGGCGCCCTATATGCCTCGATGAGCGGCTCCGGCTCGTCGATGTTCGGCATTTTTGCCGACGACAGTAATGCCGACCTGCTGAAATCGCTTTACCCCCAATACGATAGTTATTTCATTGCTCTATAAATATTGTGTGACAGAAAATTCACTTTGGCAAAGTATTTGCAGTAAATAATTATTAAAAAAACTGCAAATTAAAAATAATCATGTCAAAAGAGCAAGAAGAAAAAATCGATAAAGAAGAATTGAACACTCAAAACACGAGCGAAGAAACCACCGACACAGCTGCCGAAGCGCAAGCCGATGCTGCTGCCGAAGAGACAACTGAAGAGGAAACCGAAGGCGACAACGCCCAAAAGTCCGCCGAAGAGTCGCTCGACGATAAAATAAACAAATTGACCGAAGATCTCGAAAAAGCCAACAAGGAATATCTCTTCCTCTTGGCTGAATTCGACAACTTCCGCAAGCGCACTGTGCGCGAAAAAGCCGATATCATACGCAACGCCGGAGAAAAAGTGCTCGGACAATTGCTACCGATAATCGACGACTTCGAACGCGCCATCAAGGCCAACGAACAAGCCGATGACATCGAAGCAATTAAGCAAGGCGTTACGCTCATCTACAACAAACTCATAAAGTACCTCGAACAAAATCAGGTGAAAGCCATCGAATCGACCGGCTGCGACTTCGACACCGAGCTGCACGAAGCCGTAACCACATTCCCCGCGCCAAGCGAGGACCTCAAAGGCAAGGTCATCGACACCGTTATGACCGGTTACACCATCAACGACAAAGTGCTACGCCATGCCAAAGTGGTGGTAGGACAATAATCATTTTTTAGCGATTTAAGCAATTATGGCAGAAAAAAGAGACTATTACGAAGTGCTTGGCGTGAGCAAAAACGCTTCGGACGATGAATTGAAAAAAGCCTACCGCAAGGTGGCTATGAAATACCACCCCGACCGTCAGACCGATAAGTCGGATGCCGAGAAGAAAGAAGCCGAAGAGCGTTTTAAAGAGGCTGCTGAAGCCTATAGCGTGCTTAGCGATAAGGACAAACGCGCTCGCTACGACCAGTTTGGCCATGCAGGTGTTGATGGCAATGGCGCCGGTGGTTTCGGCGGCGGTTTCAACGATATCAACGATATTTTCCGCAATTTCGGCGACATTTTCGGTGGCGGATTCGGCGGATTTAGCGGTTTTGGTGGCTTCGGAGGCTCGGGTCGCCAACGCTCTGCCACAAAACGAGGCACCGACTTGCGCGTGCGCGTGAAGGTTAACCTCAAAGAAGTGGCTCACGGCGTGGAGAAAAAGCTCAAAATACCTCGCATGGTGGCTTGCCCCGACTGCAAAGGCACCGGAGCAAAAAACGGCACCGAACTCTCCACATGTAGTCACTGCAACGGCACCGGCTATATCACCAAAGTGCAGCAGACTTTCCTCGGACAGATGCAAACCCAGTCGGTGTGCCCTCACTGCAAAGGCGAAGGCAAGGTTATTAAAGAACGCTGCCCGAAATGCGGCGGCGTAGGACTCGAACGCAAAGAACAAGTGGTGAGCGTGAACATACCCGCCGGCGTGGCTGAAGGTATGCTCTTGCGCATGCAGGGATACGGCAACGATGCTCCGGGCGGCGGAATCCCGGGCGACCTCATTATTCAGATTGAAGAAGAACCCAACAACGAACTCCAGCGCGACGGCGAAGACCTCATCTACAACCTTATGCTCGACTTCCCGACTGCTGTGTTTGGAGGCAAAGTGGAAGTGCCTACCGTAGATGGCAGAGTGAGAGTTAACATCGAAGCCGGAACTCAACCCGGCAAGGTGCTCCGATTGCGAAACAAGGGTCTTCCCAACCCTAACGGTTACGGCAACGGCGACTTGCTTATCAACATCATGGTCTACGTGCCCGAACACCTCAACAGCGACGAACGCCGTGCCATTGAGTCGCTCCGCGATTCTGAGAACATCAAGCCCTCTGAATCGACCAAGAGCCGACTCTTCGACCGTCTCCGTCACATATTCGACTGATTGAACACATAATCCAATAATTTAAACATCAGCATAGTCCGCGAAGCAGTCTATGCTGATGTTTTTTTATTTCAGCTTGCCAAAAAGTTGCGAAAATGGGCAATGGGCTAATGCCCACTTCACATTATTGTTGACATCAACTCAATCACTGTTTTTCACTTCAACTCAAATGTTACTTTCGCTCTTATATCATCGGAAGCTGCACCTATCAAGGCATGGAATTTGAAACGTATAGCCGCCACATCACGATGCAGCCGCTGAGCACACGACACCGATAATACGCAGCAGCGTAAAAAAAAGCCGGGTGAGAATATTGCTTCCCGCCCGGTTTTGAGTTATTTCGATTAGTGTTCTATCTTAGTCGCGGCTGTCGCCGAAGAAGCGAAGCAGATAGAGGAATAGATTCACAAAGTCGAGATAGAGGTTCAATGCTCCGATAGTGGCTATTTTGCCCACCATCGACTCGTCGGCATAAGCAGTCATATACTTGATTTTCTGCGTATCCCATGCGGTGAGACCTATGAAAATAAGCACACCGGCAAAACTGATTATCCAATCCATTGTGCTGCTCTTAAAGAACATATTCACCAACGAGCACACTATCAAGCCTATGAGTGCCATAAACATGATTGAACCGAATCGGCTCAGGTCGTTGCTTGTGAAATAGCCGTAGATGCTCATTGCAGCAAACACGGCTGCGGTGATAAAGAATGTCTGAGCTATCGACGATGCGGTGTAGACAAGCAGAATCACCGACAAAGTCACTCCGGTGAGCACACTATAGAGATAAAACAATAGCGAAGCTGTGCCTGTGCTCAACTTCTGGATGCGGCCCGAGAGAATCAGCACCACGCCCACTTGAAGCACCAAGAGCACTATCGGTGCCACTCTACTGCTGAAAATCAATGTCAAAATGGCTTCATTACCTGCCACAAATACCGATGTAACGGCTGTAACTATCATAGCCAGGAACATCTTGAAGTAAACGCGGCGCATCACGCTGTTGGTCAGCGACACCGCGGCTGTGTTTCTTAATTCATTTTCCATAATTTTTTCCTTTTTCTAATTATTAATATCAGTCATATCAAAACTTTTCATTACATACGCGAAGGGACTTCGATGCCGAGCAATGCTATACCGCGACGCGCGATAGTAGCCACTTGATTCGACAATGCGAGGCGGAATGCACGCACTTGGGCATCTTCTTCACCGAGGATGGTGTAGCCGTGATAATATTGATTGAATTCCTTCACAAGTTCATACACATAGTTGGCTATCAACGCCGGACTGTAGGTTACGCCTGCCTCGTGGATGGTGGCAGGGAAGTCGCTCAAGCGCTGTATGAGTGCCACTTCTTTCTCGTTTGGCTCCACGCCCGAGAAGTCGGCTGCAAGGTCGGCTGCATTGGCCTTGCGCAGCAACGACTGGATGCGGGCATAGGTGTACTGGATAAATGGTCCGGTATTGCCGTTGAAGTCTATCGATTCGCGTGGGTTGAACATCATGTTCTTGCGCGGATCTACCTTGAGAAGGAAGTATTTGAGTGCGCCGAGGCCCACTATGCGAGCTATTTCGTTCTTTTCTTCGTCGCTGAACTCGCTTGGCTTGCCCTTGGCGGCATTTTCGGCTTCGCGTTCGAGTATGGTGTCGAGTGCCGATTTCACCATTTCATCCATCAGGTCGTCGGCATCTACCACCGTTCCCTCGCGGCTCTTCATCTTGCCTTCGGGGAGTTCCACCATACCATAAGAGAAGTGCACCAAGTCCTTACCCCACTTAAAGCCGAGCTTGTCGAGCAGTAGCGAAAGCACCTGGAAGTGGTAGTTCTGTTCATTGCCCACCACATATATCATCTTATCGATGGGATAATCTTGATAACGCAGTTTGGCAGTGCCTATATCTTGAGTCATATACACCGAAGTGCCGTCGCTGCGGAGCAGCAACTTATGATCGAGTCCGTCGGCAGTGAGGTCGGCCCACACCGAGTTGTCCTCGCGGCGATACATAATGCCTTTTTCGAGTCCTTCGAGCACTTTTTCTTTGCCTTCGAGATAGGTGTCGCTTTCGTAGTAAATCTTATCGAAATCCACGCCCATGCGCTTGTAGGTGGCATCAAATCCGGCATACACCCATTCGTTCATCATTCGCCACACGCTGCGCACTTCTTCGTCGCCGGCTTCCCACTTCTTGAGCATCTCGCGGGCTTCCTTCATCAGCGGCGATTTGGCTTCGGCGGCTGCCTTGCGGGCTTCCATAGTCTTGTCGAGGTCTTCGAGCGATATTGCGAGAACCTCGGGGTCATTTTCCATTATCGATTTCACTTCGGCCTTATAGTGCTTGTCGAAGAGCACATAGAAGTCGCCTATCAAGTGGTCGCCCTTCTTACCTGCCTTCTCGGGTGTAATACCGTTGCCCCACTTTTGCCATGCGAGCATCGACTTGCAGATGTGTATACCGCGGTCGTTCACTATATTGGTCTTCACCACCTTATAGCCGTTGGCTTTCATTATCTCCGAGAGGCTGTAGCCGAGGAGATTGTTGCGAACGTGACCCAAGTGGAGGGGCTTATTGGTGTTTGGCGACGAATATTCTATCATCACCAATTCGCTTTCGGGAGTTTCTTGCTTAAAGCCATAATTGGCGTCGGCGGCTATGTGGCTCAACACCGATGCCCAGAACGATGGCTTGATAACGATATTCAAAAATCCCTTGATGACATTAAATGACTGCACTGCTTCGCAATTAGCCACCAAGTATTCGCCTATCTCTTGGCCGGTGGGTTCCGGGCCCTTGCGCGATGCCTTGAGGAATGGGAATACCACTACCGTAAGGTTGCCTTCAAATTCTTTCTTTGTAGTTTGGAGCGTTACTTTGTCGGCGGGAAAATCGAGGCCGTATAACGCCTTCACAGCCTCGGCTGTGGACTGCATAAGTATGTTATCTATCGACATTTTCTGTTTATATTTTTTTGTTTCAGAGTGCAAAGATAGTCATAAATAATGAATAATTCCCTTTGCGTCAGTCGTTATTCGTCAATTATTTTTTGAATATATCAAAATACATAAAAAAAGATAATACGAAGGAGATGTCTTGACCCCTCAGTATTGTGCCGTAATGCATGCCAAAGAATCAGAAAAAACCGACATTCTCAAAAATCGCTTCCCGTTCCCGATTTGCTACACATCAATAGCGACAGCGCCTACTGTTCAGCCTATTTCCCGCCTAAGTATCAACAGAGTACGCCCACCGTAATTTTCCATTTTATCCAGCTCCCAGCCGTTCTCGCCATGTTTATTCAAGATTCGTTCCACCTCATAGATAAAGTCGTAGAATCCCATATTGTCATCGTTGATATTCTCCACCCTGTATTCGTATTTCTTTCTGCTCATAATTATGATATTTGTAAAAATTTGTACCTTAGTTGCGCAGCACAAAATCTTGTAAAATTTCGCCTGTATCGATGCTGCAAAACTAACAAAACAAGCGTCTAACATAACAAAGGTAGCATCAAAAAATGAGAACTACCCTCTTTTGCTGAATTATTCTTGTAATCAACACATTTCCCCGATTTTGCACAATAGGGTGCATGGTGTGACTTGTAACGGCACATCGGCTGCGCATCACAACTGCACTGTTATGATTTCGTTGGTTTCGGGATACCACACATAGCCTTCGTCAACTTTCATACCCGTGGCAGCAAGTGTAGTGGCATAGTCTTGCACTTGCTTTATGTATTTTTCCTTGCTCCGATTGTTGTGACCGAATTTATAGTCTATCAGCACGGTTTTTCCTTCGGGAGTGCGAATTATTCGGTCGGGGCGGCGATACACGCATTTGCCTTCTTCGTCCTTAATGGCTATGCTGCGCTCGTTGCAAACCTTGTTGCGGTCGTCGAACCATGGCGCGGTCTTGGGGTCGGAAAGTGCGCGTTCCACCATAGCCACGGCTTCTTCGTAGTTGTCGCGTATCAAGCCGCGGCGATATGCCACTCTCAGGGTGCGTTCTTTCAGTCGGCGGCTCTTGAGCATACACATCATTTTGTGCATCTTGATGCCTTTTTCCTGAATGGCGCTATACTCTTCGGGGGCGCACACTTCGAGTATGTCGGGATAGGTGTAGATTTCGGGCAAATCGTTGCCGAGTTCTCGCACTATAGGGTCCATTGGCACCGTAGATTCGGGCTTTGGCTTCGCTTTACGCTGCACTGTGGCGGGCTCGCCTACGCTGAAAACATGCATATCATCATCGCTGCTCTCGCTCATGCCGAGCGCCACCGGTGTGCCGTATTGAGCATAACGGGCATCGAGCTCGGCGGCATTGGTTTCGTCGAGGGCAGGTACTATGTCGCGCAACAAGCAGTCGAGGTTGTCCGATTCTCCATTGCCTTCCGGTGCCATAATATGCAGCTCATCCACAGCGCGGGTAAATGCCACGTATGTCTTATTGAGTGTGTCGATATGGCTTTCATCTACAGCTGCTTGATACAGTTCGTCAAGTTCCGACACAGTCGACACCACTTTCGACGACATAGGCACCAACGGAGGCACTATTTCGGCGGGAATATTGGCAAATTCCGGTATCTTGGTGAAATGTTCGCCGCCTATCCACATCAGATTGTCCACTCGGCACATTTCCCAATCGGCAAATGGCACCAGCACCACCGGAAATTCGAGACCTTTCGACTTGTGTATGGTAATCACTCTCACTGCGTCGCTTCCGTCGGGCACGGGCACCGAGAGGAGGTCTTTCTTTTGGTCCCACCACTTCAGGAATGAGTGCACGGTGGCGGGATAGCGCGACATATAGTCGTATACGCAGTCGAAAAACGCTGTTATAAATGCTTTTTCGCTTTGTCGGTCGGCCTCGGGCACCATTTTGTTAACTATATTTTCTATTATAGCCACCAGATTGAACGAGTCGGCTACGGTTTCTATCAGTTCGTGGCGAATATCGAGATATTCGTCGGTAAATTGCACCTCGTCGTCGCCCTCTGCGGCGGTTTCGGGTTTACGTTTGAGGTCGTCGGCAAAGGTCTGGCTCAGCAGTTTGCCGCGTTCCTCGGGGTCGTCGGTAGCGAGCATGCTATCGCGCAAATCGAAGTCGCGCAGCACGCGCCACACCTTAGCCTCGCGATCTTGTGCGCGACGTGTGCGCTCGTCCTTGCACACGGTGAGGTTCACCGAGTCGAAGTAGCGCAGATTACTTATCACCAATCGCACCGCCGGCGATGACGTGAGAAACACCGATTCGCCCGACACTACATTTATCTTGTGTTCGGCGGTTTCGTTATACTCCATTATGCGATTCACCACATCGGCGCCTTCATTATTCGTGCTCACCAATATGGCTATATCGCCCTGACCATATCCTCGCGCCAGGATGCTCTCTATATAGTCAGGTAGCTTGGCAAGCACCGTGCTATGGAACTGCTGATTTTTCTTGGCGGTCTTATTACTGCTCGATGAGTCGGTGGCATTGTCGTCATCGGAGTCGGCAGCACTGCCGTCGGTAGGAGCCACGAAGTTCACCCGCACATAGCCGGTGCCTTCTGTTTTCTTGGGATTGGGGGTCTGTATGAGGTTGCTGTAGGTAGCTTGGGCATTGAGTGCCGTCACCATCTTGTCGAACAGGGTGTTGTTGAAGCGTATCACATTGGGAGCGCTGCGCCAGTTCACTATCTTCTCGCGGTCGACATACACCCATTGCTTAAATTCCTGCTCCACGCGGTTCTGGAAGAGTTCGGGATTGGAATTGCGGAAGCGATAGATGCACTGCTTTTCGTCGCCTATTATCAGGTTGTCGTCGCCGTAACTCGCACTTTCCTCGAGCAGCGGCGCTATGTTCTGATATTGCATCATCGAGGTATCCTGAAATTCATCTATCAGATAATGGTCAATCCAGGTGCCCATGCGCTCATACATAAAGAGCACATTACCCTTGCACACCACGTCTTTAAGCAGTTGGTTGGTGTCGCTCAACAGCATGGTTTTGTTGCCGCGCAAAAATTCTTCCATCTTCAGGCCTATTATGCCCAGAAGTCCGAAATTAAAGAGATTATTCTGCACATCTTGCAGCATCTTTATTTTGGGCTCTACGGCGTAGGCTTTCTCCACCACCCGGCGCATATCTTCTATCAGGCTATCGTGCTCGCCTGCCGTAACTTCCCTTTTCCACGCCTTATCGGTGCTCCACGCCTTGAGGTTATCAGGGGTCCACGCTTGCGATTTCTCAAGAAATTCTTTCTTTAAATCACCCCCTTTGAAGCACCAATTTATAATCACCGAAAGTCCCGACTTCGAACTTAGAGCATATCCGTTTTCGCCAATGCCGGCTCTCTCAAGAATCGATGTAAGTTGCTTGCCGCAATCGTCTTTCATTCTCTTCACTTTGGCATACTCGGCAGCCACTGCCTTGCGAAAGCGCTCAATGCGCGAATTGAAGCCTTCGCCTTCGGCCAAGTCGCTGATATAGGCATCTATGTCGTCCTTTCGGCTTTGATAGAATTCATTGGTAAGGTTCTCGGCAAACTTGTTCAAATCATTGCTTTTAAATATGTTCCACGACGTTCTTTCATCGGCAAGACGGTCCTTCATAAAGTCGACCAACCAGTTATGTATCAAGCCGCTGCGCATCATGCCACTACCCATCTCCATCAAGAAGATGTTCACTCCCATGCGGGTGGAGTATTTCGAGTCGAGTTCCACCTGATAGTCGTAGTCGAAATCGAGTTCGAAGGCAAAAGTTCGCAGCACGGTCTGAAAAAACGAGTCGATGGTGCTTACATTAAATGTGGTGTAGTTATACAATATCTCTTGCAAGGCCACATCGGCGGCTTTGCAGAGTTTTTCTTCGTCGGTGTGCAGGTCGGCCACCAACTGCTTCACATAGTCGCCTTTGCCTTGCGAGAGCAAGTGCAATTCTTTCACTATGCGATGCTTCATCTCATCGGTTGCCTTATTGGTAAAGGTAATAGCCAGGATGTGCTGGTGATACTCCTCGCGATTGGCGAGGTAGTAGCAACCTGTTTCTTTGTTTTTCTTGCCCAAAAGTATCTTGATATATTCATAAGTCAACTGGTAGGTCTTTCCCGAACCTGCCGATGCCTTAATCACCTTGAGCGATGGTGTGTTTGTGTTATTCATCACTATTTTATTACGAGATTGGGATTTATATAATTCTTGCTTTCAAGCCTCGAGCCTTAAGCTGAGCAAGCACTTTGTCGCGAAAATCGCCTTGTATCAATATTTCGCCACCGCGTGCCGAGCCGCCCACTCCGCATTGTGCTTTCAGTTCGCGAGCGAGTTCTTTCAGTGTGTCGTCGTCGCACAGTAGGTCGGTGACCAAGGTCACTTTCTTGCCGTTGCGATTTCGCTTATCGAGCATCACATTCACCATTTGCTTGCCCTGCTGAGCCTTTAGATTATCGGCCCACGATGCAGGCTCTGCCTCCACCTCGGGTGTCTCTGCCTTGAGCTGCTCCAACTCTGCACCAAAAGCAGCCCCAAGTTTTTCTCTCCAGTCTTCCATTATTCGATTATATTCTGTTTCTCTTTGCGAATTTACGAAATTTATCACAAATTTTCGGCTAACCAATATTTTTAATTTCAATTTATTGAAGTAAATCACCTTTCTATTTGGAAATTATTTGCTCGAACACTAATTTCCCGAGTTTGACAGTTGCAGCGTTTATAGGCTGATACACAACATGTTACTGCGATAGTAATGTTGCTACATAAATGGTCGGCGAAAATTTAACACAA
>SFTJ01000084.1 GCA_004563195.1 bacterium
TGTAGTTTAACTATTTATGTTGACTACTTATCGTCTTATTTATAAAACAGGTTGACAAGTTAATTTATTATTTATAATACTCGTTGACTCTACTTGTCATTGTTCACCCTGAAGGTTGACCACCGCAACATAACGAAACAAAGAGAGGGGAAGCCAGGCACCCGCCTCGCTTGTTCCGGTCCTATACCTATGAAAGGACATTCTTGGGGTTTTCAGGTGCAAAGGTACAAAAAAATCCTAAACCATCCTATTTTTAATGGCTTTTTCTCTGTAACTTATCCATTTTTTGTTTATTTCTCCATTACATAAGGCTGCTTCACGTGGTGTCATGCCGTCAAGACTAAGGTGTGGACGCTCGTTATTGTAAAACTCCACGGCTGTATCGACAGCCGCTCTGACCTCGTCAATCCTGGAGAACTGCATACCGCTGAGCAACTCGTTCTTTATGGTGTTGTTCACACGTTCAGCCACGGCATTGTCCTTGGGATTTCCGCTTTCGGTCATACTTATGGAGATGCCGTTTGATTTCAGTATGTCCGTATAAGTATAGCTTGCGTACTGCACACCGCGGTCGGAGTGGTGGATGAGCTTGCTGAGGTCATAGGCCGAGCCATGGGCAAGAGCCATATTAAGAGCTTCAATGGCATATTTTGCCTCTAACGTCGGAGCTACCTTGTAACCTACGATTTCCTTCGTGTAGTAGTCCGTCACAAGAGCAAGATAGCAGAACCGGTATGCGCCTGTTTCAGGATCAAGCCAATACGGAATATAGGTTATGTCGCTGACGTACAAGCGGCAAGGAGCCGTTGGGATATAATCACGAGTCAGGTCTGGATAGAGCGGATATTCATGGCTTGAGTCCGTGGTCTTTACGCGGCGCTTGGCCTTGCGGATCTTAAGGCCGTACTTCTCTATTATGTCGTAGAAACGATTGTAACCGACAGTATTCATCGCTCCAAAACGCTTGCGGTACATTTCCCAAAGCTTGTTGCCCCCTATGCCGGGATCACGGCGGCGTATCTCCTTTATAAACTCGACTACGAAACTCTCAAGCGCAAGAGACCTCATGGAAGTGTCAACATGCTTGTAATAGGCTTGTTTCCTTACACCAAGCAGTCCACACATCGAGACAACCGGGTATTTCTTGTTGTCTCGAGTGTGAAGCCTATTAGCTACTTGGTGCCAGCTTTTTTTAAGTCTATACCATAGACTTCTTTGCCAAAGGCTACCATTTCTTCGTAGAAATCAGCACGAAGCGTCTCGCGCTTAAGCTTACTTTCCAATTCACTGACCTTCTTCAACAGTTCCTCGTAGTCCGAAGGTGTTACATCTTTACCTTGTTTTGCCATCTTTTCTGCCATTTCCGGGTTTTCGCTTGCAAAGGTACGAAGAATTCGGTAAACTTTACTACGTCCTAAGGACTTTTTTCCCATAATTGTTGGAACATTCAGATGCTCAACCTTATACATATAGTACACCTCATACATTAGTCGCTCATCTGCGGAATAACTCGCAATGTCAAAATTTCTTTCTTTATATTTCATCTTTTCTTAAAATTTTGGAGTCAACCTATTCTAAAAAAAGACAAACATAGGCTTCACATAACTTTAAACTAAGCTTCGTGATAAAATATGGATAGCTAAAGTGATATATTCTAAATAGCCAGAGTGAAATAATCAATTCACTCTGTTCAAAAGTGGTTGCTATTCCTGGTGAGCAAGCGTCACATGTCACATGGAAATCATGATAAATTTCGTAGTTCGGGGATGAGAATCTTGCCGCGGCGAAGCTGGAGGAGACCTTCGCTACGGAGGGCGTTGAGCACGCGGGAGACATCAAGGCGACTGGCGTTGACCTCGATGGCGAGACGAGTCATGAGGATGGAGAACTCCTTAGGGCCTGTGGGAATGGTGCAGTGGGAGACAAGGAAATGGATGACGCGAGAGCGAAGGTCGGTGATGGCGGGATGCCAAAGGCGCGACTGGGCTTTCTGCGTCTTGGCGGCAAGGAGATTGAGATAGTTGATGCGGAAGACATCAAACTGCTCGAAGAGGAACATCACCTCCGGCTTGGCGATGGACATGAAATTGCATGGAGAGAGAGTAGTGAAAGAGGCGGAATAACGCTGGGTGAGACCGAAGAGATGCTCAAGCTGAATGACAAGTGGGGCATTGACAATCTCGCGCACGCCATATCCATGATCGTCAGACTGTTTCTCTACGGAGAGCGAACCGTGGGTGAGAATGACCACAGCCTCGCAGCGGTCGCCCTCGCTGATCACCTTGGAGTAGGCAGGACGCTTGAAGAAGTCAAACTTGGTGTGGGCGACAATCTGCTGAAGGTCGTCGCGAGCCATTCCCATAAAGAGAGGCAGCTGGAGCAGTGGGGCAAATCCTATCATTTGGCTATCTTGTCCTTCATGGATGGGGAGAACCACACCTTGTTGGTGCCGTCGTCGCTGGCAAGAATGAAATATGCCATCAGTTCGGGATGGCGCGAGAGAATGGTCTTTGCCTTGTCGAGCCCCATCACCATGAAGGCGGTGGCATAGGCATCGGCAGTGGCACCGTCGTCGGCGATGACTGTGGATGAGAGGATATTATGCTGCACTGGATAGCCTGTGGAGGGGTCGATGGTGTGGGCGTATTTGCGTCCGTTCTTGTAATAGAAATTGCGATAGTTGCCGCTGGTTGCCATTGCCTTGTCGGTGACGTTGATGATGGTCTGTATCTCCTGATTGACGTTCAGCGAGTCGTCGGTGGGTTTGGTGACTCCAATCTTCCATGGCAATCTCTTCTCGCTGATGCCACGGGTGACAATCTCGCCGCCTATCTCCACCATATAGTTGTCGATGCCCTTGGCACTGAGGAACTTTGCCACCACGTCGCAGCCGTAGCCCTTGGCTATCGAACTGCAGTCGAGCATAATCCTCGGGTCGGTCTTGCTGACACGACCATTGGTAAGGCTCACCTTGTGATAGCCCACAAGAGCCTTGAGACTGTCAACCTGATGGCGCGAGGGCATGGCACCGCCCTTGAAGCCAAAGCCCCAGGCATTGACGAGAGGAGCCACGGTGATGTCGAAAGCGCCATTGGTGGAGTCGGATATTTTCATGGCAAGAGCAAACACGTCGGAGAACATCTTGTTGACCACCGTGTCGCGATTCTCATTGACGGCGGTGATGATGGAACGCTTGTTGAAAGGCGACAGAGAGGCATCCACCTTGGCAAGCTCGGCCTCGATGTCCTTCTGAAGGCTTTTAGAGCTTTGATAGGTGATATGATACACAGTGCCGAACACCATGCCACGGTCGTGCTGATAGGGCGTGGATTGCTGTCGGCTGACGATGATGACTGTGCCAATGACGAGGAATGCCAAAAAGGGCAATTGCCATAGGAGGCGTCTTTTGTTGTACATGCTGATATTAGATGTCGATTATCACGTTGAAGTTGGCACCGATGCGGGTGTCGCCATATTTTCCGTAGCCGGGGATGTACCATGTGTTGCCTGCAGAGCAATCCTTATGGCTCAGTCGGCGCTTGTAGCGCACGCACCATCCCGCATGTATCGGTCCGAAGAGCTTGGCCTTCAGTCCCACCACAATCTCTGCCCAATGCTGCGAGCACGTTTCGCCATCTATAACGAAAGCGGTGTCGTTGCCCCATATGGGGTCGGGGGTGGGGGTGCGCGACATATCCACCTTATACGAGGTGAAGGCATAGCGCAAACCGGCATACACGAAATTTGGCGTGTGCTTCTGCTTGGCGAGGTTGAGGTCGCAACCGATGCGGAAGAAGGGTGCCGACGTCTTGTAGTAGTTGCCAGTGACGATGTCGTCGTGCTCGGCGCTTCCTATACCTATTTCTATAGTAGGGAAATACTGGTTGTGGAGGTTGGCCTTGAGCGCAGCCTCGTATTCGCCATAATCACTGACAGCACGGATGACAGGTCCGGCGATATCCACCGACACCTGCAATCCCTGGAAGAAAGCCACGGAGTCCTTTTGTATGGCAAACAGTTTGCCCTGTGCACGCATATCTGCACTGCCGCCGAAGGCAAGAGCCACGGCAAGGGCGAGCGAGGCGCACAGGCGTCCCAACGCACTATCGCTTGGAGAAATAAATCCTGAAATGCTTTCTTTCGGTGTCATAATCGACGTTTGGATTGTTGATTACTATGGAGTCGATGAAGAAGTGTGATGTCTCCACCGACGTGATGGTGTGAAAATAAGCCACCTGGCAGTCAACCGACTCAAAGCGCGGAGTGTTGGTCTTGTTGACAAGGACACGGTCGATAATCCACTCGGTGTTGTCGCCCTGGGGCTTGAGTCCGAAATAGAACGTGTCGCAGGGGTTGACATAGCTGATGGGCAAACTGAACGAGGTGAGCCCCACACCACGATTGAACACGAGGGTGTCGCGCCCCGAGGCGGTGGGAGTGAGCACACTGAGGGTGTCCCTCAGTGTGTCCACCTCTCCGTTGCTCTTGTAGAGGGCGTAGTTGGTATATACCGCATTTTGCACTGGGCAGTCGATCGACGAGCAGGCACATACGACAATGGCGGCTACAAGCGCAAGGATTATTCTCCGCATCTTATCTCCTCCTCAATCTGGTAGTCGTTGCGAGTGCTCGACGAGCGGCTCACGAGGTCGCCGATGAATCCCGCCAGGAAGAGCTGCGTGCCTATCATCATCATCGTGAGCGAGATGTAGAAATAGGGCGAGTCGGTGACGAGACGCTGCTTGATGCCATTGGCGAGGCAGTAGAGCTTGTCGGCTCCGAGGGCAAACGCCGAGATGAATCCGATGATGAAGACGAGGGTGCCGAGGAATCCGAACACATGCATCGGCTTGCGGCCGAAGCTGCTGAGGAACCACAGCGTGATGAGGTCGAGATAGCCATTGAAGAAACGGTTGAGACCGAATTTCGACGAGCCATACTTGCGTGCCTGATGCTGCACCACCTTCTCGCCAATCTTGTCGAAACCGGCGTTCTTGGCAAGGTAGGGTATGTAGCGGTGCATCTCGCCATATACCTCAATGTTCTTCACAACGGCCTTGCGATAGGCCTTGAGGCCGCAGTTGAAGTCGTGCAGATTCTTGATACCGCTGATCTTGCGCGCCGTGGCGTTGAAGAGCTTTGTGGGGATAGTCTTCGACAGGGGATCGTAGCGTTTCTGCTTGTATCCTGAAACGAGGTCATACCCGTCCTCGACAATCATCTTGTAGAGGGCGGGTATTTCGTCGGGAGAGTCCTGAAGGTCGGCGTCCATGGTGATGACCACGTCGCCTTGTGCCTGCTTGAATCCGCAGTAGAGGGCAGGGCTCTTGCCGTAGTTGCGTCTGAACTTGATACCCTTCACGTGGTCCGACTCGCTTCCCAAGCGCTGTATCACCTGCCACGAGTGGTCGGTGGAGCCATCGTTGACGAAGATGACCTCGAACGAAAATCCGTTGGCCTTCATCACGCGCTCAATCCAAGCGTAAAGCTCGGGAAGCGATTCTTCTTCGTTGAAGAGTGGTATGATTACTGATATATCCATTTACTAAAATTACTGTGCATTGATTTCCCATCCGATGGCACTGGCACCGAGAACGGCTGCCGAGGCTCCGTCGAGACCGCTGATGAGGAACTGTGCCTTGCCCTTGAAGATATTGAGCACGTGGTCGTCGTAGCCTTTCTTGATGGGGTTCATAATGAGGTCGCCAGCCTTGACAAGACCGCCGAAGAAAATGAATGCCTCGGGACTGGAGAATGCGGCGAAGTCGGCGCAGGCCTCTCCAAGCATCTTGCCGGTGAACTCGAATATCTCGTTGGCTATCTTGTCGCCCTTGCCTGCTGCTATGCTCACGTCGAGGGATGTGATGTCCTCCGGCTTGAGGTCGCGCAGAAGGGATGGCTCGGTGCTCTTTTCGAGTATCTCGCGGGCTGTGCGTGCCACACCGGTGGCAGAGCAATATGCCTCAAGGCATCCAGTGCGTCCGCAACCGCAGGAACGTCCTTCCTCGCCTCTCACCATAGTGACATGGCCAAGTTCGCCGGCGAATCCGTCGTGACCATATACGAGCTGTCCGTTGACAACGATTCCTGATCCTACACCAGTGCCGAGGGTGATGACGATGAAGTTCTTCATTCCTCGTGCCACACCGTAGGTCATCTCACCGATGGCTGCAGCGTTGGCGTCGTTGGTGATTGCCACGGGGATACCGCCGAGACGGTCGGAGAACATCTTGGCAAGGGGTACAATACCTTTGCCCCATACAAGGTTGGGGGCATGCTCGATGTTACCAGTGTAATAGTTGGCATTAGGTGCACCAATACCCATGGCCTTGATCTTGTCGATACCGCCCACTTGGTCGATGATAATCTGAAGGGCATCGACAGCTGCATCCACATAAGCCTCGCTAGTCTCATAACCTTGGGTCTTGATGGCTGTTGTGGCCTTGATGTCGCCACGACTGTCAACGATACCAAACACGGAGTTAGTTCCTCCTAAATCTAAGCCAATCACATAGGGCTTGATAGTTGATTTTTCGTTCATTTTTAGAATTAATTTTTAATTATTGACGATTTCCGAGGGCAAAGTTAGAAAAAAACTGCGATAAAACAAAAAAAACTTCGAAAAAACTTGTATATTTCGCTTTTTTTTAGCAATTTTGCACTCGTTATGGCATTTCAGATACAGATAGACATATTAAATTTCATATCCAAGGGCATGCTGATAGGCATCATCGCATCGGCACCTATGGGACCCGTGGGAGTGCTTTGCGTGCAGCGCACACTGAACAAGGGCAGATGGTATGGATTCGTCACCGGAATAGGTGCAGCAGTGAGCGACATGATATATGCCGCTATCGCCGGCTTCGGTATGAGTTTTGTGATGGACTTCCTCAGCAACCAGCAAACGAGGCTGTACCTTCAGATTGTGGGCAGCATACTGTTGTTCGCCTTCGGATTGTTTACGTGGCGTTCCGACCCCACGAAGAAGATTCACCAGTCGGGCAATGGTAAGGGAACATTGTGGCACAACGGATTGACAGCGTTTCTTGTCACATTCTCCAATCCGCTGATTATCTTCCTATTCTTGGCATGCTTTGCACAGTTTGCATTCGTGATGCCCAATCATCCATTTGAGATGTTGGTGGGATTTGCGAGTATAGTGGGAGGCGCCCTTGTGTGGTGGTATGGACTGACGTGGCTCATCGACAAGGTGAGGGGAAAATTTGACTCCAACGGCATCAAGCTCATCAATCAGATTATCGGTGCCGTGGTGATGCTGTGCTCGGTGCTCATGCTCTTAGGTACAGTCACCAACCTCTACCGCTTCTTTTAATATGTCAATATTTCAATATTTCAATATTTTAATTTTTTAATATTTAAATAATGTTTATCGCCGACCAACTAAGAAAGAAAAACATCGCCGAATATCTGTTGTACATGTGGCAGGTGGAGGACACTATCAGGGCGTTCGACTGCCAGTTGTCGAGGATAAGGCGCGAATATATATCGCAGTTTGACTACACCGACGAGCAGAAGGAGGAGGAAGCCGACTGGTTTGGCAATCTCATCAGGATGATGAACGAGGAAGGATGCCGCGAGAAGGGGCATATCACTATAAATAAGGTGACGTTGTGGAACCTTGAGGAATTGCACAAGCGATTGCTCGACTCGACGAAGTTCCCCTTCTACAGTGCCGCCTACTACAAGGTGCTGCCGTTTATCGTGGAGCTGCGCAACCGTGGAGTCGACAAGCAGGAGGACGAGATTGAGACGTGCTTCAACTCGCTCTACGGGGTGATGATGCTGAGATTGCAGAAGAAGGACATCAGTCCGCAGACGCT
>SFTJ01000030.1 GCA_004563195.1 bacterium
GGGGTCTTTGTAAAGTTACAAAATATCTATGATATTGACAAGCAATCAGTTGCCTATTAAA
Source organism: bacterium (assembly GCA_004563195.1). GTDB lineage: Bacteria > Bacteroidota > Bacteroidia > Bacteroidales > Muribaculaceae > SFTJ01. The sequence goes on from SFTJ01000030.1 coordinate 62, forward strand.
TGAATATCCCTATTATAGGGATAGAGAAGCATGTAACGTCTTGACCTACAACGTATCGTACTTTTAAATAAAAACAACAATAAAGTAACATTTAATATATTGATAATCAACAAATAACTTCTCTAAAAATCTTAACCCGATTTAACGAAGATTTTTTGTTTTTGAGAGGCAACAGGATGTACCTTTGCACCGTGATTAGTCGACGAATCATCATGTTTAATTTTAATAAAAAACAATATGATTATTCCAGAAAAAGAAAAGACCAATGTGCTTTTCTCAAGTCTGTTCATTTCACATTATCCAGAGTTGTACAAACAACTTAGCGATATTATGTGGAATTACCACAAGGGCTATGGTGCTGTATGCCACACAAAAGACTATTGGGTAAGAGATTTCATGCCTGTACAGGTAGATGAAGATGTGTTCGTTAAGTTCACCTTCAATCCCGACTACCTTCAAGACAAGAAGAGATATATAACAGACGTGGACAAGGTAATTAAACATTGTCCTTTCGCGCAAGAATACAAGATAGTAAACCTACCTATAATACTTGATGGTGGCAACTTGGTATTCTGTAAAGGATATGATGGGCTTGATGAAACAGCGGACGTTGTTATGACAGAGAAGGTATTGGTGGAGAATCCTTCACTCTGCAAAGAGCAGATAGAAATGCTATTCAGATATGCTTTTCAAGAACCGAATCTGATTATCGTATGGCTTCCTTGGGATAAAGAAGATACCTTTGGACATACTGACGGTATCGTAAGGTACATAGGCTACAATACATTTGGGAAACCACGGGTATTGGTTAATCTGGAATTGTATGATGAAGAGATCGCTGAACAAATGTACGATGTGCTCAATCTGTATTTTGAAGTAATCGAACTGAAACTGAGCGAATATAACGATCTGAGTTGGGCTTATATTAACTGCCTTCAGACGCAAGACTTCATCATCATTCCTGGCATAGGCAACGCGATCACTGATGCAGAAGCACTGAAGCAGTATCGAGAGCTGTTTCCAGAATACAAGGACAATATATTTATGGTACAGATGCGTGAGTTCATTGAAGAACATGGTGGCGCATTGAATTGTCTAACATGGACGATCTGTTAGAATTAACTAAAAATGCTTTGCAAAGGAGCGCACATACCTATAGTTGGTCTTGATGACGAAAAGGATTGTCCTCCATATCAGGAAGAAATAGATGATCTGTTTAGAAAAATAACACTTTTAGAAAATAAAAAACAAAATACAGCAATGAAAGAGTTAATGAAAAGACTCCTTGAAGTCAATAAATCATTGAATGAATCGGAGCTTGATGCCTTGTTCCCTGATTTGGCTAAGTTCCTCATGGGCAACTATTGCATAGAAAGTAGAGGAAATAAGTATTTCATAAACGAAATTGAGTTCTATTACTATGGTGACAATTATGATGACCTAAGAACAAACGGGAAATCGACAGTTACCTATGCAAGAAACTCAAAGGCAGGTTGTTGGTACATACATGATTATGGCGTTGATTTGACTTTTGAGAGCAATGAAAACACAAAATATGGTGGTGGCATACTCATAAGAACAGTTGAAGATAAAGACAACAATGTCTTTGACGGTCCAGTTAAATGCGTCAATGAGATGTGGGAGGAAGCTGTTAATGCGTTTATTGCTACTGCCCCTAATCCTGTTATTGTACTAGAGAAACGTGAGATTGAACTTGGTGAGCCTACACTTCGCATAGCTGTAGGGAAAGATGACTCTCATAAAAAACTGTGGCGTTTCGCAGTAAAAGGAAAGAAGGTCAGTAAATGAAAACAACTGTTCTCATAGGACTTAGCTGACATCGAATTGGTGTGGATGGCACAGGCGTGACAACGCTTGTTGCCTTCCACGGATGCCCTCTTGACTGTAAGTAGGAATTTTCAGTTAAACGCAAAAATTTTTGTAGCGAGAAATGTCGGAGGATGTAATTTTTCTGTTCAACGTAGACGCTCTGCTTAAATTTTCAATTCTCAGTGGGCAAAAACTCATTTTTCGGTTGGTTTGGGCATAACGAGGAGTCTCCAACCGATTGGTGGAGTTCAATGTTTTCTATGGAGTTACTATGCCCGCCGTTTTCACTAGAAACCTCTCCCGATATTTTTGTATGAAATCGAACTCGGTAAATGGCAATGTTGCCGTAATATCAGATATTTTTCGTAACTTTAGCACCTGAATGCATAGTCGCCAATAGTTTTTACCGATTCGGGAAGTGTGACAGATGTCACGTCGGTGCAATTATAAAAAGCACTGCTGCCTACAGCTACCACAGGAATGACTTGGTCGGCTGAATTTGTGATTGTAGATGGCACTTTTTTTGTATGAAATTACTTGTGGAGAAATGAGTTTTATAGAGGAGTTTTGCAAATTATAGCCAATAAGACAAAAAACATTTGGCACGGAATTTCACTTGATGGTTAGTGGAAATCCGTGCCAAATGTTTTATTTTGTGGAAATAAGTGTTACTCTCGGGGTGAGAGGGCTTTATTTCTTTCGATTGCGGACGCTGCGCACTGTTGCCGATTTCACCTTGGTGGTTTTTTGCTTTGATTCTTTTACCTTGGTGTTCTTTTGGCTGCGTTTTGTGCTACGCTTGGTGCTGCTCGATTCTTTTTTCTTGTTGTCGCGATTCTTTATTACCACAGTCGAATCGTTTTCGGCGGCGGCTTCGGCAGCTTCGGCGCGAGCTTGGAGTTCTTCGCGCGAAGGCACCCACAGATTGGCGTCGAACGAGTTGAGGCGAGCTTCGATGCTGTCTTGAGCGTGTTTCAAGTCGTCGGGATCGGGGTAGAGTTGCATAAGGGTTTTGTTGCGCAGATTTTTGGTCTTATAAATATCGCCCTTATACATATTGCGCAAGAAGTAGTCGTCGTAGTTGTAGCGCGGCAAGTTGTTATCGTTGTCGGTGAAAACATATTGCTGAGCTAAGTTAGGACGAATATCGTTGAGTTTCACCCAGAACATAGGATAACGCACGGCTTCGCCGCCCCATTCGGATGCACGATGCAGCACGGGGCAGATGGCTTCAACGCGGCGCTTCACGCGAGTGCTCACGCGGTCGAATTCGTAGCGCTCGATGATGTAGTAGTTGAGCACTTCGATGCCGGGGATATCGCTGTCCTCTACTGCGTAGCGAGGATTTTTCTCGGTGCTGCCCTTGGCGTTGGTGTAGATAATGCCATAGCGGTCGAGGATATCCTTTACCTTCACTTTATATTGGTCGGTAAACATTTCGCGGCCGTCGAGATATTCGTAGGCATTGATTTTGCCATCGATGAGCAGACGCATAATGATGTAGAAGAGGCTTTGGCCGTCCTGATTTGGCTCTTCGGGGTAGAAGAGGCAAGTGTTGGCGTCCTCTTTGATTTCGAGGCTGCGATAGATTACGCGCATCCACTCGAGGTCGGCGTCGCTCTTTTCTTTGGCTTCGTAGAACGACTGCATACGGTCGGAGATATTGCCGTTTTTCTTGGCATTGGCTTTCTTGGCGTCCTCGCGAGCGCGGCGCACCACCGAAGCCGAACTTTCGTTCTGCTGAGCGTAAGCCGATACTGAGAGTGCTGCCAGTAGAGCAAAGATTATTATTCTGAATGCTTTCATATAATTATGAAATGTGGTTTTTGTTACTTATGAAACACTGTTTTGATTAGTTCACGAGCACTTCCATAGGCGCCAATGTGCGTTCTATGCCGTCGGGGCCGATGGCGCGCACTTTGGATATATAGAATCGCTTGCCACGGTTGAGGCGGCGGAAACTGTCGAGTTGTCGTTGCGAGAAATGAGCGCCGTTCGACACTTCGGGGATGGCGTTGCCCATCGAGTCGAAGAACACGGTCTCGAAGCTGAGCACCTTGTAAGCCACATTGAGCATATCGTCGTCGATGGCTGCCGACACACCTCCGGCTTGCAAGAGCAGAGTCTTGGAGAATGGTTTGCTGCCTTTGTAGCGATTTTCGGCGCCGTTGGCATCCTTATATGCTATGTAAGGCATTGGGTCGGGCAGTTTTCGCACTCTGAAAGTGGTGCTGCCCACTTGCTGATTGCGGCCATCGAGGGTGGCGGTGACCGAAATCACGGCTTCGGTGCCCACCTTGGCAGGACGGGCTATCCATGTCTCGCCGTGGCGAGTGAGTGTGCCGTTGGTCATAGTGGCGCTGATGGCGTTGTTTGGCACGCCCGGCACGGCTATCGATATGGGGTTGTCGATGCCGGCGTAGAGCACGGTCATCATAGTGGCTGAGATGGTGGCCATAGGGTCGATAACGGTGTAGCTCGATTTGAAGTCGTAGCGCGAGAGCGAGCCGTCGCCTGCGGGCACTTCGATGTAGCCCGAGTAGTCGTAATTGCCGGCTTTGCTTGTGCCCACTTCATACAGGCTGCGACCGTTGCCCAGCAGAGTGCCGTTGACGTAGACTTGCGGTAGCGATGTGGTGTCGACGGCAGCGAGCACAATGTCGGCGCTATAGGTGCTGCCGCGCATCACTATTCGCGAGTTGGGCACCACAAAGGCGCTGAGTTTGTTCACGCGCACATCGCCGAGGTCTACATTGGTGATAAGTGTCTGAAGCACTTCACCTTCGGCAAATCGTATGTCGCCTTGCAGTTTTGTGAGCAATGTTTCGGCGGCTACCACAGGCATATCGCCAAACATGCTTTGTTCCCAGCTTTTATCTTTGGCAATGCCTCGATTGGCGCTTGCTTCGGTTGTTAGTACACGGTTCACGCTGTTGACTTTAGCCGAGTCGTTGAGAAACGACACCACAAATTTGCGGTATTGATCGATGGTGGCTTTGAGTCGAGCGCCTTCGTTGCTTGTAGGAGGCAACATCACGTTGGCGGCAGCGCTTATGTTGTCGCGGTTTCTGATTTCTTTCACATTGGCATCATCGCCGTCGGCTTCAACGGCTATGGCATATTTCAGCGAGTCGATATATTGGTAGAGGTCTTCGGTAGCGCGTTGCACTTCCTTAGCCTTTTTGAGCCAAACCATACCCTTTTCGGGGTTTTTGTCGCAGAAAGCCTGAAGCTGGTCGATGAGTGCCGCATTGCGAAGTGTGATGGTGCGGTTCGACCGCGATAAGCCATCTTCCACTTGGCTGAATCCGTTGAGAACATCGCTCGACACATTGAGTGCAAGCATGGCAGTCAAGACGATATACATTAAGTTTATCATCTTCTGTCGTGGCGACATTCTACCTACGGTTTGGTTTTTCGCACTTGCCATGTTGCTTATTCGTTTACGTTGTTATCGACAGATGAGCCGAAATTCGGCATATTTCCCGACATGGCAGCCGGGTTATACATACTCACGGTCATGGCTTTCACCATCTTTTCGTACACGCTGTTGAGTTGCTTCATATTGTAGGCCAACTTAGCTGTTTCGTCGCAATAGTTGGCGCTTTCGGCAGCACTCTTTTCATACATGTCGCGAATGTCCTTGAGTCCGCGGTTCACGCGGTCGATGCTATCGAGTTGCGAAGAGATGCTCTTAAGCTGAATTTCGTAGATGGTGTTCAAGCCGCCGATATTTCGGTTGAGTGCTTCCATTTTGTCGACGTATCCGGTGGCGCTTTGGTTGATGGTAGCGCTGTTGTCGGTAATCGACTGATAGCTTGCCAAAAGAGTGCTTTGCACCTGGTTGAGTGCCTCGGTGGTTTCTTTTAGGCGAGTCATTTGGTCGCTTATGGCAGCCATCTGCGAGAGATATTGCTGAGTGGCGTCGGTGAGTTCGGCCATGCGGCTGAGTTGGTCGCTTGCGGCAGCCATCTTGGCAATGCTTTCGCTGAGTGAGCGCGAATCGTCGTCGCTGAGTTCTATTCCGGCAGGAATGCCCACTGCGGCTCGGGCTTGAGCCTCGCTCACGTCAGGCAGAGACACGCCGCCACCGGTAACGTTAATGTTAACGTTTTCGCCGTTACCGCCGCCACCATTGATGATGATGCCGCCGCCGGTGCTGAAGTCGGGGCGATCTTCGGGGTCGTTGGTTCCGAGCACGGGGAACACTTCTTCCCATTTATATTGTTGTTCGGGACGGTCGAAAGCCGTGAGGAGGAACATAACCACCTCGGTGAGCATACCTATGCAGAGCATTTCGTCGCCACCGCTGATGTGCAGGATTTTGAACAAAGCACCTAAGATAACTACTGCGGCACCAAGGCTGTAAGCAGCGTTGAAGAATCGTTGTCCGCCTTCGCTCGAAAGGAAGCGCTCTACGATATTCTTGTATTTCTTAATTTTACCCATTGCAATATTTAGTGTTGAGTATTACGATTCTGTTATATATGATAAAATAAAGCTGTCAGTGTCAGTATTCGGCTCGTAAACAAAGCGAGCCGCTGCGGTTTTTTAGTTTTTGCGTTTTTTTGCTCGGCTGAAACCCACATAAGAGCGCACGCATCTGAAGCCGATGTAGGAGCGTTGTTCGTTTTGATATTCCCACATGCGAATGTCGCTTCGAATGTTGTGAGCCACATCTTTCCACGAACCGCCGCGCACTATCTTGCGCGTCATCTTGTAGGGGTCCTCTTTGGCAGCATTGTAGCGATATTCGGGGTTAAGGTCGCTGGTGAGTTGGTTGATGCTCTCGGTGTAGGCTGTAGAAGTCCATTCGCTCACGTTACCCGCCATATCGTAGAGACCAAACTCGTTGGGGCTATATGTGCCCACGCGAGAGGTGATGATGTTACCGTCCTTCACATAATTGCCTTCTTGGGGTTTGAAGTTGGCATAGAAGCAACCGTCGCCCTCGGTGAGAGGCAAGTCGCCTTCCCAGGGATATTTGTTTTTGTTGATTCCGGCACGGGCGGCAAATTCCCACTCAGCCTCGGTGGGCAAGCGGTAAGGCTCCACATACACACCTTGCTTGCCGAGCGAGCGGCGCAGATAATCGGTGCGCCAGTTGCAGAATGCATTGGCTTGTTCCCAGCTGACGCCCACCACGGGATAATCGTTGTAGCCGCCGTTAGAGAAGTACATGCGCACATAAGGCTCATTGTAGGCATTTTCGAAGTCGTTAACCCAGCAAGTAGTGTCGGGATAAACGTTTACGATATAAGTGTTGACGAAGTCGTAGTCGCCTGAGAGCTGACGAGTGATGGTTTCGCGCACTATTTTACCCTCATCGGTGACGTAGGCAGTGTCCTTGCTAATCATAGGCATGGTGTAGTCTACCTCGTGGTCGGTGTTATAGTCGCGACGTTCGGCGTTGAGACGATGCTTACGCTTGGCAGCCTCGGTGAGGTTGTAGGTTTCGTAGCGATAATTCATCTGCTCAGGGTCGAGTTCGCGCACGCCGGTGATTACGTTGGTGCGATAAACGCTTTCGATGGCGCGTTGCTCATCTTCGTCGGCGTTTTTCCAAGGAATAGGACGGCTCCAGTTGAGGCGCGGAGTGATAGGGTTACCCTCGCGGTCTTCTTCGATTTTGAAAGCCTCGTTACCGCCGTAAGCAGGGTCGGCAAGGCGTTCGCGAATGATAGAGTCGCGCACCCAGAAGAGGAATTGCTTGTATTTTGAGTTGGTGATTTCGGTTTCGTCCATCCAGAATCCGTCGACCGACACGCCACGAGCGTCGGCGAGCAGACCCCAAAGCGAGTCGGCCTCGGCAGGACCTTCTTTCATCGAACCGCGCTCTATGAGTACCATACCATAGGGCGAAGGTTCAGCCCACGCGGTTCCGCTGATGCCGGTGACTTCACCGCCAGAGTTGCTAATGCTGCTTCGCGACGAACCGCACGAGGCAACTGTTAAGCCCACAATAAATATAAACAGTAGTTTCTTCATATATTATAATAGTCTCTACATTAATCTTATGCTTTTATGCTTATTCTTGTTTTTCTCGCCCAAGTTGAGTTTTAAGTTATATCCCAGCCATAATTCGTGACTGCCCGAAGTGCCTTTAATGATGTTCGACACCGGAAAATCGTAGCTGTAGCCCAGCGTTACGCCTTTCAGCTCGGCTCCGATGATAAAAGCCACGGCATCTTTCCAACGATACGACACACCGGCGCTCAGAAATTTCTTGTAGCGTAGGCGTGCGGTGGCTTCGGCAGTCCAATATTGAGTGTCGGTCTTAAAAAAGACTGACGGCTGTAATTCAAATAACGTATTTTTTATCGGTATATTGCCTCCCATCATAAAATAGTAGGTTCTGCCGGCCTTAAATTCATAAAGGTCGTCCTCGGAGTTCTCGGTGCGGAGGCTAATGCTTGGCTGATTGAGGTGAGTGGCGGAGATGCCCACCCAGAAATATTTGTGAGTGAAATGCACGCCTGCTGAGGCGTCAAATCCGGTGCCGGCGATGTCCTGCTGAGGAATGGCGTCGTCGGCTGTTTCGTGATATTCATCATCGCTCGGGATAAACACTTCGGTACCCTTGAACGTCTCGTTGATAATGCCCACTTGCACACCTATGCTGAGTTCGCCCTTGAGCATGCGTTTGCGAAAAGCGAGTTGTGCGGCAGCATTAATCGAGCGATACAGACCCATCGACTGCTGCGACAGGTTAGCACCCACAGCCCAGCGCTTATCGAGAAACTTAAACGGCATATCACCGAGGGCGTTGAACGACATCGGGGCATTGTCGATGCCAAGCCACTGCACACGGCTTCCGGCTTTGATGCTGATATTATCGGTGGTGCCAATGGCAGCTGGGTTGTAGTAGTTCTGAACAGCCCAATACTGCGTAAACTGCGCATCGGTCTGCGCCTTGGCTGCTATCGTGGCGATGGCAGCAAGGATGCCTACGAGGAGATATTTCAATATTTGGCTGTTCATATAGTGCAGTTGCTATTATTCGAAATAAAAAGTGAGTACCACCATGTTGCTTGTGATTTTGCTTACCGACTTGGTGAAATTTTCCATTGCAGGGTCGTCCTCAAGGTCGGGGCGGTCCTTTTTGAGAATGTCGCGAAGTCCGAAGCAGAACTTGATTTCGGGGCAGAACTTAAAGTAGGGCAGATAGAAGTCGCAACCGAAGCCAATAGTGAGCATGGCATCGGTGGAAGCGAACTGAAACTGCTCGCTGCGCTGTTTCGACACATCGAGCACACCCATAATGCCACCCACCAGATAGGGACGGCAGTTATGGTAGCGCAGAGCGGAGTATTTCAAGTCGAGAGGCATCACCACATAGGTCGACTTTACATTCTGTCGGCCCGGAGTAGCCACGGGGTTGTTTGCGTCGCGGAATCGCACAACCTTGTTGCCAAACTGCATACCCGGCGACAAACGCAGGTTGAAGTGGCTGTTAAGACGCAAGTCGGCGAGAACGCTTACGGTGAATCCCGGTGAGAGTTCGGGAACCTCGGCGAACCACGATTCGCCGTTGTCGGTTACGAAGCCGTTGTTGGTGATGCTGAGATTTTGAAACGAAGTGCCTACCGAGAAGCCGAAGTGCAGACGCTTTAAGTCGGCATAAGGTCGGTTTAGAACCTTATCTTTAGGTTGGGCTTGCAATGCCAAAGCTAAAGCCATTGCAGCCAATAGAACAATATTTCGTAGCGAATTTTTCATTTTTATCATTTAATATAACGAAGCATTCGCCGTAATATTGTGTAGGGTAGCTATAGATTTATCCCCAAATGTGTCCGCTGCAACTTTCGCTTTGGTGAGTAACGTGGCCATATCGTCCGCAGCGATGGGTGCTGTCATTCCACAACGAGCAGTTGAAGCAACATCTGTCCGATTTCTTCTTATTGTCGTCGGAACCCGAACCCGAAGCTGTGCCACCCGATGCAAGGAACAAGAAGATTATGAGTACATAGCAGAAAAACAATGCTCCCATGGCATACGACGCGATGTAGAGCGCTTCCACTATGGCTGCTCGATTGCTGCCAAGGGCGCTTGCACGGCGGCTGATGAGGATAAATTCGTATATGCCTACCACGGCGAAGGCTATGATTACATTGTTGGTCAAATTGGCTGCCATTCCGCCCAACAATAGGGGGATAATAGGTCGGAAATGAGCCAATTTTGAGCATTGAGTTACAGGATATCGGGCAAGGTTGTTGAAAAATCGGTTGCACGAAGTCTTGCCGAACACCGCCCAAGCGCCTATGATTAATCCCAAAAACATAAGAAATGCCAGGATATATGCCATTTCGTCGGGCATTTCGGTGGCGGAGCTGTCGCTGCGGATGGCATTTAAAAATGTATCTACCCACTTGAAGTAATTCTTTGGAGCCTGCTGAGCATCAGCATCTTGCGCTATGGGTGCTTGAGGTATCGATTCCTGAGTTTGCACGGCAGGAGCAGGCTCGGGCATCGGTTCGCAATTATATGGTGCTATAATGCCTTTTTTGCCTTTATAGTTGAAAACCAAACGATTGCCGGTTTTTGCTATTACTTCAAATCGCTCGCCGCGAACCATGCGTCCTAAGCTCACCGACGGCTGTTCGGCGTCGTAGATGTCCACATAGTTGGCTGTAACTCTATATTTCTCGCCGGCTGTAAGGCTTAGTGCGCCTGCCAGCACTACTAATGCAGTAAAAAAGGTGCAAATAAAACTTTTCATACGATAATTGAGTCGGTTAATTCTCTTTTCCGGGTTCAAAAATATTACATTTTTCTGAGACTAAGCGCATTTTTGAGCCTTTTTGCAGCCCGATGGTGGCAAAAGTCGCATTTTACACCGAATAGATATGCTGCGTTCGGCGTAACATAGTTATGAAGTCGGTTTTGATAAATATCGCACTTTTGCCGCGTAATTATCATAATAGTATATTTTTTTTGGCATTATGCTCACGGTTTTAAGGAAAATATGTAACTTTGTGTCAAAACTCGGGTGGAAAATGTGTGACTTTGTGTCAAAACTCGGGTGGAAAATGAGTTTCATATAAATAAACTCGGGTGGAAAACGTGTGACTTTTCGCAAAAACTCGGGTGGAAAAATGTGCGGAATATGTATAAAAGAAAGATTGAAAGCCGTTTGCAGGCATGGTTGGATGAGCCTTCGCACAAGCCTGTTGTGGTGAAGGGTGTGCGCCAATGCGGCAAGACAAGTAGCGTAATGGATTTTGCCGAGAAGCACTTTAAAAATGTGGTGTATCTTGATTTTCGCAAGAATCCCGATTATAAGAAGTTCTTCACTCCCAATTTGGAAGTGGATTCTATCATCATGCGCCTCACGGCTGCCATACCGAGCGCAGAGATTGAGGAGGGCGAAACCTGCTTTGTGTTTGATGAGATACAAGATTGTCCGCGAGCGAGAGGTTCGCTCAAATACTTCCATTTGGATGGTCGTTATGAGGTGATGTGTACGGGTTCGCTATTGGGCGTAAACGGTTATAAGACAAAAGCCGAAAAAGAAGAAGAAAGAGAGGCCTCGATACCTGTTGGTTTTGAGGAGATTGTGAATATGTATCCGATGGACTTCGAGGAGTGGCTATGGGCTAATGGCATTAAGAAGATTCATATTGATTATCTCAGGAAATGTCTTGCCGATGAGACTCCGGTGGATGAAGCTCTACACTATCGTTTCCGAGAACTGCTACATCAGTATGTTGTTGTGGGCGGTATGCCTGAAGCAGTCACAACTTTTCTCGAGACAAAGCAAATAGGCAAGGTACTTTCCGTGCAGAGGCGCATTATCGATGAATACAAATCGGACATGGTGAAGTATGCTCTTACTGCAGATAAGTCACGCATACGCGAGTGCTTTGAGTCAATACCGGCACAGCTGGCTCGTGAGTATAAGAAATTTACCTATTCTGTTGTTCGTCCGGGTGCACGAGGTCGCGACTATGTGGGTAGCCTTCAGTGGATAGAGGATGCAGGTATCATTCGCAGGTGTTATAATACGGAAATCACCGAACTTCCTTTGGATGGCTATAAGATACAAAGCGAGTTTAAGGTATATATGGCAGATATCGGATTGCTCATCGCTATGCTCGAAGAGGGTACACAGTCGAATATTCTGGCAGGTGATTTGCTGAGTTACAAGGGCGCCATATTTGAGAACCTCGTTGCCGACATTTTTGGTAAGATGGAGCGCAAGTTGTATTATTACCACAAAGATGGTGGTGTGGAGCTTGACTTCCTGATGCGATATAAAGGCAAATGTACCCCGGTGGAATGTAAGGCATCTACAGGAAATGCAAAGTCAATTCGCACAGTACTGAAGAATTGTGACAAATACCATATCGATAGTGCACTAAAGTTGGGCGATTATAACATCGGCAGGAATGAATACATGCTGACGCTGCCAATGTATATGGCATTCTTGCTTACTGAGGTGTAGCTCCATATTTCACACTACCCCCGCAGCGGCGCCACCCGACTGCAAAAAAGCAAGTCGGGTGGGTGCGGGCAGTAGCTATTTTGCGTCGAAACTATAGTTTATACTCAACTGAAGATAGTTGTGAATGCGATAGTTGGAGTAATATACTCGAGTGGTGGCAGTCTCGCCGGTCGAATAGCTCTGCTTTTTGTTGAAAATATCGTCGGCCGAAAGCTTGATAATGAGTTTTTTGTTGAGCAGCGAAGCCGATGCGGCGGCATCGAGTGCGAAGTAGCTACGATTGAAGTAATCGGTGCTATAACCGCTCTGTCCTTCGAAGTTGGGCGATAGTGATAGGGTGAATATGCCCGCTTTGTAGCGAATGGTGAGTTTTGTGTCGTGGTGGAAAGTATTGAATTTTTCGATGGTGCTTTGCGAGTAGGTGTTGTGATTGAAAGTCATTTTGCTCGAACCTTCTATCTTCCAATGGCTTAGATTGATCGTAAACGATGGCTCGCAGACTATTTGGCGCTGCCGATTGCGCACATAGGTGAGTGTAGCATCATCGTCGATAACGGTAATTGCGCCATATCGGCTGTTGTTGCTGAAAGTAATGTGTTGGTTGATGGTAAGCACATCGCAGGGCACAATGGAGTATTGTGCGAAGCAAGATATCGATTTGCCGCTGCGCATATTCTCGCTGCGAGTGCGGAAGACGCCCGTGGCGGAGTTGAAATATTGCACATTTCCCACCGGGTCGTAGTCCTTGCGATATTCGATTCCAAAGGTTAACACCTGTTCGAATTTTGGAATAATCAATGAATAGTTGAAATCGTTTTTCAGCAATCCCGAGCGCTTGAGGCGGCTGTTGCCTTGCGTGATGAATAGCGGGTTGGTGTCGTCGGTGTAGTCGAGAGTGCTGACGATAGAAGGAAGAGTCTGCGAATAAGCTACATTGGCGCGAATCGTTTGCGAGCGCGAAGGACGCCAAGTGAGTTCGAAACGCGGCTTAGGCATAGTGGCATTGCGAGCGGCTATTGTGTCGAGCTTGCCACGGCGATAATTTATATTTTCGTGCATAAAGTCGAGGTTGAAACTAGGGCGCAAGTTGAGTTTGCCTATATTGAGTGTCACACCTGCCATTGCCGAGTGCTTCGATTCCGATCCGTCGCTATATTCGCTGTTGGCAGCATCATGGGCATCGTTTCGTGTTACATCTGAGTCGGAGAAGCGATTGTTGGCGGTGTACGAGTATGATAGTTTCAAGATATTGTTTTTGCCAATGCCGATACTTGCTGAAGCTGAAGCTGTAGCCATCAAAGAGTGTGATGTGAGTTCGGTGGCGAGAATGTCGTGTTCGGTAATCCCCAAATTGTGATATTCGTATGCCGATTTCGAGATCGACGAATTGTCGTTGTCGGTATAGTCGATTTGCGCTGTTGCGGCGAACTCGTTTTTGCCGTGATAGTGAGTTAACGAAACCTCGCTCGAAGTGTTGAACTTATTGCCGAGTGACGTATTATGCTGCTGTGCGCTGTTGGAAGGTTGGGGCATATTGTCAACCCGGGTATTGCTTTTATTAGTAGAATTGTTGTTATTTCGCTCGTAGTTGACTTGAGTATTCACCTCGAGTACATCGTTCTTCGAGAGATTGTAATATAAGTCTAAATCGAGCGGCAGTTTTGTGATGTGATTATACATGTCGTAGTCTTTGCGAGAGAACGAACAACTTCCGTTGTCGAGTGTATACTCCGTAGCGCTTGAACCATTGTCGCGCATATCGTAGTGGTTGGCAAAAGTGGTGATAGAGAAACTGTTGCGTTTGCTCCAACCGTCGTAAGACGGATTCCAATTGTGCTGATAACCTAATGCACCTAACTGCTGGCGATATTTCGGGCCGGTGGCCCATCCAGTGCCGTAGAACTTATACGGCTCAGTCATTTTGTTGAAATCGGTGAAATTAAACATTGCCAAAAGTGGATTTGAGTCGCTCAACCTGTGAGCATTGAGCAGAGCTTCGTAGTTGCCGCGGGTGGTTGCGGCGAGTTTTGTTTGACCGTACCATTTGTCGAGCCATCCCGGCTTGATTACCACATCGAGCACTTGGTCGTCGGTTCCATCGTTCACACCGGTGCGGGCTGCGTAGTCCGATTCTTTATTATATGATTTGATTTCTTTCACAGCCTCTACCGGCAATTGACCTATCAGGCTGCTGTCGAGAGCCTTTTGCCCGTTCATCATCAGTCGCACGGGTCGGCCGTTCCACGATAGCGTGCCATCGCTCTCAATCTTCACGCCCGGGAGTTTCTGAATCAAAGCTTCGAGGCGTTCGCCTGCTTCGAGCGAGAAAGCATTGGGATTGAACACGATGGTGTCGCCGCGCAAGGTGAATCGCTTGGCTTTGGCGGTAACTTCGAGATTGTTGAGAAATATTTCAGACGGTCGAATCTCAATGTCGTTGAGTTCGATGGTGTCGGAGCCTTCGAAGCAAGGATGGCGCAATGTGCGCTCGTAGTAACCTATAGCTTGCACTACTATGGTGGTGTTGATTAAGTCCGACCGATTGGTGAATATGCCAGAAGAGTCGGTGGTGCATGTGCTCATCTGAATCCGGTTGCCTTCTCGTGATGTTACTTCTACCGAAGCACCCTCTACGGGCAATTTTGTCTGTTTGTCTACTATTTTGCCGCGAAGTATGTCGGCTGAAGCAAACATTGCCGACATCGATATCAAGCACGACAGCACTAAGATGGATAATTTGTTCATTTCAGTTCTTCTTTTGTGATTTCTCGCTCAGAAGACGAACTGATGTCAGATTTGTTTCAAGTGTTGAAGATTTTTTTGCTTTAAAATATCAAGTGAAGTGGTAATAAATAGCCGAAATGCTATAATAACTGATAACAATGCCTGCCATGAGTTTGATTCCGGTGGTGAGCAGGAAAGCGGCGAATGACCATAGCGAAACTTTTATAGCCTTGTCGGGGCGATGGCTATCGGTGATTTCGCCCACAAAAGCACCTATAAGCGGGCCCACAATCAGCCCAATAGGCATAAAGAACAATCCTGCCACAAGCCCTATCGTAGAGCCCCAAATGGCACTTTTGCTTCCGCCGCCGACTCGGGTCATCCATATAGGCGCCACATAGTCGAGAATAATCACTATCACACCCGCAATGAGAAGGGCAAGCAGCAAATGCGTGCTTATCTCGCCCGGACATAGCAAATAGGTTATAATCAGAGCCGCCATATTGAGCGAAGTGCCAGGCACGGCAGGCACCACAGCACCCACTATGCCCACCACCGAGAGCACTATCACCAATGCTATGAGCGTCATGCTCCACCACGAGAGCGAAGTGTGGATGGTGAGAATTATGAGTGTGTAGAGAAGTGTCATATAATTATTATTTTATTGATAAATAACAATGCCGGAGCGGTGTTTGTGCACACGAGACGAAAAAAACACTATTCGCCGAGGCGCATCACCACTGTGCACTGATGCAAAGATAGCGAAAACACAGATTATTATCGACTTAAAAATTATAAAATATTGAAAACTCACGCCGAGCCTAAACTGCAGTCTATCTCAGCGAATAAGGCAGAAACAAGATTAAAATAGCCTAAAATGAGTACAAAACGCTCAAATTGTGGTGAGAATTAGATGTTTATTAGTTCAAATGTAAATTTTTGTGTATCTTTGTGGACGATTTTATAAAATCTATTATGTATTTATTATTAATCATATATTTATTAGGGGCGCTGAGCATTTCGTTCATGTGCTCAATTTTGGAAGCTGTATTACTATCAACTCCGTTGTCGTATGCAACGATGCTCGAAGAGCAAGGCAAGAAGTCGGCGAAGACTTTGTCGGATTATAAGAAGAATGTAGATCGCCCTGTGGCAGCCATATTGTCGCTCAACACCATAGCCCACACTATAGGTGCAGCAGGAGTGGGCTCTGAGGCTGTTAAGGTGTTTGGAGAAACATACTTTGGCGTAGTGTCGGCCATAATGACACTTCTCATTTTGGTGGTATCAGAGATTATTCCCAAGACCATAGGAGCCAACTATTGGCGCTCGTTGGCTATACCATCGGTAAAGATAATACGCGTATTGGTATTCATCACCTATCCGCTGGTGCTGCTGTCGGAGTTCATTACACGCATATTTGCTTCGAAGGAAGGACAGGTGTCGGTAAGCCGCGAAGAAGTGTCGGCTATGGTTAACGTAGGTGCAAGCGAAGGTGTGTTCGAAGCCAAGGAGAAAAAAATGATTCAGAATTTCATACGCTTGGTGAATGTGAAGGCCACCGAAATAATGACGCCGAACCTCGTGGTGGAATCGGCGCCCGAATCGACCGCCTTGCGCGACTTTAACGACGAAGAACTCACTTTCTCGCGCATACCCGTTTATAAGGATAACAAAGACTATATCACCGGCTATGTGCTGCGCGACGATGTGCTCGAGAAAATAGCTGAAGATAAATTTGATATTCGCCTCAGCGATTTGATTCGACCCATACTCTCGTTTGGCGAAGATGTTACCGTCGACGAAATTTGGGAGCAGATGATAGAGAAAAAAGAACACATCTCCATCATCACCGACGAATACGGCTGTATGCGAGGCATTGTGACTATGGAGGACGTGATAGAAACCATGCTCGGCGTGGAAATCGTGGATGAAAACGACGATGTGGTGGATATGCAAAAACTCGCTCTTGAGCGTTGGAAAAAGATGAAAGCCCAGCGCAAGAGTCTGTGATAGTAACGCGATGCTCGGCAAGTGCAAAAATGCGCGATTGATGCGCATTTTTACTTAAATATCCTGCGTTATTACGCACTTGTTACGGATCTAAATAAAATTATCGAAAATAATAGTGATTTTTTTGCTTACAAAGTTTGTTTTGGCGAAAAAATCACTATATTTGTTTTGTGTTAAAATAACAAAAAACGATGACCGTGTAATAAAATGTTATGACTAATATGTGAAAATCGATAGGAGGTACGAGAATTAGTTTCGTCGTCGGGATTTTCATTTATTTAGCTGAAGTTAGTTTTAAATGCCTAAAAACCTCTATTGATACCACTATAATTGATTTATGCCAAATAAGATAAGAAGAATATTGACAACTGCAATGTGCACACTGATGCTGTTGGCATGTGCGCCATGTGCTATGGCAAGCGATAAAAATAGCGATGACATACTCATAGTGTCGTCTTACTCGATGCAGTACAACTGGAGCAACCGTGTGCAGAGCAAGTTGGATTCGATAGTGCATGCCAAGCACAAGACCGTGTCGACCCTCAACCTGCCGCTGGCAAGTGTGTCGAGCGAGCAGGGTATCGACTCCCTTGCCAATGTGTTGGTGAAAGTAATGAAAGAGCGAACCCCCAAAGCCGTGGCGCTGGTGGGTAGCGGTTCTTATTTGTTCTGCAAGGATATAGATGCTATAAGTCCCGACATCTCCATGATATTGATAGGCGGTCAGGAATACACCGCCAACAAGCGCGAGTTGGTGCAAGAGCGTATGGCGGTGCCCGGTGCGATGATTACCACAGCCGACCTGCGTGAACAGTATAATGTCACCAGCCAATGTATGCCGGTATATCCTGGCGAGACAGCCGAACTGATAGTGCGCCTTATGCCCAAACTGCAGCGCATCTTCTTTGTGAGCGGCGACGACGTTTTCAGCCGCACCAAAGGCAATGAACTGATGCATCACATGCGCAAATTTCATGCCGGTGTGGATTTTGTGGTATTGAGTGCCAACGAAATGACTTCCTACGAATTGGCTGAATCGATAAGTAAGTTAAATCGCGAAACCGATGCCATAATTTATTCGTCGTGGCTCAATCAGAGAGAATACGGCAGCTCGATAACTCTTATGAATAATGCCATCTATCTGCTCGAGATGAGCCCGGCACCCGTATTCGTAATTCGCGACAACGGGTGGATATCCGACAACTTCCGCGTGGTGGGTGGCTGTATCTACGATGAAGATGCTTATTTCAGTATCCTCGACGATGTGGTTAGCCGTGTACTGTCGGGCGAGCCCGCTCGCAATATTCCATTTAATGAGGCTAATAATAAAATAGTGAAAATCAACTATTCTCAGCTTGCCCACTATGGAATAAATGCTAACTTATGTCCTCCCAACGCGGTGCTTATCAATAAGATAAGTCCTTTCTGGGTGAAATATGGCGAGTTGATAATGGTGGGAGTGTATCTGCTTGTGCTTTTTGCGCTGCTATTGGTGATAGGATATATGCGCAAGTTGATGCAATATCGCGAAGCGCGCATCAAAGAACTCGAGTTAAGCCGACGCTTGGCAAATATGGTGAAAAATATGCCGATAGTGTATTTCCGCGCCGATTTGCTGAAAAATGCCAATGGAGAGGTGACCGAAATGCTCGTGAACTTCGGTAACCACAATGTGAAAAAATTCTTTAAGACTGTGGATAAATCAAGTAAGCCCACAGCCATCTCACAAGCGTTGCCTAAGGCTTCGCCTATGCTCATAGGTGCGGTGAACAAAGCCATCGACGAAGGCAAAAAGAACATCGACCTGGTGGTGGAAATATGGACCGGAGATTATTTTGCCATCTATCTCTCAATCGACGGAGATTCGGTAGACGCCTTCGGGGTGGACATCAGCGATACCATAAACTACCAGATAGGCCTCGAACGGCTCAACGACGACTTGCTCAAAGCCAAGGAAGAAGCCGAAGCCTCCGAACGGATGAAGACCGAATTTATTCAAAATATCAGTCACGAGATACGCACTCCGCTCAATGCTATATGTGGATTTGTGGAGATGCTCACCGACGACGATCAAGAACGCCCGCTAAGTCAGCAAGAACGCCGCGAGTATAGCATGATTATCAAGACCAACTCCGACCTGCTGATGAATCTGGTGAACGATATCCTCGACTTCAGCGACCTTAACTCGGGCCGCGCCAAGGTGACAATAATGGAAGTGAACGTCAACGACCTTTTGCGCCTGGCACTTCACACCGTGGAACTGCGCGTGCGCAAAGATGTGCAGCTGATATGCGACAGCAAGGTCGACAATCATTTTACCATCAACACCGACCCCAAACGCGTGCAGCAAGTGCTGGTGAACTTCCTCACCAATGCCATAAAGCACACCGAAGAGGGCTCGATTACGCTCGGTTTCACCGGTCCTGATGCCGACGGATGGTGCGAATTTTCGGTAACCGACACCGGCGAGGGAATCCCCGAGGATAAGGCATCGGAAATATTCGAGCGATTCCTGAAACTCAACTCCTTCAAGCAAGGCACCGGATTGGGCTTGGCTATATGCAAGAGTGTGGCTAATGTGCTCGGCGGCGAGGTGGCGCTCGATACCTCTTATCATCAAGGCGCACGCTTTGTGTTCCGCTTGAAATGCAAGTAAACATTCGATAACTCTTGATTAATATCAGTGCAATGCGGCAATGGCTCAGGCTGTTGCCGCTACTCGATTATGGCGATTGACAAACGACAGGTTTTGAGGGCTTTTACGGCCGAATTTGTGGTTTAATAAGGCATTGCAGATGAACATATTGCGATAAAGTGAAGCAAAATGATGGATTATTCGCATTTTTTTTCTACCTTTGGTTGTTTTAACATCATGAATTTATGAGTAATCCTCTGTTTACGATAATAACAGTAACATACAACGCGGCAACGGTGATAGCACCCACGCTGAAAAGTGTGTTGGCACAGACATTTACCGACTATGAGTATGTCGTGGCCGACGGAGCGTCGACCGACGACACTGTGGCTCTGGTGGAAGCTGCGCATATAGCCAACACTCACATAGTGAGCGAGCCCGACAAGGGACTATATGACGCCATGAATAAGGCTATAGCCCGAGCCAAAGGCAGCTACTTGATATTTCTCAATGCCGGAGATGCATTCGCTTCGAGCAATGTGCTCAGGCGACTTGCCGTGGCAGCCGAGAGCGATGCCGACATACTCTACGGCCAAACCCAGCTAGTGAATGCCGACCGCGAAGTGGTGGGGATGCGACATCTCACTGCGCCTGCCGAACTCGATGTTGACAGTTTCAGAAACGGTATGGTGGTGTGCCACCAAGCGTTCGTGGCAAAGCGAAGCATAGTGGAAAACTATAATCTCAACTATCGCTTCTCGGCCGACTATGAGTGGTGCATACGCTGCTTGCAGAAATCGAAGGCAAATGCCTATGTGGGCGATACGCCTATCATCAGTTTTCTCACCGACGGACTCACCGACAAGCATCACAAAGCATCGCTGCGTGAGCGTTATAAGATAATGAGCGATTACTTCGGAAGCATCGACACTTTCTTTATGCACATCAAGTTCCTTCCCAGATATTTGCGCGAAAAGGTGCGAAAATCGATGCGAAAGAAGTAGCCGATGAGCATTTCTCACGAAACAATAACAGCTAATCACATAACATAAACATACCTAACCAAAAGATAAGAAAATGAGCAAAACCACAGTCGAAAATCTCGAAGCCGTGCGCAGCGAAATGCACCGTGTAGGAGTAGACGCAGTAATCATACCGGGCACCGACCCGCATCAGAGCGAATATATCAATGATCATTGGAAAGTACGCGATTGGGTGAGCGGATTTACCGGCAGCAATGGCACCGCCGTTATTACGCTCGACCAAGCCGCCCTTTGGACCGATTCACGCTATTTTCTGCAAGCCGAAGAACAGCTTCAGGACAGCGGATTTGTGATGCATCGCGAGAACGGGCCCAATGCCGACACCAAGGAGCAATGGCTCGCCGAGGTGCTTGGCGAAGAAGCCCTGATAGCCATCGACGGTCGCTTGTTCTCTGTCAATCAGGTGAATGCGCTTGAGCAATTCTGCTTTAATAACGGATTTCAACTCGCCACCGACTTTTCGCCCGCCGACCGCGTGTGGACCAACCGTCCGACCCGTCCGCAAGGCAAAGCAATGGTTCACGGCGAGGAATATGCCGGCGAGAGCGTGCAAAGCAAGTTGAGCCGCGTGCTCGAAGCCGTGCATCGTCTCGAAGGCGATGCCATATTCGTGACTATGCTCGACGATATAGCCTGGACACTCAACCTACGCGGCAGCGACGTGGAATTTACCCCTGTGGTGATATCATATCTCTTTATCTCGGAGTCGGAGACAGTGTTGTTTGTCGATTCGGCAAAGGTTACTCCCGAGGTGAAGCGCCATCTTGCCGATGCCGGCGTGAAAATCAAGGAATACGACGATGCACTGCGCTATTTGTCGAACCTTCGCCAATCGGTGAATGTGCTCATTGATCCGAATACAGTGAGCGACACCTTTGCGCAAGCCATACCCGTGAAATCGTTTGCCAAGTCGCCGATACCTTTGCTCAAAGGCGTGAAAAACGACACACAGATAGCAGGATATCGCAAGGCAATGGAGCGCGACGGCGCAGCCTTGGTGCGCACCTTTATGTGGGTGGAGAAAATGGCACCTACAGGCACCATCACCGAGACCGATGTGGCCGATAAGGCTATCGAAGAACGTAGCAAAATGCCACTCTATGTGAGCGAAAGTTTTGGCATGATAGCCGGTTATAAAGAACACGGCGCCATAGTGCATTACGAACCCGAAGCAGCCACAGCAGCCACACTGCATGGCGAAGGATTGCTGCTTGTGGATACCGGCGGACAATATCTCGACGGCACCACCGACATCACTCGCACGGTGAGCCTCGGCAATCCCACCGACGATGAGCGCTATCACTACACACTCGTGCTCAAGGGCCATTTGGCGTTGGGTCGTGCCGTGTATCCCGAAGGAACACGCGGAGTGCAACTCGATGTGCTTGCCCGTCAGTTCTTGTGGAATGAGCGTATGACCTACTTTCATGGCACCGGACACGGCGTGGGCCATTTCTTGGGCGTTCACGAGGGTCCGCAGAGCATTCGCACCAACGAAAATCCCGTGGTGCTCGAGCCCGGAATGGTCACCAGCAATGAGCCCGGACTCTATCTCGCCGGACGCTACGGCGTGCGCATCGAAAACTGCGTGCTTACCGTGGTCGACAGCCAAACCGACGATTTCGGAACATTTATGAAGTTTGAAGACCTCACACTCTTCCCTTACGATATCACATTGATGAATCTCGACATGCTTTCGGCAGAAGAAAAGGCACAAATCAATGCCTATCACGCCGAAGTGCGCCGCCGCTTGAATCCATATCTCAACGACGAAGAGCGCGCATGGCTCGAAGCCAAGACCAAGGAAATCTGACACAACCCAATTAATTGAAGATAACAATACACAAAAATGGCAATAATAAGAACAATCAACCGCAACGGAGAAATACTTACTCCGAAGTATGGCAAGGGCTGTTTCCTTGCCGATAATGCCGCGCTGGTGGGCGAGGTGACAATGGGCGACGACTGCACCGTGTGGTTTGGCACAGTGCTTCGCGGCGATGTCAACACCATCACTATAGGCAACAGAGTGAACATACAAGACGGCAGCGTGCTCCACACGCTTTATCAGAAATCTACCATCGAGATAGGCGACGACGTATCGATAGGTCACAATGTAACCGTTCACGGCGCCAAAATATGCGATTTTGCCCTCATAGGTATGGGAGCAGTGCTCCTCGACGATGTGGTGGTGGGCAAAGGCTCGATAGTGGCAGCCGGCAGCGTGGTGAAGAAAGGCACCATAATAGGCGATAACGAACTCTGGGCAGGTGCTCCCGCTGTGTTCAAGAAGAAAGTCGACCCCGCTCAATCGCAAGAGATGAACGTGAAGATAGCCAAAAACTATCTCATGTATTCGAAGTGGTACGACTATAACGAAGAAGATCAAAAATAGTCTCAAAAAAAGCAATTTTTGATTATCGACTACACTATAACGAAAAACAAAAATACTATTCAATACATTAATAACACAGACTAACGTTACACTATGAAAAAGATTACAGCAATAGTAGCATTAGCCGCAATGTCGCTAACCGTGTCGGCAACCACACCTTTGTGGCTGCGTCAGGCAAAAATATCGCCTAACGGCAAGGAAATAGCTTTCAGCTATAAAGGCGATATCTGGAAAGTGGCAGCTACAGGCGGAACAGCCGTACGGCTGACTTCGCAAGACAGTTATGAGAGTTATCCACAATGGAGTCCCGACGGCACCCAAATAGCTTTTGCAAGCGACCGTAAGGGCAACTTCGATGTCTATGTAATGCCCTCGCAAGGAGGCAGCGCCAAGCGCTTGACCACCAATTCGGCAGGAGAAGTGCCGGCAGGGTTTTCTGCCGATGGCAAGTATGTGTATTTCGGCGCAGTAATTCAAGACCCCGCCGAGAGTGCTTTGTTCCCTACAAGTGCTTTGGGCGAATTGTATAAGGTGAGCGTAGAAGGCGGTCGCACCGTACAGGTGCTCGCCACTCCCGCTGAAAATATCAGCTTCAGCCGCGACGGCAAGACCATGCTCTATCACGATTGCAAGGGCTTTGAGGACCAATGGCGCAAGCACCACACCTCGTCGGTTACCCGCGACATTTGGCGCTACGATGTAGCCACAGGCAAGCACACCAACCTCACCAAGCGTGGCGGTGAAGACCGCAACCCGGTGTTGGCTGCCGACGGCAAAACCGTGTATTTCCTCAGCGAACGTGGTGGTGGCTCGTTTAATGTCTATTCGTTCGACATTAACAATCCCGCCAAAGTGCAGGCTGTGACCAATCACACCACCCATCCGGTGCGATTCCTCTCTATGGCCGATAACGGCACACTGTGCTACACCTACGATGGCGAAATCTACACCAAGCAGGGCAGCGCAGCACCGCAAAAAGTGAATATCGACCTCGTGCTCGATGAGGAAGACGTGATAGAACGCCTTGCCACTTCCACTCGCGAAGGCGTAGTGTCGCCCGATGGCAAGCAGTTGGCATTTATCTCGCGTGGCGAGGTGTTTGTGTCGTCGGTTGAATACGGCACCACCAAGCAGATTACCAACACTGCAGCTGCTGAGAAGTATCTTACTTGGAAGAACGACAATCGCACCATAGCCTACGCCAGCGAGCGCACCGGTAATTGGCAAATCTACACTGCCACCATCAGCCGCAAGGAAGACCAAAACTTTGCCAACGCCACTCTCATCGACGAGCAAGTGGTGCTTCCCTCTGCCACAGTAGAGCGCTATAGCCCGCAATTCTCGCCCGATGGCAAGGAATTGGCATTCATCGAGGACCGCATCAAACTCATGGTGCTCAACCTCGAGACCAACCAAGTGCGCATGGTGGCCGATGGCTCGAAGTGGTATCGACAGAACTCTGCATTCGGCTTCGAATGGAGTCCCGACGGCAAGTGGTTCACTATCGAGATTATCGATAAGATGCACGATCCCTACACCGATGCCGGCATAGTTAGCGCCCAAGGCGGCGAAATTTACAACATCACCCGCAGCGGCTATTTCAGCAGCGGCGCTACATGGGTGATGGACGGCAAAGCAGTGCTGTTTGGCACCGACCGCTACGGTATGCGTTCGCATGCTTCGTGGGGCTCACAAGAGGACGTGATGATAGCATTCCTAACTCAAGACGCTTACGATAAGTTCAGAATGAGTAAGGAAGACTACGAACTGGTGAAAGAAGTGGAAAAAGCTCAAAAGAAGGACGATAAAGCCACAAAAGACGACAAGAAAAAAGGCGGAAAGAAGGGCAAAAAGAACGAAGGCAAGGATGAGGACAAGGGCGAAGCCGACAAAAAAGCTGCCGAAGTAAAGATTGAATTCGACGGCCTTTGCGACCGCATAGTTCGCCTCACCGCCAACTCGTCGAACCTCCAAGCAGCTGCACTCACCCCCGACGGTGAGACATTGTATTACATCACCTCGTTTGAAAAAGGTCCCGACTTGTGGAAGGTGGCAACCCGCACCGGCGAAACATCGCTCGTGAGCAAGAACATAGGTTCGGGCAGCCTGCAAATGGCAGCCGACGGCAAGACTATGTATCTCGTGGGACCATCGTCGAAAAAGATATCATTGCCGAGCGAAAAGGCTACACCTATCAAGGCAAGCGCAACCATGAAGCTCGATGCCGCAGCAGAGCGCGACTATATGTTTGAGCACGTGGTGAAGCAAGAGGCTAAGTGCTTCTATAACACCAATATGCACGGCGTTGACTGGCCCGCTATGGCTGAAGCTTATCGCAAATTCTTGCCTCATATCAGCAACAACCGCGATTTCGCCGAGTTGCTCAGCGAAATACTTGGCGAACTAAATGTGTCGCACACCGGTGGCCGCTATCGTCCGGGTTCTACCGGTTCGGAACCGACAGCCAATTTCGGTTTGCTCTACGACTGGACTTATCAAGGCAACGGTTTGAAGGTGAGCGAAGTGATAGAGAAAGGTCCGTTCGACCGCGCATCATCGAAAATGAGTGTAGGCTGCATCATCGAGAAGATTAACGGTCAGGAACTCAATGCCGATGCCGACTACAACATGATATTCAACGGTTTGGCTCGTAAAAAGACCCTCGTTTCGATTTACAATCCCGCCAACGGACAGCGTTGGGACGAAGTGATATTGCCTATCACCTCGGGCGCATTGAGCGATTTGCTCTACAAGCGTTGGGTGAAGAACCGCGCTGCCGATGTGGAACGACTCTCAAATGGTCGTTTGGGTTATGTGCATATCCAATCGATGGACGACTCATCGTTCCGCGACATCTATAGCGACATACTCGGTAAGTATAACGACAAGGAAGGTATAGTAATAGATACTCGCTTTAATGGTGGTGGCCGTCTGCACGAAGACCTCGAAGTGTTCTTCAGCGGCGAACAATATCTCATGCAAGAGATACGCGGTCGCGACATCTGCGCTATGCCAAGCCGCCGCTGGAACAAGCCAAGCATTATGATACAGTGCGAGGCCAACTACAGCAACGCTCACGGCAGTCCATGGGTGTATAAATACAAAAAGATAGGTAAACTTGTGGGTATGCCGGTTCCGGGCACCATGACCAGCGTTAGTTGGGAAACATTGCAAGACCCGACACTCGTGTTTGGTATTCCGGCAGTAGGATATCGCACTGCACAAGGCGGTTATCTCGAAAACGACCAACTCGACCCCGACTTTATGGTGGCTAATGCCCCCGAAACAGTGGTTAAGGGCGAAGATGCACAGCTCAAGGTGGCTGTGGAACAACTTCTCAAGGAAATCGACGCCCGAAAGAAGTAAGATAGAAGCATAGAAACGCCTAAATATAGAGGTGTGCAAGCCAACAACACCGGCTTGTGCACCTTTTTGCGTAAAAGATAAGAGCATTTTTCGCCGATTTTTGCACAATCACGATGATTTGCTTATATTTGTGTCATAAAAGAAAATAAAGAAACCATAGCAAGAAACCACTATGAAAAAGATAAGTCTGTTATTCGCCGCGCTGATAGTGAGCGCAGCGGCAATGGCACAAGACAATGTGCTCAAAGAAGTGAATACCACCTCGGTCGACGATTTGATTTCGCGCTTGCCGGGTAATGCACTCTATGCCTACAACGATTTTATGATAGGTATAGCATATTTCAAGGACGGAAGATGCTCGAAAGCCGATTTCAACTACTCGGTGCTTTACGAAGAGATGCACTATAAGGGCGCCGATAACGAAATTTTGGCAGTGAGCAACGGCGAGGAAATAGGAATGATAAAAATAGGCGATGACACCTACGTTCACACCGAACGCAAGGCATTTGCCAAGATGCTGCTCTACTGCGAGACTAACGAGGTGATGCTTTGCCAACAGCGTCGCACACACATACTCAAGGAAGATGCCCGCTTCGGCGCATACGGCACATCTACCGAAACTGTGGCTGCAAGCCTGGTGCAACGCACCGAGTTCAACCCCAATGTGATAGACCTTAATGCCTATCGCGACTTGAAATACGATGTTGAGGACCATTATTTGTTTATCATCAAGGACAAAGTGGTGACCATACGCTCGAAAAAAGCATTCGAAAAGGCATTCCCGAAATTGAAAAATCAAATTAAGGAATATCTCGCCGAGAATCGTGTCAATTTCAACAAGCCCGATGATATAATCAGACTCACCAGAGTATGCATGTCGCTCTCGGAATAGTGAAATAGAACATTTGGCATAAGTTTTTCAGCCAACAAGAATATTTTTACTAAGAAAACAGATGGGTGGGCAAGATTTTTGCTCACCTGTTTTGTTATTTTGCACTTGCCTGAGAGGCAGAAACACACATAATTTATATAAATAGCATGAATACAGAGGAAAAAATAGAACAAGGGCAAGCCATCTATGCCGAATATCGCCGCAAATATTTTTCGGGCGACTTTTATTGCGAAGCCGAGCGGCACTATGTGAGTGCAATCATCGAGGCATGTGAGATGAATTTTTACGACCGACTTATTCCACTGCGCGAGATGTGCCTGGCGCTGGAGTATTGCCATAGAGCCGGGCGGGCTGTGAGCATAGTGCTCGATGCCCCATATTTGTCGGGCGGTGCGCTCGAGGCTTATTGCCGACGCTATGCCGGCAACAAGATGCGACTGCTCGGCGCCGGACGCAAAGCCGATGCGCAAATGGGGCGTTCTTATCACATAGAGTATGTCGATCGTCCGTTTGAGTTTATGAGTCTGTCCACTCGCGCATTACTTAGCCACTAATCGGGTCTGAAACACACGCGCTAAAGCCGCAAAAGCACACGACAACAGAGCACCTATAAGGAATGTATTGGCAGTGGTGTGCAGCATATTGCCCAAGCCCACTATAGGAGTGACGATGCCGCCGCTGGCAAAGCAGATGGCTCCGAAAAGAGCCGATGCGCTGCCGGCATTGTTTCGCTCGCTGTTGAGCGCAAGTGTGGTAGATGCCGTGAGAGTGAGGCCCATAAAGCCCAAAAGCGGATTGATAACGCACTCATACGCCCAGATGCCCAAATCGAAATAGAGCACAGCGGCTATTACTGCCGAGCATGTCAGCATGCCTATGCAGCTCACTTTGACGCAAGTCTCAGGGTGGCGGAATTTTGCCGACAGCACAGATCCCAAGCCGATAAATAAGCCGTTAACGGCAAAAAATATGCTGAACGCGATGGCACTTGTGCCATAATGTTCCTGGAGTATGAAGGGTGCCGAGCTGATGTTGCCGAAGAGTATGGCTTGTGCGGTGGCTTGTTGCAGCACATAGCACATGAACACGCGGTTGCGAGTCACCACGCGCAGTAGTTTGAATGTGCCTAACACGCTCGAAGTCTTGCGCAGCTGCGGAGCGAGCGATTCGCGAAGGAAGTGCGTGGCAATGGTGATGAATATGCCTATCACGAGCAGAATCACGAAAATGCCCTGCCAACCGGTTATGCCCACCAAAGCGCCACCCACCACAGGTGCGCAGATAGGGGCGATGCCGTTGATGGCGCCGATTATGGCAAGCATTTTGAGCAAGTCGTGGCCGTCGTAGGTGTCGGTGGCGATGGATCGCGAAAGCACTATGCCGCCCGCTCCTGCTATGCCTTGAAGCAGACGCAGCACTATAAACACCTCGATGGTGGGCGAGAATATGCTGAACAGTGTGCTTATGCAGAACACTATCATAGCCACTTGCAGCGGCCTTTTGCGCCCGTATTTATCGCTCATGGGGCCGAAGATGAGTTGGCCGAGCGCAAGACCTATCATGCTGAACGACAAACCCATTTGCACCATCGAAATAGATGTGTCGAAGAAATCGACCATCGACGGCAGGCTCGGCAGATACATGTCGGTGACAAACGGACCGAATGCCGATATCAAGCCTAAGAATATGAGTAGGAATACTTTATATTTCATTGTTGTTGTAGTAGTCTTGTTTGTTGTATAATTTCGCCATCAAAAATGTGTTGGGCGACATTCCCGTCTCTTTTTTGAAAAATTTGCCGAGGCTCGATTGGTCGCAGAAGTTGTATTTGCTTGCCAATGCTTTGATGTTGGAGTCGCCGGTGAGCAAATCGTGCCTGATGAGCGATGTGAGAACTATCGAAATGGCATCTTTGGCGCTCTTGC
Source organism: bacterium (assembly GCA_004563195.1). Taxonomy (GTDB): domain Bacteria; phylum Bacteroidota; class Bacteroidia; order Bacteroidales; family Muribaculaceae; genus SFTJ01. The sequence goes on from SFTJ01000030.1 coordinate 29,329, forward strand.
CAAGCACGCGCTGAGTGAGCTCGTTGAGATATTTGGGCGTGATGTTGAGTTGACTCGCATAGAATCGCACCTCGTGCTCGGTAGCCACGTGGCGAAACAGCAGTGCGGCAAATTGCTGCAGATAGCGGTTGGCTGAAGGTGCATCCACGCTGCCGGCAGCCATCAGATGCTCAATGACATCAAAAATGGCGCAGATGCAGTGCGATGCGCACTCAGTGGCGTTATCAGCGAGGTGAGCACTGAGCTCTATGGCGGCAATCAAGTGGCGCAGAAGCACCCGCGAGTCATCGCCGATGGCAGAGATGCACACATGGGTGCTATCGTTTGCCACATGGCAGTGGCGGGTAGCCATCTCGGCAAATTGATTGCTGCTGACGGTGATGATGGCGGCACGAAAATCGGCAGATGCCTGCTCGAGATGCATAACCGATGCACCTGTGGTGTAAATCATGCTATCGGCATGGAGCTCGGTGGCTCGCAGATTGATGTCGACAACAGCATCGCCGCCAAGCACATATAATATAATAGGCTCAGGCAGTAATTGATGGTACTCTATATAGTTACGAAGGTCGGTTACTTCGAAATTGCGGTTAAGCGACATTTTTTTTTGATTAGATGATAGTGTGTAGTTTGTTTTATAGATAATTATGAATTTTCGACCACAAAATTACTTATAATAATTGTTATATGCAAATATTTCGGTGTTTTGGAATATGAATAAATAATTATACTGATTTTGATGGTGAGAATGGGTTTTATGCGGTTTTCTATGCGAGTCTTATTCTACTTTGCTTTAGAGTTTGGAGCACCTGAGCGATATGGGCGACTTGGCAAGAGAGAGGCAAAAAAAGGCGAAAAGGCTAAAAATCAGCAATTAGTGTCAGAAAAAATTTGCTAAAGCGAAATAAAAGCAGTAAATTTGCGTCCGATTTCCGTGTTGGAGGTCGCTACTCAAATTATGAGAGGAGGTTGTTTTTTAATATAAACGAAAGAAAGATAATAAGTTAAGACATATTATAAAGCAATCGAGGCGTGGCTACGATGCCGCTCGATTAAGTTGTTACAGGGCTGTAAAGCACCGAGTGTGGCAACAGAATCGGGAGAATGTGGCAAACAAAACAGAAAAATTTAATAACAAAAAATAAAACAAATAACGCAAATATGATTATCGTACAAGTTAAGGAAGGCGAAAACATCGAAAGAGCCCTCAAGAAATTTAAGAGAAAATACGAAAAGACAGGTATCGTAAAGGAACTCCGTGCACGTCAAGCATTTGAAAAGCCATCGGTGGCTAATCGCAAGAAAATGGCTAAGGCTGTTTACGTTCAAAAGCTTCGCACTGTAGAAGAATAATAAATTTTTTTGCAAAAAGATTTGGATTTTTCAAGATAGGTGGCTATATTCGCATAAGAAAAACATTGCGAATATGACTATTGAAGAATTCTTAAAATATATGCGGTATGAACTGAATTATTCGGTTCATACCGTTTTGTCTTATAAGAACGACCTCCAGCAGTTTGAGCAATATCTTACAGTGGGTGGTAGTGAGCCACTTAGCTTGGGTGATGTGACTCAGCGCGATGTTAGAGCGTGGGTGCTTGAGCGCTCGTTGCAGGGCGACTCGGCTCGCACCATCAGGCGCAAGGTGCAAGCGGTGCGTGCATTATATAAGATGATGATGCGCCGTGGCGAGGTGGAAAGCAATCCTGCCGCTGAGGTGGAACTTGCCAAAGTGCCCAAGCGGCTGCCCAACTATGTTCGCCGAGAGTCGATAGATGCCTTGATAGATGGCGAAGTGGACTGCAACGACTTTGAGCAAGTGCGAAACAGGCTTATGCTGGTGATGTTTTACGAAACCGGCATTCGTCGCGCCGAGCTGATAGGGCTTGCCGATGCCAATGTAGACCTTGATGTCAAGGAGATAAAGGTGCATGGCAAGCGCAATAAGGATCGCATAGTGCCGTTTGGCGATGAATTGGCCGACTGGATAAGCCGCTATCGCGAAGTTCGCAATAGGGAGGTGGGTCGAACCGAATCGTTCTTTGTGAAAGCCGATGGCAAGCCACTGTATCCAACGCTCGTGTATCGAGTGGTGCACGACTCGTTGCTGAGTGTGGGCGGCACCGACAAATATTCGCCGCATGTGCTGAGGCACACTTTTGCTTCGGCGATGCTCAACGGCGGAGCAGAATTGAATAGCGTTAAAGAACTGCTGGGTCACGAATCGCTGGCCGCTACGCAGGTCTATACACATATAACGTTTAGTGAACTTAAAGATAATTACCAATTGGCCCATCCAAGGGCGCTAAAAAAAGGAGGACAACATGGAAGTTAAAATTAAAGCCATCCATTTTGACGCATCAGCAAAATTGGAAAGTTTCATCAATCGTAAATTGGAGAAGCTTGCACGTCGTAACGAAGAAGTAGAAAAGGTGGAAGTAAACCTTAAAGTTATAAAGCCCGAATCGGCTATGAACAAGGAAGCCGGCATAAAGCTGGTGGTTCCGCAGGTGGGCGAAATCTTCGCATCGAAGGTTGCCGATACATTTGAGGAAGCAGTCGACCTGACTATCGACGCTCTCGAACATCAGCTTGAGAAGGTGAAGAAGAACAAATGAAAAGCAGCCCCGGGTGGTCGTTGCTCTTATACATATAATATATAAGAGAAGGCTGCGTGGGTGAAGAATCGACGAATTGTCGCTGCACGATGTGGCATGATGATAGCCTCGCGAGGTAAGATTAGGCGGAAACATCCGTTAGGCTACCGGTAGGAGAGGCCGAAAAAGCAAAAAAGAGTGCCCCGGGCGACAAAATGATAAAATTATTGACTCCATACAGCACAATCGTGGCGATTTTGTTTGTATGGAGTCTGATTTTTTTGTAATTTTGCACTCGCAAAAGCGAAAGCAGAGAATGCTGATGCAACGAAAGCATGATTTTTGAAAAATTTTTTCGAAAAAAATCTCGCGAAAGTTTGCTGAATTGAAAATTATGCGTAACTTTGCACTCGCTTATGCTCCACAACGCAAAAGGCGGTGGATGAGACAAGCAAGAATGCCTCTTTAGCTCAGTTGGCCAGAGCACGTGATTTGTAATCTCGGGGTCGTTGGTTCGAATCCGACAAGAGGCTCAAAAAAGAGAGTTGACACTCTGAACAGAGAGTGAAAACGCCAAAGGGTAGTTTCCAGAGCGGCCAAATGGGGCAGACTGTAAATCTGCTGTCTTTCGACTTCGGTGGTTCGAATCCATCACTACCCACACCGCAAGGTGGTTTGCCAATGTAGCTCAGGGGTAGAGCGCTTCCTTGGTAAGGAAGAGGTCGCGGGTTCAATTCCCGCCATCGGCTCTAAGTAATTTTTTCGGGCGTGACATCGATTGAGATGTCGATCAGGCAGAATAATGCGTGATGCGTTCGAACGATTTTTTTTACAAAAAAGTAAGTTAATCATTAATCAAAAAAAATAACTAAAGTTATGGCAAAAGAGAAATTCGAAAGAACCAAGCCACACGTTAACATTGGTACTATTGGCCACGTTGACCACGGTAAAACTACTTTGACTGCTGCCATCTCAAAGACTCTTCACGACAAGGGTTTTGGCTCAGAAGAAGTTAAGTCGTTCGACCAGATCGACAACGCTCCAGAAGAAAAGGAACGCGGTATCACTATCAACACTGCTCACATCGAGTATGAAACTGCAACTCGTCACTATGCACACGTTGACTGTCCGGGTCACGCTGACTATGTAAAGAACATGGTTACCGGTGCTGCTCAGATGGACGGTGCAATCGTAGTATGTGCTGCAACTGATGGTCCAATGCCTCAAACTCGTGAACACATCCTTTTGGCTCGCCAAGTAAACGTACCACGTCTTGTTGTATTCTTGAACAAGTGCGATATGGTTGACGACCCAGAGCTTCTTGAGCTTGTAGAAATGGATATGCAAGATCTTCTCTCTCAATACGACTTCGAAGAAGACACCCCAATCATCCGTGGTTCTGCACTTGGTGCATTGAACGGCGAACCTCAATGGGTTGACAAGGTAATGGAACTTATGGACGCTGTTGACACTTGGATTCAACTTCCTCCACGTGCAGTAGACAAGCCATTCTTGATGCCTGTTGAAGACGTATTCTCAATCACCGGTCGTGGTACTGTTGCTACAGGTCGTATCGAAGCTGGTGTTGTTAAGGTTGGTGACGAAGTTTGTTCCGCAAGCTTCTTGATCAAGGTGAAGCAGGTGATAACGTAGGTCTTCTTCTTCGTGGTATCGACAAGAAGGAAATCAAGCGCGGTATGGTAGTTTGCCACCCGGGTTGCGTTAAGCCTCACGATGAATTCAAGGCTCAAGTATACGTTTTGACTGAAAAGGAAGGTGGTCGTCACACTCCATTCCGTAACCACTATCGTCCTCAGTTCTATGTACGTACCCTCGACGTTACCGGTGAAATCACTCTTCCGGAAGGCGTTGAAATGGTAATGCCTGGTGACCACGTAACTATCAACGTTAAGTTGATCACTCCGGTAGCATGCGACCTTGGTTTGCGTTTCGCTATCCGTGAAGGTGGCCGTACAGTAGGTTCTGGTCAGATCATCGAAATCATCGAATAATACCTCACTTGAGGATTATAAGATATAACGAACCGATTCCGGTTAATGTGAAAAGCTTTAGCCGGAATTATTTACGGGAATAGCTCAGTCGGTAGAGCACTGGTCTCCAAAACCAGGTGTCGGGAGTTCGAGCCTCTCTTCCCGTGCTAACAAAGAGAAAAAATGAAAAAATTTAAGTTATTTACGGATATTGAGGAATCTTATAGAGAACTTATCTATAAGGTTTCTTGGCCAACAAAGAGCCAACTTGCCTCGAGCACAATCTTGGTCATGATTGCTTCCATCATAATGGCTTTGGTTGTATTGCTCATGGACATGGGAATCGACAAGCTGATGCACTTTATCTATTACGGAAGATTCTGATAGAGAGAGAATAGCGTCAGAGCAGGGGCAATTTAGGGTAAATCAATAAACAATAGAGACGGTAAAACGTCGAACGGTAAATTATTAATTCAACAATGTCAGCATCAAACAACATCGAAAAGAAGTGGTATGCATTGCGTACTATCTCAGGCAAGGAACAGAAGGTGAAGCAGCTTCTCGAAGCTGAAATCAAGAATTCTGATCTTGGCCATTATGTGTCGCAGGTATTGTTGCCTACCGAGAAAGTTTATGTTACCCGTGGCAACAAGAAGGTCGTAAAAGAAAAGACCAGAATGTCGGGCTACATATTTGTCGAGGCCGTATTGACCGGTGAGATTGAGTATGAACTCAGGAACACTACCGACATCATCGATTTTGTAAGAAACCGCGAGAATCCGCCCAAGCCGGAGCCTGTGCGTGAAGCTGAGATTAACCGTATGCTCGGTGCAGCCGACGACGTAATCGAAGGCGTAGACGAAGGCGTAAACGACTACATGGTAGGCGAAGAGGTGAAGGTGATAAGCGGACCATTCAATGGCTTTATCGGTGAGATTGAGGATGTGAATCGCGAGAAGCGCACACTCAAGGTGATGGTAAAGGTATTCGGTCGCAAGACCCCGCTCGAGTTGGAAAATTCGCAAGTAGAGCGTGAATAATCGTTAAGGTTACGCTAACGAGTATTCATGCACTTAAACGTTTAATTATTTAAACAAAAAATTAGAACAATGGCTAAAGAAATTGCTGGACAGATCAAATTACAGATTAAGGGTGGAGCAGCAAATCCTTCACCACCAGTAGGACCTGCATTGGGTTCTAAGGGTATTAACATCATGGAATTTTGTAAGCAATTCAATGCTCGCACTCAAGACAAGGCAGGCAAGGTGCTTCCGGTAGTAATCACTTATTACACCGACAAGAGCTTTGACTTCGTTGTAAAGACTCCACCGGCAGCTATCCAACTATTGGAAGCAGCCAAGATAAAGAGCGGTTCGGCACAACCTAACCGTAAGAAGGTGGCAGAAGTGACTTGGGAGCAAGTAAAGGCAATTGCAGAAGACAAAATGCCTGATTTGAACTGTTTTACTTTAGACTCGGCTATGAAGATGGTCGCAGGTACAGCCAGAAGTATGGGTATCACTGTAAAGGGTTCA
>SFTJ01000031.1 GCA_004563195.1 bacterium
GTAGTTGAGAGCGGTGAGATAGCCGCGTTTGGCATCGAAAGTGATTTTGGCATCGCCGGTGCTGATTACAATTATGTTTTTGCCGCTGCCATGCTCTTTATGAATCTTGAATGGTGCATTTTCAGCCACAGCGGGCGCGCCGAGCTTATGGCCGATGGTGCTGAGAGCCACCTGCTCGGAAGCTATGCTGTAGCCCGCTTTTGCCCAAGTGCAGTCGTTGCCGAGCAGGAGGTCGAAATCAATGAAGTATTCGCCGTCGTGGTCGATTTCGGGCAACTGCAAATCCACGGTGCAGCGTTTGGAGGGAGCACAGTCGGGCAACGCCGCAGTGTGCTGCGCCACGAGTTTGCCGTTGCGATAGATGGCATATTTCAAACCGAAATCTTTGAGATTAAGCGCTATGTAACGGTTGTGCAGAGTCACACTCTTGCCGTCGGCAGCGAGGGCGAAACTCACATACTGATACACCTTCTTCACCTCGAGCAATTTGGGCGTGATGCGGCGGTCGGCGGTGACTATACCATTAGCGCAGAAGTCCGCATCGTTAGGCACATCGCCGAAACTGCCGCCATAGTAGAGATTTTCCTTGGGTTCGCCGGGCTTATTGAGACTTTGGTCCACCCAGTCCCAAATGCAGCCGCCTATCATGCGTTTGCTTTGATATTCGATGTAATCCCAATATTCTTCGAGATTGCCGATGGCATTACCCATGGCGTGAGCATATTCGCAGAGGATATATGGCTTTTGAGCACCGTTTTGGTCCATTTTCATCATCGCTTCGATAGAGGGATACATGTGCGAATCGATGTCGGCCACCTCGTTCTGACCTTCGTAATGAATGGGACGAGGGTCGAGGGCTCGCACTGCCTTATATTCAGCCTCGATGTTGCAACCACCGCCCGACTCGTTGCCGAGCGACCAAATCACCACCGACGGGTGGTTTTTGTCGCGTTGCACCAGGCTCACAGCGCGGTCTACATAGGCTTTTTCCCAATCGGGATTGCGGCTGAGGCTGTGGTTGCCGTGACATTCCTGATTGGCCTCATCGATTACATATAATCCGTAGTAATCGTAGAGGGCATACGAGCGAGGATCGTTGGGATAGTGCGAAGTGCGCACAGTGTTGAGGTTGTAGCGTTTGAATAGCACCACATCTTGCTCAATGCTTTCCACGGGCACTGCTTTGCCATATTGCGGATGAGTCTCGTGGCGATTGGCACCCTTGAGCAGGGTGAGCATATCGTTGATGTAGAGTTTGTTGTTCTTGATTTCAATCTTGCGGAAGCCATGCTTGAGCGAGGTGGCTTCTAGCACTTCGCCCTTGGTGTTGAGAGTTTCTACGATTACGGTGTAGAGGTTTGGAGTTTCGGCAGTCCAGAGGGCGGGATTAGCCACATCGATGGCTATTTCGCCCTTGCCGGCTATTTGAGCCGAGCGCTTATCGATGGCGTTGCCATTGATGTCGAGCAATGTTACGCGCACGTTGGCATTGGGTTTGGTGCCATGGCCGGCGAGTTCGGCGCCCACCATCAGTTTGGCTTTCGCAAGGTTGCCGCCGGCAAATTGCGAACTGAGAGCCACATCGGCGAGTTGCACCTTAGGCGTAGCCACAAGGAAAACGTCGCGATAGATACCACTCAAGCGGAACATATCCTGGTCCTCGAGATAACTGCCATCGCTCCAGCGATACACTTCCACAGCTATGGTGTTAACGCCTTGCTTCACATAACGGGTGATGTCGAAACGGGCATCGTTGGTGCTGTTTTGGCTATACCCCACTCGTTTGCCGTTGACCCACACATAGAACGCGCTGTACACGCCGTTGAAGTGCACAAACACCTCCTTGCCTTTCCACTCGGCAGGAAGGGTAAATCGGCGCACATACGAGCCCACGGCATTGGGTTCGTTTACTACGGTATAGCCGTTTTGGGGCTCTACAAACGGAGGATTGTTGTGAATGGGATACACCACATTGGTGTAGATGGGAGTGCCGTAGCCGAGCATTTCCCAATTGCTTGGCACATCGATTTCCGCCCAATTGTCGGTGTCGTAATTATTGGCATAAAATTTCATCGGGCGCGACTCCGGACTCGGCGACCAATGGAACTTCCACTTGCCGTTGAGGCTCATGATGCGGCTCGAGCGGGCATTGAGCCACGGTTTGCGGAACGAGGCATCGCTGCGCAGTTCGTCAACGCTCGCAAAGGGCGTGAAAGTGCTGCGATAAGGCAGTTTGTTGATGCCGATTATGTTTTGGTTTTCCCAATCGTTGTCGCTATGAGTCTTAAAAGCTATTGTGCTCGCCTTCACTGAGCATTTTTTCACAGTCCACTTCTGACGTTGTGTGTCGTTGGGCTTGAGTTGGTAGAGGGGTTCGCCAAACTGAGCGGCATCGCGATAGCCGAGGCGCATATTCGAAGCCAGGCAAGTGAATGTGTAAGTGTCGTCGTCAACGCGCTCCACCACCCACTGCTGATTGATGTTGCTGCGGTCGTAACTCCACTGAATGGCGGGTTGCTCGGCATTGCCCGAGGCATTGTCGATGGCCAGCCCCGACATCACATTCACTATGTTATACACATTTTCGCTCACCTTGATAAACTGCCAAGCCTGCGACGCACTGTTGGCAGAAGCATGCGACAAGAATATGCCGCTTTCGTTAGCCATACTGCCCTGATTGTCGATGGCAAGGCCATTGGCACTGAATATCGAGTAGGTCTGCTGGGGGTTGAAATCTTGCGCTTGCATGCCCATACACACAAGCAAGATGCCGCAAAACACTGATAAGAATCTATGCATATCGGTTTAGTTAATTAATGAAGGTTTGTTATTGTTAGTTCTCTCATAAATTACAAAGATACAGATAATTTGCGTCATCATCAAGAAATTTGCCACAAGAATCATGCGCCACGCATGGGAAGCGGCGAGGAAAACACCCCGCCGCTTCTATTATATCGGTTATTTAAACATAATTCCTATTTGCACCACCCTGCGCCATTGTGCTTGCCACCAACAATTGCTCAATTCTTCATCTATAATACGTCGAAAATATTGCTTCATATCTTATAATATTGATTTTCAATATACAAAGATACAAAATTAATTTTTTTGGCACCATAAAAACCGCATTTTTTGATTTTTTTGGCACCATAAAAACGGTGTTTTTTGATTTTTTTGGCACCATAGGCGCCATTTTACTCGAGACGGAGAGCGCGGGCTATGCCGGTGTAGGTGACATTAACACCCACATAATATCCTTCGATAGCGGGAACGGGCTTGGCAAACGAGGCGCGAGCCACAAACGGCGAGATGCGAATAGACGAAGTGAACTCCTCGCGCTGTCCGGTGAGGAAGAACGGCGTATCGCCCACGTGCTTGTGAAACTTGATGTCGAAATCGATTGAAGCCATCCAGCCGAAGTCGGAAATCGAGCGTTTTTCGGTGCTCGAAACCTTCTGCACGAGCACTGGCTCGCCGTTTTCGTTTGGTTCGGTTTCGTAGTAATAGTTAGCCACATTCCAGCCGTAGCTGCTCCAATAGCCGCCCACATTAGGGGTGATGCTGAAGCGTTTGGTGTCGAGCACGGTGTAACCTATAGACGTGCTTATGCCCAAGAAGGTGGCATAGCTATTGGTATTGCCCTGACCGGGTCGACCGGGATAATCGGCCGACGGCACATCGAAGATGTTATCGTTGTTGAAGTTGGGTTGACCGAACGAGATGTCGGCTTTCAGTTTCAGACGGCGATAACCGCCCGTAAGACCGAGAATAAAAGTGGCACAACCCGAGAAATCGTCGCTGATTGACGATGTGGGGAACACTCCGCCCACACCGGCATAGATGCCGTAGCCGAAATTGCTGGCTTTGATAATAGGCATCGGGGGAAGGCCGAGTTCTTCGAGCTGCTTGCGCACCAAGTATTCCTCCTCTTGCAAGCGATTGTCGGCGCTGCCATTGTTGGTGGTCTTAGCTATTTGGTCGATGCGGTCGGCAAATAGCATCTGATAGTGTCGCAAGCGATTTTCCGCTTCGAGCCCCGACACACCGGCATTGAGTTCCGACTGCAAGCGGCGGCGATAATATTCGAGCACATCGAACTGCAGCTGATGGTAGCGCAGCCGCTGATCATCTACTTTATCGATGTCGGCAAACGAGAGTTCGCAGTTGGCCACGGCTTCAGCCGAGAGTCGGTAGCTTGCCGACTTCGAGCCGGGCTCATACTCCTCCGACGCGATGCTCAGTGTGGCTTTGAGATACGACGGCACGCCATCTACCTCCGATTTGCCACGAAAGTCAGCCCATATGAGTGGTCCGTCGCTCCATTTTTTGAGTTTCGCCAGAGGCGACTGCGCAGCGGCTGTGAGCGATGTTAGCAACATCACCACTATGAGTGATATAATAGGATTTACTCGTTTCATTGTGCACAAAATTATCATTTTTATTAGTAATACTTACGAATAACACACATTTGACGCTGTGCTTGCGGGGCAAAACAAGCAGCCCGCACCGCAAGCAAAGCACCCCCTTGCAGCCAAGGGGGGCAAGGAAAACTTACTTCAAATCCTCGAGAATGCGTTTCAGCACCACCTGAGCCGATATTTCGCGGTTGGCAGCCTCGGGGATTACGAGCGAGTGGTCGCTTTCAATCACGTCGTCGCTCACTATCATATTGCGTCGCACCGGCAAGCAATGCATAAAGTAGCCATTGTCGGTAAGCGCCATTTTCTCGGTGGTAATGGTCCAGTTGCGGTCGGTGCTGAGCACTTTGCCATAATTGGGGTCGGCATAGGCGCTCCAGTTCTTGGCATACACGAAGTGAGCGCCTGCGAGAGCCTTATCCTGGTCGTATTCCACAGTGGCGTTGCCCACAAAACGAGGGTCGAGTTCGTAGCCGTGAGGATGGGTAATCACCAAGTCGTAGTCGGCGGCATTCATCCATTCGGCAAACGAGTTAGGCACGGCTTGAGGCAAAGCCTTGGGGTGCGGAGCCCAAGTGAGCACCACCTTTGGGCGCTGCACGGGCTTATGCTCCTCGATGGTGATAAGGTCGGCAAAACTCTGCAGCGGGTGCACTGTGGCAGTCTCCATGGCAAACACCGGTCGGCCCGAATATTTGATAAACTGCATGAGAATCTTCTCCTCATAGTCGTCGGCCTTGTTTTCGAATCGGGCGAACGAGCGCACGCCTATCACATCGCAGTAGCAACCCATCACCGGAATAGCTTCGAGCAAGTGTTCGGGCTTATCGCCGTCCATAATCACGCCGCGCTCGGTTTCGAGCTTCCACGCGCCTTGATTCACGTCGAGCGCTATCACATTCATGCCCAAGTTCATGGCAGCCTTTTGGGTACTGAGACGCGTGCGCAGCGACGAGTTAAAGAATATCATCAAAAGGGTCTTGTTTTCACCCAGATGTTTATATGCATATCTGTTGGCCTTCACTTCGAGGGCTTCTTTCACCGCCTGTTGCAAGTCGCCAAGGTCGGCTACGTGTTGAAAGTACTTCATTCGCTTAATGTCGTTAAAAGTTGATATTAAAATACTAAATTATAAAGTATTTTTGTATTTTGCATTACAAAAGGCTTATTTTTATGATTTTTTCAATAAAAACGGCCTCTTTTTAACGGCTATAACTGTCAATTTGCCTCGGCACGAGGTGTGAGGTGTCACTTAATTTCGCGATGTTCGCCGAGTTTCACCTCATTGATGTCCTTCCACAGGAACATCTTGTCGCTGGGGCGAATTTTGTCGGCAACCTTTATGGAGAAACGCTCACCCTTAACGGTTTTTTCCACCGGTTTGAGGTCGACGCGTATTTCATCGATTGTCACAGGCACGGCACCCGTGGTAGGACCGGTGATAATGATTTCATCGCCCACACGTAGTTCGCCGCTTTCCATCTGAAATTCAGCCACACCGATTTTTGAGAAGTAGCGAATACCCTTGGCAATATACACCTTAACACGCGTAGCCGAGGAGCCATATTTCGAGGTCCATTCGCCGAGGCGTTGACCCAGATAATAGCCGTTCCAGAATCCGCGGTTGAATATTTGCTTAAGGCGTTCGTCCCATTGTGCCACTTTTTCCTCGCAGAACGAGCCATCGAGCACGGCATTGATAGCCTCGTTGTAGCAGCTCACTGCGGTGCGCACATATTCCGGTCCGCGAGCGCGTCCTTCAATCTTGAACACACGCACGCCGGCATCTATCATCTTATTGAGGAAATGAATGGTTTTCAAGTCCTTAGGCGACATGATATATTGGTTTTCGATGTCGAGTTGGTCGCCCGAATCGCGGTCGGTGACGGTGTAGCTACGGCGGCAAAGGCTTAGGTAGCACTTGCCGGAGATGGCCATGCAAAGAGCACCGTGGCAGAACATCTCGATGCGCACCGGTTTGCCATGCGGGCCGCATATCCCCTCGCGGAGAATGGTTTGGTGTATATTGTAGACCTGCTCGAGATTGACCTCTCGGGCAAGCACCATAACGTCGGCAAACTGACTGTAGAATCGCACCGCCTCGCTGTTCGACACATTCACCTGAGTGGAGATGTGCACCTCCACGCCTATCTCACGGGCATAGAGAATGGCAGCCATATCGCTGGCAATGATAGCCGAGATGTTGGCTTCTTTGGCGGCATCGATGATGCTGCGCATAAGATTCATATCACCGTCGAACACCACGGTATTCACCGTCAGGTAGCTCTTCATGCCACGTTCACGGCACCATGCGGCTATCTGATGAAGGTCGTTGATAGTGAAATTGTTCGACGACTTGGCTCGCATATTCAAGCCCTCGATGCCGAAATATATAGCATCGGCGCCGCCCTGATGTGCAGCCACAAGCGACTCATAAGAGCCCACCGGCGCCATTATCTCAAAATCTTTTCTGTCCATATCGCTCAATTTTTTGGCAAAGATAGTGCAAATTGAGTGCAGAAACAATAAGCTTGCTTAATTGTTTTTGCCGAGATGCAGCCTATCTTATCCAACGATAGTGCAAATCGAGTGCCCACAAACATTATGCTTGCTTAATTGTTTTTGCCGAGATGCAGCCTATCTTATTCAACGATAGTGCAAAATTTTTTATTATAGCGCGTTTGCTTTGTTGTATATACGCCGATTTTACATTATCTTTGCCCCACAACGATTGTTCATGATAATTCAGATATGACCGCTTTTTTGCTAAAATCGGAGTATTCAATGTTCGGCAAGCTTTTAGTGATAATGCTTGTCGGTTTCTGTTTTGCATTATCGGCGGTCACGGCATCGGCTCAAAACAACCCCTATAAAATCAGCGACAGCCTCTACCCCGACTTTGTGCGCGTGCAAAATATAAAACGCGATCCCCAAGTGCTGGAGCTCGCCGATTCGCTATATCACGAAGCCGAAAAAATAGGCGACCGCAAAGCCCAATGCGCCTTGCTGTGCACACCCGTGCAATATGCCCACAACACCAAGGACACCGAAATGATGGATAAGGAAGCACAACGATGCCGCGAGGAAGCGCTGAAATATAAATATCCGCAATATTACTACTTTGCTTGGAAAACCCAAATAGCACTCTACGTCAACCTCAAGAAATTGCCTAAAGCCATGACTCTCCTATCGCAAATGGAGAACGACACCCGATTATATTTCAACGGCTACGGCAAGGTGGAGTGTTATATGCTTTATGGCAGCATCTACAAACTGCTTCAAAACGAAGACGAAGCGATAAGATATTACGAAATGGCTCTCGAACTCTCGAAACGCCAAACTCCACAACAGGACAACGAGTCGATATATACCCCACTCGCCATTTGCTATCGCTACAAGAAGATGTATGAGAAGTCGCTCGCGGTAATCAACGAGGGCCTCGCCAACATAAAAGACCCTAACATAAAAGTGCGCGAATTTCGCATGCTCGACACCAAGTGCTTCACCCTATACTTTTGCGAACGCTACGACGAAGCCGAAGAGGTGTATCTGAAAATGCAAGACCCGAAATTCGACTCCATAAGAAAAGCCGTCAACACCATTTATGTCGACATCTACCACTATCTCTATCACAACGATTTCGGGCATGCCATCACTATGGCTCACGACATAAAAGAGCCCGCCAATCGCTATGCCTGGCTGAGCAAGATAGAGAGAAAGCGCGGCAATTATCTGGTGGCAAGCGAATACAGCGACAAGGCTTATACCGCCCTTCAGGACTCTTATCGCCAAATACGCAACAACCAATATGCGCAGATGAACGCCGAGATGGGCAACAACTCACTGAAAGCCGAAAATGCCGAACTGCTGCTCCGAAGCAGCAATCTGGCACTCCACAATGCCGAATTGGCGCTCGAACAAGAGCGAAACCAAAGCGAAATGCATCGCATCAATGCACGCAACGACAGCCTCGACAATGCCCTGCGATTGGAACAAATGGAATCGCGCTTACAGGAAGAACAGTCAACCAAAAAACTGCAAGAAGCCGAATACCAGCGTTCGGCGAGCAAGTCACAAACACGCAGCATAATCTTAGCCTCGGGATTTGTGTTCACACTGATAGTGCTTCTGTGGACACTGAGTTCGCTACGCAACCGTCGCAACAACCTCAAGGCTCTCGCAGCCAAGAATGAGCAACTCACAGCCGCACTAAAGCGAGCCGAGGAGTCGGAAGCCACCAAGATGCGATTCCTGCAAAATATGAGCCACGAGATTCGCACTCCGCTCAATGCCATAGTGGGTTTCTCGCAACTTCTCGCTCACAGCGACGACTTCAGCCAAGAACAGGTGGATGAATTTGTAGACCTCATCGACCGCAACACCGACACGCTTACCAATCTTATCGACGACATACTCTCACTCTCGGCTCTCGAAAACGGCAAAAAACTGAAGCTCAACCTCGACACCGTGCTTGTAAACGAACTGTGCCGCAATGCCCTTGCCACCGTTAAGGCCCGATGCCCCGAAGGCGTGGAACTGCGCTTCACCACCGAGGTCGACGACAGCTACTCCTTTATAAGCGATAGCGTGCGCGTGCAACAGGTGATTACCAACTATCTCACCAATGCCGAGAAGCACACCACCGAGGGCGAGATAGTGCTGCATGCCTCGCTTAGCGAAAACCCGGGTATGCTCACCTTCAGCGTCACCGACACCGGCGAAGGCGTCCCCGCCGACAAAGCCGATGTGATATTCGACCGATTTGAGAAAATCGGCTCATTTGCACAAGGCACCGGACTGGGGCTGAATATATGCCGATTGATAGCCAAATGCCTCAACGGCGTAGCCAAACTCGACACCACACACACCGCTCCCGGAGCACGATTTGTGTTTATCGTGCCCCTCTCTCAAGAGCAGTAATTTCTTATTTGTGATATCTATCAATAGTGGAATGTGCTTCCGCCCAAAAATTCGCGCAGCAAACTATTGCCGGGCACACACTTGCTGCTTATCGGTTCGAAGAAACTCAGCAGATGGCGCAGACGCGATGCCTCGGCATATTCGGGCACATCGCGCGGCACTTGGCGCAATATTTCCTCGGCATAATCGCGCATCACGCCGAGTTCGAAAATCAGTGACGAATTAAATATGGCATCGGCATTCTCCTGATAGGGGAATATCCACTTGCGCTCGCCGCGACGCACACTCGGCCAGCGAGCTATGGTGTCGCGGGCGCTTGTGCCGCGATATTTGTGGTCGCGCACTATGCGGCGGAGCAGGCGGTTATCGCTGGTGGTTAGCCAGTTGTGGTCGTCGATATTGATAGTGCTAAGCGCCGATGCATACACGCGGAACTTCTGGTCGTCGGCTATTGAGGCAGTCAGTTCGGGATTAAGGCCGTGAATGCCCTCCATGAGCAGCACGGTGTTGGGGCCAAGTCGGAGCGTATCGCCACGATATTCGCGGGCGCCTTTCTCGAAATTATAGGTTGGCATAGCCACCTCCTTGCCCGCTATGAGGTCGTTGAGGTCGCGATTGAAGAGGTCGAGGTCGAGAGCATAGAGCGATTCAAAATCCTTCTCACCATTCTCATCGACGGGCGTATCGTCGCGATTGACAAAATAATTGTCGAGCGAAATCACCTTGGGCACCAGCAGATTTGCCATGAGTTGAATGCCGAGACGCTTCGACGAGGTGGTTTTGCCGCTCGACGAAGGACCCGCCAAGAGCACCACGCGAGCGCCGCCTTCCTTATATCGGCGAGCTATCTCATAGGCAATGCCGGCAAACTTGCGTTCGTGCACAGCCTCAGCCACGGTGATGAGAGTGCGTATGTCGTATTTATTTTCCACGGCACGATTGAGTTCGCCCACATTCTTGATGCCGATGATGCGATTGAGGTCGTTATACTCGGTGAAGGCATCGAACACCTTGTCCTGAGCCACAGGTTGGCAAGCCACGTTCGGGCGGTCGATATTGCGCGGCAAGAGCAGCATGCCATTCTTATAAGCCACCAAGTTGAAAGGCTTGAGGCACGCCGTAGAAGGCGCCAAATGGCAGTAATATGAGTCGATGGTGTCATCGAGCGAGAAATAGGTGGTGTAGATGTTGTGAGTGGTGGCAAGCACTTGAGCCTTATCGGCGAGTCCCTGCACCTTGAGTTTCTCCACCACATCGGCAGTCAACTCGGTGTGCGGCACAAAAGGAATATCGGCATCGGCGAGTTGCTCCATACGCTGTTTAATGGTTTGCACCACCGAGGCATCGACCACGGCATCGTCGCCACCATAAAGTCGGCAATATGTGCCATTGGCCACCGAGTGCTCCATGCGCAGCACGCGGTCGGGATAAAGGTCGTGCACAGCCTTATAGAGAAGCATGCATAGCGAAAGGATGTACACACGGTCGCCCAATCGGCTCGAAGCATCGAAAAACTCCACTTGCACGGGCGCAAACACCTCAAATCGCAGTGTGCGCACCTTGTTATTCACCGTTACACATATCGGGTCGAAGCCCAGGCGCGACTTCAATCGTTGGCTCACTTCGAGCATCGATTCGCCACCGCGTATTTCGATATATTCCTCCAGATTTTTACAATATATTTTTATCTCTGATGCCATAGTTGAATTTTTTTTGTTTATTGGTTTCGAGATGCTAAGATACTAAGAAAAACCCCGTAACGTATGCTTTAAGTAATTAAAAAATAATAAAATCCTCACCTAAGCACAATTTTCAGGCACAACTACCCGCAAGAAGTGCATTTTAGCACAATCGCGCCGATTTTGCCAATCTAATGTACTCTATTTTTGCGCTATCTCGTTTTTTATGAGTATATTTGCGGCTGAAAAATAGCATAATGCTTTGATGGCGTGCTAAGGCAGGCTGCAAAGCATGTGCTTTTATGTGTGTGCATAGGCATATATAACCGAATAATTCAAAAAAACATTATCATATCTACATTATTTCGAAACGATGGAATATAATTACAAAGACATCGAGCAACGATGGCAGAATTATTGGAGAGAAAACAATGTCTACAAGACATCGATTGATGCGTCTCGCCCAAAATTCTATGTTCTCGACATGTTTCCTTATCCCAGTGGAGCCGGCTTGCACGTCGGTCACCCTCTCGGATACATAGCAAGCGACATCTATTCGCGCTATAAGCGTCTTCAGGGCTTCAATGTGCTTCACCCTATGGGCTACGATGCCTATGGCTTGCCGGCTGAGCAATATGCCATTCAGACCGGTCAGCACCCCGAAGTGACTACCGTTAAAAACATTGCCCGCTATCGCGAGCAACTCGATAAGATAGGTTTCTGCTACGATTGGGACCGCGAGGTGCGCACCTGCGACCCGGGTTACTACCACTGGACTCAATGGGCTTTCCAAAAGATGTTTGGCAGCTACTACGACAATGCCCTTCAGAAGGCTCAACCTATCGAAAATCTCATAGCTCACTTGGCTGCTCACGGCACCGAGGGCCTCAACGCTGCTTGCTCTGAGGAAATCACTCTCACTGCCGATGAGTGGAACGCTATGGACGAAAAACAACAAGCCGACACGCTCATGAACTGGCGTATAGCCTTCTTGGGCGAAACTATGGTGAACTGGTGTCCGAAACTCGGCACCGTGCTTGCCAACGATGAGGTTATCGACGGCCTCAGCGCACGCGGCGGCTATCCGGTGGTGCAGCAAAAGATGCGCCAATGGTGCTTGCGCGTTTCGGCTTACTCACAGCGCTTGCTCGACGGCCTCGACAGCCTCGACTGGACCGATAGCATCAAGGAAACCCAGCGCAACTGGATAGGACGCTCCGAAGGTGCCGAAATAGAATTCCAAGTGAAGGACAGCGACAAGCATTTCACCATATTCACCACTCGCGCCGACACTATGTTTGGCGTTACATTCATGGTGCTCGCTCCTGAGAGCGAACTCGTGGCAGAACTCACCACAGCCGCCCAAAAGGCTGAGGTCGACGCCTACCTCGACCAAGTGAAGAAGCGCACCGAGCGCGAGCGTATGATCGACAAGAAAGTGACAGGCGTGTTCACCGGCAGCTATGCCATCAACCCCTTCACCGGCGAAGCCAACCCCATCTGGGTGAGCGACTATGTGCTCTCGGGCTACGGCACCGGCGCCATTATGGCTGTTCCGGCTCACGATAGCCGCGACTACGCCTTTGCCAAGCACTTCGGCTTGCCTATCGTGCCCCTCGTGGAGGGTTGCGACGTGAGCGAAGAGAGCTTCGATGCCAAGGAAGGCATTGTAACCAATTCGCCTCGCCTCGATGCCAAGCCTTACGTCGACTTCTCGCTCAACGGCTTGACCATAAAAGAAGCCATCGCAGCCACCAAACAATACGTTAAGGAGCACAATTTGGGCCGCGTGAAGGTGAACTATCGCTTGCGCGACGCCATCTTCAGCCGCCAGCGCTATTGGGGCGAACCGTTCCCCGTATACTACCGCAACGGCATAGCCACCATGATTCCCGAAGAGTGCTTGCCGCTATTGCTGCCCGAAGTAGATAAATTCCTGCCCACCGAGACCGGCGAACCCCCACTCGGCAACGCCACCGTATGGGCTTGGGACGAAGTCAACAAGAAAGTGGTGGAAAACAGCAAAATCGACAATGTGACAGTGTTCCCTATCGAACTCTTCACAATGCCCGGATTTGCCGGCAGTTCGGCTTACTACCTCCGCTATATGGACCCGCACAACGACAAGGCCCTCGTGTCGCAGCAAGCATGCGAATACTGGCAGAATGTAGACCTCTATATCGGCGGCACCGAGCACGCCACAGGCCACTTGATTTACAGCCGCTTCTGGAACAAATTCCTCAAGGACTACGGCTACAGCGCAAGCGAAGAGCCGTTCAAGAAGCTTATCAACCAAGGTATGATACAAGGTCGCAGCAACTTCGTGTATCGCATCAAGGACACCAACACATTTGTATCGGCAGGCCTCAAGGACGGCTACGATGTTACACCGCTTCACGTGGATGTGAACATAGTGGCTAACGATGTGCTCGACATCGACCGCTTCCGCGCTTGGCAACCACAATTTGCCGACGCCGAATTTATTCTCGAAGACGGCCGCTATATATGCGGATGGGCAGTGGAAAAGATGTCGAAATCGATGTTTAATGTGGTTAACCCCGACGACATAGTAGAGCGCTACGGAGCCGACACACTCCGCCTCTACGAGATGTTCCTCGGCCCGCTCGAACAGAGCAAGCCATGGGACACCAATGGCATCGACGGTGTAAACCGATTCTTAAAGCGCCTGTGGAGCCAATTCTTCAAGGGCGACCAAATGATGCTCCAAGATGGCAATCCATCGGCCGAAGCGCTCAAATCGCTTCACAAGCTTATCAAGAAAGTGACTTGGGACATAGAGCACTTCTCGTTCAACACCTCGATTGCAGCATTTATGATATGCTTGAACGAGCTTAGCGCCATGAAGTGCAACAGCAAAGCCATCTACGAAGAGTTTGTGGTGCTTTTGGCGCCATTCACACCGCACATTTCGGAAGAATTGTGGCACACATTGGGCCACGACACCACCGTGTGCGATGCCAAGTGGCCGGTTTGCAACGAAGAATACCTCAAGGAAGCCTCGGTGAAGTACACCGTATCGTATAACGGCAAGCCACGCTACAACATCGAAGTGCCCACCGGCACCGACAAAGCAGAAGTGGAGCGCGTGGCTCTCGCCGATGCCAATGCCACCCGATGGCTCGATGGCAAGACTCCCAAAAAGGTGATTGTGGTGCCAAACAAGATTGTGAACATAGTTATTTGACAAAAAAATAGCAAATAACACCTACATACAGGCTGCCCCGGCTCATTCCATAGCATGGGGCAGCCTTATTATTTTTTTATGCTACACAATCTTCAACGCAAGCATAGCCACAACTCAAATATCCCTCAGCAAAAATTGCAGAAAAAAAATTGCACCAAAGGAGAAAAAATTCGGCAACTTTTATTTACTTTTGTATCTTGAAGAGATATGGTTTTGAAGCATCGCAGAATGACGCACGATGCTATGCATCACATACCCCTTCGTAACCAACGAAAGCTATTAAAAATCTAAACTTATGCAGTTCGGACGATGAATAACTATTCTGTACTTGATTTACTCACCCTATTGGGTGCAGTGGGACTCTTCCTCTATGGCATGAAAGTGATGTCGGAAGGTCTACAAAAGGTGGCGGGCGACCGTATGCGCACCATACTGTCGGCCATGACTCGAAACCGCTTTTCGGGCGTAGCCACCGGTGTTCTCATCACCGCCCTCATACAGAGCTCTTCGGCTTCTACAGTGATGGTGGTAAGTTTTGTAAATGCCGGATTGATGTCGCTCCAGCAGTCAATGGCTGTGATTATGGGTGCCAATGTGGGTACCACGTTCACGGCATGGATTATTGCCATCTTTGGAGTAAAAGTCAACGTCGGAGCCTTGGCTGTGCCGTTCATAGCGGTGGCTGTGCTGTTGCTGTTCTCAAAGAGCAGCCGCTCGAAGTCGATTGGTGAATTTATCATCGGTTTCTCGTTCCTCTTTATGGGTCTTGGCATGATTAGTGCCAATGTGCCGGAGCTCGATGCCAACACCCTCGAATTCCTCGCAGACTACTCTAATCACGGATTTGCCTCAGTGCTGCTGTTTATCTTTGTAGGACTTGTGATAACCATGATTATCCAGTCGTCGGCGGCAACATTTGCCATAGTGCTTGTGATGAGCACCAAGGGGTGGATAGGATTCGACATGGCGTGCGCCGCAGTGCTCGGTAGCAACATCGGTACCACCATAACCCCGGTTTTGGCATCGTTGAGCGCCAACCAAACAGCCAAGAAAGCCGCTCTCGGTCACTTCTTGTTCAACCTCTTCGGCACCATTTGGACTACCATTCTGTTCTTCCCGTTTGTGAAATTAGTGATATGGATAACCGAGATGCTCGGTCAGGGCAACCCCACCGCTCTTCAGGGCGATGCTATGGCAGTGTCGGTGTCGTTCGGTCTGTCAATCTTCCACACCGTGTTCAATATCATCAACCTCTCGGTGATGATTTGGTTTACCGAGTCGTATGTAAAGATTTGCAACTACTTCATCAAGTCGAACGCCAAGGACGGCGAAGAATTCCAGCTCAAATACATCTCATCGGGCCTTCTCAATGCCTCTGAACTCAACATTATGCAGGCACAGCGCGAAATCGTGGTCTATGCTCAGCGCGTGCAGCGAATGTACGATATGGTGGTGGAATTGGTTCACACCAAGCTCGGCACAGTGGAATTTAACAAACTCTACAGCCGTGTGGGCAAATACGAAGAGATAAGCGACCGCATGGAGATAGAAATAGCCAAATACCTCAATCGCGTGGTCGACGGACGCCTCAGCTACGAAGGTAAGCTCCGCATCTCTGCCATGCTCAACATTATCTCCGAAATAGAAAGTATAGCCGACAGTTGCTTCAACATAGCCAAATCGCTCATCCGCAAGGAAGAAGCTCATGTGCACTTCGTGCCCGAGCAATATCAGAGCATCGACGAGATGATGAAGCTTGTGTCGGAAGCCATTACCGACATGATTATTGTGCTCGCCAACATGGAGCACATCAAGGGTAACGACCTCACTCCTAACATCAATAAGGAGAACGAAATCAACAACTATCGCAACTTGCTACGCACCGAAAACATCGAAAACATCAACAAGAAGCTCTACGAATATCAGTCGGGCATCTTCTTTATGGACATCATCAGTGAGTCGGAGCGCATAGGCGACTACATAGTGAATGTGATAGAAGGCGTAGAGAGCCAATACAGCGACCAAAGCGCGCTCTCACCCACCGTTACTCACAGCTGATAAAAATCGGTATCTCATAGATAAGCGGTGATGCCCCGGAAACCCGCCGAGCATCACCGCTTATTATTTTGTCAGTTTTCCGCCACGCAGCCTCTGAGCGGCTGATGGTCACTCGCTTATCCACCACAACATCACAATAAACACAGATTATCACAAACACTGCACAGATAAACACAATATTGTGAAAATCCGTGCCAACAATCTTGTGAGAATCCGTGTTAACCATCGCATCTACTGAATTTTCCGCTATATCTGCTTGCAATTATGAAAAATACTGCCTAAATTCGCAAAAAACGAACCCTAACATCGGAGCGCATGAACATTCTTCGTTACATAATTGCTCTTTTGCTGCTGTTCGGCTGCATTATATCAATGTCGGCTGCGGCTGTACCCAATGTGCGCAGCGTAGTGCGCCAAGACGGCGCAGTGGTAGAAAGCACCGACTATTACCCCTACGGCACGCCATTCGCCCAAGCCAAACAAAATTACAATGAAAGAAGGAATAGAAAATAGGATAGCATTACTTGTTTTTTTGTTTTGTATGGTGTCGGCAGTATCGGGGCGTTGCCAATTGAAATGCGACACCATTAGAGCTGGTAATCAATATATTATTGCCGAATATCCGGCAATAAGCAAAAGTTATATCCAGAATTACGAGGAAGGATTTTTTAAAACGATAATTTGTTTAGAAGACACCGCATTTATAACAATACATTGTGGCGCGATGATGAATGTGCCATTAACACAAATGTCGGACAAAACCATAACCAGTGAATTTCGATTAAATAAAGACATTCGTATCACAAGGGGTTATTCTGTAAAAAATAACAGGAGAAAATATTTTAGGGAGGATAACTATTTTAAGTATGGTGTTAATATTGTATATGATAATATCGATGAAAACAATATAAACAAGTATGAGCAATACTTTAATAACATTAAGATTTACAGAAAAGATGTAAATGAATCAGAAAAAGTAGAACTAATTCCTAAATCATTAACAAACTAATAAAAAACAGATAACTATGACTAAGAAATTATTGATTTATTCGCTTGTACTCATTGCTGCGATAGCTGTAATGTTTTCGTGTAATCAGATTTCAAAAGCCAATTCGCAAGATGAGTCCATTTCGATGTTGACTCGAGTGGTGGAAGTATCTGATGGATATCCGGTGAAAGGGGGTATGAATCTGGATGAAATAGATGTTTTGACTGATTATGAAATGGCGTTTAATGTGGCATATCCTATTCTCAGTCATTGGAGCGGTCATAATATGGGGAAATATTACCCATATAGGGCTTATCTATACAAGGATTCGGTGTGGATAATTAGCGGTTCTGTTCTCGGTGCCAACGGAAAGCCGAAAGAAGGAGGCGCACCATATATTGAGCTGAGCAAACACGATGGTCGCGTATTGAAAATAATTCCGGGAGGCAAATAACAATAAACATCTTGGATAAGCTAAAATTGTGGAATCCCGAATGATAGAATACTAAAAGGATGTACACACATGGCATTTTCTCGCTTTACCAACGCCGAAATAGTTGTTAATAACATTAGGCTAAGAAAATGCGAAATCTGTAAGAGATTACACCCATCAGCGAGCCACTACGGCGATGATTGTGTAAATCAGTGTGAAAACTATGCCATTTTAGCCGATTTGCGTTAAAAACAACTGCTGCGTGGCTTCTGAGCTGATTGTCTTTTGATAGAAATTCATCCGTTGGGACATATTGTTGCCTATTTTTTCACTATTTTTAAGTAATTCATTTCGATAATTTGTAATATCTTTGCTGCATCCTATTGGACAAAATCAATTAAACAACTATTTTACTAATTTTTGATGATATGAAAGATTTAAAAGGAACCAAAACCGAAGCTA
Source organism: bacterium (assembly GCA_004563195.1). Lineage (GTDB taxonomy): Bacteria > Bacteroidota > Bacteroidia > Bacteroidales > Muribaculaceae > SFTJ01. The sequence continues at coordinate 18,164 of SFTJ01000031.1, forward strand.
ACTTGCAGATTGCATTTGCAGGCGAATCGCAAGCACGCAACAAGTATTCATACTATGCATCGAAGGCTAAGAAGGACGGCTATGTGCAGATAGCAGCCATCTTCGAAGAAACAGCCAACAACGAGAAAGAACACGCCAAGATGTGGTTTAAGCTTCTCCACGGCGGCGCAGTGCCATCGACCGAAGAAAACCTTCTCGATGCAGCTGAAGGCGAAAACTACGAATGGACCGACATGTATGCCAATATGGCTAAGGATGCTCGCGAAGAAGGCTTCATCGAAATTGCAGCTGCTTTCGAAGGCGTAGCTGCCGTAGAAAAAGAGCACGAAGAACGCTATCGCAAACTTCTTGCCAATGTGAAAGAAGGTCTTGTATTCTCACGCGAAGGCGACTGCATCTGGCAATGCACCAACTGCGGCCACATCTGCGTAGGCAAGCAGGCTCCCGAAATTTGCCCGGTTTGCAACCACTCTCAGGCATATTTCCAAATCAAGCCCGAAAACTATTAATGCCTACCATCTTCATCGCTGCTGCAGCAGGCTCAGCCGCTGCATAGTGATGGGCTAAACAAGGTATTTTTTTTAAAATCCAATACAAATTGGAGGCTTCGGAATGAAAAAATTATGATTTTTCGCCGAATGCCTCCCTTTTTTGTGGCAAAAAATTTGGCATTTTACCATTTAATTGATAACTTTACCACCGAAAAATATACTAATAATCAGCACACTAAACACACCACAGTATGGAAAACCACGAACGAATAGAGCGAATTAAGTACCTCATTAAAGAGCTCAATCTCAAGCAGCGCGACTTTGCCGAGCGCATTGGCGTAGACACCAGCAATCTTTCGAAATATCTCAATGGTAAATTGCCCATCAACGACTCGTTTGTCAACCGCCTGGTGGTGAACCTCGGTGTGTCGAAGCAATGGGTGATGCAAGGCACCGATATTCCTTTCCCCAAAAACACCAATATTCCAGCCGCAACAGCTATATACAGCAGCGATGAGAATCAGAACACGCTCATAGGCACACCGGTCTACGACATCGATGTCACCGCCGGCGCTGTGCCCCGCTCGAGCCTCTTTGCCGACGACCAGATAGTGGGATCGATAAATATGCCCGATGTGATAAGCAGCAATTGCCGCGTGGTGCGTGTGAGTGGCAACAGCATGGAGCCGGTGATACACAACGGCGACTATGTGGCTCTGCGCGAACTCAGCAATATGCAGCAGATATTCTGGGGCCAGATATATGTGGTGATGCTCGACGATTATCGTCTGCTGAAGTTTGTGCGCCGCCACCCCGACCCGCAAATGGTGATTCTGCGCAGCGCCAACCCCGACTACGACGATATGGAGATAGCACGCTCCGACATTCGCGAACTCATGCTCGTGCAGCACATATTGCACCTGGAGTCGAGAATGTAGGCTCGTAGGGGATGACTTTTTCGGGCATCACACTATTGCTTAAAACAGCCATTTTGAGTAATTTTACCGGCCGATACGGATTATTTCCACAACAACGAATAACAGAACTACAATATATGCACATCAAGCTAACACATATCACGTCAGCGCTTGCCATAGCAGCAGCATCGCTCCTCGGCGCTTGCAAGAACGACAGCTTCAGCATCGAGGCAAAAATCGAAGGCCTCGGCGACAGAGAAGTGACCATAGTGTATGCCAACTCCTATGGCGTGCAGAGCCAAAGCGTAACATCGCACAACGATGTAATAAAATATGAAGGCTATGCCCCACAGACCACCGTGGTTAATCTGGTGATGCCCGACGGTATGCCCACCATACGCACAGCCGCTATCAACGGCGATAATATTAAACTCAAGGGTATGCTCGGCAGCCCATACCCATCGGCCATCAAAGGCGGCGACACAGCCCACGAATGGCTAAAATTCATAAGCGAACATCTCACCCAAGTGGAGAACAATGCATCAACAGGCGAACTCAATCCGGAAATTGCCGAATACGTCAAAGCCAACCCCAAGAGCGTGGTTTCGACCTTGCTACTAATCTATAACTACGACCCGCTTTTCAACAACGAAACCGCCGACAGTCTGCTCAACATCATCAGCGATGAAGCAAAACCGGTGTATATGATTAGCACCTACAACGCACTTCGCAACGAACTCAACAAAGCCAACCGCAGCCGCGGATACTATCAGTTTACTCTCCCCACTCTCAACGGCAAGTGGGAAGCCTTCTCTCGCCCCGACAAAGGGTACGCTCTGATATGGGCTTGGAGCGATGACGACCGCAACCACCGCCAATGCGTCGACTCGATAAAACGCCTCGAATCACTCTACGGCAAACGCCTCGCCGTGTCGACCATACTTATCGACGCCGACACCATGCGCTGGCGCTCGCGCATCAAATCCGACTCCATCACTCAGTGGAGTCACTACTGGGCTCCGGGTGGACCAAACAGTCCGAGCATCAAAAGTTTCGGATTGATGCGAACACCCACCGTCTTGCTCATCGACTCCTTCGGCGCAAACCCCTATCGCGGCAATTCGATAGCCGCCGCAGAAAAGTTGATAAAGGACAACGATGCCAAAAGGTCGAAAATCAAATTAATTCGATAGATTGTGCAACCGAAAGCCATTTTTTCGATTCTCAGCGACTTAACAAACCATCAAATAATCACAAAAATGCCTCGAGAACTATCTCAGAGGCATTTTTTGATGCATTTTTGCGTTACAACCATTTTGGTTCAGATAATTGTCGCGGCAGTAGGCATCACCAAGTGATGCGGTTACTTGGCAACTTCGTTGCGGTTATTAGGCTGCTGCGCCGCGGTTAATGGCATCACCCGGCGGTGATGCGGTTAGTAGGCAAATTCTTTGCGGTTAGTTAGCGGCGTTGCCGCGGTTATAGGCATCACCTGGCGGTGATGCGGTTATTCGGCAACTTCGTTGCGGTTAGTAGGCGGCGTTGCCGCGGTTAATTGGCATCACCCGGCGGTGATGCGATTAATTGCCACGAAGGTATCCAACCTGAAAGGTTGAATGCCGAGGGCGATAGCCCGAGTGCTCTTAGCCGGGGTTAAGCGTTAGCGCAACCCCCGGAATACCCACCATCAAAAGAAAAGCGAAGAACGCGAATATCGGCTTCCTTGGCGACTGTTTGCGCGTCCTTCGCAACATGTGAGCCGTCAGGATACCGAGGGTTTCGCTTCGCTCCACCCCCGGCTAAGAGCCACTCGCTCCGCTCGGGCATTCGACCTTTCAGGTCGTGCTACTGCGTTTATTTTACCACAGATTTCCACGGAATTTGGCGGATTTTCACATTATTGTTCCAATTTGTGCCCCTATTTTGTGTTATCTGTGTTTATTATTGCCGCGATGGAAGCGAGCTGCGGCTGCCAATGCGGATTTGAGGCAAAATAAACGCCCGAGCGGCGTTTTCTCCACTCGGGCGGTATTGCGATTAGGTTGCGGCGAAAAAATCGTCTTAGCGGGCCTTAAAATGGCTTTACATCTTCGCCGGTGATGTCGGCAAACAAATTATTGGCAAGACTCGAGGCTCCGATTCTGAAATAATCCTTGTTGAGCCACTTTTCGCCGAGCACTTCTTTTACGATGGTGTAATACTTGAGCGCATCGGCAGTGGTGCGAACACCGCCCGATGCCTTGAAGCCCACCATACGGCCGCATTTCTCGTAATATTCCTTGATGCATTGGCACATCACATAGGCAGCCTCGGGTGTGGCACCTGCATAAATCTTGCCGGTAGATGTCTTGATGAAGTCGGCACCCGAATACATCGATAGAATCGAGGCAATCTTGATGTTCTCAGCCGATTTGAGCAGACCGGTTTCGAGAATCACCTTAAGGTGAGCTTCGGTATCGCCATGGCGAGCCGATTGCTTAATCTCGGCGATTTCATCGGCGATTTCTTCATAAGCACCATCCATAAAGTAGCTTACCGGGAACACGATATCCACTTCGTCGGCACCATCGGCTACGGCGAGAGCGGTTTCCACGGTCTTCACCTCGAGGCGAGCCTGCGACGATGGGAAATTGGCAGAGCAAACGGCGATGTTCACATCGGAAGCTTCGAGAGTTTCGCGCACCACTTCGGCAAACTTCGAGTAGACGCAGATGGCAGCCACATTGGGATATTCGGCATAATTGTTCTCAAAATCGTTCACACGCTGAGTAAAAGCAGCCACCGAGCGTTCGCTGTCGTCGGTGCCGAGTGTGGTGAGGTCGATGCAGTTGAACATCAACTTATACACATCCTTATTGTCGTTCTCGGCAGTATGAGCGGCAAGGAGCGCCTCTACCTCAGCCTTTACTTTAGCATCGTCGGTGAGGACTTTGCTATCGGCTATCACTTTTTGATATTTGTTATCTTCCATGTTATTGTTGCTTTATGTTGTTATTGATTATTTCAGTTTTGGATTGTTCTTGTGACGCTGACAGTCGCGAGCGGTCTTTTTCTCGATATTCTTGGCGAAAGCATCGGTTAGATTCACGCCGGTCTGGTTGGCAATGCACATAAGCACCCACATCACATCGGCGAGTTCATCGGCAAGATTCTTGCACTCGTCGCTCGGTTTGCACGATTGGTCGCCATAGGTACGCGCCATCACACGAGCCACCTCACCCACCTCCTCGGTGAGAATAGCCATATTGGTGAGCGGACTGAAATAGCGCACACCGTAGGTTTTTATCCACTCGTCTACCTTATGTTGAGCTTCTTCGATAGTCATATCGGCAAAGTTACTCTTTTAGTTTCGAATCTACAATAATTGTCACGGGTCCATCGTTGATTAATTCCACTTTCATGTCGGCGCCAAACTGTCCGCGCTTCACCGGGCGGCCGGTTATTGACTCCAATTCGGCACAAAAACTCTCGTAGAGAGGAATAGCCACATCGTGGCCTGCGGCATGGATGTAGGAGGGTCGATTGCCCTTCTTGGTCGATGCATTGAGCGTAAATTGGCTAACGGCGAGTATTTCGCCGTCCACATCCATCACGCTGCGATTCATCACACCGTTTTCATCGTCGAAAATGCGCATATTTGCGGCTTTGGCGGCAAGCCATTGCATATCGGCAAGTTCATCGCCTTCGCGCACTCCCACAAGTATCATCAACCCGGCTCCAATTTCGCTAAAGAGCTGATTATCAATCGTTACCGAGGCTCTCTGTACTCTCTGAATCACTATTCTCATTGTTGCTGTTTTTGTCTAATTTATTGTTATTCAACACATTAAATACTATTTTAGCCTTTGCAGCACCTATCACCTTAGCCACATCGTCCTCGCCGGCTTCGCTCACTTTCTTCATGCTCCGATAGTGCTTGATGAGCAATTCGTGAGTTTTTGGTCCTATACCTTTCACGCCGTCGAAGAGAGTACTTATCTGACCCTTGCTGCGGCGATTGCGGTGATGGGTAATGCCGAATCGGTGAGCCTCGTCGCGCAGATGTTGCACCACGCGCAGCGACTCGCTGTTTTTATCGATATACAGCGGCACACTATCGCCCGGAAAGTATATTTCTTCGAGTCGTTTGGCAATGCCCACGAGCGCCACTTTGCCGCGAATGCCCATTTCATCGAATGCTTCGACCGCCGCGCTCAACTGACCTTTGCCACCATCCACCACCACAAGTTGCGGCAGTTCCTCACCCTCCTCCATCAGGCGGGTATAGCGGCGCGTGAGCACCTCCTTCATCGAGGCGAAATCGTCGGGACCTTCCACGGTGCGTATATTGAAGTGACGATAATCTTTTTTCGATGGTTTGGCGTTCTTAAACACCACACACGAAGCCACAGGATTGGTACCTTGAATATTGGAGTTATCGAAACATTCCACATGTCGAGGCAACTCATTAAGGCGGAAATCGCGCTGCATGGTCATCAAAGTGCGAGTGACGCGCTGCTCGGGATTTAACTTCTCCATTCGCTTCAAGCGATCCACTTTATATTGCTTGGCATTGCTTAGAGAGAGTTCGAGCAATTTGCGTTTATCGCCACGTTGCGGAATCACGAAACGCACATCGGCAAATTCGGCATCAGGTATCACCGACACCACCACATCTTTCAGCGGCAAATCGAATCGCTCACGGAGTTCGTCGATTGCTATCGACATGAGTTCTTCGTCGGTTTCATCGAGTCGAATCTTATACTCAATGGTGAGAGTTTTCACTATAGCGCCATTGCGCACATGCATAAAATTGATAAACGCGGCATCCTCGTCGCGCAGCAACGAAAATACGTCGATATTATGAACCTGCTGACTCACCACTTCGCTCTTGGAGCGATATTTCTCGATGAGTTGATATTTCTCCTTCAGCACCTGTGCCTCCTCGAAGCGCAGCTCCTCCGAGAGTCGCATCATTTCGTCCATGAGATGCTCGGTGAGTTCGCGAGTGTCGCCGTTGAGAATCTTCTTCACACCCTCTATATATTCGGCATATTGCTCCTTGCTCACCAGTCCGCGACAACAGCCTTCACAATTATGAATGTGATATTGCAGACAGAGCGGAATTTTGGCGCGCTCTATAGTGTTTTGGTCGATGGCATGGCGACAAGTGCGCAAAGGATAGATTTTGCGAATCACATCTATCACCACACGCGCCATATTGCTATGGGCATAGGGGCCGAAGCATCGTGCACCGCGCTGAGGCTTGTTGCGAGTGATGAAAACACGTGGATAATCCTCATTGGTGATGCAAATCCAAGGATAGGACTTATCGTCCTTGAGCAGCACATTGTAGTGCGGCTGATATTCCTTGATAAGACTGTTTTCGAGGTGAAGCGCATCTTCTTCGGTAGCCACCACGGTGTACTGCATATCGTAGATGTTTCGCACCAGTATGTTGGTGCGAGCCACCGAGTGAACTCTATTGAAATAGCTGTTCACGCGGCGCTTCAGATTTTTGGCTTTACCCACATATATCACCACCCCATCGCGGTTGTAATAACGATACACTCCGGGGCATTCGGGCAGCAGACTTATCTTCAGTTTCAGTTCTTCGCTTGGCATCATCACCCTACTAAAATGAGAAAAACTTGTTGTTATAATATGCAATTATCCCCCTGACGACAGACCTAAGCATCATCAAGGGGCATAATCGATATTAATACACTATCATAGCATTTACAGGCACATCGGCGGGGAACAATTTGCGACCTTCGAGGCCGGAGAGTTCCACGATAAAGTCGATGTAGACCTTCTTGGGATTCATCGATTTCACGAGTTCGTAGGCAGCGAGCATAGTGCCACCGGTGGCGAGAAGGTCGTCGTGAATTACCACGATATCGTTTTCATCGATGGCGTCGCGGTGAATTTCGATGGTATCGCTGCCATATTCCTTGGCATAGGATTTGCTCACAGTGTCGGCAGGCAACTTGCCCGGCTTGCGTAAAGGCACAAATCCAGCACCGAGTTCGCGAGCAAGAATCGAGCCGCCAATAAAGCCGCGGGCTTCAACGCCCACCACCTTGGTAATACCGAGTCCGGCATATTTTTCCACAAGGCTCTCAGTGATGATTGCCAATCCCTCAGCGTCCTTAAATGCTGTGGTCAAATCGCGAAACAAAATTCCCTTCGACGGAAAATCAGGAATGTTTCTAATAAGGCTTTTTACCTTTTCAATTTTTTCTTGTTCCATAAGTATGATTTGGGTTTATGTAAAATTGTTCCACGTGAAACAATTTTGATTTATCTTCCTAATAATAAAAGCAATATATTGATGTCGCTGGGCGAAATGCCGGGGATACGCGAGGCTTGTGCCACGGTCTCGGGATTGATGCGCTCGAGTTTCTGTCGAGCCTCGGTAGAGAGGGCATTAATCTCGCTATAATTGAAGCGATCTTTTATTTTGAGGTTCTCGAGACGCTGTATCTTATCGGCAATAATTCGCTCGCGCTCTATGTAGCCTTGATACTTGATAAGTATCTCGGCGGCTTCGATTATCTCTTCGCGGCGCTCGGCTTCGAGGCTATCGAGTAGTTCGGCGAGCGGCTGAATCATCGTGGCGAGCAGATTGATTGTGAGCTGCGGTCGCAAGATGAGTTCATACAACTTGGTGCCTTGCTTGAGGGCGGGAAGTCCGGCTTGCTCGAGCATGGGATTGATGATGGCTGCCTTTACCGAAAATTCCTTGGCGAACTCGATGATGCGCTCTATTTGCTCTCGCTTCGACACCATAAGCTCGTAGCGTTCGCGGGTGGCGAGACCTAAGCGATAGGAGCGCTCGGTGAGGCGCATGTCGGCATCGTCTTGACGCAAAAGTATGCGATACTCGGCGCGTGAGGTGAACATGCGATATGGTTCGTCCACGCCTTTGGTCACGAGGTCGTCGATAAGCACGCCTATGTATGCTTCATCGCGTCCGAGCACAAAGGGTTCGCCGCCTACGACATTTTGATGTGCATTGATGCCGGCTATCAAGCCCTGCCCTGCCGCTTCCTCATAACCGGTGGTACCGTTGACCTGTCCGGCAAAGAAGAGGTTGCGCACACGTTTGGTTTCGAGCGTATGCTTGAGTTGTGTGGGGTCGAAAAAGTCGTATTCGATAGCATATCCGGGGCGATAGATTTGCAGATTGGCAAAGGCGGGAATCTTGCTCAGCGCTTCGAATTGTATCTTCCACGGGAGCGACGAGGAGAATCCGTTGAGATACATCTCTTGGGTGGTTTCGCCTTCGGGCTCTATGAAAAGTTGGTGTTCGGTCTTATCGGCAAATGTCACTATCTTGGTTTCGATGCTGGGACAATAGCGTGGACCTATCGACTGTATCTGGCCATTAAATAGCGGTGATTCGGGCAAACCTCGGCGCAGCACTTCATGCACTTCTTCGTTGGTGTAAACTATGTAGCAAGGGCGCTGCTTGAGGGTGCGTTTCACACCGGGCAGATAGGAGAATTTATGGAAGTCGGTATCGCCTTCTTGCACTCCGCAGAGCGAGTAATCGATGGTGCGAGCATCAAGGCGCACGGGGGTGCCGGTTTTCATGCGATCGGTGGCAAATCCCATAGCGCGCAGCTGCTCGGTGATGCCATGACTTGCGGGCTCGGAGATGCGGCCGCCGGTCATCTGCACGGGGCCGATATGCATCAATCCATTGAGGAAAGTGCCGGCTGTGAGCACCACTGCTTTTGCCTTAAACTCCACGCCCACGGCGGTCTTCACACCAGCCACGGCATCGCCGTCGAAGAGCAGTTCGATTACCGAATCCTGCCACATCCACAGGCGAGGGGTGTTCTCCACCACGCTGTGCCATTCAGCCATAAATTTTGTTCGGTCGGCTTGCGCGCGAGGGCTCCACATAGCGGGACCCTTGCTGCGGTTAAGCATGCGGAATTGTATAGCCGAACGGTCGGTAACAATACCCATCTGGCCACCCAAAGCGTCGATTTCGCGCACTATTTGGCCCTTGGCGATGCCTCCCACAGCGGGGTTGCAACTCATCTGGGCAATCTTGTTCATATCCATAGTGATGAGCAGTGTGTCGGAGCCCAGATTGGCTGCCGCGCAAGCTGCTTCGCAACCTGCGTGTCCTGCACCTATCACTATCACGTCGTATTCAAATCTCATCGTTCTATTGCATTGTTTGGGAGAATGGCAAGCGCCTCATTCTCATGCATTTCCATTATTTCTCTTTCACCCGGACCTTTGTCGTTGATGCCGCAAAGGTGTAGCACGCCGTGTATAATCACACGCATAAGTTCCTCATTATAAGCACGTTTGAAGAGTTCGGCATTGCTTTTAATGGTGTCGAGCGATATGAACATATCGCCCGATATGCGCTTACGGCTGCTATAGTCGAAGGTGATAATATCGGTAAAATAATCGTGCTGCAAGTATTGGCGATTCACCTCGAGTATCTTCTCATCGTTGCAGAAGATGTAAGTGAGGTCGCCAACCACACGCCCATGGCGTTGCGCCACTTGCGCAATCCATTCATTTACAGCCGTTTGATTAATCGGCGGGAGTTCCACTCCCTGTGCTAAATAACTTATTTCACTCATATCAATGCAAAGTTACGAGTTTTCGTTGAGTTATTGATTATCAAGATAAAAAGAAATTGCATCGCGCAGGGCGAAAATAAGCGCGAAAGGTGCGTTGTAATCACCTCTTGCAAGACAATCTCCATCGCAGCGCAAAAAGCCCGACTGCGTCGCCCGGAGTGGCAAATAAAGCCATGCGAGCGACTGAAGCATCACATTCAGTCGCTCGCATGGGGTAATATTATCTGTTTCGGCTCAGCCGGACTATCCGAAGAAGAAATAAGCCACAAGCACCGCAGCTATGCTGCCCACAATGTCGGCAAAGAGTGCATAAGGCACTGCATAGCGAGTTTTCTTCACACCTACACTGCCGAAATACACAGCGAGAATGTAGAAGGTGGTATCGGTGGCGCCTTGCATACATGCCGACACTCTGCCCACAAATGAGTCGGCGCCGAAGGCATTCATGCAGTCTACCATCATACCGCGCGAACCACTACCGCTCAATGGCTTCATCAGAGCCGTTGGCAATGCCCCTACCCACTCGGAGTCGAAGCCCATCCAATCGACGGCGTTTTTCATCCAATCCACCACCACGGTCATAGCGCCCGATGCGCGGAAGCAACCTATTGCCACCAATATAGCCACGAGGTAAGGAATAATCATCACAGCGGTCTTAAAGCCGTCCTTGGCGCCTTCGATAAAGGCATCGTACACATTCACCTTCTTGCGCACTCCTGCCAGCAGGAATGTCACTATCACGGTCAGGAGCAAGAAATTGGCGAAGAAACTCGAATACTTCTGTATCTCCTCTTGAGAGAGTTGGGCGAAGAAATACACCACGCTGCCCACAAAGGCTATCAAGCCGAGCAGGAAGGCGAGCAGCACGCGGTCCATGTGGATGCGCTGCTTGAAGCACAGTGCCATCATGCCTACGAGCGTTGCCACTGTGGTGGCTATCAATATGGGCACAAACACATCGGTAGGATTGGCGGCGCCGCACTGTGCGCGATACATCATCACACCTATGGGCACCAAGCACAGTCCCGACGAATTGAGCACCAAAAACATGAGCATGGCGTCGGTGGCGGTGTCCTTCTCTTTATTGAGGCTCTGAAGTTCTTGCATGGCTTTCAAGCCGAGCGGTGTGGCGGCGTTGTCGAGCCCGAGCATATTGGCGGACATGTTCATAAATATCGAACCCAGCGCGGGGTGATCTTTTGGCACACCGGGGAAGAGGCGTGTGAACAGCGGACTGATGAGTCGTCCGAAAAATTGTATGATGCCGCCGCATTCGCCTATCTTCATCAATCCCATCCACAACGACAGGATGCCGGTCAGGCCTATCGAAATCTCGAAGGCTTGACCCGACGAATTGAACGCTGCATTCATTATGTCACTCCATATCGACAAGTTGCCATTGACGGCGGTATCGATTAATGCCACCAAAAATGTGATAAGGAAAAAAGCTACCCAAATATAATTTAATGCCATTTTAATAATTTTGGTTATCTCGACTTGTCGCAAGCGAAATAACAGGTTTGAAAGTGCAAAATTACAGAAAATCACTCTTATTCGCTGACTAATTGCACGAAAAAATGCAGTTTTGGCGTTTCGCAATTTTTTTGACGATTTTGCCGAAATGCCATTTTTGCGCTTAAACAGCAAACTTTCAGGCATTTACGTCAATTTTCACCCCGCGAGAATCAAAAATTTGCCAAGCACTCGGTGGATTACCGGGATTTTTTGATGATTTTTTCCAAAAATTTCTGTCCGGCGCGAAGCATCGCCACCTCGGAGTCAAAAAAAATTTCGCCGGACTACTGTGGAGCAAAATCTTCGCCTCTCGCGGAGTGGGACTGAAAAAATCTCATCAACCACGGCCGAGAGAAAAATCCGAAATCGCACATCGTGCCCCGATGCCGAAAAAAAATATTTTTCTTCCCCGGCGCGGGCGGGTTATGATTTTGATTGGGCTTTTCGTAACTTTGTAAAAAAATTAATTTCAACATTCTCTATGTCGACTTACACCAAAGATGACTTGCTTGCGCTCATACGCAACCAATCGCCCATGACGATGCGGCAGCAGTTGCTGCTCACCGCCATGCTCAGTGCGCCTGCCATCATGGCGCAACTCTCGTCGATTTTGATGCAATATATCGATGCTTCGATGTTGGGACGCTTGGGCGCAATGCAGGCGGCTTCGGTGGGATTGGTGTCGACCACCACTTGGCTGTTTGGCGGATTGGGATTTGCTTTGTCGTCGGGATTTGCCGTGCAGGTGGCGCACTTGGTGGGCGCCAACGACTACTCGGCGGCGCGCTCGGTGGTGCGACAGGCTTTGGTGACTTCGCTCATCGCAGGCGTGGCATTGGGCGTGGCGGGAATGTTGCTCAGCCCGCACTTGCCGGTGTGGCTGGGCGGAGGCGACGACATCTGCCGCGATGCTTCGGTCTACTTCCTGATTTATGCCGCGGCTTATCCCCTATTGATGCTATTCTACTGCTCGGCGGCTATGCTGCGAGCCTGCGGCAATATGAAGGTGCCGAGTGGGCTGAGCATCGGCTTGTGTGTGCTCGATGTGGTGTTCAACTTCCTGCTCATTTTTCCACAAAGACATTACACTGTGGCGGGACTCGAAATCACCATCCCCGGCGCCGACTTGGGCGTGACGGGCGCGGCACTGGGTTCGGCGCTGGCATTCCTGGTGGTGAGTGTCGGCATGGTGTGGTATCTGATGCGGCGTTCGCCCGAATTGCGCATGGCTGAAAATCGCGGATCGTTTCTTCCCACGCGCCGATGCTTGAGCCGCGCCGCGAAAATCGGTTCGCCCATCGCTCTCGAACGCACCGTGATGACTTCAGCCCAAATAGCCATTACCGCCATAGTGGCGCCGCTCGGTGCGGTGGCCATCGCTGCCAACACTTTTGCCATCACCGCCGAGAGCATCTGCTATATGCCGGGCTATGGCATCTCCGACGCTGCCACCACACTTGTAGGTCAGAGTTTGGGCGCTCGACGCAAGGCTCTCACGCGCCGATTTGCCTACATCACGCTCGCTTTAGGCATTGCCATTATGAGCCTCACCGGTGCGCTGATGTATGTCGCCGCGCCGCTGATGATGCAGCTCATGACGCCCAACGCCGAGATAGTGGCGCTCGGAAGCCATATTCTTCGCATCGAGGCGTTCGCCGAACCTATGTTCGCGGCTTCGATAGTGTGCTATGGCATATTTGTGGGCGCAGGCGACACGCTTATGCCGAGCATCCTCAATTTCTGCTGCATATGGCTCGTGAGACTCTCGCTTTCGCTGGCGCTGGTGGGGGCAATGGGTCTGACGGGCGTGTGGATAGCCATGTGCATCGAACTTTGCGTGCGCGGCGTGGTGTTTCTCTCGCGTTTCGCTTGGGGCAACTGGATGCGCGCTCTGAAATAATCTTTTTTTAAATATATAATCATGACCGACAATTCTTCTCTCACTCTCCTCTCGTGGCAACAACAGCTCCAAGCTGCTGCCCAACCCGAAAAAGTGGCTATTCTGAGCAGCTTCTTCAAGTGCGGCAAGGGCGAATATGGCGAGGGCGACCTCTTTCTGGGCATCACCGTGCCCGTCAATCGCGCCATATCGCGCCTCTACTACCTGTTGCCGCTCGACCAAATCGCTGCCATGCTCCACAGCCCCTATCACGAGTTTCGCCTCGGCGCATTGCTGGCTCTGGTGCGCCGCTACGAGCGCTGCAAAGCCGATAGGGCGCAGATAGTGGATTTCTATCTGCAAAACACTCGGTATATCAATAATTGGGACCTCGTGGACCTCTCTTGCCCTAAAATTATAGGCGAATATGTGCTTACTCAGCCCGACGCGGCTATGCTGATGCGCCTGAGCCGCAGCAAGGATATGTGGGAGCAACGCATAGCCATAGTGTCGACCCTGACGCTCATCCGCGCCAATCGGTTCGACACGACCATAGCCATTGCGGAGAGCTATCTCAGCCACTCGCACGACCTCATCCACAAAGCCACCGGATGGATGCTCCGTGAGATGGGCAAACGCAGCGAGCAGCACCTCACTGCATTCCTGCAAAGCCACGCCGAGCAGATGCCTCGCACCGCCCTGCGCTACGCCATAGAGCGCCTCAGCCCCGACCAACGCACCCACTGGCTCAGCATCAAAAAGCGATAATCCCCCCGCAGATGGAACTTAACCACAGATTTTCACAGTGAGGGGATTTTGACCACGGATTTTCACAAATTGTAGCGCATCTGCGAGATAAAATCATCCGCGAAATCTGTGAAATCTGTGTGAGATTACCCGCCACGGCATTAAACCTTTTGCCGCTATATGCGTCATATATGATAAAACCTCTTAAAAACCCACATAGATATGAAAAAAGGATACATTGCCGAAGCCATAATACTCGCCATAGGCATCATCGTATTGGGCTTTAACATCAAGGGCGGCATCGACAACTTCGTCGACAAGGACCGCCAAGTAACTGTGAAAGGTCTTGCCGAACGCGAAGTGCCCGCATCGCGCGTCACTTGGCCTATTGTCCTCAAGGAGATGGGCAACGACTTGCCGAGCCTTTACTCGCAAATCAACTCCAAAAACGAAGCTATTATTCGCTTCCTCAAATCGGGTGGAATAACCACCGACGAAATCGTGGTTAACCCGCCTTCGGTCTACGACAAAAACGCCGAAATGTATGAGCAAAACAACATCCGTTCGCGCTACAACATCACCTCGGTAATCACAGTCACTTCCGATAAAGTCGACGCCGTGCGCAACCTCATTGCACGCCAAGGCGAACTCCTCAAAGACGGCATCGCAATACTCAACGACTACTCCTATCAGGTAAAATATGAATACCTCGGCCTCAACGACATCAAGCCCCAAATGGTGCAGGAAGCCAACCTCAACGCTAAAAACACCGCCGAACAGTTCGCCAAAGCATGCGACAGCAACCTCGGCAAAATAGTAACCGCCTCACAAGGCCAATTCTCAATCGAAGACCGCGACGACAACTCCCCTAACATAAAACGAATAAGAGTAGTCACCACCATCACCTACAAACTCAAAGACTAACTATCACATACACACACAAAAACCAACCAATCGCCAACGGAAACCGTTGGCGATTATTTTTTTGCACACCTATATAAAAAAGGAGGGATGCCGCAATACGACATCCACTTAATGTTTTCACAACGGAATAATCCTTATTGTGAATTGCTTTCAATTTTGTACTACAAAACTATAATGTATTTGTGAAATTTCAAAATTATTTCGTAACTTTTTTCAAAAAAGAAATTTTTGATTATCTTTACAAACAAATTATTAACCTAAAAAAACCACACGCAATAGTATGAAACGAATTCTCGGACTAGACCTTGGAACAGCCAGCATAGGATGGGCTGTAATCAACGCTAATGACGATTTGGACCCTTTATCCATTGAAAAGGCCGGAAGTAGAATAATTCCTATGACAGCCGATGAAATTAGCGATTTTAATAACGGGACGCTTCAATCTAATGCAAGTACTCGAACCAGGTTTCGAAGCATTAGAAGAATGATTGAACGTTCTCATAATCGTAGATATCGTCTTTTACGATGCCTACGATTAATTGGTTTTCTGCCCAAGCACTACGATGATTGCATCGACCGATATGGCAAATTCATTGGCGATAGCGAGCCAAAAATTGCTTGGAAACCAAATGAAGTAACCAAAAAATTTGAATTTTTGTTTCAGTCTTCATTTAATGAAATGATTGACGAATTCAAACAAAGGCATCCCGAATTAGATTCAAACAAAAAGATTCCTTACGATTGGACAATTTATTATCTTCGTAAGAAAGCGCTATCACAACCGATTCTAAAAGAAGAGTTGGCTTGGATTTTGTTACAATTTAACAAAAAACGTGGATATTATCAGCAACGACTATTGGACGATTTGCCAAATGAAAACAAACTAGAGGAATATGTAGAAGCTATAGTTATTCGTTGTGAAGAAGATAATGAATCAAAAAAGAACAAGAAAGGAGAATCTTGGTTCAATATCTATTTAGACAATGGCATGACTATTAGGCGCTCATACAAAGAAATGCCAAAATTAGAAGGCGAGTTGTTGAAACTTATAGTTACAAAGACAATTAAAGATGGTGAGTTTGAAAAAGATAAAGACGGCAATATCAAACAATCATTTCGATCAGTAAAAGATGAAGATTGGGCTGTTCTCAAAAAGTTTTCAGAAGACAGAATAAATCAATCTAAAAAAACTGTTGGAGAATTTATATTTGATAATATCCTCGACAATCCAGACCAACGTGTTGTTGGTGGCATTATTCGCACTATTGAGCGAGACTATTATTTGTCAGAATTGACCAAGATTCTTGAAGTCCAAAGTCAATTTCATAAAGAATTCTCAAATGCAGAATTATATCGCTCTTGCTTGGAAGAACTATATCCAACTAATAAAACCCATCAAGAAGAAATTTCAAAAAAAGATTTGAAATTCTTACTTGTTAACGACATTTTGATGTACCAACGTCCATTAAAATCTCAAAAGAAACTTATAAGAAAATGCCCTTTTGAGACTTTTACATCAAAAGATGGTAGTATATTAAGTTGCCGCTGTGTGTCAAAATCCAACCCATTTTTTCAAGAATTTAGAATTTGGCAATTTATCTCTTCTTTACAAATATACCAGCGAAAAGAAGAAATAGATGGTAATATACATTTGGATGTAAACAAAACATCGCAATTCCTAAAAACTGATAGCGATTATGTAAAATTATTCAAAACGCTGTACGACAAACGTTCTATATCACAAAATGTGCTTCTTAAATATTTTAAGCTGGACAAAGAGAATTACAGGTGGAATTTTGTTGAAGACAAGGAGTACCCATGCAATGAGACAAGAAATGCCATTATTAATGCAATAAAGCATTGCAAACTTAACAAGACTGTGTATCTTGTTCCAACTTACGAAGAAGATCAGATTATTCAAACAGATAACCGCATCCAGTTAAAAGAATCTGAGATATGGTACTATTTGTACTCAATTTCCGACAAGAAAAAATTACGCAAAACTTTCAGCAAATATGTAGAGCGCAACAATCTTCCAATAGAGCTTGCTGAGGCATTAACAAACATAAAGCCATATGCAAAGACGTACGCTTCATATTCATTAAAAGCCATAAAAAAACTTCTTACTTTGATGAGAAGGGGTGAATTGTGGCATGCTGAAGCTATAGATAATGCTACCACTACAAGAATTAACAAGATAATTGATGGTGAAGCAGATGAAACCATATCAGAACGCACTCGGGAAAAGGTGTCCGGACGTAATGATATTAGTCAATTTAGTGGTCTTCCTTTATGGACAGCATGCTATGTTGTCTACAATCGTCACTCCGAAGCAGCCGACACTACTAAATGGGATTCTCCTAACGATATCAGAGCATGGATTCAAAATTTTAGACACAATTCGTTGAGAAACCCGGTTGTTGAAAAAGTAATATTAGAAACTATGCAGTTAGTAGCTGATATTTGGGATCGTTTTGGCAAAATTGATGAAATTCATCTTGAACTAGGAAGAGAGATGAAAAACAACAACGAGAATCGCAAATTCATCACTAATCAAAATCTTAATAATGAGAAAGAAAATCGCCGCATATATAATATGCTCTGTGAATTTTACGAGCATCTAAATATTACAGATTTAAATCCTAATTCGCCTTCTCAACAAGAGAAATTTAAAATCGTAGAGAATGCGGCATTTTTATCTTTTGAAGACAGCATAGATACTACATCTAACTTTAAAGAATCAAAAGAATACATAGAATATAAAGAGTGTGAAGCTATTAGAAAGAAATTTGCCGACAAAAATAAACGTCCAACTAAAGCCGAAGTAACAAAGTATTATCTATGGTTGGAACAAAGATATTTGTCTCCTTACACAGGTAATCCTATACAATTAAGCAAATTGTTCTCTGCCGATTATCAAATAGAGCACATTATTCCTAAATCTGTTTTCTTTAATGATTCGTTCTCAAATAAGGTTGTCTGCGAAGCTGTAGTTAATTCCGACAAAGGCCGAAGTCTTGCTTTTCCATATATTAAAGCAAATGCGGGAAGAACTTTTAGTATGCCTTCAGGAAATACTGTAACAATATTATCCGTAGATAATTATAAGAACCATGTTACTACTATATATAAACACAATCAGAAAAAGCTTAAAAATCTTCTATTAGAGGATATCTCTGACTCATTTATTGATAGGCAACTGAAAGATACTCAATATATAAGCAAATATATCAAACATTTGCTTTCTAATATTGTGCGCGAAAACAACGAACAAGAATCTATGTCAAAGAACATTATTGTCTGCAATGGCACAATAACATCAATCTTAAAACACGATTGGGGTATCAATGATAAATGGAATGAGATTATTCTTCCAAGATTCTTGCGCCTGAATCAGATTACAAGCTCCGCAAATTTTACTTATATCAATAAAACAGGTCATCTTGTGCCTTGTGTCCCAAACTTTGCGTTTTCTTTTATGGTAAAGAGTAAAACTAATCAGTTTAATCCACAAGACGCAACCTCAAGATTGAAACGAATTGACCACCGTCATCATGCTATGGACGCAATAGTGATAGCTTGTGCCACTCGTAGTCATATAAATCTGCTGAACAACGAATATGCAAAGTCAGATAACCGACATCTTAGAGATGCACTATCTAGAAAACTGAGGGTCTTAGAACCAAAACAGGATAGGAATGGCAAACAGATACTAGTACCAACTACATTCTCTCTACCTTGGAAATTATTCCCAATAGATGTTTACAAAGCATTATGCGACATAATAGTGACGTATAAGTACAAAACTAAAATAATCAAGAATAACAAAAACAAAAATTGTAAGAATATTGTTGACGGAGTTAACCTTAACCAAAATATTACAGTTAGGAAACCCCTTCATGCCATGACGTATTATGGACTGGTGGATATTTGTAAAAAAGATAGTGTAGCACTCAAAGATGCATTAAACCCTATATATACAATTATTGATACCGAATTGAGACAAGTTATTCAAAAAATGACTGCAGAAGGCCATAATTTGAAAACAATAACAAAATTCTTTGATAATAATAAAGATAAATACCCCCAATACAACAAGAAGGCTATCGAAGTTATGTATTTTACAAACGATACTAACGATGTCGGGCAAATGCAAGTAGCATCTCGTTACAACTTGGTATCCTTATTTAATGATATCAAGAATCCCCCAAATAATTCCGAAAAAAAATCAGACAATAATGAATTTAATAAAAAATTAGATTCAAATTTTAAAACGGTAAAGGATATTTTGGAGAAAATTGCAGATAAAGATGTTCGCAATATTGTATTAAATCACTATCTCGAATATCAGAATAATCCGGAATTTGCATTTAGTGATGAAGGCATCAGAAAAATGAACGAAAACATTATTCGATTAAACAATGGCAAGAATCACAAACCAATATATTCTATTAGAAAATTAGAGCCATTGGGAGCTAAGTTCAAGGTTGGTAATAAGAAATGCAAAAAAGCACAATATGTTATAGCTGAAAAAGATACAAATCTATTTTTTGGTGTATACTTGGATAAAGATGGTAATAGAGTATTCTCTACTATTTCCTTAAGAGACTCTATTAATGCACTAAAAGCGGGGAAGAATCCTGTTCCTGCAGTTTTGAACAATAACACTCTTTTATTTTCATTGTCGCCTAACGATTTAGTTTATCTGCCAACGGACGAAGAAATACAATCAGGTAAAATCAATCAAAAGATTGATATTAATCGTATATACAAAGTAGTATCGTTCACTAGTGATAGAATCTATTTTGTTCAACAATTTGTAGCATACCCGATTGTATCTAAACTTGAATTTGAAAAAAAGAATAAAATTGAACGAGCCGTAACAGGTGAAATAATCAAACGATATTGCATTCCTATTAAGACAAATCGTCTTGGGGAAATAATTCAAATTGGCAACGTATGATTAAACGAACCCTATATTTCGGTAATCCGGCGTATTTGAGCCTTACTAACAAGCAGCTTGTGATAAGGCTTCCGGAAGTGGAAAAAGCCGACAATGTGAGCGAAATAATCAAAGAAAAGGCTGTGCGCACCATCCCGATAGAAGATGTCGGAGTGGTGATGCTCGACCACAAACAAATTACCATAACTCAGGCTCTGCTTGAGGCTCTCATGGACAATAATGTGGCTGTGGTGACCTGCAGCAGTTCGCACATGCCTATGGGCTTGCTGTTGCCTCTCGCTTCCAACTGCATACCTAACGAGCGCTTCCGCAATCAGCTTTATTGCTCTGCCCCGCTGCGAAAACAGCTTTGGCAACAAACCATGCAAACCAAAATACGCAATCAGGCTGCCATTCTCAAGCGAAACACCCATCAACCCGTAAGCAATATGCTGCGATGGGCCAACGATGTGAAAAGCGGCGATAGCGACAACCTCGAAGCGCGCGCTGCCGTGTATTATTGGAAAAATGTGTTTCCCGGCATCCCCGACTTTGTGCGTGGTCGCGATGAATTGCCGCCCAACAATCTGCTCAACTATGGTTACGCCATATTGCGAGCCATCACAGCCCGCGCCCTCGTGGCAAGCGGTATGCTGCCCATACTCGGCATACACCACCACGGCAGAGAAAACGCTTATTGCCTCGCCGATGATGTGATGGAGCCATATCGTCCTATTGTGGACCAAGTGGTTATCGACATCATAAATAGCGGAGTAGACTATAACGAACTTACCACCGACATAAAAGTAAAACTCCTGTCCATACCCACCATCGACGTGAAAATGGGCAGCAAAACTCGCCCATTGATGATAGCTGTGGCTCAAACCACAGCCTCGCTCTATAAGTGCTTCGAAGGATCTGCTCGCCGTATCGACTATCCTTTGCTGTAACCCCTACACAACCAAATTAGAGGAAGAAACTCCGCCACTGATTTATCTACCCCCCAAAAACACCTTTTTGTGAAGAATCGCTTTAACGAATATCGCATTATGTGGGTGCTTGTATTATTCGACCTTCCCACCGAAACCAAGAAGGAGAGGAAAGAGTATGCCCGATTCCGTAAGGTAGTGTTTCACTGAGTGTGTCTGAGGCGAGTTCACTCAAGCCTGTAGACCTCAGATGACGATGCAAATTTAACGATTATCTTTCATATTTTTTCTGT
>SFTJ01000085.1 GCA_004563195.1 bacterium
TTACTTTAGACTCGGCTATGAAGATGGTCGCAGGTACAGCCAGAAGTATGGGTATCACTGTAAAGGGTTCATTCCCTGAAAATTAATTAAACTTCAATTTGAAATGAGCAAACTTACAAAAAATCAAAAGTTAGTCAGCGCGAAGATTGAAGCAGGGAAGGCTTACACTCTTAAGGAAGCTGCAGAATTGGTGAAGGAAGTGACTTTCACTAAGTTTGATGCTTCAGTAGATATTGATGTACGTCTTGGCGTAGATCCTCGTAAGGCTAATCAAATGGTGCGTGGCACAGTATCGTTGCCTCATGGTACAGGTAAGCAAGTACGCGTGCTTGTATTGTGTACAGCAGATGCTGAAGCCGGTGCAAAAGAAGCTGGAGCAGATTATGTTGGTTTGGACGAATATATCGAAAAGATTAAGGGCGGCTGGACTGACGTGGATGTAATCATAACACAACCTGCTATCATGGGTAAGATAGGTGCTCTTGGTCGTGTGCTCGGTCCTCGTGGCTTGATGCCAAACCCAAAGAGCGGTACTGTTACACCCGATGTAGCAAAGGCTGTTAAAGAAGTAAAACAAGGTAAGATAGACTTTAAGGTTGACAAGGGCGGTATCGTGCATACCTCAATTGGCAAGGTTTCGTTCAACGCAACACAGATACAAGAAAATGCTAAGGCATTTGTTGACATGTTGCTCAAGCTTAAACCTACAACTGCTAAGGGTACATATCTAAAGAGTGTTTATCTTTCGAGTACTATGAGTCCTGGTATCAAGGTTGATACTAAATCGATTAGTGAATAACTATTAAACTACTAAGACAAGATGAAGAAAGAAGATAAGCAAATAATCAAAGATAGCATTGCCGAACTCCTCAAAGAGTATAGCGCAGTGTATTTGGTTCAAACCAATGGCTTGAACGCAGAATTGACCAGTGCTTTGCGTCGCGAAGCATTCAAGGCTGAGGTAAAGCTCGTGGTTGTAAAGAACACCTTGGTAAAGAAGGCGATGGAAGAATCGGATGTAGATTATTCCGGTCTTTACGAAGCACTTAAGGGCTCAACATCATTGATGCTAAGCAACACTGGTAATGCGCCTGCACGACTTATAAAGGAATTCACCAAGAAGAATAAGGAAGCCGGACTTCCGTTGTTGAAGGCAGCTTATGTAGAAGAATCGGTATACATGGGTGCAGAACAACTCGAAGCACTGTGCAACATCAAGAGCAAGAACGAACTTCTCGGCGACATTGTTGGCTTGCTGCAATCGCCTGCTAAGAACGTGATCAGCGCTTTGCAAAGTGGCGGAAACAAGCTTCATGGTATCCTTGAAACTCTATCAAACAAAGAATAATAAAAAAATAATAAACAATTAAATCATACAACAATGGCAGATTTGAAAGCTTTTGCAGAACAACTAGTTAACCTTACAGTAAAGGAAGTTAACGAACTTGCTCAAATTTTGAAAGAAGAATATGGTATTGAACCAGCAGCTGCAGCAGTAGCAGTAGCAGCAGGTCCGGCAGCTGAAGGCGCAGCAGTTGAAGAAAAGGACTCATTCGATGTAGTTCTTAAGGCAGCAGGTGCAAGCAAGCTCGCAGTAGTGAAATTGGTAAAGGAACTTACCGGTCTTGGTCTTAAGGAAGCTAAGGAAATGGTAGACGGTTGTCCATCAGTTCTTAAGGAAGGCGTATCTAAGGCTGAAGCTGAAGGCTTGAAGAAGTCACTCGAAGAAGCTGGCGCTGAAGTTGAACTTAAATAATATTGCCTGATTATTCAGGTATATGGGTTAAGAATCCTCTATATGTCGATTCTTAACCTTTTTGTGCTATAAAAATTTTGAGTTCACCCTAATTTTAATTTTTCATGTCAGTTTCAACAAAAAACCAACGAATCAATTTCGCCTCTGTAAAGAATCCGCTCCCTTATCCGGACTTTTTGGAGGTGCAATTACAATCTTTCAGAGATTTTCTGCAGTTAGATACTCCAACTGAAAAGAGAAAAAATGAGGGACTCTACAAGGTGTTTGCCGAGAATTTCCCGATAGCAGATACTCGCAACAACTTTGTGCTTGAATTCCTGGATTATTATATCGATCCACCACGCTTCTCGGTAGAGGAATGTTTGCGTCGTGGAGCGACTTATTGTGTGCCTTTGAAGGCCAAACTTAAATTATTCTGTACTGACCCGGATCACGAAGATTTTGACACAACAGTCCAGGACGTGTATTTGGGTAACATACCATATATGACCGACAAGGGTACCTTTGTGATAAATGGTGCCGAGCGCGTGGTGGTGTCGCAGTTGCACCGTTCGCCGGGCGTTTTCTTCGGTCAAAGTCAGCACGCCAATGGCTCTAAGCTTTACTCGGCGCGTATTATTCCTTTCCGTGGCTCGTGGATAGAATTTGCCACTGATATTAACAATGTGATGTGGGCTTACATCGACCGTAAGAAGAAGTTGCCCGTTACCACATTGCTTCGCGCTATTGGTCTTGAAACCGATAAGGACATTATCGAGATTTTCGACCTTGCTGAAGAGCTTAAGGTGAATAAAACCAATCTAAAGAAAGTAACCGGCCGCAAACTTGCTGCACGTGTGGTAAAATCGTGGACTGAGGACTACGTCGACGAGGATACCGGCGAAGTGGTAAGTATCGAACGTAATGAGTTGTCGGTAGAGCGTGACACCGTTATCGATGAAAACGTAGCCAAGGAAATCCTTGAATGCGGCGCATCGTCGATTTTGGTTCATAAGGAAGATGTCAACACCAACGACTATCAGATTATCTTCAACACGCTCCAAAAGGACCCGAGCAACTCTGAAAAAGAGGCTATTACATATATTTATCGTCAGTTGCGTAACGCCGAACCTGCCGATGAAGCGAGTGCTCGTGAAGTTATCACCAACCTCTTCTTCAGCGACAAGCGTTACGACCTTGGTGATGTGGGCCGTTTCCGCATCAATAAGAAATTGAATCTTTCGATTCCTGACGAAGTGCGTGTGCTCACTCGTGAGGATATCATCGAGATTATTAAGTATCTCATCGGCTTGATCAACAGCCGCACCGACGTGGATGATATCGACCACTTGAGCAACCGCCGTGTTCGCACCGTTGGCGAACAGCTTTACAACCAGTTCGGTATCGGTTTGGCTCGTATGGCTCGCACTATTCGTGAACGCATGAATGTTCGCGACAACGAAGTGTTTAAGCCGGTCGACTTGATCAATGCTAAGACCGTATCGTCGGTTATCAACACGTTCTTTGGTACCAATGCATTGTCGCAATTTATGGACCAAACCAACCCGTTGGCCGAAATCACTCACAAACGCCGTTTGAGTGCCCTTGGCCCCGGTGGTCTTTCGCGCGACCGTGCCGGTTTCGAGGTTCGTGACGTGCACTACACTCACTATGGTCGTCTGTGCCCAATCGAAACTCCTGAAGGTCCTAACATCGGTTGAGGTAAGTGACGGTAAGGTTAACCTCAATAACGACGAGGTGGTGTATATGACAGCCGAAATGGAAGAAGACAAAATCATAGCACAAGGTAATGCTCCGCTTAACGACGACGGCACATTCATCCGCAAGAAAGTTAAGGCACGTCACGATGCCGACTTCCCTGTGGTAGCGCCTAACGAAGTTAACTTGATGGACGTATCGCCTATGCAGATTGCTTCGATTGCAGCTGCTTTGATTCCTTTCCTCGAACACGATGACGCTAACCGTGCGTTGATGGGTTCTAACATGATGCGCCAGGCAGTGCCATTGATTCGCACCGAGGCTCCTATCGTGGGTACAGGTATCGAAGCTCAACTCGCTTACGACTCGCGCACTCAAATTCAAGCTGAGGGCGATGGCGTAATCGAATATGTAGATGCTGCTACTATCAAGATTCGCTACGACCGCACCGAGGAAGAAGAATTTATCTCTTTCGAAGATGCTGTCAAGACATATAATCTTCCCAAGTTCCGTAAGACCAACCAAAGCACCACTATCGACCTTCGTCCGATGTGCGACAAGGGTCAGCGCGTGAAGAAGGGTGACATCCTCACCGAGGGTTACTCTACAGCAGGTGGTGAACTTGCCATCGGTCGCAACCTCAAGGTGGCATACATGCCTTGGAAGGGTTACAACTATGAGGACGCTATCGTGCTCAACGAACGTATGGTGCGCGAAGATATCCTCACTTCGGTACACGTCGACGAGTATACACTCGATGTGCGTGAAACCAAGCGCGGTATGGAAGAACTCACAAGCGACATTCCTAATGTCAGCGAGGACGCTACAAAGGACCTCGACGAACGCGGTATCGTTCGCGTGGGTGCTCATGTAGGTCCCGGCGACATTCTTATCGGTAAAATCACTCCTAAGGGAGAAAGCGACCCTACTCCGGAAGAAAAGTTGCTTCGCGCCATCTTCGGCGACAAGGCCGGCGACGTGAAGGATGCTTCACTCAAGGCTACTCCATCGCTTAAGGGTGTGATTATAGCTACCGAACTCTATCAGCGTGCTGCCAAGCGCAAACGTGGCACCAAGGACACCACTTTGGCCGACATCGATGCTGAATATCAGGCTAAACAAGACGATTTGAAGAAGGTGCTTGTAGAAAAACTCCTCGTTCTCACCAAGAACAAGGATTCGCAAGGCGTGAAGGACTTCTTGGGAATAGATGTTATCCCTAAGGGCGCTCCATTCACTGCACAAGCGCTTCTCGACATCGATTATCCTTCAATCAACTTGACTAAGTGGACCAACGATGCCCACACCAACGAATTGATACAACGCTGCGTGATGAACTACCTTCGCAAGTCGAAGGAATGGACAGCCGAAATGCACCGCAAGAAGGACGACTATCAAGTGGGCGACGAATTGCCATCGGGCGTAATGCAAACCGGTAAGGTATACATCGCCAAGAAGCGCAAGATAGGCGTAGGTGATAAGATGGCAGGTCGTCACGGTAACAAGGGTATCGTATCGCGCGTAGTGCGCCAGGAAGATATGCCATTCCTCGAAGATGGTACTCCGGTGGATATCGTATTGAACCCTCTTGGTGTGCCTTCGCGTATGAACATCGGTCAGATTTTCGAGGCCGTACTCGGCTGGGCAGGTCGTGAATGTGGTGTGAAGTTTGCAACACCTATTTTCGATGGTGCAAGCCTCGACGATTTGAATCACTGGACCGACAAGGCAGGTCTTCCACGCTATGGCAAGACATATCTATATGATGGTGGAACAGGCGAACGCTTCGACCAGCCGGCAACAGTGGGTGTGACCTATATGCTTAAGCTCGGTCACATGGTCGAAGACAAGATGCACGCCCGTAGCATTGGCCCGTACTCACTTATCACTCAGCAACCTCTTGGTGGTAAGGCACAGTTTGGTGGTCAGCGCTTCGGAGAAATGGAAGTTTGGG
The DNA here is from genome assembly GCA_004563195.1 of bacterium. Classification (GTDB taxonomy): domain Bacteria; phylum Bacteroidota; class Bacteroidia; order Bacteroidales; family Muribaculaceae; genus SFTJ01. Next base: position 5,409 of record SFTJ01000085.1, read on the forward strand.
CCATCGAGGCCTTCGGAGCTTCGCACGTGCTTCAAGAAATTCTTACTGTTAAGAGTGATGATGTGGTTGGTCGCAGCAAGGCTTATGAAGCCATTGTAAAGGGCGACGCAATGCCAACCCCGGGTATCCCCGAATCGCTTAACGTATTGCTCCACGAGCTGCGTGGTTTGGGTCTAAGCATCAATTTGGAATAAGAAAAAGAGTAGATAAAGCATGCCCTCGGTGCCCGGCACCAATAGGGCATGCCTAACCTACAAAAATACATTAACTCTTTTAATAAAAAAGAATTAAACAAATGGCTTTTAGAAAAGACAATAAAGTAAAGAACACATTCACCAAGATTTCAATCAGCCTGGCCTCGCCCGACTCGATACTCGACAATTCTTTCGGTGAAGTGCTCAAGCCGGAAACCATCAACTACCGTACCTACAAGCCGGAGCGCGATGGTCTCTTCTGCGAGCGCATTTTCGGCCCGGTGAGAGACTACGAATGCCACTGCGGAAAGTATAAGAGAATCCGCTACAAGGGCATTGTGTGCGACCGTTGTGGTGTAGAGGTGACTGAGAAGAAAGTTCGTCGCGAGCGTTCGGGTCACATCCAATTGGTGGTGCCGGTGGCTCATATATGGTATTTCCGTTCGTTGCCTAATAAGATTGGTTACTTGTTGGGTCTTCCTTCAAAGAAGCTCGACTCGGTAATCTACTACGAACGCTATATCGTGCTCAACCCGGGTCCCGCAGCCAATCCTGAATTCTTCGGAGCCTCGAAGGACGACAAGGAAAGCCGTTCGTATGAGCGTCTCGACTTGCTCACCGAAGACGAATACCTCGAAATCATCGACCGTCTGCCAAGCGACAACCATCTGCTCGACGACGACGACCCCAACAAGTTCGTTGCCAAGATGGGTGCCGAAGCCATTCAAGACTTGCTCTGCAAGCTCGACCTCGACAAATTGTCGTACGAACTTCGCGACACAGCAGGCAAGGAAGGTTCGCAGCAACGCAAGACTGAAGCATTGAAGCGCTTGCAAGTGGTGGAAGCATTCCGCTCTTCGCGCAAAATCAATAAACCCGAATGGATGATTCTTAAGGTGATACCCGTTATCCCGCCGGAATTGCGTCCATTGGTGCCTCTCGACGGTGGTCGCTTCGCTACCAGCGACTTGAACGACCTCTATCGTAGAGTAATTATCCGCAACAACCGTTTGAAACGCCTTATCGAAATCAAGGCTCCGGAAGTGATTCTTCGCAACGAAAAGCGTATGCTTCAAGAGGCAGTCGACTCTTTGCTCGACAACTCACGCAAGAGCAGCGCAGCAAAGAGCGAGGGTAATCACCAGCTCAAGTCGCTTTCCGACAGCTTGAAGGGTAAGCAAGGTCGTTTCCGTCAGAACCTTCTCGGTAAGCGTGTTGACTACTCGGCACGTTCGGTAATCGTGGTAGGTCCTGAATTGCAAATGCACGAGTGCGGTATACCTAAACTTATGGCAGCAGAGCTCTACAAGCCGTTCATCATCCGCAAGCTCATTGAGCGCGGCATAGTGAAGACAGTGAAGAGCGCCAAGAAGATAGTCGACCGCAAGGAACCTGTGGTATGGGACATCCTCGAATATGTAATGAAGGGTCACCCCGTGCTCTTGAACCGTGCCCCGACACTTCACCGTCTCGGTATCCAGGCATTCCAACCTCGCATGATCGAAGGTAAGGCAATCCAACTTCACCCATTGGCATGTACGGCTTTCAACGCCGACTTCGATGGTGACCAGATGGCTGTGCACTTGCCACTCGGCAACGAGGCAGTGCTCGAAGCACAATTGTTGATGCTCGGTTCGCACAACATTCTCAACCCTGCCAATGGCGAGCCTATCACCGTGCCTTCGCAGGACATGGTGCTCGGTCTTTACTACATCACCAAGCTCCGTCCGGGTCAGAAGGGCGAAGGCTTGAAGTTCTACGGCCCCGAAGAAGCCGAAATCGCTTACAACGAGGGTAAGGTGACACTTCAGTCGATAGTTTCGGTGGTAGTAGACGACATCGATGAAAACGGCAAGCAAGTGAAGGTGTTGAAGGAAAACACCTCGGTGGGTCGAGTATTGTTCAACAAGCTCGTGCCTAAGGAAATAGGTTATATCAATGAGATTATATCGAAGAAGTCGTTGCGCGGCATCATCAGCCGAGTTATCAAGAACTGCGGTGTGCCACGAAGCGCTAAGTTCCTCGATGATATAAAGAATATGGGATATTATATGGCGTTCAAGGGCGGCTTGTCGTTCAACCTTGGCGACATCATCATCCCGGAAGAAAAGGCAGCACTCGTGGCTGAAGGCGATGCCCAAGTGGAAGAAGTGATGAACAACTTCAACATGGGTTTCATCACCAACAACGAACGCTATAATAAGGTAATCGATATTTGGACACACGTCAACAACGAGTTGACCGGTATCGTGATGAAGAAGCTTTCGAGCGACCAGCAGGGCTTCAACTCAGTGTATATGATGCTCGACTCGGGTGCCCGTGGTTCGAAGGACCAGATTCGTCAGCTCTCTGGTATGCGTGGTCTTATGGCCAAGCCGCAAAAGAGCGGTCAAGAAGGCGGTCAAACTATCGAAAACCCGATTTTGGCAAACTTCAAGGAAGGTTTGAGCGTGCTCGAGTACTTTATCTCTACTCACGGTGCTCGTAAGGGTCTTGCCGATACCGCATTGAAGACAGCCGACGCCGGTTACTTGACTCGTCGTCTTGTAGACGTGGCACACGACGTGATTATCACCGAAGAAGACTGCGGCACACTCCGCGGACTTGTATGTACCGAAATCAAGAAGGACGACGATGTGGTAGCATCACTTGGCGACCGTATCTTGGGCCGTGTATCGGTGCACGACGTAGTAGACCCACTTACCGGTGAGATAATAGTGGAAAGCGGCGAAGAAATCAACGACGCAGCAGCCAAGCGCATCAACGAATCGGCTATCGAATCGGTTGAAATCCGTTCGGTGCTCACTTGCGAAGCCAAGCGAGGCGTTTGCGCCAAGTGTTACGGCCGCAACCTTGCTACCAACCGCATGGTTCAGAAGGGTGAAGCCGTGGGCGTAATCGCAGCACAAGCTATCGGTGAACCGGGTACTCAGCTTACACTCCGTACGTTCCACGTCGGTGGTGTGGCAAGCAACGTGGCAGCCGTTTCCAACATGAAGTCGAACTACGACGGTATCATCGAAATCGATGAGCTCCGCACAGTTAAGGATAAGAACAACGAAGATATCGTAATAGGCCGTATGGCTGAAATGCGCATCATCGAGCCTAACACCAAGATGGTGCTCACAAGCGGTAACATCGTTTACGGTTCGAAGTTGTTTGTTACTCCGGGTCAACGCGTTAAGAAGGGCGACATGATTTGCGAATGGGACCCATTCAACGCCGTAATCATCTCGGAATACTCAGGTAAGATTAATTTCGTTAACTTCATCGAAGGCGTAACCTTCCACGAAGATGTAGACGAATCGACAGGCAATAGTGAACAAATTATCATCGAGTCGAAGGATAGAACCAAGGTTCCTGAAGTACAGATCTTGGGTGCCGACGGCGAGTTGATTAAGTCGTACACAATGCCAGTGGGTGCACACCTCTTGTGCAAGCAAGGCGCTGAAATCTTTGCCGGCGACACATTCGTTAAGATTCCTCGTTCGGCAAGCAGCGTAGGCGATATCACCGGTGGTCTTCCACGTGTAACCGAGCTCTTCGAAGCCCGCAATCCGTCGAACCCTGCCGTAGTGAGCGAAATAGATGGTGAAGTAACCTACGGACGCCAAAAGCGTGGTAACCGCGAAATCGTCATCACCTCTAAGCTTGGTGAAGTGCGTCGCTACCTCGTTCCATTGTCGAAGCAAGTACTTGTGCAGGAGAACGACTACGTACGTGCCGGTACAGCACTTTCTGATGGTGCTATCACACCTACCGACATCCTTAACATTATGGGCCCGACAGCCGTTCAGGACTATATCGTTAACCAAGTGCAGAGCGTATACCGCATGCAGGGTGTGAAGATCAACGATAAGCACTTCGAAGTTATCGTGCGTCAGATGATGCGTAAGGTCAATATCCTCGATCCGGGCGACACACGCTTCCTCGAACAGCAAGTGGTAGACAAGCGCGAGTTTATGGAAGAAAACGACCGTATTTGGGGTCGCAAGGTAGTAGTCGACAAGGGCGATTCGCAAGAACTCGAGAATGGTCAGATAGTAACTGCACGCAAGCTCCGCGACGAGAACTCGGCATTGAAGCGCCGCGATTTGCGATTGGTACAAGTGCGCGATGCCGTTCCTGCTACATCAGAGCAGATGTTGCAAGGTATCACCCGCGCAGCATTGCAGACTTCGAGCTTCATGTCGGCAGCATCGTTCCAGGAAACTACCAAGGTGCTCAACGAAGCCGCTATCCGTGGCAAGGTCGACTACTTGGAAGGCATGAAGGAAAATGTGATTACCGGTCACTTGATTCCTGCCGGTACAGGTCTGCGTGAATACGACCGCTTGGTGGTAGGTGCTAAAGAAGATTTAGACCGCCTCGACGCTAACGAAGACAGCGAAATGGTGGAAAAGACCACTGCCGCTAACGAATAAGCAGTTAGCAGCATTAAACATAAAAAAGAGCGTGAAACCATAGTGTTTTACGCTCTTTTTTCAGTTAATTGCGACGAATAAAATCGAAAATTGAGGTTAAAAACTGCGCAATTTTGCCCCAAAATTGAAGCAAAATAAGCGTAATCACCGTAAATCAGGGCAATTTTGTTGATGCTTCTCTGCAATGCGACAGTATTTTTGCCTTACTGATGCTTCCCAAAGTTGCGTGTGTATATGATAATTCTATTATTGCTGTCCGATAAAAGCCGGGCAGAAATAATCAGGGCCGGCATCTATTTTGTTGCACAGATTTCTGCCGATTAGGGCACAGATTTTCACAATATTGTGTTTATCAGTGCTATGTTTGTGGAAATCTGTGTTTTATTGCAGCGAGGTGGTGGTGATGCTCTCCAACCAGAAAGGCTGAATGCCGAGGGCGAAGCCCGAGAACTCTTAGCCGTGGGTTAAGCGTCATCGCAACCCCAGAGCCGTATGACCCCCTCGGAAAGTGTCCGAAAGACGCGAATGTTGCCGCCAAGGAAGCCGATTTTCGCGTCTTTCAGACGCATCACGGAAGATTTTACGATACCGAGGGTTACGCTTCGCTACACCCTCGGCTAAGAGCCACTCGCTCCGCTCGGGCGTTCGACCTTTCAGGTCGCGCTGCGGTGTAGCGGGTGACTATCAGCCTCTCCGGGGCTGATTTTGCGGGTGGGTCATGAACACCACACCGGTCGCTGCGCTCGTACAACCGTCCGCGATGACGTATTGACGCCGGTCGGTAATTGTCTTAACTTTGCCATAAAATTTGAATTATGGATAATGTTGAGCTTTGCAGACGTG
>SFTJ01000006.1 GCA_004563195.1 bacterium
TGCCTTGCAAGCATATTGGATCTGGCTCAGTATCTGCTACCGAAAAGTTCGTTAATCCAGCTACACACTCTTCCTTTGTCGCTCCATATGGATAACGCTTTTCATATAAAGAGAGCATTTGCTCCTCGCAATTATTGCTGTCTGATAAAACTATTTTGAGCCGGGCATACAAAATAGTTTTATCGGACAGCAATAGATTATTCGCTTCCTAAAATCGGGTGGAATCACCATCATACTCACAGCGAACTATTTCTCCGTTCAGTTCCTCTACTTCTCCAGAGGTCACTTGCTGCAAATATTCATTTGAAGGCATATTATTCTCTCCTTTTTCTAATTCGAGAACCGGCTTGTGTTGACTATAATTCTATATGTCAATTTCTTCAATGGCCTTATCTAAAAAAATCTTTCCATCCAGATGTTCCAATTCATGACAGAAACACTTTGCCATTTCACCTTTGCCGGTTATCACTACTTCTTCACCGTATTCATTCAATGCCTGTATTGTAACCTCATAAGGTCTGATGGTTTTAGCAAAACGGTCTGGGAAGCTAAGGCAGCCTTCAATACATTCTTGAAGACCATGGCTTTCTAAAATCCGCGGATTTACGAGTTTTAGACGGCAACCGAGAAAATCAATCACAACCAGTCTTTTCAAGATGCCGACCTGATTTGCAGCTATAGCTGCTCCATTATCTGTTTTATGAAGAGTTTCAAGCATTTCTCCAAGTAAGTTGCGGATTTTATTATCAACCACTTTGACTTCTTCGCATCTGCTTCTTAATACCGGATCATTGCCATATCTGATTTTTCTTTTTGTCATTATTTATCTGTTTAATAAAATGAATATATTCTTGATTGGGTACAGGTATAGCTTAATGATTTGCATTGTCTGTATGGGTTATACCGAAGCCTTCTTAATATATGTTCCATGCATATCTGAGAAATAAATTCAGCATTGTACGTCTTCTTAACAGGCCTGATAAAAACCAAGACTGCAAGGTGCCAGCCCTGAATTTTTCTGCCCGGCTCAAAAAAGTTTTATCGGACAGCAATAATTGTTTTTAGATTCTAAAGCATTAATGGGGAGTGTGGATAGAAATAATCGCACACATCCCCATTAAGTGTAGTAGTTATACCTTATTAATATAAATCGAAGTTCAAATCATAAGCGGCAATCAGTTGACAGCTCTAACAATGCCGCGCGATGAGTTTCGCACAAATTCCACAATGCAATCGCGTTCCGGGCTCGATTCGGTTTCCTCCTCGATGCGTTGAATGGCGTCGCTATTGTTGAGGTCGGAGAAGTAGATGTAGCGATAAGTTTCTTGTATTCTGCCGAGTTGCTCGGGAGTGAAACCGCGGCGGCGCAATCCCACCACATTGATGCCGATGTAAGTAATAGGTTCGCGACCCACCATGGCATAGGGAGGGATGTCCTTATTGACGTGCGAACCGCCTTGAAGCATAATGTGAGGACCGATGTGAGTGAACTGGTGCACCAAAGTGCCACCACCTATCACGGCAAAATCTTCGATTTCCACTTCGCCGGCTATTTGGCAAGCGTTCGACATTATGACATTGTTGTGCAAAATGCAGTCGTGAGCCACGTGGCAATAAGCCATGATGAGGCAGTTGTTGCCAATCACGGTTTTACCCTTAGATGCAGTGCCACGGTTGATGGTGGCAAATTCGCGGATGGTGGTGTTGTCGCCGATGATGGCATAGGTCTGTTCGCCCTTATACTTTAAGTCTTGCGGGTCGCCACCTATAACTGCGCCCGAGTGGATATGGCAGTTTTTGCCGATGCGGCTGCCCGACAATATGTTGGCGCCACTATCGATAACTGTGCCGTCGCCAATTTCTACATCAGCTTCGATGTAAACGAATGGGCCTATCACCACATTTTCGCCGATTTTGGCATCGGGGTGGATGCAAGATAGATTTGAATGTTGCATTATGATTGTCTGTTGTTGTGTTATGAGGTTGTGTTATTTGTTTTTGATAATCTGAGCCATAAATTCAGCTTCCGACACAATCTTTTCGCCTACGAAAGCATAGCCCTTCATAGAAGCCACGCCACGACGAATCTCGCTCATGAGCGAAAGGTGGAAGATGAGAGTGTCGCCCGGAACCACTTTCTGACGGAACTTCACATTGTCGATTTTCATGAAGTAGGTAGAATAGCGTTCGGGTTCTTCAACGCTGTTGAGCACCAAAAGACCGCCTACCTGCGCCATAGCTTCCACTTGAAGCACGCCCGGCATCACCGGTTCCTGCGGGAAGTGACCGAGGAAGAATGGCTCGTTCTGAGTGATGTTCTTGATACCCACAATGTGGTTTTCGCCCATTTCGATAATCTTATCTACGAGCAAGAACGGATAGCGGTGAGGAAGACATTCGCGAATGCGGTTGGCGTCCATTACCGGCTCAAGGTTAGGGTTGTAGATAGGAGCCTGAACATCTTGGCGCTTGATTTCGCGGCGAATCTTCTTCGAGAACATGGTGTTGAGGGTGTGGCCCGGCTTGTTGGCAATGATGCGGCCCTTGAGCGGACGGCCGATAAGAGCGATGTCGCCAATCACGTCGAGCAATTTGTGTCGAGCCGGCTCGTTGTTGAATACGAGAGGCTTGTTGTTGAGATAGCCCAAGTCGCTTACTTCCACGCCTTCGATGCCGATAAGATTAGAAATCTTGTCGAGAGCTTCCTTGCTCATCGGTTGGTCGTAGATAACGATAGCGTTGTCGAGGTCGCCACCCTTAATGAGGTTTGCATTGAGCAGAGCTTCGATTTCGCGCACAAACACGAAAGTGCGGCTGGCTGCTATCTCGCTCTTGAAATTCTTCATCGAGTGGAGCGAAGCAAACTGGTTTTGAAGGATAGCCGAGTCGAATTCTATCATGGTGTCGATTGAGAAATCTTCGTCTGGCAGAACGATGAGCGAGCTGCCTGTTTTTTCGTCGATAACCTCAATCTTCTGCTTTACAATATAATAATCTTTTTCGCTTTCTTGTTCCACGATGCCCACTTCGTCGATTTTTTCGGCATAGTAGATGGCGCTGCCGTCGAGGATAGGAAGTTCGGGAGCATTGAGAGTGATAAGACAGTTGTCGATGCCGGCAGCATAGAGAGCGGCGAGAGCATGCTCAATGGTGCTGATGCGCATAGTGTTGTTGCCAATCACTGTGCCGCGCACTGTTTCTACCACATTTTCAGCTACGGCAAGAATGGTGGGTTCGCCTTCAAGGTCAACGCGCTTGAACACATAACCTGTGTTTTCGGGTGCCGGACTAAATGTGGCTTCTATTTGCAATCCGGTATGAAGACCCTTGCCATTAATTTGGAATGAGTCCTTTAGTGTACACTGTTTCATATCTCTTGAATGGTTTTTTTAAGATTGATTATTTCGATTCCAATACTTTCTTCAACGCTTTGATGTCGTTTGCCATCTCAGGCAATCGCTTCACATATACTTGTGCGCGGGCAAATTCGAGCGCATTCACGGCAGGCGAACCTATTACACGAGCATTTGAGCCTATCGAGTTGGGAATGCCGCTCTGAGCGCCTATGCCGTTATGGTCGCCAATGGTGATGTGGCCTGCCACGCCCACTTGACCGCCAAACTGGTTGTGGCAACCTATTTTGGTACTACCTGCCACACCCACTTGGGCTGCCATCACTGTACATTCGCCCACTTCCACATTGTGAGCTATCTGCACCAAGTTGTCGAGCTTCACGCCGCGCTTTATGTGGGTATTGCCCATTGTGGCGCGGTCGATGGTGGTGTTGGCACCTATTTCCACATCGTCGTCGATTACCACATTGCCTATTTGCGATATCTTGATGTAAGAGTCGCCGTTAGGAGCGAAGCCGAAGCCGTCGCTGCCCACCACGCTACCTGCGTGCAATATGCAGTTTTTGCCTATCTTGCAACCGTGATATATTTTGCAACCGGGGTAGAGGATGGTGTTTTCGCCCACCTCCACATTGTCGCCAATGTATACTTGAGGATAAATCTGAACGCCCTTGCCCAACTTAACGTCCTTGCCAATGTAGGCAAATGCGCCGAGATAGATGTCGTCGGGCAATTCCACGCCTTCGCTGACAAATGACGGCTGCTCTATGCCGCTCTTGCGCGGGTTGAGCATTTGTTCTGCCATATTGAGGAGTTGTGCCAATGTGGCATAGGGGTCTTCCACTCTTATTAAAGTGGCTTTTATTTCGTGCTCTGCTACAAAATCGTTGCTGACAAGAACAACCGATGCATCGGTTGTATAGATATAATGAGTATATTTGGGGTTGGCAAGAAAAGTAAGACTGCCCTCGTGGGCTTCTTCGATTTTAGAGTAAGTGTTTACTACTGCACCGGCGTCACCTTCCACGGTTCCATTTATTAGTGCAGCTAACTGTCCTGCTGTAAATTTCATTAAACAATGTATTTTTTTGATTAGTGACTGCAAAATTAATAAAAATAAGTGATTTACAGCTAAGAAGGTGCTGTTATTATTGCTTAAAAAGGCGAATAAAGTGCATAAAACTCCAAATATAAAGAAAAACAGGCGAAAAATAAGCCTCTCCGCGGGTGCGGGGAGGCTATATATGGTGTTAGTGAGAGACGAGTTATTTCAGATTGTCGCGAACCTCGTTGAGAAACTGTTTCATGGCATCGCTGTCGCGGCGTTCGATAATCGACTGTAGCACCGTGAGTTTGTTTTTGATGTTGTCGAGTTGCTCGTTGGTGCGCGGGTTGAAGAGGATTTCTTGCAGCAAGTAGTCGTCCTCCGACATCAGTCCGCGGGCAATAGCCATGTGGCGCTTGAATGTGGTGCCGGGAGCGTCCTGGTGCTTCATCACTCCGGCAAACACCAGCGTGCTTGCAAACGGTATCGACAGCGAGAAAGCTATGGTCTCGTCGTGCTCTTCGAAGGTGTATTCGAAGATGTTGAGATGAAGCTGGCTGTAAAGGTCTTTGAAAAACACCTTGCCGAGATGGTCGCTTTCGCTGATGATTATGGCGTTCTCGCTCGATAGATTGCTGAGTGAAGCAAACGTTGGGCCGAACATGGGGTGAGTGCTCACAAACGGGTGATTACATTCGGCATAGAATTCGGGCAAACCGTTTTTCACCGAAGCAATGTCTGAAATAATGCATTTCTCCGGCAGGTAGGGGAGTACCTTTTTGAAAGCGTCGATGGTGTATTTCACCGTCACGGCATTGATGAGCAGTTCGGGCTCGAAGTCGCGTATTTCTTCGTAGGTGGTGAGTCGTTGAGTGTTGAAGGTGAAGCGCAATTTTTGGATGTCGGTGTCGAAAATCGCCACTTCGTGGTTGAAACTCAACACATCGCAGAAGAACGAACCCATCTTGCCTGCGCCTAATATCAATATTTTCATTGTTTTATTTTTGATGATAAAAATTTTACAATAAGTGTGCCCGAAAAAGCGAGGTGGAGAGATCCGGGCATGGCAGTAGGCTTATCGGGCTCGATTGTTGAGCACCTCAATTTGCTGACGCACCGATTCGCCGTGAATTGCCTCAAGCACTTCCTTCATGAAATCGGAACTCATGCCCATTTCCACAGCCAGCGCTATGCGGTTGTTGAGGATGTCGTCGTAGCGAGCGGCTTGCACCACAGGCATGCTGTGCTCCTTTTTGTATTGACCGATTTCGCGCGACACACGCATACGCTTGTTGAGCACCTCGAGCAGTTCGTTGTCGAGTTGGTCGATTTGCTGACGCAAGAGGGTGAGGTTTTCGGTGGTTTGAGTGGTTTCGCGTATCACGAGTGTATTGAGAATAAAGTTGAGAACATCGGGTGTAACTTGTTGGCTTTTGTCGCTCCAAGCGCAATCAGGGTCGCAGTGCGATTCTACAATAAGTCCGTCGAACCCCATATCCATGGCTTGCTGCGAAAGCGGAGCCACGAGTTCTCGTTTGCCGCCAATGTGCGAAGGGTCGCAGAAGATTTGCAGAATAGGAATGCGGCGGCGAAGTTCGATAGGAATGTGCCACTGCGGGAGGTTGCGATAGAGGTGCTTGCCATAGGTGCTGAAACCGCGATGAATGGCACCGAGGTGACGCACGCCGGCGTTATAGATGCGCTGAAGGGCGCCAATCCAGAGCTCTATGTCGGGGTTAACCGGGTTTTTTACGAGCACATTCACGTCGGGGTGACCTTCGAGAGCGTCGGCTATTTCCTGCATGGCAAATGGGTTGGCCGAAGTGCGAGCGCCTATCCAAAGCACATCGATTCCGGCTTTGAGGGCAGCTTCAACGTGAGCCTTATTGGCAACTTCGGTGGCTACAGCCATACCGGTTTCGGCTTTCACGCGCTTGAGCCATTCCAATCCTTCTTCGCCCACGCCTTCAAAGCCGCCCGGCTTGGTGCGTGGCTTCCAGATGCCTGCGCGATATATTTTCACACCGCACGCAGCAAGTTGCTTGGCGGTCGACAACACTTGTTCTTCGGTTTCGGCACTGCACGGGCCGGCTATTACTATAGGTTTCTTATTGTCGAGACCTTCTATGGCTATTGGCTTTAGATCTTCCATAATTAGTGCTTTTTATGATTGTTTTTTATTTTGTGTTCATTAATTTTTTAATACGCTGTAGCGCTTCGAGCATTTTCTCGTTGGTGGCGCAGAGCGAGATGCGGATATATCGGTTGCCGTTGGAACCGAAAATAAATCCCGGAGTGAGGAATACGCCGGCTTCGTAGAGAATGCGGTCGGCGAGTTGTTCCGAGCCTTCGTATTGGTCGGGGATTCGTCCCCAAAGGAACAAACCACGCTGGGCAGGGTCGAAATGGCAACCGAGGGCGCGCATTATGTCTTCGGCTATGAGTCGGCGCGAGGCATAAGTCTTATTCACATCGTCGTACCACTCTTTGTTACATTCGAGAGCCTTGCTCGCTGCCAACATCAAGGGCTTGAACTGACCGGAATCGATATTCGACTTCACTTTCAGAATCCACTGAATGAATTGAGGATTGGCGGCAATCATACCCACGCGCCATCCCGGCATATTGTGCGACTTCGACAGCGAATTCATCTCTATGGCTATGTCCTTGGCACCCGGAATGCTGAGGATGCTCAGCGGTTTGTCGTTAAGAATGAAACTATAAGGGTTGTCGTTGACAATCACTATGTTGTGGCGCTTGCCGAAATCTACCAATCGGGCAAAAAGGCTTTGCGAAGCGCATTTGCCGGTGGGCATGTGCGGATAGTTGACCCACATCAATTTGATTCGTTCGAGAGGCAAGCGTTCGAGGGCATCGAAATCGGGTTCCCAACCGCCTTCTTCGGTGAGGTCGTAGGTGAAAATCTCAGCCTCGGCGAGTCGGCTCACCGATGTGTAGGTGGGATAGCCGGGATTTGGCACCAACACGCCGTCGCCGGGATTGACGAAGGTGAGCGTGGTGTGCAAAATGCCTTCCTTCGAACCGATAAGAGGCTGAATTTCGGTGGCAGGGTCGAGGTCGACATCGTAGTTGGCCTTATACCAACGGGCAAACGCCTGACGCAACTGTGGCAGACCCACATATGGTTGATAGCCGTGCGCATCGGGCTTCGAAGCCTCGGTGCATAGGGTGTTGATAACCTCGGGGTGCGGCGGACGGTCGGGGCCACCTATGCCAAGTGAAATGATGTTGTGGCCTTCGGCATTGAGCCGAGCCACCTCGCGCAGTTTGGTGGAGAAATAATATTCTTTAATCGAAGCCACGCGATTGGCAGGAGTAATATTAGTCGTTAAATTCTTCATATTCACCAAGAATTTTAAAGTCATTAATAAGAGGTCGAACGGCGTCGATCGACTGTAGGTAGCGAGTGTAGTTCTCGAAAGTGAGGTTGATGTAGAATCGGTATTCCCATTCGTGACCTATGATAGGCAGAGATTGAATCTTGGTAAGGTTAAGGTCATAGAACGAGAAAATAGTAAGCACTTTCGAGAGGCTGCCGTGTTCGTGTGGGAGAGTGAAAGCCAACGAAGCCTTGTTGATGTTACGCCCCACTTTTAGGGCATCGGCTTGCGAAGGGTTGGCAATGATGAGAAATCGAGTGAAATTGCGTTTGTTGGTCTGAATATCCTCGGCGAGCACCTCGAGTCCGTAGAGTTGTGCGGCGTAGGTGCCGCAGATGGCGGCGTGGTTAAGCAGTTGTGCATCGGCTATCTGCTTGGCACATCCGGCAGTGTCGTAGCCTTCAACCATCTTCATAGCCGGGTGTTTCTGCAAAAATTCCTCGCACTGCATAAGTGCAATGGGGTGAGAAGTAACTTCGGTGATGTCGGCGATGGTCTGTCCCGGCAAGGCAACCAGCGATTGCGAGATGTATTTTTTGTATTCGCCTATTATGGTCAAGTCGCTCTGTCGAAGCAATTCGTGATTTTGTAGCAGGCTGCCCGCGATGGTATTCTCGATGGCAAGTGTGCCTATGAGCGAAGGGTCGCTTTTGAGCACCGAGAACATCTCCTGAAAGGTGTCGCAGGCTATGGTTTCGATTTCTTCGCCATCGAAATACTCGTGTGCTGCGGCATCGTGGAAACATCCGGCTACGCCTTGTATTGTCACTCGTTTCATCAGTTGATATAGGTTTTGGTGGTTTGTAGTTATTAAAAAATCCCGCTCACTTGCTGTGGCGGGATTATATAATGTTAATCATTCTATCAAAAAAAGCATATATACATATAAGCCCCGCCTTTATTTTACCGGAAAATAAAAGTAATAAAAGAAGTTATATGCATAAAATCGTTTCATACGAAAAGTCTTTTTGTTTTTGAATTCATTTGCAAAGGTAAGTAAAATTTTTAGTGGTGCAATAGAAATGGTGAATTTTTTTAAGCAAAAAATGTGATTTGTGTTGAAATAATAAAATTTTTGGTGCAAAAAACGACTAAAGTGTAAGTGTGCATCTAATAGGACAGAATTTTGCGTGAGTATTGCCGAATTTTTAGTAACTTTGCCAATTATATCTTGTAACGATGGAAAGCAAAGAATTGATAGATAAAGTGGCAGAGCGGGTAGGGCGCAGCACCGAAGATGTGAGCAAGCTGCTCGAAGGCCTGATAATAGTGCTACAAGAGCGCGCAGAGGACCTCGACAGTGTGGCGATACCCGGATTTGGCACTTTCGAAGCAAAGAAGAAAGACGAGCGAATAGTGAATAATCCGAGCAACGGAAAGCGTATGCTCGTGCCTCCGCGTGTGGCTCTGACTTTCAAGGTGAGCAATGTGTTGAAAAACAAACTTAAATAACGAGAGGGCAGCGCTATGAACAAGAAACTTACATTCCCCGAACTTGCCGAGTTGCTCTCCGTGGCAACCAACACATCGAAGCGCATGAGTGAACTCTTCTTGCGCGAATTGTTTGCTACCATCGCACAAAGTCTCATCGAAGGCGATAGCGTAAAGGTGAAAGGCCTTGGCGTGTTTAAAGTGAGTGATGTTAGCTCGCGCAAGAGCATCGACGTCAACACCGGTCAAGCCATAGAGATAGCCGGACATAAAAAGATTACATTCACCCCCGACAAATCGATGGCAGAGGCAGTGAATGCCTCGTTTGCGTGCTTCGAAGCCGTGGTGCTCGATGATGATGTGACTAATGAGATGATTCAGGAAATCGATGACGAAGTGGCAGCACCTTTGGCCGATGCATCTTCGCAGGGCGAAACAGAAGAATTGCCCGTTGATAATGCAGCATCTGCTGAAGAATCGATAGAAGCCATCGAGGAGCCTGAAGAAACAGCCGAAAATACGGTTACACCTCCGCCATTCATTATTTCTCAAATCGAAAGTGGGTCGACAACTCCCGAACCGGAGCCTGAAGAAGATGTAGAAGAGCCGACAGTTGCCGTAGAACCCGAACCCGCAGAACCCAAAGAAGAACCACAGCCCGAGCCCGAAGTTGCAGAACCCGAGCCCGAAGAGGTGGTGATTGTGGAGGAAGTACCTGCCGAGGCAGCTGAAGCTGAAGAATCTCAGCCCGAGCCCGACGGTCAAGAAACCGGCGTTCAACCCATTGCCGATATGCCTCAAGAGCAACCCGAAGCCGCTGTAGACCAACAGGAGGATAATAGCGAAGAGCTTGGTGGTGAAGAAGATAGCTATGACGAAGATAAGCATCGCAGACATCGTGGCAGGCATCGTCGTCATCACAGCAAGTCGTGGTATGAGCGCAATAGTTTCGGATTGGGATTCATGGCAGGAGCACTCACGGGCATAGCATTTGCCGTGGCTGCGCTGCTATATCTCGATAATTATGGGTATATAACTATTACACGAAACAAAATCGAGACCGTTCGCCCCGCAAATGAAGAGGTGGTGGAGGTGGTAGACAGCATAGATACGCACATTGCAGCCGACACAGTGGCATCTCGCACCGAGGCAGCAGAAACTGAGCCCGCCAAACCTGCCGATAAGCCCGCAGTGGTGACCGACACCGTGCGTACCGGCAATTTCTTGTCACGAATGGCACGTCGATTCTATGGCAACAGCCACTTCTGGGTGTATATCTACGAGGAGAACCGAGCCAAAATCACTAATCCCAACAATGTGCCAGAGGGCACAGTGGTGGTGATTCCACCCGCCGAGAAGTACGGAATAGATGCCCAAAACCCCGAGAGCGTGGAAAAAGCCCGCCGAAAAGAGGGTCAAGTGCTCAATGCTTACAAATAGAATAATTAAAAAATTGGTCTCATTTTTCTTTTCTTAAAAATGAGACTGATTTTTTTAACATTTCTAACTTAATATATTATAAATTAACGGATTTTTTAACCAGTATTGTTGGCAAAAATAATAATTTTGTACTGCTAATTTAAAGAGATTAGAGTAATAACAACGCAAATAGTATAAAACCAAATAAAATAAACAAAAGTAATGAGTGAATCAGTTAATATCAGAGAATTAAATGATTTGATTTCGAGTAAGAGCGGATTTGTAAGTTTGATAACCCGAGGAATGGATCAAACCATAGTAGGCCAAAAGCATTTGGTCGATTCGTTGTTGATAGCATTGTTGGCAAACGGCCACGTGCTCTTGGAAGGTGTTCCGGGTTTGGCAAAAACATTGGCAATCAAGACTTTGTCATCACTAATCGATGCTAAGTTCAGCCGCATTCAGTTCACTCCCGACTTGCTTCCTGCCGATGTTATCGGTACAATGGTATATAGCGTTAAGAACGAGAAATTTGAGGTGAAGAAGGGTCCTATCTTTGCCAACTTTATATTAGCCGACGAAATCAACCGTGCTCCGGCAAAGGTGCAGAGTGCATTGCTCGAAGCCATGCAAGAGCGCCAGGTGACCATCGGCGACCGCACATTTGCGCTCGACAACCCATTCTTGGTGCTTGCCACTCAGAACCCTATAGAGCAAGAAGGTACCTATCCGTTGCCTGAAGCACAAGTAGACCGTTTCTTGATGAAGGTTATTATAGGTTATCCAAGCCGCGAAGAAGAGAAACTCATCGTTCGCCAGAATATTGCAGCCATCAAGCACAATGTAGAAGCATTGGTTAAGCCCGAAGAGATTCTTGAGATTCGCAAGATAGTGGAACAAATCTACATCGACGAAAAGATAGAACGCTACATAGTAGACATAGTGTTTGCCACCCGATTCCCGAGCGACTATGGCTTGAACGACCTCACAAGCATCATCTCGTTTGGAGCATCGCCACGTGCATCTATAAGCATGGCAATTGCAGCACGCGCTTATGCCTTCCTCAAGGGCCGCGGCTATGTGATACCCGAAGACGTGCGCGCCATCTGTCACGACGTGCTTCGTCACCGTATCGGTTTGTCGTATGAAGCCGAAGCCAACAACATCAGCGCCGACGAAGTGGTAAGTCAGATTCTCGACAAGATAGCTGTGCCATAATATTTGTTACGCTTATTGTCATCGCATTGGCGACGCACCCCGTAGTGCGTGGGCTACTCGTCGCCGATAAGGGTAAACATTTAACCGTATAACAGAAATTATGGATTCAAATGAACTATTGAAGAAGGTCAGGAAGATAGAAATCAAGACCAAAGGCCTTTCTCAAAACATATTTGCAGGCGAATACCACTCGGCATTCAAGGGCAGAGGTATGACATTCTCGGAGGTTCGCGAGTATCAGTATGGCGACGATATACGCGACATCGACTGGAATGTCACAGCTCGCCATAATCGGCCCTATGTGAAAGTGTTCGAAGAAGAGCGCGAACTCACAGTGATGCTTATGGTAGACGTGTCGGGCAGTAAGGACTTCGGAGCTGTGGGTGAGGTGAAACGCGAATTTATGGCAGAAATTGCCGCCACCATAGCGTTCTCGGCTATACAGAACAACGATAAGGTGGGTGTGGTGTTTTTCAGCGATAAGATTGAGAAGTTTATCCCGCCCAAGAAGGGTAAGAAACACATATTGCTCGTGATACGCGAACTGCTCGATTTTCAACCCGAAAATCGTGGCACCGACATCAATATGGCTATGGAGTTTCTCACCTCAGCCATTAAGAAGCGTTGCACCACATTTGTGATTTCCGACTTTATCGACGACACGCACGACTACTACAAGTCGATGTCGATAGCCAATAATAAGCACGATGTGATAGCCCTTCAGGTCTACGACAAGCGCGAAGCCGAGTTGCCCGATGTGGGACTAATGCGCGTGCTCGACTCCGAGACCGGCGAAGAGCGCTGGATAAACACAAGTTCGAAAAAAACACGTCAGGCATATCAGAAGTGGTGGTTCAATCGCCAGCAGCGCATGAACATCATAGCCCAGCGTTGCAAAGTGGACTTGGCATCGATGGCTACCGACGAAGATTATGTTAAGACCCTAATGTCACTATTCAAAAAGCGAGGCGTGAGATGAAAAGAATAATAACAACTATATATATAATATGTGTAGCACTCAGTGCGGTGGCGGGCAACGTGATATTTAAGGCACGACTCGACTCCGCCACACTGCTTATGGGACGCCAAGCGGCAATTCACATCGAGGTGTCGCAAGATAAGGGCGTGCGTGGCATGCTTATAGAAGATAATGTCGACACGCTCAACGCATTTGTGGAGATAGCCGCTCGCCCGGTGGCCGACACTACCGACATCGACAATAATCGACTCAACATAAAGCGCGACCTGATAATACAATCGTTCGACTCCGGCATGTATGTGCTGCCACCGCTTCGCTATGTGGTGGGCAAGGACACATTTCGCAGCGAACGCTTGTCGCTCAAGGTGATGCCCGTGAATGTAGACACTCTAAAAACCGTTCACGGTTACAAACCCGTGGAAGAAGTGCCGTTTAAGCTCTTCGACTGGGTGCCATCGTTTATCAGCGACTATTGGTGGATATATTTGGTGGTGCTGCTTGTGATATTGTTAGGCTTGTTTGTCTATCTCAAGTGGTTGCGCCACGGCGAGATACCACTTATTCCCAAGAAAAAGCAATTGCCGCCATTTGAGGAAGCTATGGAGCGACTTGCACAACTCAAGGAAAAACATTTGTGGCAATCGGGACAAGAAAAGGCATATTACACCGAGCTTACCGACATTCTGCGCGTGTATATCGACCGCCGTTTCGGCGTGAATGCAGTGGAGATGACCACTTCGCAGATAATGGATGCTTTGCGCACCAATGAAACCACTCGTGCGGTGAACAACCAACTCAGCAGCATACTCGAACTTGCCGACTTTGTGAAATTTGCCAATATGCGTCCGGCGCCCGACGAAAATGAGGTGATGTATCAGCGCTCATTGACATTTGTCAACGAGACCAAGCCCGAAGAGCAGCCTCAAGAGGAAGTCGATGGCAAGAACAATGCCGAAGCCGACTCAAACGAACCCGAAAAAGAAAATAAGAAGGAAACAAAATGATAACATTTGCTAACCCAAAAATTCTGTGGCTGCTTCTCATACTCCTGCCCATAGCAGTGTGGTATGTGCTGAACAACAAGAAAAGCCACGCCTCGATGCTTGTGTCGTCGCTATCGGCGTTTGCAGGCCTTTCGACATCGTGGAAAGTGTGGCTGATGCACATCCTCTTTGTGTTCCGCCTTATGGCTATAGCATGTGTGATAGTGATAATAGCCCGTCCGCAGACCCACGACCGATGGAGCACCTCCGAAACCGAAGGAACCGACATAGTGGTGGCATTGGATATTTCCACCAGTATGCTTGCTCAGGATTTTCGCCCCAATCGATTTGAGGCAGCCAAAGATGTGGCGTGCCAGTTTGTGAGCGGACGCGAATCGGATAACATAGGTTTTGTGATATTTGCAGCCGAGAGTTTCACTCAAGTGCCCATGACCACCGATAAGGCAGCGATAGTAAATGCCATACAGACCATCGAGATGGGGTCGCTTGAAGACGGAACAGCCATAGGCGACGGTATAGCCACCTCAATCAATCGCATCAAGGAAGGTAAGGCCAAGTCGAAGAGTATTATTCTGCTCACCGACGGTTCGAACAATACCGGCGTGGTGGCACCGCTCACGGCAGCCGATATAGCCAAGGAAAAAGGAATAAAGATATATACAATAGGTGTGGGAAGCAACGGCAGCGCACTCTATCCTGTGGGTACTAATATGTATGGCCGCATGGAGTATCAGCGACTGCCCGTGGTAATCGACGAAGCAACCCTTAAAAACATAGCCAAGACTACCGGTGGCAAATATTTCCGCGCCACCAACAAGAATGTGCTCAAAGAAGTGTTTAAGGAAATAGATGCTCTCGAAAAGACCCAAATGGACGTGCGCAACTTCAGCAAGACCGAGGACTACTATATGCCGTGGGCATTGCTGCTGCTTGCACTTGTGGCATTCGACATACTCTGCCGCTACACCGTGCTTCGCCGAATTCCGTAATCACACATATAGAATAACAGAATAATTCAAAAACAAAAGAATAATAACAGAAATTATCGATTATGTTTAGTTTTGCAAATCCGGCATATCTATATCTGTTACTACTGATACCGGTGGTAGTGGCACTCTTTATGTGGTCGAGGATTACTCGCAGCCGCCGCTTGAAAAAGTACGGCAAAGCAGCCACTATAGAGGGTCTTATGCCCGAGGTGTCGAAATATAAGCCATGGATAAAGCTCACACTCAGTGTGTTGACGCTTGCTATGGTGGTAATCATATTGGCGCGTCCGCGTGCCGGAGCCAAGTCGGAAACCACCAAGGTGCGTGGTATAGAGGTGATGATAGCTCTAGACGTATCGAACTCGATGCGCGCCTCGTCGACCGACGACCCCAACGGCGTAAGCCGCTTGCAGCGCTCCAAACTTATACTCGAGAAACTCATCAACAAGCTCGGCGACGACAAGGTGGGCTTGATAGTGTTTGCCGGCAATGCCTACACCCAGCTGCCTATTACAAGCGACTTTATGTCGGCTAAGATGTTCCTAAGCAGCATCAGCACCAATATGGTGCCTACACAGGGCACAGCCATAGGTGCTGCAGTGAATATGGCTATGAACTCCTTCTCGCAAAATGAGAAATCGGGCAAAGCTATAATACTCATCACCGATGGCGAAAACCACGAAGACGATGCCGTGGGAGCAGCCAAAGAAGCCGCCAAGAAGGGCATACAAGTGAATGTGATAGGTATGGGCACCGGCAAAGGTTCGCCTATCCCTATGGGCGGTCAGGGCAATTTCCTCAAGGATGACAACGGCCAAGTGGTAATCACCAAACTCAACGAAGAGATGGCAATCGACATAGCCAAAGCAGCCGGCGGCGTGTATGTGGCAGGCAATTCCACCGATGCCGTTAACGATATCGACGAAAACCTCAAGAAACTCGCCAAGGAAGATCTTGAGCGCATAGTCTACACACAGCACGACGAGCAATTCCCCGTATTTGCTTGGATAGCGTTGGTGCTGATGACAGTGAATGTGTTTGTGGTTGAACGCAAGAACAAGTGGTTGAGTAAGTACAATTTCTTTACAAAAACAGTTAAAGATGACAATAAGTAAGCACATAATAGTTGCGCTGCTCGCCTCGCTGCTCGCACTTCCGGTGTGGGCAGAGGACAAGAGCGACAAGCAAGCCGATACGAGCCTAAAGGAAGAGCGCAATTTGATACGTAAAGGAAACAAACTCTTCGAGAGCAAACGATATGGCGAGGCTGAAGTGGAATATAAGAAGGCACTTCAGGTGAATCCTATGTCAGAAATAGGCAATTATAACCTTGCAGCAGCCCTATTGCAGCAAGGTGGAGGCGTTAAAGCCAACGATAAAGACGATAAGAACAACCCCATCAACCAGGCACAAGCTATATTGAGCAATTTGGTGCGCACAAGCAGCGACCGCCGTCTGGTGGGCAATGCCTATTACAATCTCGGCAATATAGATTTCTCGCGCGAGCAATATCAGCAAGCTATAGATAACTATAAAAACTGCCTGCGTCGCAACCCCGACGACGATAAGGCACGCCAAAACTTGCGCCTTGCTCAGAAAAAGCTGCAGGAACAGCAAAATCAAGACAAGAATCAAGATCAGCAACAACAGCAGCAACAACAACAACAGCAGCAACAACAGCAAAACCAAGATAAGAATAAAGAAAAGAATCAAAACCAACAGAACCAACAAAGCGAACAGCAGAAGAGCAACGACAAGAACGAGCAAAAGAACCAAGGCGGCATGAGCCAAGAGAATATCGACCAGATATTGAAGACCATGCAGAATCAGGAGAATGCCGTTCAGCAAAAAGTGAATGCTCAGAAAGCAAAGGAGCAACGCGCTTCGGGTCGCCGCACGGGTAATCAATGGTAATTTGAATAATCAATAAAAGAATACAGAAGTCACTTAGATATCGTAATTTATATGGGAAAATATAAAGTAATACAGATATTGGCTTTGATGCTTGCCTTTTGGGCAACGGAAGTGAGTGCCGAAGGAGTGTCGTTTACGGCACGCGCGCCACGACAAGTGGTTCAGGGCAACCGCTTCTCGGTGGCATATACATTGCGCAACGGCGAGGGTAGCGGATTTGCCGCACCCGAAATAGAAGGCGCAACCAAGATATATGGCCCGGCAGTGTCGACATCCTATAGCCAACAATGGGTGAATGGCGTAAGTTCGAGCAGTTCGTCGGTGGAATATACCATGACTTATCGTGCCGATAAGGCGGGAAAATACACCGTAGGAGCAGCATCGGTGAGCGTAGACGGAAAGCGATACAGCACCAAGCCGTTTACCATCGAGATACTGCCACCCGACAAGTCGGCGCAAAGCGGAACTCAGCAGAGTGGAGGAGTGCAATTCGACGACCCCAATACGCAATCGGCAGGCAAGGAAGTAAGTTCGAAAGACCTCTTCGTGCGCATAGCCATGTCGAAAACCAACGTCTATGAGCAAGAAGCAGTGGTGTGCACCATCAAATTGTACACGAAATATCAGATTTCGCAATTTATGCCCACCTTGCAGCCCTCGTTCAACGGTTTTCTTATCGAAGAATTGCCTATTACAGCTTCGCTCAATCAAGTGGAGCACGTAAACGGCGAAAACTATATGGTGGCAGAGCTGAAAAAGTGCATTCTTTTCCCGCAGCAATCGGGTAAACTCACCATTACCTCGGGTAACTACGATGTCACTGTGGTGCAATATGAGAAAATACGTAGCATATTCGGATATGTGCAGCAACCGGTGGAAAAGCAACTCAAGGTTAAGTCGAATTCAGCCACCGTCAACATCACACCGCTGCCAAGTCCGCGCCCGGCTACATTCAACGGCGCCGTAGGTCGCTACAGCATCACTTCGGCAGTCAATCCGCAGCAACTCAAGACCTACGAAGCGGCTACATATAAGTTCAATATCAGCGGTAGCGGTAACATAAAATACATCAAATCGCCGATAATCGATTTCCCGTCGCAATTTGAAGTATATGACCCGCAGTCGAATATCAATGCCAACCCCAACGGGTCGACCGTATCGGGCAGTGTGGCGTTTGAATACACATTTATACCGCAATTTGTGGGCAAATACACCATTCCGAGCGTTGCATTCACCTATTTCGACACCGAAAAGAAGAGTTACGTCACTCTCAACACCGAAGCCTATAACCTCACCGTAGCCAAGGGTAGCGGAGCACCCGCAGTGAGCAAGAGCGGCGGCATAGAGCAGAAAAACAAAGATATTCTGCACATAAAACTCGGCGACTTGAACCTCGAAAAGCAGCATAGCTATCTGCTCGACAGCTTCAGCTACTGGTTGTGGTATATCGTGCCGGTTTTGGCAGTGGCAGCATTGCTGTTCTACTATCGCAAGAGTCTCAAGGAGAGAGCCAATCTGCAACTGATGCGCACCAAGCGTGCCAATAAGGTGGCACAGAAACGCCTTAAGTTGGCTCGCAAATATATGCAGCAGAACGATAGCAACAACTTCTATTCAGAAACCTTGAAGGCAGTGTGGGGATATCTGAGCGACAAACTCGGCATACCCGGTTCGGAATTGACACGCGACAATATCAGCGCCGAGCTTGAGAAATATGGCGTTGACGAAGAGGTGTCGAAGAGCGTAATCGATGTGCTCGACAAGTGTGAATTTGCGCAATATGCACCCGAACTGTCGGGCAACGATATGGGTGACGTGTTGCAGCATGCAGCCGATGTGATGGACCAATTAGAAAACACCAAAAAGAAGAAATGATGAGTAGAAGATTATTATATGCATTAGTTTTGATTATGACAGGCATAATGGCAGCCGGTGCTCAAGATGTGATAAAGAGCGCCAATGCCGCCTATGAGAAGGACCAATACGACCGCGCCATAGAACTCTACAATCAGGCGGCGCGAGAGCAGGGTACTTCGAGCGAACTATATTATAATATAGGTAACGCCAACTACCGACTTGGAAATATGGGCGAGGCCATACTTTATTACGAGCGCGCCCTGAAACTCAATCCTGCCAATAGCGACGCCCGCACAAATCTCGAATTTGTGAAGGAAAAAATCAATGTAGATGTAGACGGCGGCGACTCATATTTCACAGGCAAGATAATGCGCATGATTACCGGCCAATCGTCGAACACATGGGCTACGATTTCGGTGGTGCTCTTCTTGATATTCGTGGCATCGCTGCTCATATATATCTTTATGGATAGCATTATGCTGAGAAAAATAGGCTTTTTCGGCGGCGGAGTAGTGTTGCTGATGTTTATCGGCACACTCAGCTTTGCCTTTGTGTGTCGCAATCACACTGTTAGCACCGAGTATGCCATTGTCACCGTGCCATCGTCTACGCTAAGCACCTCGCCGCGTGTACCCAAGGATAAAACCGAGGAAGCATTTTTGCTCAACGAGGGATATAAAGTGCAGATAGTGGACAGCGTGAAGACCGGCGAAGGCGAGAACGCACGGATGTGGTATGATGTAACCACCGCCGACGGTCATCGTGCTTGGATAAAGCAAGGCGATATCGAAATTATTTGATACCCCGGCCGCCTTCTGCAATCATCGCGGCACATTCAAAAAAACTCAATATAGCACAGAATTATGATAGAAAATCTAACAGCCATCGACCAAGACCTGCTCCTCGCCATAAATGGCATGCACAGCCCATATTTCGACTCATTTATGTGGCTGATGTCGCGAGCATGGGCTTATGTGCTGCTTGCGTTGGTGTTTTTGTATTTGGCATATCGTCAAGGGTGGAAGCAAATGTTGCTTATACTTGTGGCGGTGGCACTTACCATCACACTTGCCGACCAAATATCGAGCGGATTGCTAAAACCACTTGTGCAGCGATTTCGCCCCACCCACACCGAAGAGATAGCCAACCTGATACACGTAGTAAACGGTTATCGCGGAGGCCGATATGGCTTCGTGTCGAGCCACGCCGCCAATTCGTTTGGAGCGGCGGTGCTGTTGGCGTTGCTTTTCCGTAATCGAGGGCTAACCACAGCACTCATCGTGTGGGCATCGATAGTGAGCTATAGCCGAATGTATCTGGGCGTGCATTACCCCGGCGACATAATTTGCGGAGCAGCGGTGGGAGTGGTGTCGGCATATTTGTTCTACAAGATTATGCTCATAGTGAGCCGCAGAACCCGCTTACAAGTGAATTTTTCGGCTCGAGATGCAAAACTTTTGACTATTGCGACAATTTCAAATGTAATTGCGTTACTGATAGTTGCGACTATTTTCGAAATTTAAGTAGAAAATAATTGTAAAAAAGTTTTGAGATTAAAAATATAATGAATAATTTTATAGCAAATAATCAATAAACCGAGATAAATTAAAACTATTAACTAATAAAAATTTTAAATATCATGCCTAAAACTATCACATTCAACGAACTTCGTCGTATCAAAGATTCGTTGCCCGATGGATCAATGCACAAGATTGCAGACCAGTTGAATCTAACAGTTCAAACAGTGAGAAACTATTTTGGTGGCACAAATTATGAATTTGGCAGCAATTGCGGTTTGCACATTGAGCCGGGTCCAAATGGTGGTTATGTAGTTCTCGACGATACTCAAATCTTAGACATGGCTCTTGAGATTTTGAAAGAGAAGGAGGCGTAACAAAGGCAACTTCTAAGATATGAAGCACAATTCCGATAATCAGTTTTCGCGAATTGTGCTTTTTTTATGTGCCGGCGGCAAATGTGCCGGAGCTGTGACAAGCATGGTAATTGTGGAAAATTGTGATATCATTAGCCGATAAGATATTTTATATATGGTTTTATTTTTGTAAATTTGCTCGTTAATATTGACGGAAAACAATAATGGATACTTCACAAAAAATACGATTTGCATTTATATTTGTTTTGTGGCTGGTTCTCTGCTATTTACTGATAACAAGAGTGCCGAAAATTGATTTCATGACCATATTTTCGATAGTGGCATCGGGCATAATAGTGTTTGTGCCGCTATATAAGAAATATCGTCGTGATCGTGATAAGTAGACATTGTTGAGAAACCGACATTTACGAAATAATAAACAGAGTGGAACAAAACTAAAAAACGAGAAGGTTTGGAAAAAGCATATATAGAACAAAATTATCCGTTGCTGTCGAGAATCGATAGTCCTGCCGACTTGCGCAAACTGTCAGTGGAAATGTTGCCGGCGGTGTGCTCCGAGCTGCGCCGATTTCTTATCGAGTCGCTTTCGACCAACCCCGGACACTTCGCTTCGAGCATGGGTTCGGTGGACTTCACGGTGGCGTTGCATTATGTGTTCGATACGCCCAACGACCGCATAGTGTGGGACGTGGGACATCAAGCTTACGGACATAAGATACTCACAGGCCGTCGCGATGTGTTTGAAAATAATCGTAAGTACAACGGGCTGAGCGGATTCCCAAATCCTAAGGAGAGCGAATACGACTCGTTTATCGCAGGTCACGCATCCAACTCCATTTCGGCAGCCTTGGGCATGTCGATGGCGGCAGAACTGCAAGGAGTGGAACATCGCAATGTGGTGGCTGTGATAGGCGATGCGTCGATAAGTGGCGGACTCGCTTTCGAGGCTATGAACAATGCTTCGATTAATCGCAACAACCTCATTATCTTGCTCAACGACAACGATATGGCTATCGACCAAAACGTGGGAGCAATAGGTGAATATATGTCGCATCTCAACACCTCGCGCCGATATAACAACTTCAAATTTAAGGTATATCGCTTCTGCTTGCGCCATAAAATCATCAATGAGAAGAGCCGCGGCCTGATACTCCGATTCAGCAATAGCCTTAAGGCTCTGCTCACCAATCAGCAGAACCTGTTTGAGGGTCTTAATATCCGCTATTTCGGCCCATTCGACGGGCATGATGTAAAAAAACTCGTGAGCATCTTCACCGAGTTGAAGAATCTCAAGGGGCCGCGCATCATACACCTACGCACACGCAAGGGCAAGGGCTATGCACCCGCCGAAGCCGACCCAACCACATGGCATGCCCCCGGGCGTTTCGACATTGCCACAGGCAAGATATTGGGCGGTTCGGGCTCGAGCAACATACAGAAATATCAAGATGTGTTCGGCAAGACCCTTGTGGAACTTGCCAAGACCGACGAAAAGATAGTGGGCATCACGGCAGCCATGCCTACAGGTTGCTCTATGACATTTATGCAAGAGGCATTCCCCAAGCGAGCATTCGATGTGGGTATAGCCGAAGAGCATGCAGTGACATTCTCAGCCGGACTTGCCAAGGACGGCATGAAGCCTTATTGCTGCATCTACTCATCGTTCTTGCAGAGAGCTTACGATGAAATAATTCACGACGTGGCATTGCAGAACCTGCCTGTGACATTCTGCATCGATCGCGCAGGCATTGTGGGCGAAGACGGCGCTACACACCACGGCGCATTCGACCTGGCATATCTCAATTGCATCCCGAATATGACCATCAGCTCGCCATACGACGAGCACATGCTTCGCAATCTGCTCTACACCACGCAGCAAACCGAACACGGACCATTTGCCATACGCTATCCGCGTGGCAAGGGCAAACTCGAAGATTGGCACAACGAGATGCAAATCATGCCTGTGGGCAAGGGACGCAAACTTGCCGATGGCAATGATGTGGCAGTGCTCACCCTGGGCCCGATAGGCAGCGATGTGAGTGAAGTGCTTGCCGAATTGAGAGCCGAAGGTAAGGCGGTGGCACACTACGATATGATATTCCTAAAGCCGCTCGACCAAGAGATAATGCGCGAAGTGGGAGAGAACTACTCACAGGTGCTCACCGTGGAAGATGGCACGCTGAATGGCGGACTTGGCTCTGTGGTAACCGATTGGCTCAACGATAACGGTTACAACGTGCGAGTGCATCGACTCGGACTTCCTGATGCATTTGTCACTCAAGGCACTGTGCCACAGCTTTATGACCTGTGTGGAATAGACAAGCCCAGCATAAAGAACAAACTGAAACAAATGTTTACCACCAAAGAATAATTTGGAATGAAGATAGTAATAGCAGGCTCCGGCGAGGTAGGCAGCCACTTGGCAAAGCTACTTTCGAAGGAAGACCACGACATAATAGTGATAGATAGAGACCGACGACGACTGTTGGCTCTCGACTCTTATAATCTGATTACCCACATGGGTAAACCCACATCGTTTCAGGCTATGAAGTATGTGGGAATGCGCGACTGCGACCTGTTTATAGCCGTTACCCCCTACGAAACCGAAAATGTGGTGGCATGCTCCATAGCCAAGAGCCTCGGCGCACGCAAGACGGTGGCTCGAATAGATAATTACGAGTTCTATAACCCCGAGAATCGCGAATATTTCGAGAAGGCGGGTGTCGACGACCTTATTTATCCCGAAAATCTTGCAGCCGAAGAGATGCTCTTGGCGCTCAAGCACACATGGGTGCGCAACTGGTTCGAACTATTCAATGGCGAACTCATAGTGGTGGGCGTGAAGCTACGAGGCAATTCCGACTTGGTGAATAAGTCGCTTATCGAGAGTTCGTCGGCGCAGTTTATGCACATTTGTGCCATAAAGCGCAAGCACGAGATACTCATACCACGAGGCGATGCCATAGTGCTTGAGGGCGACATAGTGTACATAGCCACCAAGCAAGAATATATCGACCAAGTGATAGCCAAGTGCGGCAAGCAACGCAAGGCAATCAATCGCGTGCTTATTATGGGCGGCAGCCGCATAGCCAAGCGCTTGGTGAGAATGTCGGAAGGCAAGTATAAATTTAAAATTATAGAAATCGACCACGAGCGCTCCAATGCCATAGCCGAAACTCTCGATTGCAAGGTGGTGTGTGGCGACGGTCGCGACAACGACTTGCTTCGCGAGGAAAATATCGAGACCTACGATGCCTTTGTGGCACTCACCGATAGCTCCGAAACCAACATTTTGGGTTGCCTTACCGCTAAGGAATACGGCGTGAAAAAGACCATTGCCGAGGTGGAGAACATACAGTTTATTTCCGAAGCCGAGGCGCTCAATATAGGCACAATCATCAATAAAAAACTGCTTGCATCGAGCAAGATATTCCAAGCGCTGCTCGATAGCGACGACACCAATGCCAAGTGTCTTGCCCTTGCCGATGCCGAAGTGACCGAGATGGTGGTGAAAGAAGGTTCGAAAGTGACCCAAGCGCCCATTAAGGACTTGAGAATGCCCAAGGAGATGACCCTGGCTGGACTTGTGCGCAATGGAGTGGGCTATCTGGTGCAAGGTAACACACAATTGCAAGCAGGCGACCATGTGGTGGTGTTCAGTTTTTCGGGCATGATTCACAAGGTGGAAAAGTGGTTTAACTAATGTTTTTTTTATTGGTTACGAACGAAAAAAATACTTCGAATTAAGATATGAATAACAGAGTGTGGACAGTGAACTTTCCGATGATGGCAAAAGTGCTCGGTTGGATTCTGATGATGGAATCCTGCTTTATGCTTGTGCCGTTAGCCACCTCTCTCTACTATGGCGAGTATGCCTGTGCACGCTCGTTTTTCCTTACATTATCGTTTTCGGCAGTGCTTGGAGCGGTAATGACCTTTTGCATACATCCCCATCACACCAATATGCGCAGTCGCGAGGGAATTATGATTACCGGACTTGTGTGGGTGCTGATGTCGCTACTGGGCTGCATACCATTTTTGCTGACCGGTGTATTAACCTCATTTCCCGACGCATTTTTCGAGATGATGAGTGGATTTACCACAACGGGAGCCTCGGTGATACGCGATGTGGAAATAGTGCCCAAGGGTTTGCTGATATGGCGCTCGCTCACCCAGTGGATAGGCGGTATGGGTATTATTCTCTTTACGCTTGCCGTGGTGCCGATGCTAAACCATTCGGGAGGCTTGAGCCTCTTTAATGCCGAAGTTACGGGCATCACCCACGATAAATTGCGCCCGCGAGTGAGCCAAACAGCCAAGAGCCTCTGGATGGTGTATATAGTGCTCACGGCGGTGCTTTTCGGTTTGCTTTGCTTGGGCCCGATGAATGTGTTTGATGCGCTGTGTACCACTTTGTCGACTACATCGACCGGTGGTTTTTCCACTCGCAATGCCAGCGTGATGTATTGGAATTCCACCTATGTCAATTTGGTGCTAACCATATTTATGTTTGTGTGCGGCGTTAACTTCTCATTGTTGTATAAGTTTGCCAAGGGCGATGTTAAGTCGCTGTTGTCAAACGATACGCTGAAGTGGTATTTTGGTTTTATGGTGTTGTGCTCGGTGATAGTGGGAGGGATGTTTTTTGCCAACAAAGGCGACACTACCGACAGCGCGCTCCACACCGGAGTGCAAGGCTTTTTCGAGGTGATATCGGCAGCCACATCCACCGGATTCAGTGCTGTGGATTATGAGTCACACGGCAGCATAGTGGCAATAATCATATTTTTGGTGATGATATTCGGCAGTTGCGCAGGCAGCACAGCCGGAGGTGCCAAAATCGACCGTATGGTGCTGATGATGAAGTGTATATCGAATGAGATATATCACGTGATGCACCCCAATTCGATAGAAATCATACGCATCAACGGCCGTGCCGTTACGAGCGATGCGTTTAATAAGACTGCAGCGTTCCTATCGATATATATGCTCATAATCGTGGTGTGCACAGTGGTTTATTCAGCCTATGGCGTGCCACCATTCGATTCGCTGTTCGTGTCGGTGTCGATGATAAGCAACGTAGGCTTCGGATATGGCTTTACCGGCATCAACGGCTCATTTGCCGACCTGAGCAGTGTAAGTAAGTTGGTGGGAGCAGCTGAGATGCTAATAGGCCGTTTGGAACTATTCACCATCATAGTGCTCTTCACACGAGGATTCTGGAAGAAATATTAATAAATATAATATGATTAAGGGAAAAAATAGGAAATGAATTATTAATTAATTAAATTTGTAAGTAAATGGAAAAATTTGAAGTGAACGATTTGTTTAATCCGCAGATTATAAATATGTCGTCGAGAAAGCAGCCTATGACATCCGAAACAGAGGAACCCGAGGCGCCCAAGACGAATAAGGAGAAAATGAAAGCATTTCTCCTGCTGCGTCGCACACGCATAGCTACAGGAGTGATAATAGGACTTTTCGGCGTATTCTTGCTGCTATCGTGTATATCATTTTTCTATACCGGAGCTGCCGACCAAAGCGAGGTGGTCAACACCGCTTTCGTCGATCAGGAAGCGTCGACAATCGAGAATCAGGGTGCCATATTCGGAGCCTATCTTGCCCACATATTTGTGGAGCGAGGCGTAGGATTGGCGGCATTTATCATAGTGCTGTGGTGCGCCGTGATAAGCATACGCCTGCTGCGCGATACCAAGGTGTTCTTTCTGCACTTCACATTCCTCTCGCTGCTGAGCATATTCACATTCTCGATGGTGGTGGGTGGAATCACCTATAATATGGATATCACATTCTTCCCCTTAGGTGGAAATATAGGATATTATCTCAACGATTTGCTTTACGAATACTCCGCAATATATGGTATGGTGATGGTAGATGCTGTCATAGCCATGATATGGGTGTTTGTGTTTTACAAAATGCTCTACAAGATTTATTCCTACACCAGCGATAAGTTGAAAAAGACACGGTCGATACGCAAGATGAAAAAAGTGGAGCAGGAAGAGGAGTCGGAGACAGCGCCGTTGACCGATTTTATGGGCGACAGTGCCGAAGATAATCATGATATCGAGCTTGAGCAGTCGCAACCGGCTCAGCACACTGCCTATCAGCCATTGCGTCTCGAACCCATTGTGGTGCCGCCGATAGTGGAAGAAGATCCTGTGGAAGATGATAATAGCGGCTCAGAAGATGAAAAGCCCGCCCCCGAAGAACCGGTAGAGACAATCACTATAAATGTCGATGGAGAGCTGCCCACCGAAGATTCGAAGTCGGAAGAGATGGTGATAAAGGAAAGCGGTGAAATAGAAAAGGCAAAAGTGCTCAATCAGGAGCTGTATGACCCCACCAAGGAATTGTCGAAGTTCAAGCAACCCACCATCGACTTGATGAAAGACTACGGGTCGTCGAAGATAACCATCGATGTGCAAGAGCAGGAAGCCAATAAGGACCTGATAACACGCACATTGCTCAACTATCAGATAGAAATCAACAGGATAGAGGTGACTGTGGGTCCCACAATCACCCTATTTGAGATAGTGCCGAAGGAAGGCGTGCGCATACAGCGCATCAAGGGACTTGAGGACGATATCGCGCTCTGCCTTGCCGCCAAGGGCATACGCATCATAGCCCCGATGCCCGGCAAGGGTACGGTGGGCATAGAAGTGCCAAACAAAGAGCCGCAGATAGTGTCGATGCGCTCGGTTCTCGAGTCGAAAGCATTCCAGGAATCGAAGGCAGCGTTGCCTATGGCACTGGGTTGCAATGTGTCGAACGAAGTGGTGGTGGCCGATATGGCTAAGATGCCCCACTTGCTTGTGGCAGGTGCTACCGGTCAAGGTAAATCGGTAGGCTTGAATGCCATTATCACCTCGATGCTCTACAAGAAGCACCCTGCTGAACTCAAGTTTGTGCTTATCGACCCCAAAATGGTGGAATTTAGCATCTACAGCCGCATCGAGCACCATTATTTGGCTAAGTTGCCGGGCGAGGAAAAGGCCATCATAACCGAGGCCGAAAAGGTGGTGCCCACTCTCAATTCGCTTGTAGAAGAAATGGAAGACCGCTATCGCCTCTTGGAAAAGGCAAGCGAACGAAATATTAAGGATTACAATGCGCGTTTTGTAAAACACGAATTGAATCCCAACAACGGACACCGCTTCCTTCCGTATATTGTGCTCATAATCGATGAGTTTTGCGATTTGATTATGCAGAGCGGCAAGGAAATAGAGACTCCGCTTGTGCGCTTGGCACAAAAAGCACGCGCCATAGGTATTCACGTGATTTTGGCTACTCAGCGACCCGATGCCAAGACCATCACCGGTCTTATCAAGGCCAACTTCCCGAGCCGCATAGCCTTCAGAGTGTCGCAAATGCAAGACAGCCGCACTATCATCGACGTTTCGGGCGCTCAGCACTTGATAGGTAAGGGCGATATGCTTTTCTCAGCCGATGGCGAAATCACACGTCTGCAATGCGCATTTGTGGATACACCCGAAGTTAACCGCGTATGTACATACATTGGCGACCAAATAGGATATAGCGAAGCCTACGCTTTGCCCGAACCGCCCGCAAGTGCAGGAGATGACTTTATGACCCCCGATGGCCCTCGCAATTCGTTCGACCGCGACCCGCTCTTCGAGGAAGCGCTCGAATTTATAGCACAAAGCGATTATGCATCTACATCGTCGCTGCAGCGCCGCTTCGGCATAGGCTATAACCGCGCCGGCCGCATTATGGACCAAATAGAGGCAGCCGGCATAGTGAGTGCTTCGCAAGGCGGCAAGCCACGCAAGGTGCTTATGACACCGTCGGAAATCGATATGTATTTGAACAAATAAACAAAGCTAAGATGAAAACTGCAGCCATACGACATATAACAGCAATATTGCTGCTGAGCGCCATAAGCTTGGGTGCGTCGGCACAAAGCGCTATGAAGACGCTCAACGCAGCCATCAAGCGATTTGAGACCCCCGGTGGCGTAACAGCCGACTATGTGCTTGCCAACGATCAGGGCAGCACTCGTGGCACTATCGACATGAAAGGCAAGAACTATCGCATAATGAGCAACGACCTGAAGTGCTGGTACAACGGCACTACACAATGGACCTACTCGTCGATTTCGGGCGAGGTGTGCATCACGGTGCCCACGCTCGAAGAGATGCAGATGAGCAACCCCTATGTGGCTCTCACCACACTCAAAAAGAGTTGCAAAATATATAAGGTGAACACAAAAACTAAGGGCGTGCTCGTGCTGAAACTTGTGCCTAAAGCCAAAGATCAACAAGTGAAGCATATTATGGTGTATATCAAGACCGATAGTTATGCTGTGACCAATGTAAACTTCGAGATGACCGATGGTAGTTATTACCGCACCACCATCACCAACTTTAAGGAAGCAAAACACTCCAACGCCACATTCAACTACGATTCGAAAGCCGTTCCCAAAGGTACCGAAGTGGTGGATTTGAGATAACCCAATAATGAAAATAAACTAAAAAAAGATACGAAAAAATGGAAAAGACAAAATGTTTGATTATCGGTTCGGGTCCTGCGGGCTACACTGCAGCCATCTATGCATCGAGAGCCAATATAGATAATGTGATGTATGAAGGCATACAGCCGGGCGGGCAGCTGACTACAACCACCGAGATAGAGAATTTCCCCGGATTTCCCACCGGCATCGAAGGTTTCGACCTTATGGAAAATATGAAACAGCAAGCCGAGCGCGTGGGTTCGGTGATACGCAGCGGCGTGGTTACAGCCATCGACCTTTCGAAGCGCCCGTTTGTGGCTACCATCGACGGTAAGGACCAAATAGAAGCCGAATCGGTGATTATAGCCACCGGAGCATCGGCAAAATATCTTGGCATCGACGATGAAAAGAAGTATTCGGGTATGGGCGTATCGGCGTGCGCTACCTGCGACGGATTTTTCTATCGCAAAAAGACCGTGGCAGTGGTAGGCGGCGGCGACACAGCGTGCGAGGAAGCAAGTTACTTGAGCAATATCGCCAAAAAAGTGTATATGATAGTGCGCAAGGACTATCTGCGAGCATCGCAAGCGATGCAAAAGCGTGTGAACGAAAAAGAGAACATCGAAATCCTTTTCAACTGCAATACAGTGGGCTTGTTTGGCGAAAACGGCGTGGAAGGAGCACATCTCGTGCGTCATAAAGGCACCGACCATGAAGAAATGTTCGATATCGCCATCGATGGCTTCTTCCTGGCTATCGGACACCGTCCGAACACCGCTTTCTTGAACGGCCAAATCACACTCGACGAGCAAGGCTACATAGAATTGCAAGGCAAAACCACAGCCACTAATGTGGAAGGCGTGTTTGCTGCCGGCGACGTAGCCGACCCTATTTATCGTCAGGCAGTGTCGGCAGCCGGTATGGGTTGCCACGCAGCACTCGATGTGCAGCAGTTCCTCATGGCGAAAGGGTTGATATAACCATAAGTTATTTGAGTAAAAGCTGACTCGTCAAGAGTCGGCCTACAGCTTGCGTCGACAGTGGTGCAGGCCAATAACGCAAAAAGAAAACGAACAGAATGAATAATCGTAATATAATGGAAGAAGATATAAAGAAATGCATTGAGGTGCTACAAAATGGAGGCTTGATATTGTATCCAACCGACACAATATGGGGAATAGGATGCGATGCCACCAACGAAGCCGCAGTGAAGCGAGTTTATGACTTGAAAAAGCGAGCCGACAATAAGGCTATGCTGGTGCTGCTCGACACGGTAGACCATCTCGACCATTATGTGATAGATGTGCCCGAAATGGCATACGACTTGCTCGATGTGGCAGTGAAGCCGCTCACCATCATCTACGACGGAGCCTACAATCTGGCAAAGAATCTGCTTGGCGACGATGATAGTGTGGGCATAAGAGTGTCGCACGAGAAGTTTTCGCAGACCCTCTGTGCGCGTTTCCATAAGCCCATCGTGTCGACCTCGGCTAATATAAGCGGACACCCGGCACCGGCTGTGTTCAGCCAAATAGATGAGGTGATTAAGCAAGGCGTGGACTATGTGGTGAACTATCGTCGCGATGATAATTCGGTGCATCAGTCGTCGAATATCATCAAACTCAGCGCCGACGGCACATTTAAGATTATTCGTTAACGAGACATTCATTTGTTTCATACATAAGAGATTCTACCGAGGTGATAGACGTAAACAGGCAACGAATGAAATATGTGGTGGGCGATTTTGTTATGTCGGCCACGGCATGGATGGTGTACACTTGCGTGCGCTATTGGCTTGGTGGTGAAATGATGCGAGCGCAAGGCCATACCACATTGTGGCATTTCTTGCAATCGCCCAATGTGATTACGGGAATTATAGTGTTCCCGATGGTGATGATGGTGGTGTATGCTCTCTCGGGCTATTACAACGAAGTCTTTCGCAAGTCGCGACTGCAAGAACTCTTCGACACCATAGAGAGCGCCGCTGTCAACTCCGCAATAATTTTCCTGGTGGCGCTTATCAACGATATGGCATCCGACAGAAAATACAACTACGAGGTGATTTTCATACTTTTTGCCCTGCTGTTTGTTTTCGTATATGCCATGCGAGCGCATATCACCAACGGAATATCGCGAAAAATCAAGAATCGCATTTTGCAATTCAACACGCTTATAGTGGGGTCGGGCATCGATGCCTATCGATTGGGCAACAATCTCAACACCATGACCCCGAGCATAGGCTATAATGTGGTGGGGTATGTGAAGATGGAAGACGAGACCCCGGTGGAGCAGCTTCGTGGCAAAACTTGCGAAATGCAGCAAATAGAATCCGTGTGCAAATCGCGAAATGTGAAAGAATTGATAATAGCACCCACGGGATTCGACACCACGGCTGTGCTGAAGACCATCAGTCAACTCTATTCACTCGATTTGCCAATAAAGATTACGCCTTCTCTCTCCGACATAATTTTGCACCGAGCGCGCATCAGCCAGTTGGAAGGCGACCCGCTCGTAGACATATCGGGCTGCAGCATGAGTCAACGCACACGCAGTGTGAAGCGATTTGTCGACATTGTGGTGTCGTTGGTGGCTATGATATTGCTGCTGCCGGTGTATGCAGTGCTGGCAATATGGATAAAACTCGACTCCAAGGGCTCGGTGGTGTATAAGCAAGAGCGTTTGGGATTGCATCGCAAGCCGTTTAAAATCTACAAGTTTCGCAGCATGGTCAACGATGCCGAGCCCGATGGCAAGCCATGCTTAAGCACCGACGATGACCACCGAATAACTCGTGTGGGCAAAGTGATGCGCAAATACCGACTCGATGAAACTCTGCAATTTTTGAATGTGCTGCGAGGCGATATGTCGCTTGTGGGTCCACGACCCGAACGCGCTTATTTTGTGGACCAAATAGTGGAGCGTGCGCCTTATTACACCACATTGCATCAGGTTCGCCCCGGCATCACCTCGCTCGGGATGGTGAAATTCGGCTATGCCTCGAGTGTCGACGAGATGATAGAACGGTCGAAGTACGACCTGCTCTATCTCGACAATATGTCGCTTTTCAATGATTTGAAGATAATTATTTACACCATAAAAGTGGTGATAAAAGGAACAGGAATATAATGACTCAACAATCAAGCGAAAAAAAGAAAGAAGAAAGCATAATGATGCGACTGCTGAGATGGCGCGAAGAGCACGTTTCGGAGACACAGTGCGTTATCATTTTGGCTCTTCTTACGGGAATTATATCAGGCCTTGCGGCCGTTTTGCTCAAACGCCTCATCGAGACAATTTCTGAAATGATAACCTCGCAGTTGTCGATTTCGGAAGGTAACTACCTCTACCTCATAACGCCGGTGATAGGCATCTTGATAGTGGGCATATATGTGCGCTATGTGGTGAAGGACAACATATCGCATGGTGTTACGCAAGTGCTATATGCCATATCGCAGAAAAAGAGTCGACTGAAGATACATAATATGTATACCTCGGTTGTGGCGAGTTCCATAACAATAGGTTTTGGCGGTTCGGTTGGAGCCGAAGGCCCGATAGTTTACACCGGAGCAGCCATAGGTTCGAATCTGGGCAGTATGCTGCGCCTTTCGCCCCGAACGCTTATGGTGCTTGTGGGCTGTGGCGCTGCAGCGGGTATTGCCGGTATCTTCAAGGCACCAATAGCCGGAGTGCTGTTCACAGTAGAAGTGCTGATGCTCGACCTCACGGCAGCATCGGTGATGCCACTGATGGTGGCAGCTGTAGCAGGTGCCACCGTGTCGTATGTCTACACGGGTTATAATCTCGAATTTTTCTTCTCGCAGAGCGAGCCATTCTATGCTTCGGGCATTCCGTATGTGATAATGCTGGGCCTGTTCTGTGGATTTGTGTCGCTTTATTTCACCGGCGCAATGGGCTTGATGGAGAAGATGTTTGGCAAACTCAAAAATCCGTGGGTTAAGTTTGCCATCGGTTCGGTGATATTGAGCACTCTCATCTATCTGTTGCCGCCACTCTACGGCGAAGGTTACGGGCCGATAAATATGTTGCTCAACGGCAATGTGTCGGATATTTTTGACAACAGTGCATTCTACAATCATCGCAACGATGTGGTGTATATATGCGTGTTTATAGGCATGATAATCATAGCCAAAGTGTTTGCCACAAGTGCCACCAACGGTGGTGGCGGTGTGGGTGGTACGTTCGCACCTTCGCTATATGTGGGCTGTATGGCGGGATTTTTCTTCGCCTACACCATGAATGCTTTGGGCATAATCGACATACCTCTCTCAACCAAAAATTTTGCTTTGGCAGGCATGGCAGGTGTGATGTCGGGCGTAATGCACGCACCGCTTATGGCAATATTCCTTACAGCCGAGATGACCGGTGGTTACGAGCTCTTCCTGCCGCTGCTCATAGTTTCGGCTATCTCTTATGGCACTGTGCGTGTGTTCTCGCGCTACAGCATCTACACCAAGCGTTTGGCAATTCGCGGCGAACTTCTCACTCACGAGAAGGACAAGACCGTGCTCACATTGCTGAAAATCGACAATGTAATCGAAACCGATTTCCTCGAAGTGCACCCCGATATGAACCTCAAAGAGATGGTGCAAGTGATAGCCCAGTCGCATCGCAATCTGTTCCCTGTTACCGATTCGGCAGGCAACCTGATGGGTATAGTGCTGCTCGACGATATTCGCAATATTATGTTCCGCCCCGACCTTTATCGCAAGATGTATGTGAGCAAATTTATGTCGGTTCCACCTGCCAAGATAGAACTCGGCATGCCTATGGAGCAAGTGATGAAGATATTCGACAACACCAATGCCTGGAATCTGCCGGTGGTGGAGAACGGCAAATATATAGGTTTTGTATCCAAATCGAAGATATTTAATTCCTATCGCAGTGTGCTCAAGCACTACACCGAAGACTAAATTTTATTTAAGCAAAAACAAACAACGATGACAATGGAAAAGAAAGATTTGAAGATAGTGTTTTTAGGTACACCCGATTTTGCGGTAGAGAGTCTGCGCCGACTGGTGGAAGGCGGATATAACATAGTGGGTGTAATCACCATGCCCGACAAGATAGCCGGTCGCGGGCACAAGATGTTTCAGTCGCCCGTCAAGGAATATGCCGTGGAGCATAACTTGAAATTGCTTCAACCCGCCAATCTCAAAGACCCCGCATTTGTGGAAGAACTGCGTTCGCTGCAAGCCGATTTGCAGATAGTGATAGCATTCAGAATGTTGCCCGAGGTGGTGTGGAATATGCCCCCGATGGGTACATTCAACCTGCATGCATCGCTGTTGCCAAAGTATCGCGGAGCAGCCCCCATCAACTGGGCTGTGATGAACGGCGACACCGAAACCGGAGTGACCACTTTCTTCCTAAAGCACGAAATAGATACCGGCGACATCATACAGCAGCGAAGCATACCCATATCCAAGACCGACAATGTGGGCGTGATTCACGACCGACTGATGATGCTTGGGGCAGATATGGTGATAGAGACCGTTGATGCCATCTTGGCAGGCGAAGTGAAGCCGATTCCGCAAGACGAATTGTGCAACCAAGGCATCGAAGCCACTCCCGCACCTAAAATATTCAAAGATACATGCCGTGTAGACTGGAATGCTCCTGCCGAGAAGGTCTATAACCACATAAGAGGCCTCTCGCCATATCCTGCAGCATGGACCGAAATCGAGAAAGACGGAGAAGTATTCAGTTTCAAGATTTTTGAAACCTCAGAACCCATAGGCGACATCAATCTTGCCCCCGGAGAGCTAAAGCACGACAAACACCGCCTCGTGATAGGTTGCGCCGACGGAGCAATAGAGATACTTTCGATGCAACTTTCGGGCAAGAAACGCATGACCCCCGACGAATTTATGCGAGGTTTCAAACTCGACGGATTCCGTTGCATATAACTACCTGCCGAGAACAATAAACCTACGGAGTGAACACCGAAATTTCCCCTTCCCCGAGCCGGAGACATCTCATAGAGGTTAAATATGGCATCTGAACAGCCTGATAATTTCGTTACCACTTATCTCAAAACGATATGTTTATTCCGTAAGCATCCGAAATAAGCCGGGTTTTGGGGGAGCAAAATTTTGGCGAACTTTTCTGCCTTAAACTTTTGCTATGTTTAATCTATAAAATCCCTTAAATCGGCGTAATAAATTTATTACCTGACTATAGAGCGGCTGTCCGCTAAAATGATTACTTTTGCCCATGGTTGTTTGTTTTGAGGCAAAAGCAAAGTAACCAAAAAGGGCTGACTCCTGCATTAGGTGCCAGCCCTGATTTTGTATGCCCGGCTCAAAAAAGTTTTATCGGACAGCAATAAAAAATAATGAGCTGTGCAACAATTCTTTAAATTTTTTTCGGATATTTACGCGACCCAAGTGACAAACTCCCGGGGTTCTTTGTCCTTTGCCGGTGATTTCGGCAAGGTTGTAGAGGACGAGGCGGAGATCTAATCAGGAAAAATTTGCGATTATAGAGCCATTTAAAACACAAAAACATACTATTTTTGATGCACAAAGCAAAATAAATGGGAAAAACCTTTGGTTACATCAGATTATTTTAATAGTTTTGCATCGTTTTAATAGCACTTAAAATGAAGCAATATTTATAATATGAAAACTGTTATTATATCAGGGAAGCCCATTTCGCTTCAAGAAAGGAGCAAGGCTCAGATGAAAGGCATTAGAATCGGCGATTCGTTGTCATTCCGATTCTACGATGGTAATTTTCATGGCATCGCCCTTCTTTTTGCTGAACCCAAAGGAAACATTCCTACTCCACGTTCTTTAGCATTTACCGCAAGCGAACTTAATGAAAAGTTTGGTCTGCCCGTTGTCTTTCTCCTGCATGAGTGTCCTGCATACGAAAGACAGAGACTTATACATAAAGATGTTTATTTTATCGTTTCAGAAAAATATGCACACTTGCCTATGCTCATCGCAAATGAACGCATACGCAAGACAAAACAAGCTAAGGGATTAAGCCCTGTAGCTCAATTTCTTCTACTCTTCCATCTGCAAGTTGAGAGTCTTGAAAGAAAGGCTGCACGTGACATTGAGAACAAGGTTCCGTATTCTTATCCGAGCATCACACTTGGAATCACGTGTCTTGCAGACCTTGGCTTTTGCCAAAAGATCGCCGATGGTTCAAAACGTAAGGTTATACACTTCAATGAAAGTGGAAGGTCGTTATGGGAAAAAGCTCAACCTTATCTTATAAATCCAGTGGAAGAGCGTGTCTATTGTGACGACTTCCACTCAGAAAACAGTTTCCCTATCTGTGGCATCAATGCCCTTGCACATTATACATGGCTCAATCCTGACCCAGAGAAAACGATTATGATGAGTGTGAAGCAACTAAGAGAATTTACAGCAGCCGGGGCATTGGTTCACCCCAATCAGTATGATGGTAATATTCTTATCGAGGCATGGAAATACCCCCCTGTATTCAAGATTGGTACTGAAGCCGAATGGGTGGACAGGCTATCATTGGCCGTTTCACTCCGTGAGGATGCAGATCCACGAGTGGAAGGCGAAGTTGAACGTTTAATTAATGATATAGAATGGAACGCTTAAGCGAGAGCAGAATGATGTATGCATCGATTCTGCCGAGCGAGAGTTCCTTCGTCTGAAAGACAATGGAAGGATTAGAGAAATTCCGCGAAGCATTTGAAGCTTACTCAGAGAACTACGTTATCATCGGTGGCACAGCTTGTGACATCGCTATGACCGGGACGGCAGTACGTCCTCGTGCAACCCACGACATTGATATGATTGTCATAGTCGAAAAGATGACGGCTGACTTTGCCGAACACTTCTGGCAGTTCGTGCGTGAAGGTGGTTATCGCCCTGAAAAGCGCAAGCTGTCTGAAGGTGTAGCTCCTAAGTACGAACTATACCGCTTTGTCAATGGCAAACCAGACTATCCCGAAATGATTGAACTGCTGTCACGGCATCCAAACATTCTCGGCGAGCCGAAGGGACTGACCATTGAACCGCTGCCCGTGGACGAGGAAACGTCAAGTCTGAGTGCTATCATCATGGATGATGATTTCTATCACTTCACCATCGACCACAGCAAACTGACCAACGGGCTTCGCCATGCTGACTCAGCAGCCCTCATTGCCTTGAAGTAACGTGCATACCTCAATCTTTTGCAGGACAAGGCCAATGGCAAGCATGTCAACAGCAAGGACATCAAGAAGCATCGTTCTGACGTGCTGAAGAACGTGGTCATCATGGAAGACAGTCAGATTACAGCTCCAGAACCTATCGTTTCTTGCATAAAAGAATTTGTCGCTTCAATCAGAAATGATTGGGATGTACTCTCAGACCCTTTAGCCAAGGCTCTTGACCAGGATACTTCGTTCATCGAGGCTCTGCTTGAACAATTAGATGGATTATTTGCCATAGAACAGTCATGAAGATACAGTATGCGTCAGATCTCCATCTGGAGTTTGCCGATAACTGGCGATACCAGAAGGAGAATCCCCTACAAGTGACAGGGGACATTCTCGTTCTGGCTGGCGACATCGGCTACTTGGGGGATGACAACTATACCAAACACCCCTTTTGGGACTGGGCATCGGAGAACTACCAGCAGGTAATAGCCTGTATGGGCAACCATGAGTTCTACAAGTTCTACGACATCGCAAAGCTGAACGATGGCTATTGTCTTGAAATACGCCCTAATGTCCACAGCTATTATAATGCCGTAGTACATATAGGCGACATTGACTTCATCATAACTACTCTGTGGGCCAGGATTCCCTTGAAGGAGGCATATTATACGGAACAAGTGGTAAGCGACTTTCGGCGCATCATCTTTAATGGCGATATTCTCACCTTTGCTGATTTCAACCGTGAACATGAAAGGTGCTTGGCATTCCTGAAGAACGCTGTATCAAGCAGCATGGCCAGAAGAAAAATTGTCGTAACCCATCATGTTCCATCCTTCCAGATGCAATGCCCCAAGTTTGCCGAAAGCCAAGCTAACGGAGCTTTCACGGTTGAACTGGAAGACTACATTGAGGACAGCGGCATCGATTACTGGATATATGGCCACTCCCACTACAATGTAGATGTCGAGATAGGCAATACCAAATGTGTGTCCAATCAGTTGGGGTATGTATTTCATGGGGAGCATGAGTCATTCGACCCAGGTAAATATATCGAAGCATAACTACCCAGAGATTGTTTCTGCTCAATCGGCTTAGATGCTTATTATTTCATAAAGGATGGGGGTAGTTGTTTGCTGCCGAATTTTTTGTTTGGTTTGTCGGACATTACGAAACGCAGTGTTCCGCCTTTTACTACTTCGTTATGTGTAATCCAAGCGCGGTTGAGGGGTTTGCCGTTGAGTGTGGCGCTTTGGATATAAACATTTTCGGGAGAATTGTTCACCGCTTCAATCACAAAATCGCCGCCATAATAATGGTCGTCGAGGTGGATTGTTACCTTATTAAATACGGGAGATGTAATCATATAGAGGTTGTCGCCCGGGCAAACGGGGTGAATACCCATTGCGGCAAGCACATACCAGGCGCTCATCTGACCCACATCTTCGTTGCCGCACAGTCCGAGCACATCGGTGCCGTAGGCGGTTTGGCAAATCTTTCGAGTCCATTTCTGCGTTAGCCAGGCGTTGCCGGTGTAGTTGAACAAAAATGGCACATGATGCACCGGTTCGTTGGGGTGGTTGTAGTAGTTGTTCCACAAGAAATCGTCGGACGAATTTTCGAAAAATTCCGTTAGTTTTCGCAGAAAAGCCTCGTTGCCGAGCAGCGACATAAGTCCATACACATCGTGAGGCACAAACCAGCCTTGTTGCAGCGGATTCGACTCGGTGCAATAGTGGTCTTGCGCGAGTTCGCCATCCCATTTGCCGAATTTTCCATCGCGGTCGCGTCCGCAGAACCATTTTATTTCTTTGTTCCAAATGTTGCGGTGGTCTCGCGAATAGTTTAGGTAGCGGCGATGTTGCAGCGGTTTGTCGAGCAGTTTGGCAAATCTTGCCACGCACCAATCGCTATAGGCATACTCCAAAGTGCGTGATATGTCGAGAGGTGTATAGCCTATGAGTCTGCCGTTTCCGGTGTGTTCCACCGAGTTTTCGCAGTATTCATAAGCCTTAGCCACATCGTATTCTCTTATGCCCTTGGCATAGGCATCCACTATTACCGACACAGCCGGATTGCCGAGCATGCATCCCGAATAGGAGTTCATAATCTCCCATCGTGGGAAGTAGCGGCGTTGGCTCAGTTCGGCGAGGCTGATAAGCGAATTAATCTCATCGTTTACCAAGCCCGGGTTGATGATAGT
The DNA here is from genome assembly GCA_004563195.1 of bacterium. Lineage (GTDB taxonomy): Bacteria > Bacteroidota > Bacteroidia > Bacteroidales > Muribaculaceae > SFTJ01. The sequence continues at coordinate 39,345 of SFTJ01000006.1, forward strand.
CTGCAAGGGGAACTGGCTTCGGAACACATCCCAGCCGCTGAAAACCGAGCGATAGACGAAGTCTTTGTTGCTATGCTTATTGCCGTCGCCTCCAATGTAATCGCCGGTGCAGTCGCTCACATCGCGAGGGTCGATCATAGTGTGGTAGAGAGCTGTGTAGAACACCGTTTTGTCGTGGTCGGAACCATCAACCTCTACGCAGCTGAGAGCATCGTTCCACAATCGGCGATTGGCGGAGTATACTTCTTCGAAGCTCCAATGGCTGATGTCGGATTCAAGGTTACGGCGTGCGCCCTCGATGCTTACAAATGAAATGCCCACCTTCATAAGCACCTGTTCGCCCTCTACAGTGGGAAATTCGGTGAAAAAACCTATATGGCGACCTTTCATTTCGTTGCAGCCACGCTCCACCGATGCGTTTTTCACTGCTTCGATGTATTTTTTGTCGTGCAGAGTAGCCAATTTCACGCCTTTTATCTCCTTGGGAAGAGTGGCGTTCCACATGCCGTAGGATTTGAGCGGTCGGCTGAATTGGCAGCTGAAATATACCGTGTAGCTAACATTTCCGTCGCCGTTACCCCAGCCGCCATCGGCAGGAGTGCAACGCATCCAGCCCTCGATGGTGGAGCTGCCGGTAACTTTCACATATTGCTCGGTGGCAGCGCCGCCTATGCGACGAGCCAGATCGATGCTAATGCGCGAAGTGTCGTTGGCTGGGAATGTGAATCTTATCATTCCCGAGCGGCGTGCAGCCGTGAGCTCGGTGCGAATGTTGTAGTCGCTCAGAGTCACGGCATAATATCCGGCTTTAGCCACTTCCGTGTGGTGCGAGTAGCGCGAGCGGTAACCCGTTTCCGGATTTTTCTCATCGCCTACATAGGTGTGTAGTGCGCCGGTGGTGGGAGTGACCAAAAAGTTGCCGAAATCGCCGTACCATCCAATTCCGCTCATGTGGGTGAATGAAAAGCCCTCGATGGTGGGGTGATGCCATGAATAACCGGGGCCATTGTCGCCACCGGTTTTGGTGTCGGGGCTAAGTTGCACCAATCCAAAAGGAGTGGTAGCACCGGGGAAGGTCTTTCCGAGTCCGTGCAAGCTTTTGCCTGCCGAGGTCGATGTTGATGCTCCGATAATAGGGTTTACGTAGTCAACAGCCTCTTTGCTCTCGGCAGGTGAAATTATGCTTGCTGCAATGAGCAGAGTTATAAGAGAATGTTTCATCTGTTTTTCGTCAGATTATTTTATCACTTCGATTGTGAATCGGTAGGCAAGACTGCCTTCGTTCCACATAGTGAAATTAGTTCCCCACAAGTTGTTGTTCAAGCAGAAATGTATTCCACCATCGATTGACGGATATTGGGTGGAGTAAGACAAGCCGTTGGCCTCGCCCAGATTGATGAGGAATGCATCGCGGCTCCATATTCTTATGGTGTGGCTTTGGGTGATGATGTCAACATAGCCATCGATGCCGTGCATGTGTCGGTTGCCTTTTTCTACCACGTCGCACAAGTCAACGCGTTCGCCCACTTTCTCTGCCACCACGCCTTTTATGCCATCGGCCACGAACGAGCAGAAATAGCTTTCGGGCAGGCGTACTGCGGGTTTGTCGACAATTGTGACCGTAAGGTCGGCTTTTTTACCGCCTTTATAAGCCATGCACTCCACTTGCACTTGTGCAGGAAATACACGCGAGTCGATTCCGTTTTCGGGAGCAAATTCGAGTCGGGCTTGGTAGAGGGTGCCTTTTTTCGATTTTTTGGTAGTGCTGTTAACCACTCTTGCCTTAACCGAAGCGCTCACGGCGTGCGACTTGTCCAAGCCGGTTTTGCCGATGTCGTCGAGCGCCCAACCATAGCGAGCGCGAAGATATCGGCCCAAATAATCATCGTAATCGGCGGCATCGTAGCAGCGATAGGTTACACCGAGTATTTTCATCAGTCCGCCGAAGAGTTCATCGCTCCACACCTCAGCTTTATCAACCGAAATTTTGGCTTTCATAGGCTTTACCACAGGATTGTCGATGGCAGCGATGGCATTGCGAGCCTCGGTTTGCAAACTCTTGGGCAACTTTTCGATAGCCGAAACCAAGTAATCATCGATTTCCTTCCACGATTGCTCCACTTTTACAAACGGCGCAGAACTGCGAGCTTCATTGAATATGTCGACATCGTATTTGTCCCAATTTCCCAAGTGAGTCTTAATGTCCATACCCTGAGTATGCTCAGCTATGAGGCCCAATTCAACGGCAAAGTCTATTGCCTCGTCGCTGTCGCTTCTCAATTTGCCTTGTTTGAGCCATTGTGAATAAAGTCGAGAGAGCGCGCGGAATTTAGCCATGCGCTTGGGAGCACTGCCGTAGCCATAAATCCAAGTATCGCCTATTTCGGAAGTCACCACCGGCAATTTATCCTTAACAGTGAGCAGTTGAGCAGCAACTTCGTTGAACGATGCGCCCACAATTTGCGCTTGCGGATATCGCTTGCGCAGGTCGGCATAAATGTTTTTTACGGTTTCGTAGGAGTGCGGGCCATGATTGTCGCCGGTAAAGTTGACCGAAACAGCCGTAACGCCGTCGGGCAAAATATTTTCGGTGCCATAGTCGCGCTGATATGCCAAGATTATCTCTTTGCCATTGGTGTCGCGCCACAGACAGTAGTCGGGTACGGCAGGAATAGGCGAAGCAGGATTGACGCCAATATGCAAGAATCGCACACCGGCATCGTAGAGCGGAGTGACAATGCTACGCGTATGCCCCGGCACATCGGTCATCTTTGCAGCAATGGTGCGTTTGCCATACAGCTTGTCTAACTTTTGTGAAAGCTTCAAACTTGTGGTAAACAAATCGGCAGTCATAGTTTCGCTTTCGAAAGTGTAAGGCACGGCATTCCACACAATGTCGCCACGCTTTATTGCGCGTTCCAAGCGCGCTACATCGGCAGCCGGAGCTTCTTTGCGATATTTCTCTACAAGCCAAGCACCAGTAGTCCACACATAGCGCTCACCACTGCCATCGGCTTGCAGTTTTTCGCTCACTGCTATAGCTTTGGGAATGAATTCCTCGACATAGCGTTTGGTGACCACCGAACTGAAATCGGTGAATCCCACATCGAGGTGAGTCTTGAAAATAACAAGAACTTTTTTTACATCGTTGTTAGGCTCAGCTGCACACATTGCAACACAAGCCACACATGCTGTTAAAAGCAGTGTAAATCTTTTAAATGCACTTTTCATTACTATATGATATTTAAATTAATACGTTCGCAACATCTCAAAATGCAAATTTAGCAATTTTCTGTCGGAATCTATTTGTACAATCCTATTATGAAATATCACTTTATTACGGACATAGATGTGCAATCGGGCTAAACAAGACTGTTTTCAGAGAAAAACAGGTAATCAGATATAGCTATTTAAGCTTTTTCTACATCCCACTCAAATGCTTTAGTGCCTTCGTGTATTTTAATTGTTGAAAAATGTTGAACAAAATAGCATTTTGTTGATTTTTATTGGGCTAATATGTTGCGACATAATACAATTATTCCTAAATTTGCTAAAAAGTTATGATGGCAGTGGCAAAATGCCAAAACAGCCCTACATAAACCCAAGATGAAATAAACACGAAACAAACTAAAACAAATAAATCAACAAACTAACTATTATGGCAAATTCAAGAAGAATCGTTGAATGTGTTCCAAATTTTAGCGAAGGACGAAACAAAGAAGTAATTCGTCAGATAACCGATGAAATAGAGCATAGCGAAGGCGTAAAGCTACTCGACGTAGATCCCGGCGAGGCAACCAATCGCACCGTAGTTACTTTTGTGGGCGAGCCGGAGGCAGTGGTAGAAGCAGCATTCAAGGCAGTGAAGAAAGCCGGAGAACTGATAGATATGCGTCAGCATCACGGTGCACACCCGCGAATGGGAGCTACCGATGTGCTGCCATTGGTGCCGGTGAGTGGCATCACCCTCGAAGAGTGCGCACAATTGTCGCGTCAACTTGCCGAACGCATTGCCAAAGAACTCTCGATACCATGCTATTGCTACGAAGCAGCCGCATTCAAGCCCGAACGCAAGAATCTGGCAGTGTGCCGCAAGGGTGAGTATGAAGCATTGCCTGAACGACTCGGTGTGCCTGAGAGTGCGCCCGATTACGGCGATCGTCCGTTCGACGAAGGCGTGGCACGCACCGGTTGCACTGCAGTGGGCGCTCGCGACTTCTTGATAGCCGTGAATTATAACCTCAATACCACCAGCACCCGCCGTGCCAATGCCGTGGCATTCGACGTGCGCGAGAAGGGTAGACCCAAGCGCGACGGAAACCCCATCACCGGCAAGCCCGTGCGCGACGAAAACGGCAATCCCGTGATGATACCCGGCACATTGAAGTCGACAAAAGCCATAGGCTGGTATATCGAAGAATACGGCATAGCACAAGTGTCGATGAATATCACCGACATCAATGTTACCCCGCTGCATGTGGCATTTGACGAAGTATGCCGCTGTGCACAAAATCGCGGTCTGCGCGTTACAGGCACTGAAATTGTGGGTTTGATGCCCGAACGTTGCCTTATTGAGGCCGGCAAATACTTCTTGCGCAAGCAAAACCGCTCGCTCGGTATACCTAAAGAAGATATTATCAACATAGCAGTGAAATCGATGGGTCTCGACGACCTCAAGCCATTTAATGCGGCAGAAAAAGTGGTGGAATACCTGCTCGATGCCGACGATAGCAATCGCAAACTTACCGACTTGACAGTGAAGGGCTTTGCCGACGAAACAGCTCGTGAATCGCCCGCACCCGGTGGTGGCTCGGTATCGGCATATATGGGTGCCATGGGTGCCGCTTTGGGCACAATGGTTGCCAATCTGTCATCGCACAAGCCCGGATGGGACGACCGTTGGGAAGAATTCAGCCAATGGGCGGAACAAGGTGTAGAATTGGAGCAAGAATTGCTGCATTTGGTTAACGAAGATACCGAAGCATTCAATAAGATTATGGCAGCATTCGGAATGCCAAAGGCAACCGACGAGGACAAGCGCCTGCGCGCCGAAGCCATCGAAAAAGCCACTTTGTTTGCAGCGCAAGTTCCGTTGCAGACCATGAAAACATCGATTAAGGTGTTTGCACTGTGCCGCGCAATGGTGGAGAAGGGTAATCCCAACAGCGTGTCGGATGCCGGAGTAGGCGCATTGGCAGCCCGTGCAGCAGTGCTCGGCGCAGGAATGAATGTGAAAATTAATGCATCTTCGCTCAAAGACCGCGCCAAAGCCGATGCCCTCGTGGCTGAAGCACAAGCGCTTATCAATCAAGCCAATGCCGAAGAACAGGCCATTACCGCTATGGTAGAACAAGTTATCGCCAAATAATACCTAAATGACTAAACCAAAGTAAAACAAAGCATTATGAATAACCAACAATTTGCAGCTGAGATTCGTGCAGGCATCCCCGATGTGTTGCCCGAAGTTAAGCCCTACGATAAAGACATCAACCATGCGCCGCGCCGCAAGGAGATTCTCACCGAAGATGAGAAAAAACTGGCGCTTCGCAATGCGTTGAGATATTTCCCTACAAAATTTCATGCACAACTTGCGCCGGAGTTTGCTAAAGAACTGCAGGACTACGGACGAATCTATATGTATCGCTTCCGCCCGAGCTACGACATGTATGCGCGTCCTATCGACGAGTATCCCCATCGTTCCCGCCAGGCAGCAGCTATTATGCTGATGATTCAAAACAACCTCGACCCGGCAGTGGCACAGCACCCGCACGAACTCATTACTTATGGCGGCAATGGCGCAGTATTCCAGAATTGGGCACAGTACCGACTCATAATGAAATATCTGAGCGAGATGACCGACCAACAGACATTGGTGATGTATTCCGGACATCCGCTGGGCTTGTTCCCCTCGCATCCCAATGCTCCGCGTGTGGTGGTAACCAACGGTATGGTAATCCCCAATTACTCAAAGCCCGATGATTGGGAACGTCTCAATGCCCTCGGCGTGAGTCAATACGGCCAGATGACAGCCGGTTCATATATGTACATCGGTCCGCAGGGCATAGTGCATGGCACCACCATCACCGTGCTCAATGCCGCAAGAAAGAAGATGGCTGAAGAAGGCGGTAGAAACGACATACACGGCACATTATTTGTGTCGTCGGGTCTCGGCGGAATGTCGGGTGCACAACCCAAGGCAGGCAATATAGCCGGAGTGGTGAGCGTGGTGGCAGAAATCAACCCCAAGGCAGCTCAAAAGCGTTACGACCAAGGTTGGGTTGACGAACTTCACGACAACCTCGATGAGTTGATTCCCGCAATACGCCAAGCCGTGGCAGAGCGCAAAACCGTGTCGATGGCATACGTAGGCAATGTGGTGGACCTCTGGGAACGCCTCGCAGCCGAAAACATCAAGGTAGACCTCGGCAGCGACCAAACATCGCTCCATAATCCGTGGGCAGGCGGATATTATCCGGTGGGCATGACACTCGAAGAATCGAAGAAGATGATGGCAGAGGAGCCCGAATTGTTCCGCGAGCGCGTGCAAGAGTCGTTGCGCCGTCAGGTGGCAGCAATCAATAAGCTCACTGCAGCCGGAATGTATTTCTTCGATTATGGCAACGCCTTCTTGCTGCAATCGCAACGCGCCGGAGCCGACATTATGGGCGAGAACGGAAAATTCCGTTATCCGTCGTATGTGCAAGATATTATGGGCCCCATGTTCTTCGACTACGGATTCGGTCCTTTCAGATGGGTATGCACCTCAGGCGATCCGAAGGATTTGGCAGTCACCGACCGCATAGCAGCCGAAGTGATGGAAGAAATAAAGCTCACTGCTCCCGACGAAATAAAGGGACAGATGGAAGACAATATACACTGGATAAAGGAAGCCGGGCGCAATCATCTCGTGGTGGGTTCGCAAGCAAGAATCCTGTATGCCGATGCCGAAGGACGTGCCAAGATAGCCTTGGCATTCAACGAAGCCATCAAGAGCGGCGAAATCAGCCGCCCGATAGTGCTTGGCAGAGACCATCACGATGTGTCGGGAACCGACTCGCCATTCCGTGAAACCAGCAATATCTACGACGGCTCGCAATTCTGTGCCGATATGGCAGTGCAGAATGTGATAGGCGACTCGTTCCGCGGTGCTACCTGGGTTTCGATACACAACGGCGGCGGCGTAGGTTGGGGCGAAGTAATCAACGGCGGCTTCGGTATGGTAATCGACGGCGGCGAAGACAGTGCTCGCCACATAAGCGAGATGCTCTTCTGGGACGTTAACAACGGTATAGCTCGACGCAGTTGGGCACGCAACGGAGGCTCGATGAGAAGCATCGAACGCGAGATGCAGCGGACACCCGGACTCACCGTTACCATGCCAAACCTTGTGGATGACGAGATAATAAATAGCGCATTATAACCAAACAATTAACTCAATCGAGAGCCCGCTGCCACAGAGCAAGCGCGGCGGGTTCTCGCTAAAAATAATAATCCTAAAATATCATTAAAACAATGAGCAAACACCTTATTTCAGCCGAACACCTGACAATAAATCGAATAGAAGAAATAATAGCCAAAGGCTATAAGTTGGAACTTAGCGAAGACGCAGTGCAGCGCATAGTGCATTGCCGCGAATATCTCGATAAGAAGATAGCTACAAACACCAAGCCCGTGTATGGCGTAACCACCGGATTCGGGTCGCTTTGCAATGTATCGATAGGTCACGACTACTTGGCACAGTTGCAAATCAACCTTATGATGTCGCATGCTTGCGGTACAGGCGACCGAGTGCCTAACGAAATAGTGAAAATAATGCTTCTGCTCAAGATTCAATCGTTGAGCTATGGTTATTCGGGTTGCAAACTCGACACCGTGCAACGCCTTGTCGACTTTTTCAATAATGACATCTATCCAATAGTGTATATGCAAGGCTCGCTTGGCGCATCGGGCGACCTCGTGCCACTTGCGCATCTCTCGTTGCCGATAATAGGCCTTGGCGAGGTGGAATATCAAGGCAAGGTGATGAGCGGCAAGGAGATATTGCAGATTATGGGTTGGCAGCCTATAGAACTTGCTTCGAAAGAAGGTTTGGCGCTGCTCAATGGTACACAAAATATGAGTTCGTTTGCCGTATGGGCATTGATTCAGAGCCATCGTCTCAACGACTGGGCCGACAAGATAGCTGCCATGTCGCTCGATGCTTATAACGGTCTGGTAGAGCCATTTACCGATGCCGTTCACCAAGTGCGTCCACACAAGGGACAAATAGAGACAGCTGCACGCATGCGAGAGCTGCTTCAAGGCAGTGAGATATTGGAAAAGCCCAAATCGTATGTTCAAGACCCATATTCATTCCGATGCGTGCCGCAAGTGCATGGCACCGTGAAAGATACTGTGGCTTATGTGGAATCGGTTATCGACACCGAAATCAATTCGGCTACCGATAATCCCACCGTATGCCCCGATGAGGACCTTATCATCTCGGCAGGCAACTTCCATGGCGAACCGATAGCATTGCCAATGGACTTCCTTGCCATAGCGTTGAGCGAACTTGCCAACATCTCGGAGCGCCGCATCTATAAACTCGTGTCGGGCACACGCGGATTGCCGAGTTTCCTTGTGGCAAATCCGGGCGTGAACAGCGGATTTATGATTACCCAATACACAGCAGCATCGGTGGTTAGCCTCAACAAGAACTTGTGCTCACCGGCATCGGTCGACAGCATTCCATCGTGCCAAGGTCAGGAAGACCATGTGAGCATGGGTGCCAATGCCGCCATCAAGTTGTATCAAGTGGTGCTCAACACCGAGCGCGTGCTTGCCATAGAGCTGCTCAATGCCACTCAGGCTTTGGAATTCCGTCGCCCGCTCAAGTCGTCGGCTGTAATTCAGAGCATTTTTGAGGATTATCGCAAGGTGGTGCCGTTTATCATCAACGATGAAGTGATGTATCCTTATATCCAAAAATCGATAGAGTTTTTGAGAAAATAATTTAAGTAATATTTATCATGCGAACGCTGATTAAGAATATCAAGACCCTTGTGGGTGCAGGCAGTGAAGGCAAACTGAGGCTTGAAGGTGCCGAAATGGCACAATTAGGAACAATCGACAATGCTTGGCTGCTTGTAGACGGAGAGCGCATAAGTTCGTTCGGCGAAATGCGCTGCCTCGACGAAGCAACAGCATGTGCCGACCTTGTGGTGGATGCCCAAGGAGGCATGGTGCTGCCATCGTGGTGCGACCCTCACACCCACATAGTGTATGCCGGCAGCCGCGAGGGCGAGTTTGTCGACAAAATACGCGGTATGAGTTACGAAGAGATAGCCAAGCGAGGCGGCGGTATACTCAATTCAGCCGATTTGCTCCACACACTCACCGAGGAGAGCCTCTATGAGCAAGCCGTGAAGCGCGCCCGCGAGATGATGCTCAAGGGCACCGGTTGCATAGAGATAAAAAGCGGATACGGACTCAATACCGCCGACGAACTGAAGATGCTTCGCGTGATAAAGCGTATGAAAGAGACCTTGCCGGTGAAGATAGTGTCGACCTTTCTCGGCGCACATGCCGTGGGACGCCAATACACTCAGCCGGAATATGTAAATCTGATAATCGACGAGATGATACCCGAAGTGGGTAGGCAGAAATTGGCTGACTATATCGATGTGTTCTGCGACACCGGTTTCTTCACGGTAGAAGAGACGGCGCGCATACTCGAAGCCGGCGCCAAGTGGGGCATGCTACCCAAGATACATGCCGACGAACTTGCATCGTCGGGTGGAGTGGAGGTAGGTGTGGCTCATAATGCCCTCTCGGTGGACCATCTCGAACGAATGACCGATAGCCAGATAGAAGTGCTTCGCGGCAGCGGCACAATGCCCACAGCTTTGCCCGGCACATCGTTCTTCTTGAACATGCCTTTTGCTCCGGCTCGCAAGATTATTGATGCCGGTCTGGGCGTGGCAGTGGCGAGTGACTATAATCCGGGTTCCACGCCCTCGGGCGATATGAAATTTGTGGTGTCGCTTGCGTGCATCAAGATGCGTTTGCTCCCCGAGGAAGCCATCAATGCTGCCACCATCAACTCGGCTTATGCTATGGGGCTGAGCAAAGATTATGGTTCGATTGAAGCAGGCAAGGTGGCAAATTTCTTCATCACCGAGCCCATTCCATCGGTCAATTTCATACCCTATGCCTACACCTCGCCCATCATCAGCCGCGTGTTCCTGAAAGGTGAGGAAGTGCACTGATTTTGCACATTAATAGTTTTCATATAATAGTAGTGGTAACCGTCGGGACATAAGCGCTCGGCGGTTAATTTTGCTATATGGTAAGGGTTTGATTATTGGAGATTTGAGTCGGAGGTTTGTTCCTCGATGAAATAGCGCGGACGATGCTTCACTTCGCTGTAAATTCTGCCTATGTATTCGCCAATAATGCCCAAGCAAGTGAGGATGGCGCCGCCAATGAACCACAGCGAGATGATGAGCGAAGTCCAGCCCTCGATGGTGGAGTTGGTGACGTGCCTGTATAGGCCATATATGATAAGCACGGTCGACACCACAAGCATGGCAAGCCCCAAGAAAGTGATGAAACGCAGCGGTTTGAGCGAAAACGATGTAATGCCCACGAAAGCAAAATTGAGCATCTTGGTGAGCGGGTATTTCGAGCTGCCCGCCATACGCTCCTTGCGAGTGTAGTAGACGCAAGTGTAAGGAAAACCAATGCTTTTCACCATGCCACGCACAAACATGTTTCGCTCCGGGAATTGCATCAAAGCCCGCATAGCGCGTAGACTCATAAGTCGGAAATCGCCGTGGTTGTAGATGATTTCGCCGCCAATCGATGCCATAAACTTATAGAAAGAGTGAGCGGTGAAGTGTTTTAAGAACGAATCGCTCTGGCGGTTGTCGCGCACGCCGAACACCACATCGTTGCCGTGATGAAAGGCATCGAGCATTTCATCGATTACCGAAATATCGTCCTGCAAGTCGGCATCGATGCTTATGGTGGCATCGGCTTGCATAGCCACAGCGCGCTCCAAACCCGCCCAGAGGGCATTTTGATGTCCCACATTGTGCGATAGCTTGATGCCCGAAATCATTCGGTTGTTCGCCGCACTTTGTTTGATGATATTCCACGAATTGTCGGTGCTGCCATCATCAACAAAGATAATACGACCATTGCCTATCGAGCCTTTTTCGATAAGGCGCAATAGGGCAGCAGTTAACTGCTCGATGGTGGTGGGCAACATTTCCTGCTCGTTGTTGCAAGGCACCACTAATGCCAATTGAGTGTCGTATGCCATAAGTTTTACAAAAATAATGAAAATAAATCATTCGACATATATTTTAGAACCATGAAAAGATAGTTTTTTTGGCGTTAGCACTTTTATTATAGGCGAAAAATAGATAATTTTGTATTCGATTTTGAAGCGAGTTGCCGATGGCGGTGTTTAGTCGGCGGCAATCGCATAAGAGTCTGAAAACAAATATAATAGGAATGATAAAACATATCGATATAAAAGGCGTTGATTTTTGCTACAATGTGGAGGGCGAAGGCTGCCCGGTGATATTGATGCACGGATGGGGCTGCAATCACACCACTTTGGCGAGCATAGAGCAGACGTTGGCACCCTACATGAAGGTTTATAATGTGGATTTTCCGGGATTCGGCGACAGCACCGAGCCTGAGGAAGTGTGGGGTGTGGAAGAGTATACGCAATTGATAGAAGAGATGGTGCGCGTGGAAGGCATAGAGCGGCCGGTGTTGCTCGGACATTCGTTTGGCGGCAGAGTGGGCATATTATATGCATCGCGCAACGAGGTCAACAAGCTCATCCTCACCGATGCAGCAGGAGTGAAGCCTCGCCGCAGCCTGAAATATTACTATAAGGTATACACATATAAGGCAATGAAGCACATAGTGCTCGCCTTGTATGGCAAGGAGAAAGGTGAGACCGTGCTCAATAAGATAAGAGCAAAGAAAGGTTCGAGTGATTACAGCAACTCCACACCCAAGATGCGAGCCATCTTGAGCAAGGTGGTAAATGAAGACTTGAAGCATGTGATGCCGAGCATAAAATGCCCCACACTGCTCATCTGGGGCGAAAAAGACACAGCAACGCCCATAGGCGATGCCAAAATAATGGAAAAATTGATTCCCGATGCCGGATTGGTGTCGTTCCCCAATGCCGGACATTATAGTTTTCTCGACAATGCCTATCAATATCAGGCAGTGCTGAGAAGTTTTTTGAAAAAAGAAATAGAACAATCGTCACAAAAATAAGCGATGAATATAGAAGCAATAGTGAATGTGGTGTTTGCCGTATCGGCATTGTTTGCTTTGGCAGTGATGTTGAAGCACGATATGCAGATGATGCAGCAAAACTCTTATCGCAACGAGCGATATATCAAGTGGTTTAAGCAAAACAACGAATCCACCTCGATGCAACGTCTGATAGCATTGTTTGCCACAATAGTGTCAGCTACATCGATGTGTGAAAATTCCTGGTATGTGATTATCATCATTTCGTGCCTCTTGGTGTGGACCGGAGTGAGCGAATTGCGTAAGAAATTTAAGAAGCCGCTTGTGTTTACCAAGCGCGTGCAGCGACTTTATTTCACCGAATTGGCATTGATACTGCTTGCTACCGCCGCAGTGGCAGTGTGGAAGCAGAATGTCTATACGGCAGGATTTGTGATGGCGATCGCTACCGCAGTGTCGGGATTCATCACTATGGCAGTGAATTGGCTGATGAAGCCAGTAGAGAATCACATCAATCAAGGTTTTATCAACGATGCCAAGCGCCGGCTTGCCGGTATGCAAGATATGAAAATAGTGGGCATAACAGGCAGTTATGGCAAGACCAGCACCAAGCACTATCTCAATCGCATATTGAGCGAGAAATACTCGGTGCTGATGACCCCCGGCAGCTACAACACCCCTATGGGCGTGGTGCGAACCGTGCGTGAGATGATGCAGCCCTACAACGACCTATTCATAGTGGAAATGGGTGCAAAAAACATAGGCGACATAAAGGAAATATGCGACATAGTGCATCCCCAAATGGGCATTGTGACTGCAGTAGGCGCACAGCACCTTGAGTCGTTTAAGAGCATTGAGAATGTGCAACGCACCAAGTTTGAACTCGTAGATGCCCTTCCTGCCGACGGTTTTGCAGTGGTGAACAACGACTTCCCCTATGTGGCTAATCGCGAAGTAACCAATGTGGAATGTGTGCGTTACAGTGTGGGCGATGAAAATAAGGGCGACTATCGCGCCAAGAATATTCAATACAGTTCGCGAGGCACATCGTTCACAATAGAGGGATGCGGCAAGAGCATCGACCTGCAAACCAAGCTCGTGGGCGAATGCAACATAAGCAACCTTATGGCAGCAGTGATAGTGGCAATGAAACTCGATGTTCCGGAGCAGAAAATAAAGTATGCCGTGAGCCGAATAGAGCAAGTGGAACACCGCTTGAATGTGAAGCGCACCGCATCGGGCATCACTATCATCGACGATGCATTCAACAGCAATCCCGACGGGTCGCGAATGGCACTCGATGTGCTTGGCGGCATGACCGGCGGAAAGCGTATAGTGATTACACCGGGTATGATAGAACTCGGCGAAAAACAAGCCTACTACAATGAAAAATTCGGCGAACACATAGCCGAAACCTGCGATGTGGCAATAGTGGTGGGTCAGTATAATCGCGAAGCCATATTGAAAGGCATAAAGAGTGGCGGTATGGCAGATGCTAATGTGAAGGTGGCCGACAGTTTTGCCGAAGCACAGCAGATGATGCTGTCGTTTGCCAAGGCGGGCGATACCGTGCTCTATGAGAATGACCTCCCCGACACATTTAAGTGAGAAAATGAGTAGAGAAATAACAACGAAATTTTAGATAAAGAAAAAATGAAGACAAACATTGGCGTGTTTTTTGGCGGCCGCAGCACCGAGCATGAGATATCGGTGATATCGGCATCGCAAGCAATGGCAGCAATCAATCGTGACAAATATGACGTAACACCTATCTACATATCGAAGCAAGGCAAATGGTACACAGGCGATTTGCTCTTCGACACAGCAAACTATCGCGACATGAATGCCCTTATGGCAAAATGCCAAGAGGTGTATATGCGTCCCATCTATGGTGACTATAATCTCTACAAGGCGCGCAAGCCCCTGTTTGGCAGCGATGTGGTGACCAAACTCGATGTGGTGATACCCGTGCTTCACGGTTCGAATGTGGAAGATGGCATTTTTGAAGGAGTATTGCAGACAATAGGCATACCTTATGCCGGTTGCGACGTGCTTGCAAGTGCCAACGGTATGGACAAAATCACTATGAAGATGATACTTCAGGCATGCAACATACCTGTGGTAGACTATGTGTGGTTTACCGACAAACAATGGTCGGCACAGCGCGATGAACTCATAGCCCAAGTGGAAAGCAAACTCCAATACCCCGTAATAGTTAAGCCCGCCAACTTAGGTTCATCGGTGGGTATAGGATGCGCTCACAATCGCGAAGAACTTATCGACAAGGTAGACACAGCCGAACAATATTCGTCGCGCATAGTGGTGGAATATATGGTAAAGGACCTTCAGGAGATAAATTGCTCGGTGATAGGCGACTGCGATGAATATCAGATGTCGGTGCTCGAACAGCCTCTTACTTCGCAGGATATTCTTACATATACCGATAAATATATGGGCGGCACCAAGGGGGCGCAAGGTATGGCAGCATCGGCAAAGAAATTTCCCGCCGACCTTCCGGAGGCCGAAACCAAGAGAATACAATTCCTGGCAGGTGAGACATTCCGCGTGTTGTCGTGCCACGGCGTAAGTCGCGTTGACGTGATGATAGAAGGTGTAAGTAAGCCCGACGAAACCGGTTGCCGCAAAATCTATGTTAATGAGATTAACACCATTCCCGGCTCGCTTTCGTTCTATCTGTGGGAAGGAACCGGCCTGCCTTTCGACGAAGAAATGCACAAGCTGGTGCAACTTGCCTTGAAGCGCAAGCGCGAACAAGAAATGAAAACGGTAAGCTACGACCAAAACATTTTCAGCTTGTCAGGCGGAGCCAAAGGCGTGAAAGGTGGAAAATCAGGTGGCGTGAAGAAGTAAGATTAGTGTAGAATACACAAAATATTATTGAGGAAGCCCGAATAATCACATTGGTGAAGCACTATTTCGGGCTTCCTTTTTTAGAATAACACCTACATAAAGAATGAAAAAGATAATTTCAGCATTTGCGTTAGGCATGATGTATGCCGCAATGATTTCGTGCACACCTACGGAGAAGTTCGATAGCGTGGCATCGAAATATATGACATGCGCCGATGGCACCAAAGTGCATTATAAGACAGTGGGCGAGGGCGAACCGGCAGTGGTGTTTGTGCACGGATTTGGCTGCGATATGCGTACATGGGCAAAGCAATATGAAGCACTCGGCGGCGACAGCGTAAAGCAAGTGTATATCGACCTCCCCGGATTCGGAAAAAGTGATAAGGTGGACGAAGAATATACCCTCGAGTTTTTTGCCAAACGCGTGGCAGCAGTGCTTGAGAAGGAAGGCGTGAAGCAAGCTGTGCTTGTGGGGCATAGCCTCGGCACACCTATTTGCCGCCAAGTGGCATTCGATTATCCCCAACTCGTGGCTGGCATAATGGATATAGACGGCGTTTATTGCCTTTATCCCGCCATCGACGATAATTCCACCGAAGCACAGAAAGAAGCAGCTGCTCAGTATGAAGAGGCTGTTGAAAGCTTTGCCCGGAGTTTTTGCGGCGACAGCGTAGCTGAAAATATCAAGAATTTCGTAAAATCCCTCAGCGGACCGAATACACCCGCCGAAGTCGCCGATTATGCCATGTCTACCATGCCGGAGGTAGATGCCAAAGTGGCTTGCAGCACCATGAGCAACCTTATAGACCGCAAATGGTGGACCGGAAAATGGCTCGATGTGCCTGCTGTGGTGATTTGCACTCAAAATAGCGGTTTGCAGCCCGACAACAAGCAGTCGATGCAAGCCTTGTATTCAAATCTCGACTATGTGGAACTCACCGATTGCGGTCACTTCATACATATGGAACAACCCAAACTCGTTAACGGCAAGCTACGCGAACTGTTGGCTTATGCAAGAAGTCGCAGTCTGCGTCGCATCGATGTGAATGGCGTGAATCTGCTCTACGAAGTGGCAGGAGATGGCAAGCCCGTGCTTCTGATACACGGCAACGGCGGTTCGCACGAGGCGCTTGAGACCACAGCCGGTCAGCTTGTGCGCAAGGGCTATAAGGTGTATGCAGTAGATTCTCGTGGTCATGGCGCCAACGAACCGCTCAAGGAATATCATTATGCCGATATGGCTGAAGATATGTATCAGTTCTGCCAAAAACTCGGCATCAGCAAGCCCGCAGTGTATGGTTGGAGCGATGGCGGCATAGTGGCGCTTATGCTCGAGATAATGCATCCCGGCACAGTGCAGTTGATGGCTATTAGCGGAGCAAATGTTCAGCCCGAAGGCGTGGTAAACTTTGAAGAATTTCGCAAAAACATACTTGCCGAGGGCAACCCGATGGCTATGATGATGGTATATGAACCCAATATCACCGATACCCAATTGCGAGGAGTGAATGTGCCGGTGCTGGTGTGTGCCGGATCAGACGACCTGATTATCGCCGAGCACACCCGCTATATGGCTGAGATGTTGCCAAAATCGGAGCTGAAGATAGTGGAAGGCGAAGACCACGGGTCGTATATCTGGCATAATCCTATGATGGGCGAGATACTCATCGATTATCTCGAACGCAACGGCTATAAAGCCCGATAGAGCAATCACATGCCTATGATGTCGGTGTAACAAGGAATGTCGGGAAGGAAAGAATAAGAGTCGGTGTCGTAATCGATTTTGCAGCAATAATGCTGCAATCCGTTCGACACCATAAGATATTTGGCGCGCAGCACCATATTGTAGCGCACTATTTGGTCGAAAACCTTTTGAGTGATTTCCACCGACGGTGCCTTGTATTCCACGATTGCAAACGGGCAGCCCTCGCGGTCGGCAATGAGCGTATCGCAGCGGCGCTTAATGTCGTTTTGCACCAAGGCTATCTCATTGCCCATCAAGGCTTGAGGAAACTGCTTGTGATGAATGAGAAATGCCACAAAATTCTGCCGCACCCACTCCTCAGGCGTGAGTGCCACAAATTTCGAGCGAAGCACATCGAAAATAGTCAATCCGTTTGCGCTTTTTTTTATCGTAAATTGGTGTTCCGGCAGATTAAGTTGCATGGGAATTTAGTATATTTGCATTAGCGAAAATTATTTCGGCTGTAAAGGTAGTGAAAAACCGTAAAATAAGAGAAATCAATGGCTGTAAAAAAAGAGGCAGTGACTTATTTAAGTCTGCTCAACGACATAAAGAATAAGAAATTCCAACCCATCTATGTTCTGCAAGGTGAGGAGGCTTATTATATAGATAGTCTTACCGAAGCGATTATCGATTCGGCACTCGAAGAAGAGGAGCGTGATTTCAATCTTACTGTTACCTATGGCATCGATGCCGATGTGAAAGAGCTGATGGGTGCTTGTCGTCGCTATCCGATGATGGCTGAGCGTCAAGTGATAGTGCTCAAAGAGGCCCAGAATCTCAAGAACAATGCCGAATGTAATATCGACCTTTTTAAGTTTTATGCTGAAAATCCGTTACGTAGCACCGTGCTGGTGATATGCAACAAAGGCGGAAACCTGAAGAGTAAGGAATTTTTGTCGACTCTAAAATCGGAAGGCACCGGTGTGGTATTTGAGTCGAAGAAAGAGACCGAGAGCTCTATGCTCAATCTCATATCGGGTTATGTTAAGAGCAAGGGTTGCACCATCGATGTAAAGTCAGCCACCATGCTTCGCGATTTTGTAGGACTCGATGTGGCTCGAATGTTTGGCGAAATCGACAAATTGAGCATCTTGGTTGACCAAAGCAAGCAGATTACGCCCGAGATGATAGAGAAAAACATAGGTATCAGCAAGGACTATAATATGTTTGAGTTTGAAGATGCTTTGATAGATCGCAATGTGGGAAAAGCATTCAAAATATTGGATTATTTCGAAAAAAACCAGAAAAACAATCCGGTGCAGCTAATAACGCCTCGTATTTTCGGATTTTTTGTTAACACGCTATTGGTGCAGACCGCCAAGGATAAATCGCAGAAAGGATTGCTCGAACGCTTGGATTCGAAATCAACATATCGACTCAATAAGTTTATCACCGCTGCCGGAAATTATTCGAAAATAGCCTGCGTCAACAATATCTCAGCCGTTCGCCGCCTCGATGCACAAAGCAAGGGTATAGGTTCGCGCCAAGATGCTTTCGCTCTGCTTCGCGATTTGCTGTTCCGAATCATGACATCGTGACAAGCGATTGCTGATAATGCTTACTTGATGCGGAAGCTGTAGCCGAGTGTTACTGCCACCGACATATTGCCCGATGCCGAGAAGGTGTCGGCTTTTTTACTTGAAAAGATGTTGCCGAGTCCGTAGTACACGCGCCCTTCGAGAATGATGGAGTGCTTGCGTTTGGCTATGAGTTCCATGCCCGCTCCGAATGCCAACCCGTAGTCGAACTTACTTTTCATTTCGAGATTAAGCTGGTCGAGGTGACGGTTTTCGTAGGGAAATCCTTCGATACTTTGCCAGTTGGTGTAGTCGAAATTGGATGAGATGTTTTCGCCAATGTTGTAGCCCAATTGGGGACCGAGGTTGAAAAAGCCTTTGAACTTGTGGCTTCCGAAATAAATATGAGTGAGAATAGGTATGGAGATGTAGGAGAATTGTCGTTCGTATTTGAAGTCGGTGTCTTCGAAGTTTTCTTTCCAGCCGCCTTTGGTGAAATTAGCCTCTATCACAAGACCGAAATTCTTTTCCTCGATATAACGGAAGGTGACACCAAGAGTCTCGCTCATGCTCCAATTTTGCTTTACACTTGGGCTGAAGGTAACTCTCGAGAGCGACACGCCGGCTTTGCCGCCGACGGCCACATTCGAAGCAAAGTGTTTTTGTGCCGATGCTCCTGCAGCCCAAGTGATGGCTGCCATAAGTAGTATTATTCGAGTGATGTGTTGCATATAATGCGCTTATTTATTTACCGTTCGATGGTGTTGTGAGTGGTGAAATGAATGAATTGCAAATCTTTATTGATAAAGCCGCTCCAGTTGCTGAGTCGTTGCAGCTTAAAAGATGTCTGGAGACCATTGTATTCGTTGATTACGCGGTTGTTAAATCCGCCTTCGACGTTGGCAAGGGTTTGCAAGAAAAATTTTCCTGTGTCGTAGCCCAGCAAACCGAAACGAGGCACCACATAACGCATCTCTTCGCCGTACCATTTGCTGTATTCCTGTTCGAAATTGCGAGTTTTTGAGTCTTTCTCGTCGTAGAAGAATCGAGAATAGATGTATGTGTCGATGGCGTGGAAATCGTCCTTCATTTCGAGCAGATAGGTGGTGTATTCCGGATATCCCATAAGCACAAAGTCCACATCGGCGCGCTCTTGCTTTATGCGCTTGAGTATGGGTATGAGCTTGGTGAGCAAAGCCTTCGAACTCGATGATGGGATTATCACATATTCGTTGCCTGCCACAAGCAGATTGTTGACCGAATCGTAGTTGAAATCGGAATCGATGGTTACACTTGCTGTTTTTGATTTTTGTTTTTGCAAGTGCTTTTTCAAGTCGTGGCAAACGTCTTTTTCCTCTTTAGCGTTGACGGGGTTGATGAAAATGGTGGAGCGATTATCGAATTTTTTGTCGTACCATTCGCACAACTCGGCACTCAGGTAGGAGTGAGGAATGTTGGTTTGCACCGAGAATGAGTTGGTGGCATACGATTCGTCCTTTATGGCGAACAGATTGACCGAAAGGATGTCGTTTTGCTTGCAGAATTTGTTGGTAGCATCGAGTTGCTTGGCATCGCTCGGGGCAATAATCATGTTCATCTGCTTCATGCCGGGCAGATGCAAGATGCTGTCGGTGGCAGCGAGTGAATTGCGATTGTCGTGCACAGTTACATTGATGTGCTTGCGTGTGCCGCGGCGCACCTCGTCTACAGCCATAAGAAATCCTTTAAGAAACTCAGTGTTGTTGAGAGCCGAAGCCGATGGCGAAGCCTGATGCAGCATAAAAGGCATCACAATAGCCACATTTATGGTGTCGGCGTTGCTCTTCGATGTGATAGTAGCCTTGGCGTTCTTGTCATCGAGGTCCGACTGACGCACCACCACGGTGTCGTTGGCGGCAACCGGAATGTTTATGATGCTGCCTTTCTTGGCTTTCACGCCCGGATTGGCATCGATGATTTTCTTTACGTCAATATTGTTGTCGCTTGCCACGGTGGTGAAGCTTTCGCCTTCCTTCAACTCGTGAGTAACGAACTTTGTGATGGGTTTTTCCACCATCACCGCCTTGTTGTCGTTGGGTTGAATGCGAATCACCTCGCCTATTCTGAAGTTCTCAGCCGAAATACCCGGATTGAGTTCGAGAATGGCGGCTATAGTAGTGTTGTAGTATCGCGAAACATAGTAGAGCGTTTCACCGGCTTGTATTCGGTGATACACGATTTCGCTGTTCGATTCCTTTGCCTCGGTAATCGACGGTTTGGCTTTAGCTACTTCGAAACTTTCGTCTTGCGGAATAGTTATCACTTGACCCACTTTAAGCCCGTCGGCAACGATTGGGTTGGCTTGCTTTATGGCATCGATGGAAATGCCATAGATTCGCGACAATCCATACAAAGTCTCACCTTTTTCTACAGTGTGAGTCACGGCAGCCACCTTTTGAGTAGCCGGTAACTTTACCCCGGTCTTGTCGGCACTTGGCTTGGCAAATGCATCGACCGGGAAAAACAATATTTGATTGGTCTTCAAGCCATCTTTGGCAGAGGGGTTGTATTTTATGATATCATCTTGAGTGATGCCATATTTTTTAGCCACGCCGTAGAGAGTCTCTTTTTTCTTCACTTTGTGGTAGTAGTAGCGCGTGTTGCCTATGGTTTGGGTAGGCATTGATAGTTGAGCGCTCGTCACAAACGCCATACTGCTGCAAAGAGCCAATGTTATGAATGAATGTAGAAATTTCATTGCTTGTGAGGTGTGATTATGTGGATAAAAGTAATATTCTTATGACAAAATGTAGTGGAGAGAGTGCCGGTTGCCTCAAGCGTTCATTGCCTGGTCGAGGTCGGCGATAATGTCGTCGACATTCTCAATACCCACCGAGAGACGAATCAAGTCGGGAGCCACTCCGGCTTCCACGAGTTGCTCGTCGGAGAGCTGACGGTGAGTGTGGCTTGCCGGATGGAGCACGCAAGAGCGGGCATCGGCAACGTGAGTGACTATGCTGATGAGCTTAAGGTTGTCCATAAAGCGTTCGGCATCGGCGCGAGAGCCTTTGAGACCGAACGACATCACGCCGCAACTTCCGTGGGGCATATATTTCTTGGCAAGGTCGTAATACTGATTGCCGGGAAGGTCGCAATAGTTTACCCAAGCCACTTTGGGATTATCCTCGAGCCATTTGGCCACAGTGAGAGCGTTGCTGCAGTGACGAGGCATGCGCAAATGCAGAGTTTCGAGACCTACATTGATGAGAAATGCATTGTGAGGCGACTGAATGGATCCGAGGTCACGCATCAGTTGTGAAGTGGCCTTGGTGATATAGGCAAGACGGCCGAATTTTTCGATGTAAGTGATGCCGTGATACGATTCGTCGGGAGTGGTAAGACCCGGGAAACGGTCGGCGTGCTTGCTCCAATCGAAATTGCCGCTATCCACAATAACACCGCCCACGGTCATGGCGTGACCGTCCATATATTTAGTGGTGGAGTGAGTGACGATGTCGGCACCCCATTCAAACGGGCGACAGTTGATGGGAGTGGCAAATGTGTTGTCGACGATGAGAGGCACACCGTGGTCGTGAGCCACTTTGGCAAATTTCTCGATGTCGAGCACATTGATGCTCGGGTTAGATATGGTTTCGCCGAAGAGCGCCTTGGTGTTAGGCTTGAAAGCGGCTGCTATTTCTTCCTCCGAAGCATCTACGCTCACAAAAGTGGTTTCGATGCCGAGTTTGCGTAAGGTGACATTAAGCAGATTGAAAGTGCCGCCATATATTTGAGCGCTGCTCACAATGTGGTCACCTGCCTCACAGATATTGAAGAGGGCGTAGAAGTTGGCTGCTTGGCCCGATGAAGTGAGCATAGCGCCTACGCCGCCTTCCAGAGCTGCTATTTTGGCAGCTACGGCATCGTTGGTGGGGTTTTGCAGACGAGTATAGAAGTACCCCGATTCTTCGAGGTCGAAAAGGCGACCCATTTGTTCGCTTGAATCATATTTGAATGTAGTGCTCTGATAGATGGGAAGAATACGAGCTTCTCCGTTGCGTGGCGTGTAACCTGCTTGTACACACATTGTTTCTTTTCTCATTGGCTGATATTTCTGTTATTAATTATTTTGTTACTAATTTGGGTTAATCACTCGTTCGCCGAGTTCTTTGGCGAGCGCTTTGCGGCGGTTTTGCAGTTCGGCGAGTGTGGTCATCACTTCCATCACCTTGTCGGCATCGCCGGCTTGAGCAAGCAGTCGCTCATTGGCGTTGATTTCGAGAGTGATGAGCTCATATCGCAGATTATAGATTGCGTCCTGCACCAAGGTGTCGAGATTGTCGAACTCGGTCTTGATATTGGCTTGCTGAGTGTGGATTTTGCTCAATTTGAATGGCTCGTTCACGAGGCTCAGTGCCGTGGCGCGTATATCCCTGTCGGGGTGATTGCAGAGATATTGCTCGAAATATGCTCTGCGAAAATTCTCTATTTCGATATCGGCATCGCGCTCTATGAGACTCTTGAGACGCTTCTCCTCGTTTTCGATGGTGGCTATATCGTAGTTTTGCATCTGTATTTGCGCTATACCTTCATCGAAGTTTTTCTTCTTGTTGTTTTCTACATGTTGCTCAAAATCGGCGAGGTCGCTGTAGAAATCATTGAGCAGATTTTTTCCGAGGACGAAAATCTTGTTGTATACCGGCGATGATAAACTCAGGTTTATGGCATTGAACTCGCTGTCGATATACTCGATGAGAGTAATCGGTCGGGTCTCCGTCTCGCTGAAGTATACCATGCCATATTTTGCTATGTATCGCACTATCTCGCGCTCTTTGTTGATAATCGAACCATTCGATTCGGCGGCAGCATTGCTGTTGAGCGCATCGAGAAGCGCCGACTGATTGTCGGAGAGCGCATCGAAATCGAGCGGAGCGGCTTCGTCGGCGGGAATGGAGGCCTCGGCGGGTGACTCCATGCCCTGATTTTGATAGCGTCGGCGAAACTCTGCTTGCTGCTTTCTCTTGAGTTCTTCCTCGCGGATGAGCAATTTCTCCTTTTGAATGTCCTGAAGCACCGAACTCTCATTGATGTGAAACAGTTTGCTGCACTCTTTGGCGAGAGCAGTGTGCACTATGGGGTTTGGTATCAAGGCTATCTTTTGGATTATCTCCTTGGTCACTTGAGCGCGGCGAATGGGATTGTTGATATTGCCTTCGAGGCGAGTTTTCAGATAGAACTGCACCAGCGAGATGCTGTTCGACTCCAAAAACTGTTCGGCTTCGCTCTGCGAGAATCGGCGTGCAAAGGCATCGGGGTCGTCGCCTTGAGGCAGAAGCACTATGCGAGGCACTATGCCCAGAGGCAAAAAGTGCTGCAGAGCCACCTCGTTGGCATGAATACCGGCAGCATCGCCGTCGAAGAGTAGTGTGACATTGCCGGTGAAGCGGCGTATCACGCATGCCTGACCGTAGGTAAAACCGGTGCCCAAAGGGGCGATGGTGTTGGTAAATCCGGCCTGATGCATCGACACCACATCCGCATTACCTTCCACAAGAATGCAATAGCCGCGACTGATAATCGATTCGCGGGCTTGATAAAGACCGTAAATCTCGTTACCCTTGGTGTAGATGGGCGTATCGTTGGTGTTTTTGTATTTTGCTATTTCTTTGTCGTTGCGCATGGTGCGGCAGCTGAAAGCCACAATCTTTCCGGCAAGGTTGGTGATAGGGAAGGTGATTCGTTCGTGAAAACGGTCGTAGGCGGGGCGGTCCTCAAACTTCACGCCGATACCCGATTTCACTATCAAATCCTCGCTGTAGCCCATTGCCACAAGTTGCTCCACCACCTTGTTTTCGGCGCGGTCGGGCGAGTAGCCGAGAGCAAAGCGATCGATGGTTTCGTCGGAAAAACCACGCGCATCGCGGTAGTAGGCGAGAGCCACATTGCGCCCGGTGGGAGTGTCGAAGAGCTGACTGCGATAGTATTTGCACGCCTCCATATTGATGTCGTAAAGTGCCGCAGCCTCGCTCTTGGGCTCGGAATAGTCAACACTTATGCCACACATCTGCGCCAAAAACAGCAGCGCCTCGTGGTAGTTGACATTGAGCATATCTATAACGAAATCGATGGGCGTGCCGGTCTTGCCGCACTCCGAGCATGTGAAAGTATTGTTTGATGTGTCGATAAACAGCGAAGCCATCTTGCTGTCGCAAAACGGGCAATAGCCCGCGAAATTGTTGTCGCGAGGCGTAAGATGCGAAAACATTTCCACCACATCGGCTATTTTCGCACGCTTTATTATGCTATTTATGGTCTTTTTATCGAACATTGCGTTAGTCGTAACTGAATGGTTTTATCCTTGCCAATTCGCTTTCCAAAATGTTGGGAGCTATTTTGGAGATTTGCGCAAGAACGTCGATGTAAATTTGTTTGCTTGCCTCGTCGCGAATCGATTTGATGGAAAAGAGCACACTTCGAATGGCTCGCAGCTTATCGTTGTTGTTGGAGGCTTGACCGATAAGCGTTTGCGCCTTGAAAGTGATGCAGTCGGTGCGTTCGCGATTAATCAGCGATCCAAATGAATCGGCATTGGTGCCGGCAAGCATTTTTCCGAGCGATGCAGCGGGAGAGCAGTCGAAACAAAACACATTGATGCCCTGAGGCAGCAGAGAGTCGGTGAGTTGGAAACAACGATTAAGCGCATCGGAGTTCATGCTGCGAGTGATGATGGTTATCGAGTCGTCTCTCACCTGCTTGGCAAGGTCGTTGGCTGCATAGCGATTAATCAAATCGCCCACAGGCGCCACGGTATTGGTAAATCCCGCTTGATGCATCATTATGGCATCGTATGGCGTGTCGGTCATATAGCAGGATTTTTGCTTGGAGATATTGCTATTGGCTTGAAAATGAGCAAATAGCGCATCTTTTGGTGAAAAAATGGCACTTTGCGAGGTAAATCGAGAAAAGGTGATGTTGTGGTCGTGGATATCCTGGAAGGCAAAAGCCATCTCCTTGCCGGTTTTGCCCATTACCGGAATCACTATGCATCCCGCCATCACGTCGCGCATAGCACCGTCGATGGGTGCCACCAATCCGAGATTATTGGCATGCGAGATGCTGAAGCCACTGTCGCTTATAGCTTGAGTGAGCGATAGGGTAGACGCAGGAGCATAACCGATGCCAAAACGAGTTATCGATGCCTGACTAATGCCGTGACGGTTGAGATAATCCATAGCGGCTTGGGCTTCGGGTGAGTCGGAAGCGAGAATGCTCTGATAATGCTTAGCCGCAAAACTGCAAATGGTGAGATAGGCTTGCCGCAGATTGCGCTCAGCCACTTGCTGGTCGTTCATCTCCACCTCTTTCACTTCGATGTGATACTTATTGGCAAGATGCAGCAGAGCTTCGCGATAAGTGAAGTTGTTAAGATTCATCAAGAAACGAATAGGGTCACCGCCATTGCCACATCCGAAGCAATGGCAAAAGTTTTTGCTCGGCGATACCATAAACGAAGGTGTGCGCTCGTCGTGAAACGGGCACAACCCCTTGTAGTTTGCTCCGGAACGTCGCAAACTCACATAGTCGCCTACCACATCCACTATGTTGGCGGCACTTTTTATATGTTCTATCGTCGCTTGGTCTATCATACTCTTATATCGAAAAGCCCATACTTTTGTAATTTACAAAAATACAAAAAAAACGGCAAATACGCGACGATTATTCTATTATTGTGGTGTAGTGAGTCGGTTTTGTGTGTTTTGTGCCGTTTTTTCGATTAGCCGACAGCGTAGAGATGTAAAAAAGGCTGCTATCACACTTAGGATAGCAGCCTCGGTAATACTATTTGAGCCTTAAAAAGCTCGGTTAATCACTCAAAATTAGCGGAGAGCGTAGTTAGAACCTTGAGCCATTTGCTGATAAGCATATACACCGGCTTGCGAAAGTTCTACGGTCTCGAAGTTGCCCGATGGAGTAATCATCTTCACATGGCTGTCGTCGACAAATGTCATGAATTTGCGCGATTCGCCACCGGCGTTAATCGACCAAGAGTTGTCGGCAGCATCGAAAGCAAAGCGAACTTCAGTGTTGTCGCTGAGATTGGTGATGGTGTAACCTTGAGGATCTTGCTTAACAAGGTATTTGGCATCCTTGCCGTCAATGACCTTGGTTTCGTTCTTTGCTACAGGATTATCACCCGACCAGAACTCGATAGTGTTGATGACGAGGATATCGGCAACACCTGTGATTTCATAAACGGGAAGAACCCAAAATGCTATAAATACAAGTTCGTTGACAAATTTGCTGCCTATTGAGCGGTTCCAATCCAAAACTTTGTTGGTAAGTGCAAAGCTACCGATGCACGAACTAAGTGACAATGAGCACGCTAATGTGAGTGCAAGTGCAATTGTTAGATAAGACTTTTTCATA
The DNA here is from genome assembly GCA_004563195.1 of bacterium. Lineage (GTDB taxonomy): Bacteria > Bacteroidota > Bacteroidia > Bacteroidales > Muribaculaceae > SFTJ01. Next base: position 66,150 of record SFTJ01000006.1, read on the forward strand.
ATTTGAATTATTTTTGGTTAAAAATTAATGTAAAGATACTACTATTTTTTGATTTTTGAACAATAGAGCGAATAATAATGCGAAACATTTGAAACATATTCCACCGTTTGGCGACCGCGGAAGTATCCGTTACGGCACACACTATCGTTGTAGAACTGCGGGTTAGCCTTCATTAAGAGAGCTTCTTGCACATTGTTGTTCCACACATTGGGGTTTTTGTGATATTTTTCGGCAAGAGCTATGGCATCGAGTATGTGTCCTATGCCGGCGTTGTAGGCGGCGAGCACAAATTTTCTTCGCTCATCGGGGTCGCTCACACGCTTGCGCAGAATGCGGTCGAGAGTCTTGATGATGTCGGCCGCTACTTGTATATTTAGGTCGGGGTCTTCAATATTTTCGAGTTCGAGACCGTGAGCTCGAGCAGTGCGAGGCATAATTTGCATAATGCCTCGAGCGCCCGCCCACGACACCACATCGCTGCGGAATTGCGATTCCACCCAGCCTATGGCAGCCAACAAGCGCCAGTCGATGCCGTTGTCTTGGCCGTGACGGCGGAAATAGATGTCGAAATCGGAAATTATGCCGTGCTTTGCCGAGATGATGGATTTGGCATCGGAGAGCCCTGCGGGCAAAGCGCCCGATTTGCTCATTTCGAAGTAGCGACGAAGCATCTGCTTGTCGGCAGTGCCGCTTTCGGCGAGTTCGCTCCATGCCGAGATGCTGTCGGCAAGCGCTTGGTTGTCTTTTCTTACAGCCCAAGAAGCGCGTTGCGGGAAGCTTACCTGCAAGTCGATGTTGATATTGCGATAATAAGTCTGATTGATGAGCGCTATGTCGCTATTAACTATGGTAAGCGGAATTTTGCCGTTAGCCACACGCTCTATCAAGTCCTCCGATGTGATGGTGTCTTCGTCTAACGAATGTATGCGAATGCCGCCGCCTATCTCCTCGTCGAGATTGCGCAGACGGGCTTCGTATTTCGACTTGTGTTCCACGTACACATCTTTGTTAATCAGCTGTATAACGTCGGTGATTAAAGTATCACTTTTAGGTTGCACCAGCACCTGGTAGGTAATGTTTTCGCTACCGCAGTTGAGCACCTGTTTGCGATATTCGCTTGTGATGGGCACTTCGTAGGCAATGACATCGATGGCGCCGCTGTCGAGCATGGTTATGAGCGACTGCAGATTGCTTGCGATGATAAATTCCGTGGCTACACCTTTGGATTGGGCAAAACTGCATATTCGGTCGTATTCATAGCCCATTGTGTCGCCGCGAAAGAGAAAAAACGATGTGGGGCTATAGAGCGTGCCCACGCGAAGCGTGTCGGGGATAGCAGAATTGTGACTCATAGCATCGCCGTGAGTCAACCTACTGCATGATGCAATAGATGCTATCGCCGTTACTGCTATGAGCCACAATAGTTTGCGCATATTTATTTAAAGTGTTAATTCAACCTTATCAGAGGCTGATTATTCGTATTCAAAAGTGCCTTTTTCGGAGATAATGGTGAGGCGGTTGGCAGGAGCATCGCACACACGACCCACTATCTGAGCATCGATGTTGAACGACTTGGCGATGTCGATAACCGCTTGAGCCTTTTCGGGACGGAGGTATATTTCCATACGGTGACCCATATTGAACACCTTGTACATTTCCTTCCAGTCGGTGCCCGATTGTTCTTGAATCAACTTAAACAAAGGAGGCACGGGGAAGAGGTTGTCCTTGATGACGTGCTTATTGGTGACGAAGTGCATAATCTTGGTTTGAGCGCCGCCTGAGCAGTGAACCATACCATGAATGTCGGCACGCATGGTGTCGAGCAATTTCTTGATTACCGGAGCATAGGTGCGAGTGGGTGAGAGCACCAATTTGCCTGCATTCACATCCACACCTTCCACAGCATCGGTGAGTGCCACATTGCCCGAGTAAACGAGTTCGTCGGGTACTTGAGGGTCGAAACTTTCGGGATACTTCTTGGCGAGATATTTGGCGAATACGTCGTGACGAGCCGATGTGAGGCCGTTGCTGCCCATACCGCCGTTATAAGATTTTTCGTAAGAAGCCTGACCGCACGATGAGATGCCCACTATCACATCGCCATCGGCGATATTGGCATTGTTGATTACGTCGCTGCGCTTCATACGAGCTGTTACGGTGCTGTCTACTATGATGGTGCGCACCAAGTCGCCCACGTCGGCGGTTTCGCCACCTGTGGAGATGATGTTAACGCCCAGTTCCTTGAGTTCGTCGATAAGTTCCTGAGTGCCGTTGATGATGGCGGCAATCACCTCGCCCGGGATGAGATTTTTGTTGCGACCGATGGTCGACGAAAGCAATATGTTGTCGGTAGCGCCCACGCAAAGCAGGTCGTCGATATTCATAATAAGCGAGTCCTGAGCTATGCCTTTCCATACGCTCATATCGCCGGTTTCTTTCCAGTAGATATAGGCAAGCGACGATTTGGTTCCGGCGCCGTCGGCGTGCATAATGTTGCAATAGTCGGGGTCGCCGCCGATGATGTCGGGGATAATCTTACAGAATGCTTTGGGGTAAAGACCCTTGTCGATGTTCTTTATGGCGTTGTGCACATCTTCTTTCGAAGCCGAAACGCCGCGCATGTCGTACCTTTGATTACTCATAAGAGATATAAATACTTTTTTCTATAATGATTTGTTACAATAAATTCAAGAAAAGGAGATAAACCAGAGTAGCGGGAGCTACAAGCAGAAGTGAGTCGATGCGGTCGAGAATGCCTCCATGCCCCGGCATAATGTTGCCCGAGTCCTTTACGCCCACGGTGCGCTTAATGAGGCTTTCGATGAGGTCGCCGAGTGTGGCGGCTATCGATACCACAGCGCCGAGCACTGCCCATTGCAGCCAACTCTCTTCGGTGAAATATAAGTTTGCGGCAGCGCCTGCTGCGATGCAGAACACAAATCCGCCGAAAAATCCTTCCCACGACTTCTTGGGCGAGATGCGCTCAAAGAGTCGGTGCTTGCCTATGCTGCATCCCACAAGAAATGCCCCCGTGTCGTTAATCCAGATGAGAGCAAGAATTATGAGTGCCAAGATGGGTTGTATGGAATAGATGTAGGCAAGAGTAGCCATTGGCACAGCCACATAGCAGATGTTGAAGAACGATTTTGCCCACGACAATATGGCTGATTCTTCTTTGAGATAAAGACCTGCCACAAGGCGCACCATGGTGAGAAGCATAGGGCAAATGGCTGCTGTCTTGACCGATATATCGAGATTAGTGACGGCAAAAGTGGCAAAGAAAATGGAGAGACCTACAAGTAGGTCGAGCAATGCCACTGCCGGTTTTTGGCCTTTATCGGCTATAAGGCGATTGGTTTCGCTCATAGCTATCAGCAAGAGCACTGCGAAAAATGCCACAAACGTGTATTTGCTTACAAGAATTGAAGCAATTATCAAAGCCACATATACGGCTCCTGAAAGAGTTCTTGTTATAAAATTTTTCACTCGAGTTTATGTTTATTTCAATTCTACAAAATTAGTGATTTTTTATGTATGCAACAACCATAATTTGCAAATATTTTGCACTTGCCGATATATTATGTGCACCCCATAGCAAGATAGCCCTTGAGTGGGCTAAAATAAGAATAAAATCCCCCCTACAGGCTTAGCATCGAGCGGATGTTGAGCCCGTCGGGGGGATATGATTGGAGATGACTGTGCGTCAGCGAGCTTTGAATGTGTGGGTGGCTTTTATGGCACCTGTGGCGATATTGTGAACATTTATCACGAGTTCGCCATTCTTCACCAATCCTTCGATAACTGTAGGATACCCCTTCTTCGACTTAATATCCGGACCTCCGCCCACTATTTGCGCCCATTTGCGAGAACCGTCGGGGGCATCGAAGCGATATTTGTGGGTGTGAGCGCTGATGATGACACGGCATCCTGCCTTTTGCAGCAGAGGAGTCCAAAGATTGGCGCAAGTGCGCTGCCAAATGGCATAATCATGAGTGTAAGCCGGGTCGGAATCGGCGGGGGCTATGTCGCCGGGATTGTGCTTTGGGTCGCTGTCGAAGAGCGGTATGTGGCAAAATGCCACAATATGAGGAGCCGAAGCTATCTCTTTCTGCTTGAGAGCGTGTCGGAGCCATTCGGTTTGAGCTTCGCGATAAGCATGGCTATTGAAAAGTCCGGCAAACAGCGGGTTGGTGTCGAGTTTGTCTTCGCAAGTGTCGAGACCAATGAGAGCGATATCGCCCATACGCACGGCGAAGTTGCGGCCCAAGTCCCAGTCGCGGCTCAGGCGTTCTTCGGGTTGGCGATACATCCACACATTTTCAAGATTTCGGTTAGCCATACCTCGCAGGTCGTGGTTGCCGGGGCAGTAGAGGTAGGGTATGTTGGCTGCATATCCGTCCTGCGAAATCTTGGGCTTGATGAAGATGCGTTTTTGCGATTCGATGGTTTCCTCGGTGTTGCAGGCGTCGCCGTTCCATATTACACACGAAGGCGAGAGTTGAGCTATCTTTTTCGATAATGCGTCGAAGGTGTTCCAGTAGGCGTGCGTGTCGTTGATAACGCAGAAGTGCGATTCGGCATCTTTGCCTGCGGTAGTGAACGAGTAGATGGTGGGCAAGGTTACCGATTCAAGAATTTTCATGCTGTAGCCACCGCCATAGCTGATACGGTCGGCGCCGATGCGATAATAATAGCGCGTGGCGGGACGCAGTCCGGTGATGCGCACACGCACCACCTCGTTGTTCATGTCGGTTACGCGATATCCGCCGCTTTTCACCTTCATGGCATCGCTGAGGTCGGGTTTTAAGCCATATTCCACAAATCCGTTAGCCATATCGGTAACGCTAAACACCACGCAGATGCTTGTGGCGGCATAGTTTTGCAGCACGGGAGCGCTATCGATAAGGTCGGTTGGGGAGTCGGCTTTGTCGAGCTGCTGCTCATCGGTATTAGATGCATTGATGTAAGGCGTTACACCCAATGCAGCTGCAGCAAGAGCCGACGATTTAATAAAATTTCTTCTGTCCATAGTTATGATTGCAAATTAAGTTTTAGTCGATGTCGAAATTGGTGCTTTCTGTTTCTTTGGGCACCACCATAGCCGAAAATATGTGGATAGATGAAGATGCCGACGATGACTTGAATTTTTTCGAAGGAGCCCATTTGTGCACCGATTGGTCGGGTGCAAGTCCTACGCAGTAAGTGCCTGTTCGGCTGTTTATTTGGTCCACAATCTTCATCAGTTTGTTATGCTTGTTGAGGTCGACCTCCGAGAAAAGGTTTTGCTCAACGGCAGTGGAGGGTTTGATGCCCGATAGCAGCACGCCAGCCCGTTTATAATTCACGCCCGGGCGAAAGATATTGTTCATTGCCATCACGGCATATTTCACTATTTCGAGAGTACTCGAAGTGGGGGTAGGCAATTTTATCTCGCAGGAATTGCTGTAATAGGGTTCGGTTTCGCTGAAGCGGTCGCTTGCCACGAAGGTGGTTACCGACGATGCCACCGAATTCTGCGAACGAAGGCGTTTGGCCGACAGACCCGCAAACGACACCACGGCATCGTTGAGATCTTGCTTTCCGGCTATGGTTTTGCCGAACGAGCGCGAAGTCATAATCGACTGGTGCGCCACGGTGGCAGCGCTGAGTGCGGTGCAATCCTCACCTTTGAGTTCGCATTGAGTGCGATAGCCGGTGACGGTGTATCGGCGGCGAACGAAAATCGAGGGTATGCGAGTGAAGTCGAGAGCCGTGTTGACGCGTTGCGATTTCAGTGCTGCGGCGGTTTGGCGTCCTATGCCCCACACATCGCCCACAGGCAGAATAGCCAGTTGTGCCTCGATGTCGGCTTTATCGGTGAGGGCATACACATTTTCGCTCAACGAGCGTTTTTTCTTGGCAAGATGCGAAGCCACCTTGGCAAGTGTGCGTGTGGGTGCAAACCCTATGCTCACGCTGATGCCGGTGTATTGATATATTTTGCGAGTAAGCATTAAGGCAAACTCGGTGTTGCGCTCATCGTCGGCATAAGGCATGCGAAAAAACGCCTCGTCGATGGAGTAAATCTCAATTTTCTCCACATGGTGGCCCACAATCGACATTATTCGAGCCGAAATATCGCCGTAGAGCTGATGTCGGCACGAAATCATCACCACCTTCGAAGCATCGGTGTATTCCTTGATTTTGAAGGCAGGGCAACCCATGGGAATGCCCAAATCCTTAGCCTCGTAGCTGCGCGAGATGACGCAACCGTCGTTGTTCGACAGCACCACCACGGGTTTTCCCCACAGCGAAGGGTTGAAAGCGCGTTCGCAAGTGGCGAAAAAGTTGTTGCAGTCTACGAGTCCGTATATCATATAAGTCGACAATAGGTTATTTCGTTAACGAAGCACGTTTTTAATGATATGGCTCACCACGCCCCACACTTGAAAATTGTTTTCCTCGCTGATGCGAATGGCGGGGAAAGCGGGGTTCGACGGCACGAGGAATATGGCGTCGTCGCGTATGGCTATCTTTTTCACTGTGAAGTCGCCGTCGACAAAGCACACTGCAATGCAGCCATCGTGAGGAGTGAGCGACTTGTCAATAATGAGAATGTCGCCCTCATTGATTCCGCTTTCTATCATGGAGTTGCCGGTGACGCGAGCGCAGAAAGTGGCCTCAGGAGTGCGAATGAGTTCGCTATAGAGGTCGAAAGTGTCGCCAAAAAGGTCCTGCGCCGGACTCGGGAAGCCGGCTTGAATGCGCGAGCCGAACGAAGCCAAGCGCAGATTCTCGGCATTTTCGATGTTTTTTATTTCGATTTCGTTGTTCATACCCACAAAATTACAAAAAAACCGGGACACTTTGCAGTAAAAGTGCCCCGGAGTTTTTGTGTCGATATAATATCGTTATAATTACAAGAGGTCGATAGAACGCTTCAAGAAATTGTTGAGCGCTTCGCCCTTGAGCAAGCCGTTGCTGAGGAGAGCGATGTCGACGAGTTGCTTAACGGTGTCCTGACCCTTGGCATACTCGGTGACGATGGCAGCTTCTTGGTCGCGAAGTTCGTGAGCACGCTTTTCCTTTTCATCCACTTCTTTCTGCTTGTCGGCAGGCAGACCCTTGTAGTCCTTATCGGTGTCGCGGATAGCCTTGATTTCGGCATTCACCACGGTGAGTTCGTCCTCGATAGGATTAACTTGAGCATCGAGAGCCGAAGCCGAGGCATCGATAACCTTCTTAACCACAGGGTGGTTGACGTTGAGCGTGAGCACATAGCTGTCGGGGAATTCGCCATAGAAGCTCATACCCGGCTGCAGTGCAGCCATTTCCTTCATACGGCGCATATATTCGCTCTGAGTTACCACCACAGGAGTGCTGTCGGCGGCAAGGTTGGCAAATGCAATGGTAAATTCAGCCTTCTCGATGGCAGGAATCTGCGACTTAAAGAGAGTGGTGAGCACATTGCGTTGTTTTTCGCTCACATCGGCATCCTTGGTATCTTCTTTCTTTATAAGATTGTCGATAACATCGGAGTCGACGCGCACGAAGTGTGATTTTTCCACTTTCTGCTCGAGCATTCCCACAAATGCACTGTCGAGTTGACCGTCCATCACAAGCACATTATAGCCCTTGTCGGTAGCAGCCTTGATGTAAGAGTATTGAGCAACCTTGTCGGTGGCATAGAGCACCACGAGGTTGTCGTCCTTATCGGTTTGCGTATCCTTAATGAGAGTCTTGTAGTCGTCGAGTTTGAAGTATTTGCCTTCGGTGTCCTCGAGCAACATAAACTTGAGTGCCGAGTCGCAGAACTTCTCGTTGGTGAGCATACCATACTCGATGAAAATCTTAATATCGTTCCATTTTTCCTCGAAGTTCTTGGCGTCGTTCTTGGCTATCTCTTCCAAGCGTTGCGACACCTTCTTGGTGATGTAAGAAGCAATCTTCTTCACATTGGCATCGCTTTGGAGATAAGAACGTGACACGTTAAGAGGGATGTCGGGTGAGTCGATTACACCTTGCAAGAGCATCAGGAAGTCGGGCACTACGCCTTCTACCGAGTCGGTTACGAATACCTGGTTGCAGTAGAGCTGAATGCGGTCCTTGCGAATGTCGAGGTTGTTCTTGATTTTCGGGAAATACAACACACCTGTGAGGGTGAAAGGATAGTCCACATTGAGGTGAATCCAGAACAATGGGTCTTCCTGGCCGGGCTGAATGGCGTGATAAAAGTTGATGTAGTCTTCGTCCTTGAGTTCGCTCGGTTTCTTAGCCCAGATGGGTTCGATGTTGTTGATTACATTGTCGCGGTCGGTGTCGACATATTTTCCGTCCTTCCATTCCTGTTCTTTGCCCGAAACGATAGGTACAGGCAAGAAGCGGCAATATTTCTTTAGAAGCTCGTCGATACGCGACTTTTCAAGGAATTCCTTGGCATCGTCGTCGAGGTAAAGCACTATGTCGGTGCCTCGCGAAGTCTTATCGGTTTCGCTCATTTCGTATTCAGGCGAACCGTCGCAAGTCCAAAGCACAGCCTTGGCACCTTCCTTGTAAGAAAGCGAATGTATTTCCACCTTCTTCGACACCATGAATGCCGAGTAGAAACCCAAACCGAAGTGACCTATGATGGCATTGGCGCTATCCTTATATTTGGCAAGGAATTCTTCAGCACCAGAGAAGGCGATTTGGTTGATGTATTTATCTACATCTTCGGCATCCATGCCTATACCCATATCACTCACGGTGAGAGTGCCTGCCTCTTTGTCGATGCTTACGGTAACCTTCAAGTCGCCGAGTTCACCTTTATATTCGCCGATCGATGAGAGCGTTTTGAGCTTTTGAGTGGCATCTACGGCATTTGAAATCAATTCACGAAGAAAAATTTCGTGGTCACTGTACAAAAACTTTTTGATAACGGGGAAAATGTTGTCGGTAGTTACCCCAATAGTTCCTTTTGACATGATTTTTATTCCTTTATTATATTTAGTCGTTTGCCTGAGAGGCATACCCAAGCTGTGAGGCATGGGGATGCCATTTCGGCAGTAGTTATTAATTATTCTTTTAATGAAGCAGTTATTTTGTCGTTGTCGACGTCGATAACCAAAGTCTGCCCCGGTTTGGCATCGCCTTGCAGCAGCAATTCCGATAGCGGGTCTTCGATGTGAGTCTGTATGGCACGGTTGAGAGGACGTGCGCCATACTGACTGTCGTAACCCTTGTCGGCTACAAAGAGCTTGGCTGCAGGAGTAATCTCGAGTTTGAAGCCCAATTCTTCCACGCGACGCACAAACTTGGCGAGTTCGATGTTGATGATGCTCAAGATGTTGTCCTTATTGAGCGAGTTGAACATGATAATATCGTCCACACGATTTAGAAACTCGGGCGAGAACTTCTTGTTGAGCGCCTTGCGCACCACGGCTTCGCTGCTTTGTTTGGTAACTACGGCATTAAAACCAATGCCGGCACCGAAGTCCTTCAGTTCGCGCGAACCGATGTTCGAAGTCATGATGATGATAGTGTTCTTGAAGTCGACTTTACGACCGAGGCTATCGGTCAGACAGCCCTCATCGAGCACTTGGAGCAACATATTGAACACATCGGCATGAGCCTTCTCTATTTCGTCGAGCAACACCACCGAATAGGGGCGACGGCGCACTTTCTCGGTGAGTTGGCCACCTTCTTCATATCCCACATATCCCGGAGGTGCACCCACGAGTCGCGACACATTGAATTTCTCCATATATTCACTCATATCGATGCGAATGAGTGCATCGGGCGAATTGAAGAGATACTCAGCCAATCGCTTGGCGAGCAATGTTTTACCTACGCCGGTAGGACCGAGGAACATAAACGAACCGATGGGGCGGTTAGGGTCCTTCAATCCCACACGATTGCGCTTTATGGCTCGAGCTATCTTGTCGATGGCATCGTCCTGACCTATTATCTGATTCTTTATTTCCGAATCCATATTGAGCAGACGCATACCTTCCGATTGTGCTATGCGTTGCACAGGCACACCGGTCATCATAGCCACCACTTCAGCCACGCAGTGCTCATCGATGGTTTCGCGACGCTTGCCCATCTCATTTTCCCAATTTTTCTTGGCTTCTTCGAGACGGTCGATGAGTTCGTATTTCAAGTCGCGATAGCGAGTGGCGCTTTCGAAGTTTTGGGCGCTTGCAGCCTTGTCCTGATTGCTTTGCGCTTCGCGAATTTTTGCTTCCAATTCTTCTAATTCGGCGGGCACTTCATCCATAGTGATGTGAGTGCGCGAGCCGGCTTCGTCGAGGGCATCGATGGCCTTGTCGGGAAACTGGCGGTCGGAGATATAGCGGTCGGTAAGCGATACGCAAGCCTCGAGTGCTTTGTCGGTGTAAACCACACCGTGATGCTCCTCGTAATTGGTCTTTATTTTTCGAAGAATTTCGAGGGTTTCGTCGGTAGTGGTAGGTTCTACTATGATTTTTTGAAAACGGCGTTCGAGCGCACCGTCTTTCTCAATATTCTTGCGATACTCGTCGAGAGTGGTGGCGCCAATGCACTGAATCTCGCCACGAGCGAGAGCCGGTTTGAGCAGATTGGCAGCATCCATCGAGCCCGAAGCATTTCCGGCACCCACTATGGTGTGAATCTCGTCGATAAACAATACGATGTCGGGATTATTAGCCACTTCGTCGATGATGGCTTTGATGCGTTCTTCAAATTGGCCGCGATATTTGGTGCCTGCCACCACCGAAGCCATGTCGAGCGCAAAAATGCGCTTGTTTTGAAGAATGCGAGCCACTTTACGCTGGCAGATGCGTATGGCGAGACCTTCTACAATAGCCGATTTACCCACACCCGGTTCGCCTATGAGCACCGGATTGTTTTTCTTGCGTCGGCTAAGAATTTGCGACAAGCGTTCTATTTCGCGGTCGCGGCCTATTACCGGGTCGAGATGACCGGTTTCGGCCTGCTTGGTGAGGTCCTTGCCATATTTGTCGAGCACGGGAGTGTCGGGGCGCGATGTGGCGGTGCGTCGGGTAGCTGAAGCCTTGCCGGCTCCGCTTGTCGAATCGTTACCGCCGAAGTGCGACATTTGGTCGTCGTCATCTTCTTCCTCATCGGCAAAGTCGGCTCCCGCTTGGGGAGTGCTCGATTGCTGTTTGTCCTCATTGCCCGAGAGGAATTGGTGAGTATCGAGATAGTCGTCGATATTTGAATAATTTACGTTCATCTTTTCTAATATTTGAGTAGCAAAACTGTTGTCGATGGAGGATGCGAGCGCCAACAACAAGTGTTGCGAGTCGGCCTCCTTGGCGTGATGACGCTGAGCCTCCATAAGAGTTCTGCTCAGCATTTCCGAAACCTCACTATTTGCCACGATGTCGGTCGATTGGTCGATAGAGTCGCGGTCGGTGCTCTCGGCATCTATCAGTTCGGCTTCGAGATATGCTGCGAGTTTGTCGGTCTTTACGCCCATCTCTTCGATTATGGCACAAGCATGACTGTGCTTCTCCTTGAGTATGCCCAGCAAAAGGTGCTCAGGAGTGATAACCACGCTGTTGAGCCTTATGGCTTCGTCGCGGCTGCTCTTGAGAATGTCCTTTATTTGTTTCGAAAAAGCTATGCTCATAATCGTTTAAATAATGGTGTGTAATCACCTTAATTAATCAGTTTAACTATGTTTTTGCCTATATATTCTGCAACTATTATGCCAAACGGTGTGTAACTTTTGTGATATTTATGTTTGAGATTTAAGTGATTTGTAATATCTTTGCTCTGTAATTAACTATTGTATGTCCGACAATTCAAATAAGGAGCTATTGACAGATAAGTTTACGCGTTTTTTGGCAGCTAAAGGCTGCAGGAAGACGCCGGAACGCTTTGCAATACTGCAAGAAGTGCTTGAAATGGGCGGACATTTCGATGCCGAGATGCTCTATGAGAAGTTGTTGCAGACGCAATATAAAGTGGTGAAAGCCACGGTGTATAACAATCTGGAGCTGCTCACTGAGTGCGGAGTGCTGCGAAAATATAATTTTTCGGGGCATGCCGAGTATGAGATTGTAGATACCAAACTTCAGCACATACATCTTATATGCCGCATATGCGGAAAAGTGAAGGAAGTGAAAGATGTGGAGCTGATGCGATATCTCAACAGTAAGAAATTTTCGGCATTCACAGCCGAGATGATAGTGCTGAATGTGCAAGGAGTGTGCAATGCATGTGCCCGCAAGATTCGAAAAAACGGCGAAACCAAAGAGTCGGCAATCGGCAATGCATCGGCAAAGCCCAAATCGGCAAGTTCATCGGCAAAAAACAAGAAGAAATAACATTTTTACTCACAAATAATAAAAAATTTTTAGATATATAACGATGAAAGTAGACGTATTACTTGGATTACAATGGGGCGATGAAGGAAAAGGAAAAGTGGTGGACGTGTTGACACCACGCTACGATGTAGTTGCTCGTTTCCAAGGTGGACCAAATGCCGGCCACACGCTCGAATTTAATAACCAAAAGTATGTGCTTCGTTCTATCCCTTCGGGCATATTCCAGGAAGGACAGACCAACATCATCGGCAACGGTGTGGTGTTAGACCCCATTTTGTTTGCCGCTGAAGCAAGAGACTTGGAGAAGAGTGGTATCGACATTAAGAAGGTGCTCAAAATCTCGAAGAAAGTACACCTTATATTGCCAACTCACCGTTTGCTCGATGCCGCTTACGAAACACTCAAAGGTTCGGCTAAGATAGGAACTACCGGCAAGGGTATAGGTCCCACTTACACCGACAAAATCAGCCGCGACGGTTTGCGACTTGGTGAAGTGTTCCACAACTTTGCCGAGAAATATGAAGCAGCCAAACAGCGCCACATAAAACTCCTTGCCGCACTTGGCTTCGACACCGATGTGGCTGAACTGGAGAAACAGTGGTTTGAAGGCATAGAATATATCAAGACATTCCAACTCATCGATAGCGAGCACGTAATCAATGGCTATCTTCGCGACGGCAAGAGCGTGCTTTGCGAGGGTGCACAAGGCAGCTTGCTCGATGTGGACTTCGGCAGCTATCCGTTTGTTACCTCGTCGAACACCGTGTGTGCCGGCGCATGCTCGGGCCTCGGTGTGGCTCCCAACAAGATAGGCGAAGTGTATGGTATCTTCAAGGCATATTGCACTCGCGTGGGTAGCGGTCCGTTCCCCACTGAGCTCCACGACGAGACCGGAGCCAAGATTCGTGCCATAGGTCATGAGTTTGGTGCTGTTACCGGTCGTGAACGCCGCTGCGGTTGGATTGACCTCGTGGCTCTGCGCTACACCATTATGCTCAATGGCGTTACACAACTCATAATGATGAAGAGCGATGTGCTCGACGATTTTGCAACCATCAAGGCTTGCGACTCTTACTTGGTTAACGGCGTGGAAACCCGCGACTTCCCATATTCAATCGACGAAGGCGTAGAACCCGTGTATACCGAATTGAAGGGCTGGAACACCGATATGACCAAGATGCAAAGCGAAGACCAATTCCCTCAAGAATTTAAGGATTATATAGCATTCCTTGAAGATAAACTCGGTGTGCCCATCACTATAGTATCGGTAGGCCCCGACCGTACACAAACAATAGAACGCAAACATTAATAACAATATCTAAACCTATTTTTAAATACCTAAAACATTATGGCAAGAGTAAAACCATTTAAAGGTTTGCGCCCACCGCGCGAATTGGTGACCAAAGTAGCTTCACGTCCTTACGATGTGCTCAACTCAAAGGAAGCAAAGGCCGAAGCAGAAGGCAACGATATGTCGCTTTATCACATCATCAAGCCTGAGATCAACTTTGATCCTATGCTCGACGAACACGATCCCGAAGTCTATGAAAAAGCTGTGGAACAATTCCATCACTTCCAAGACAAGGGATGGCTTGTGCAAGATGCTCAAGAAAACTACTACATCTATGCGCAGACTATGAACGGCCGCACACAATATGGTATTGTGGTGGCTGCCAATGTGGATGATTATCTCAATGGTGTAATCAAGAAGCATGAGCTGACTCGTCGCGACAAGGAAGAAGACCGCATGAAGCACGTTCGCGTGAATAATGCCAACCTCGAACCGGTGTTCTTTGCCTTCCCCGACAATGCGGGCTTGCAAGAGATTATCGACAAGACTATAGCCGGCGAACCTGAATACGACTTCGTAGCTGAAGACGGATTCGGTCACCACTTCTGGGTAATCGACGACGAAGCTACCAAGGCTCGCATCACACAATTGTTTGCCGACATACCTTATCTATATATAGCCGACGGTCACCATCGCACCGCAGCTGCCGCACTCGTGGGTCACGAAAAGGCTTTGGCTAACCCAAATCACACAGGCGACGAAGAATATAACTTCTTCCTCGCTGTATGCTTCCCCGAATCTCACCTTAAGATTATTGACTACAACCGTGTGGTGAAGGATCTTAACGGTCTGAGCGAAGAAGAGTTCCTCGCCAAGGTGGCTGAAAACTTCGACGTGGAGAAGAAGGGCGCTGAAATCTATCACCCTGAGCGACTTCACAACTTCAGCCTCTACTTGGGTGGCGAATGGTATTCGTTGACTGCCAAGCCCGGCACTTTCAACGACAACGACCCGATAGGCGTGCTCGATGTGACTATCTCGTCCGACTTGATTTTGCGCGACATCCTCGGCATTCACGACCTTCGCAGCGATAAGCGTATCGACTTCGTGGGTGGTATCCGCGGACTCGGCGAACTCAAACGCCGTGTAGATAGCGGTGAGATGAAGATGGCTTTGGCTCTCTATCCCGTGAGCATGAAACAACTCATCGACATAGCCGATACCGGCAATATTATGCCTCCCAAGACCACATGGTTTGAGCCGAAACTCCGCTCAGGCATCGTGGTTCACAAACTCGACTAAGCACATAGCTTAATATAAACTATTGCTGTCCGATAAAACTTTTTTGAGCCGGGCAGAAAAAAATCAGGGCTGGCACCTATTGCAGGAGTCAGCCCTTTTTGGTTACTTTGCTTTTGCTA
>SFTJ01000007.1 GCA_004563195.1 bacterium
TCGACCGGCGAAGTGGGCTGCTTAGGCGACGACACCTCGTGCGCCATACTCAAAGCCATGCTTTCGGTAGGCCATCGCGTGCCTGAAAAGGGAAAAGGCATTTTGCTCTCTACCGGCGATGTGAAACAGAAGATAGATATGCTCGACGCTGCTCACGAACTACAAGCCAAGGGCTATCACATCTATGCCACCGGCGGTACGTCTACGTTCCTCACCAACAACGGTATCGAGAACACCCGCGTCTACTGGCCAAGCGAGAATGAGAAGCCTCAAGCCATCGATTTGCTGCACGAGCATCGCATCGATATGGTGGTGAACATACCCAAAAACCTCTCTTCGGGTGAGTTGACCAACGGCTATCGCATACGCCGCGCCGCCATCGACCTCAACATACCGCTCATAACCAACGCACGATTGGCTTCGGCATTCATTCACGCTTTCTGCACTATCAATATGGATGAACTCGCCATAAAATCGTGGAACGAATATAAATAACACCATATATCACACCGATTATGCAACAGAAAATTATCATTCTTGACTTTGGGTCACAAACCACCCAACTCATAGGACGCCGCTTGCGCGACCTCGATACTTTCTGCGAAATCTTGCCCTACAACAAGTTTCCTCACGACGACGAGAGCGTTATAGGCGTTATCCTTTCAGGTTCGCCCTACAGCGTCTACGACCCCGAGGCGTTTAAAGTCGACTTGAGCAAGATTCGCGGCAAATACCCCATCTTGGGCATCTGCTACGGCGCTCAATTTATGGCTTACACCTACGGCGGCAATGTGGAGCCTGCCGACACTCGCGAATATGGTCGCGCCAATCTGCAATGGATTGAAAAAGATAACCCCTTGCTGCGCGACATCGATGAGCACTCGCAGGTGTGGATGAGCCACGGCGACACCATCACTTGCCTTCCCGAAGGATTCAGATGCATTGCATCGACCGATAAAGTGAAATTTGCCGCCTATCAGGCTCAAAACGAGCCGCTCTGGGGCGTGCAATTCCACCCCGAAGCATTCCACTCGCTGCAAGGCACTCAACTGCTTCGCAATTTTGCCGTCGACATCTGCGGCAGCCGTCAGGACTGGAGCCCGGCTTCGTTTGTCGACAGCACTGTGGCTCAACTCAAGGAGCAATTGGGCGACGATCGCGTGATTCTCGGCCTCTCGGGCGGTGTGGACTCGTCGGTGGCTGCCGTGCTGCTCAATCGTGCCATCGGACACCGCTTGACTTGCATCTTTGTAGACCACGGCTTGCTTCGCAAAAACGAATTCGAGAATGTGATGCGCGACTACGAATGTCTGGGACTCAATGTGATAGGCGTGAATGCCCGCGATAAATTTTTCAGCGAACTCGCCGGCGTGACTCAACCCGAACAGAAGCGCAAAATCATAGGCAAAGGCTTTATCGACGTCTTCGAGAGCGAAGCCAAGAAAATTACCGATGCTCGCTGGTTAGCTCAAGGCACCATCTACCCCGACCGCATCGAGAGCCTCAATATCACCGGCAAGGTGATAAAGAGTCACCACAATGTGGGCGGTCTGCCCGAAAAGATGAACCTGCGCCTGTGCGAACCACTGCAATGGCTCTTCAAGGACGAAGTGCGCCGCGTGGGTCGTCAGTTGGGTATGCCGGAGCATCTCATCAATCGCCACCCGTTCCCCGGTCCGGGTTTGGCAGTGCGCATTCTCGGCGACATCACCCCCGAAAAAGTGTCGATTCTGCAAGAAGCCGACGATATTTTCATCAGCAACCTGCAGTCGTGGCGCGCCGACGACGGCCGCAGCCTCTACAACCACGTTTGGCAAGCCGGCGTGATACTTTTGCCTGTGCAGAGCGTGGGCGTGATGGGCGACGAACGCACCTACGAGCAAGCTGTGGCTCTGCGTGCCGTTACCAGCACCGACGCCATGAGCGCCGACTGGGCTCATCTGCCTTACGAATTCCTCGCCAAGGTCAGCAACGAGATTATCAACAAGGTGAAAGGCGTGAATCGCGTAACCTACGACATCTCGTCGAAGCCACCCGCAACCATTGAGTGGGAATAAGCCCTCATCACCCGAAGGCTTTCTCTCACACGACATAGTTTCTCCTCTCTCCTTCCCCACAATCGGGTGCCGCTTAGGCGCACGATAGGGCGATAGTTGTGCGCTGTCGCTTCCTCAAAACATAAAAATTACTTTTGATTCACGATATTTGATACATCTACATTAACAATGGACGCAAAATATATCTTCGTAACCGGCGGCGTGGTAAGTTCGCTCGGAAAAGGCATCATTTCGGCTTCGCTTGCCAATCTACTCCAATCGAGAGGCTATAAGGTAACCATTCAGAAGTTCGACCCCTATATCAATATCGACCCCGGCACGCTCAACCCCTATGAACATGGCGAATGCTATGTAACCATCGACGGTCAAGAGACCGACCTCGACCTCGGTCACTATGAGCGCTTTACCGGCATTCGCACCACTCGCGCCAACAACATCACCACCGGTCGTATCTACCAAAATGTGATTGAGCGCGAACGCCGCGGCGAATATCTGGGCAAAACCGTGCAGATTATCCCACACATCACCGACGAAATAAAGCGCAATATGCTGCTCTTGGGTGAATCGGGCAACTACGACTTCATTATCACCGAAATAGGTGGCACCGTGGGCGACATCGAGGGTCAGCCGTTTCTCGAAGCCATTCGCCAACTCCGCTGGGAACTCCCCGACAACACTCTTTGCATCCATTTGGCTTATGTGCCATACATAGCTGCCGCAGGCGAACTCAAAACCAAGCCTACACAGCACTCGGTGAAGGAACTGCAGAGCCTGGGTATACAACCCGACATCCTCGTGCTTCGCGCCGAGCATGATTTGCCCCGCACGCTTCTCAACAAGGTGGCTTCGTTCTGCAATGTAGCAAGCGACTGCGTGATACAAAGCCCCGACCTGCCAAGCATCTACGAAGTGCCCGTAAATATGCTCCATCAGGGACTCGACACTCAAGTGCTCAAGCAGTTCGGCATCAATCCTGCCGACACCACCGCCGATATGGAGCCGTGGCTCAACTTCCTCAATCGCCGCAAAAGCGCCACTCGAAAAGTCAACATTGCCCTCGTGGGCAAATACGACTTGCAGGACGCCTATAAGTCGATTACCGAAGCCATATCGCACGCCGGCACCTACAACGACTGCAAGGTGGTGCTCACATTCGAAAACAGCGAATTTATTACCGCCGACAATGTGGCTGAAACCCTCAGCAAATATCAAGGCGTGATTATCTGCCCGGGGTTCGGCAACCGTGGCATCGAGGGCAAGATTATTGCCGCTCAATATTGCCGCGAACACAATGTGCCCACTCTCGGCATCTGCCTCGGCATGCAGATTATGGCTATAGAATTTGCCCGCAACGTGCTGGGCATGACCGATGCCAACAGCACCGAGATGAACCCCGACACTCAGCACCCCGTTATCGACCTTATGGAAGAACAAAAGTCGATAACCAACCTGGGCGGAACCATGCGCTTGGGTGGCTACGAATGTAGCATAGTGCCCGGCACTCATCTGCACGATGCCTATCAGTGCGACAGCATAGTGGAACGCCATCGCCACCGCTACGAATTCAACAATCGCTACCACGAAGCATTCGAAGCCGCCGGCATGCGCCCCGTGGGTATCAATCCCGCCAACAACCTCGTTGAAGCCATCGAACTCACTAATGCTAAGTGGTATGTAGGCGTTCAGTTCCACCCCGAGTACTCAAGCACAGTGCTCAAGCCTCACCCTCTTTTCATGGCTTTCGTTAAGAACGCCATAAACTAAAGATTTTGCTTGCAAGTTTTAGTAAGGTAAAAAAGATTGAAACTAATCCTGCATAATGCAGTATCAGTAATAGGTGTTATTTAAATTGTTTTAGAGAATCTCTCTAAACCCGAAAGGGCTGCGAAGTGGATTTCGCAGCCCTTTACTTTTTCCTCCAAGAAAGTGAATTTTAATATAATTACCATACAGCATAACGGTGTATTAAATTGCAATAAAAACACAGATGCCTGCCCTGATTTTTTCTGCCCGGCTTTTATCGGACAGCAATAATTAAAAATTCTAAAATTATGCCATAATGAACTGAAATTTTGTTTGCAAAGAGAAGTGGTGTGAAGTTTTTGAGTAAATTTGCACATAAGTGAGTACGACTTTTGGGGGCTGCATTGCTAATGATTCAAAATAAGGCTTAACAGTCTCGGCGCGTTTGTAACGATGTCAAAAGCAGCTTTAAAAGCTATCGGTTTTGCCGTATTTAACGAACAATTATGGGAAAAGAATTACAATTCATATTATACAATCTCCCAGATGGAGAAGGCTCTGTGCAAGCCTATATAGAGAATGAAACTATTTGGCTCACTCAAAAGGCAATGTCCCAACTGTTTGATGTGTCGGTTTCTGCTATTAACCAACACCTTAAGAGCATCTATGACAGCAATGAACTTTCGCCCGATGCAACTATTAAGAAAATCTTAATAGTTCAACAAGAGGGTGCTCGTCAAGTGAAAAGGGAGCAGACTTTCTACAATCTCGATGTTATCATAAGTGTTGGCTATAGAGTTAACTCTCAGAAAGCTACGAAATTTCGCCAGTGGGCTACAAAAATTCTCAATGAATTTATTCGCAAAGGGTTCGTTCTCGATGACGACAGATTGAAGCAGGGATCGGCAGTATTTGGCAAGGACTATTTTCGCGAACTTCTTGAACGAGTTCGCTCCATTCGTGCGAGTGAGCGACGCATTTGGCAGCAAATTACTGATATTTATGCCGAATGCAGCATCGATTACGACAGCAACTCTCCCACCACCAAAGAGTTTTATGCAATGGTGCAAAACCGCTTTCATTATGCCATAACCGGACAAACTGCAGCCGAAATCATCTATCATAGTGCCGACCACACTAAGCCTGATATGGGTTTAACTACATGGAAGTATGCACCCGACGGAAGGGTGCTGAAATCGGATGTGTCGGTAGCTAAGAATTATCTCTCGGAGCAACAGATTCGCCAATTGGAGCGTGTTGTAACCGCCTATTTCGACTATATCGAAATGCAAATAGAACGCCAAAATGCATTTAATATGCAACAATTTGCTGCAAGTGTGGATAAGTTTCTCTCGTTCAACGATTACAAAATCTTGCCCGACAAGGGCAGTATTTCTGCTATTCAAGCCAAATCGAAAGCCGAGGCTGAATATGATATCTTTAACCGCACTCAGCAAATCGACTCTGATTTCGATAAGGAAATTCGCAAACTAAAAGGCGGCAATAACAACCCCGATAAGGCATAAACCTGCGCATTTACACTTCTGCTAACTATGCTTATACCCTACTAAGAGTAAACCAATGTCAATAAAACATTTGGTGCTTCAGCTTGATTGCCATTTAGTAGGCTACAATTGCAGCATTGCATTGCCTCCACTTCTACTTATCAGATGTGCTTGGGGGATGGTTGTGCGTAGGTGTATTAAAAATTCTAAAATTATGCCATAATGAACTGAAATTTTGTTTGCGGAGAGGAGTGGTGCGAAGTTTTTGAGTAAATTTGTGAATCAAGTGGCTACCGAGCTGTGTGTGTTGCTCTAATGCGGCTGTTCTTGATGATTACATTTACTAAACCTGATTGCATGGTTAAAAATAATTTGGAAATACAGCGATGAACAACGTAAGATATTCTTTGATAACAGCTTGGGCGGTGATAATATTGGTAATTTCTACCGGTTGCACACCGAAGCAAACTTCTTATTTGCAAAGCCTGGTAGATGAGATGCGCCGCGAATGTCCTGTGCCCAACGAGGTGGCCGACGGTGTGGTGGTGACTAATATCTCTCACGACGACAACAATCTGCTCATGGAACTCACTATCACCGACAAGGTTACCAAGGAACTCTTTCGCAACGGCGACTATTTTCGCCTGAACTCTCGATACACCTTGGGCGAAAGCCGCTTTGCGCACATCAAGGAGGCGATGAAGACCAATGGCTTCGGCATAAAATGCGTGGCAAAGGACGAATCGGGCAAGACCATCAACGAGGTGACCATTGCGCCATCCGACTTGGATAAAGAAGAAGCGATAGGCGTGGTGGTAAGAGCCACCGCTATGGCTGAAAATGCCGCTTGTCCGCTCGACTATGGCAATGGCAGTGTTCTCGAGCGCGCCGAGGCGCTGGGCGACAGCACCATAGTTTACTACATCGAGGGCGGCGAGGCTTTTGCCAACACCGATTTCGCTGCCGTGGAAGATATGATGAAGCGACAAATGATAAACTCTATTTCCGACTCCGAAAGTAATAAGCAAGTGCGTCACGATGTGGGCATTAGCTATAAATATGTGTATAAATATGGCGATAAGGTGTGCCACACGCTCACTATCACGCCCGACGATTGGCTTCGCTACTAATCGGCTTCGTCATACTCTTTTTTGAGATATTATTGGTTTATGATTTAAAATTGATTTTTAATTATTACTATTATGAAGTTTACTTTGGGGAAACATCGATTATGGATTGCGCTGCTTGTGGCAATGATAGCATCGGCTACTGCCAATGCTCAAGTGAAACTTGGACTTACGGCAGGCATGCGCTTCGACCGCTTGGAACGCACCAACTACAATGGCACAAGTGTTTGGGGCGATGATCATAATATAACCGGATATTACTTCGGCGTAAAAACCGACTTGAACACGCCCGGTGGCTTCGGACTCGACTTTGGCTTGAATTTTTGCAATCGCAATATCAACAACGATAGCAAATGGGGCATGGAATTGCCTATCAATCTGAAGTTTAATATCAATGCCGTGCCTATGTTCCGACCATATCTGCTTGCCGGAGTGAGTGCTTATACCAATTTTGAGGACATTCACTTTCATGAAGATTTGTGGGGCGACAGCGAATCGTGGACAGAACGTGTGGAATATGCCTTGAACCTCGGTGTAGGCGTCACATTGGCGGGGCATCTTCAAGTGGGTCTCACCTATCAGATTCCTATCGGTACTTACTACTATTATTACTCCGAGGCCGACAAAAGCCCCTATGGCAAGCTTGCAAAAAACTGGGTGCTTTCGGTGGCTTACCTGTTTTGATTTTGAGAACTACATACGATTGATTATAAAAACCTATCGAGGAGATGAGAATAATAAATCTTATTATATTGATGCTTGCCACTATGGCACCGGCTATGATGGCGGGGCAAAACCGAATAGCCGTGCAAGATGGCAATGGGCATGGCGAACTGCGCGACACGGTGGGCGGCCGCCTCGATGTGGTGCGCTATTACGCCTATCGCGACAAGTTGACTGCCGAAGGTTATAGACTTCAGAAAAACATAGGGTTGGAAGCTCCGAAATTGGCCACACAGGTGTCGCCAAGCCGCATGTATGTGCCGCAGATTACAAGCAAAACCTATGTTGACTCGATGGTGTATCACAATCCCGAAGTGGAGATTCCCGAGCAATATCGCTATCCCGAGGAGAACAATTTTATTTGGCAACGCAACATGTTTGCCAACGATATGAACCAACAGGGCAAGATAGCCCGGTGGGAAAACGGCTACTTGGAGGGCTTCAGCAGCTATCAAACCCAACCGTTGCTTGGCTCGGTGCGTCAGGGCGGCGCTACTGTGACACAGCACTTCGGCGACCGCTGGAAGATGAGTCTCAGCGGTATGCTTATGAAATACAACGAGCCATGGAATGCCTATAACACCTATGGCGGAACAGCCGAGGTGGGCTATATGATTAACGACAATATGAGCGTCACAGCTTTTGGCAACTACGAGTCGGCTCCCTTCTGGAGCAATGCTCGGCGCGGGGGCTACGGCGCTTTTGGCGGATATATGACATTTAAAACCAACAACGACAAGTGGGGCGTGGACGTGGGAGCACAAAATGTGCGCGATTTTCAAACCGGCAGGTCTGCCACTCTACCCATCATACGCCCGTTCTACAATTATCACGGACAGAAACTGGGCATCGACCTCGGCGGACTGCTCTATCAGTTGTTTGAGAACATGAGCATCAACCTCAACGGCAACGGCAGCGGTTACGCACCCGGCATGATGAATATGCCGGCACCGGTGCCTCACGCCAAATCGCTGGGATTTGAGCGCGGCGGCGGTCGCCAAGTGCGATAAATAGTAGGCACACAACAATAATCCCCGAACACTTAGCGTCACTCGGGGCTAATAATCTGTGATTATTCTGCAATATTATAATTTTGGTAATTACATACTGTTTGACCCGTTTTATATGGCAATAATATAGCGATGTTTACCCATAAAAAAAGCTACAACCACTTTTGTCATTATGGTTGTTATTTCAAAAATGGTAAGTATCTACGTAATGTTCATTTAATTTATCACAATCTTGTGTGGTTTATGTGACTATATTTTTTGCTGAATGGAATCGTTGATATCATACGCCCTAACAAAAAAAACGACCCGCACATTTGAGCATCGTTGAGAGGCTTGGCGGGTTCTAGTTGTGCAAATATATAAAGATTTTATCACTCAAACAAATTTTCCCGACGAAAAATGATATTTCAAGTTATTACTGTTGCAAAATTAACAAATACCCGTATAATATCACAACTGGATATACATATAAATGACGCTTGGTCTAAAAGTATATAATTACCTTAATTTTTCCACTTCAATGTAGTCGATGGCGGGGATAATGGCTTCGGCATTGCCTATGCGCACTTCGTTGTCGCCTTTGCGTAGGGTGACTTCGATGCTTGCGGCGCTGCGCGACAAGGCAAATTTGGTGCCGTTGACGCTCGCTTCGGCGGTGAAGTCGTGGGCTGTGGGCATAAACTTGAATGTGATGCGATAGTTGCCGCCGTTCTTGCTGTAGACGTCGTTCCAACGGAGATAATTCGTTGCCGACCCGCCTATCTTCTCAGCCACCACGCCGCCCGAGGCGCCTTCGGCTGCCACATATTTCACGCCGGAGGGGCGAATATCGCTAAAGTCGGGACAGAATGCCCATTCGCCTTCGTAGATAACAGGCTCTATGCGAGTGCCTTTCACGCGAAGTATCTTGGCCGTGTGGGCGGGTAAGGTGATGTCGATTTTCGTCATCTTGCCCAGATTGCGATGCTCATTGAGGTCGCGAACGCTCATTTCGCCGCTCATTTCGAGAGTTTCGGCACTCACTTCCATGCGTTGCGGAGCATCGGAAGGGTTATAGAGAGCCACTGCGCGGGTGTTGCCGTGGAGTTTCTCTATGTCCTTGGCAAGCACATAGGTGTCGCCACTATGTTGCACCACGCGAGCCTGAAGGCCGAGGCGGTCTTGATTGACTGCTATGAGTTCGCGATTGGTGATAATCTTCATAGTTTCGTCGGGGATATAAGCGATGTCGCAACCCAGCAGCAAGGGCGAACTCATAATGCACCACATGCCGAAGTGAGCCTCCTCCTCGGCATACGTCAGTCCGAGGCCCTCGTCCCAAAAAGCCGATGGCTTATGGTTATATCCCACCGCGAGCATATCCATATCGTTGTAATGTCCGCCGCCGGCATAGGCCGAGAGATAGAGATTCTTGCTGATAACATAGCGTATGGAGTGCCACACGGGGCGTATGTCGCCGCTTATTCGCCACGAATTGGCGATACTGCTCACCCATGTGCCGGGATAGCTCCATCGGCATATGTTGAGGTGCACTTTCTTGCCCGCTACGCTGTCGATAACATTGCGTATGGTGGTGTATCGTGCCTGTTCGTCGAGTTTCTGTTCTTGACCGCCACAGTAGTCTATCTTGATGAAATCGAAGTCCCAATCTGCAAAATATCGAGTGGCATCAGCCACATCGTGGCCATACATGCCGGCGCCGATGCCGTTAACATCCTTATTGTAGGATGATCCGCAAGTGTTGATGCCGGCATCGCTGTAGATGCCTGCCTTCAAGCCCAACGAGTGGATGTATTTCACCAAATCGGCCATACCGTCAACGCCCCATGGGAAGCGTTCGGGATGCGGAACCATACTGCCATGAGCATCGCGTTTGCCAAAGAAGCCGTCGTCGATGTTCACATAGCTATAGCCGCAATCGCTGAGTCCCGACTCCTTGAGCATTCGGGCTTGACAAGAGATAATAGAGTCGGAAATATCCACCATATAGGCGTTCCACGAACTCCAACCCATGGCGGGTGTTTCTATTTGGCGAGCCGGAGCCTTACACGCGGTTATCAGCATGGCAGCCAATGTTGCAAGTAAGATGATTCGTTTTTTCATAATGTAGTGTTTTTTATGATGTTGTCAGTTAATACTATAGTACGTAAGAAGGAATCGCTATCGGCGAAATTGCATTATCCACTTCCAAGCGGCTTCGTTTTGATAGGCGTAACGCCAATGCCCTGTTTCGGGCACGATGAGGAGTTTTTTATGCTCCGAGGCAATAGAATTCCAAGCGGCATAGGTGCTTGTGGGCGCACAAGTGAGGTCGTTGTAGCCCATCGACATAAACACCGGTGTGTGCAGCATGCGTGCAAAGTTCACCACATCGTAGTATTTTATCACATCGGCATGGTGCTGCACATAAGTTTTGTCGCGATTGAAGAGAAAATAGTGAGGCCAACCGCCGGCGCGACCGTGCAAGTAAGCTTCTTGGTCGCACAGAGCGGGGAAGAATGCTATTATGGCGCTCACCTTGGGGCACAGTGCGGCAGTGACTATGCTCAGCGCGCCGCCCTGACTTCCGCCGGTCACAAAGAGGTTTTTGCCATCGAATTGCTCCATCGAAGCGAGATACTCGGCGGCACGCACGCATCCCAGATACACATCGCGATAGTAATAAGTGTCGCGCGAGTCGATGCCCTTAGCCGGATAGTTGCTCAGCGAGTCGGCACCAATGCGGCGATAGTAGTCGTCCGGCTGCGTAAGCGGCAAGCCGTGAATACCCAGGTCGAGGGTAATCATACCCTCCTCGGCAGGCGACAAATAGCCGCCAATCTTGTGCACGCCTGCTCCCGGCACGCGCATCACGGCAGGATAGCGACCCGGCGCTTTGGGCACGGCAAGTATGCCATACATAGCTCGCACCGAGGATATTCTTGCTTCATACACATTGGTTTTGTCGGTGCATAATTCGGGCAGTAGTGTGAGCCGGGCTTCGTTTTTCACAAGCGCCAGTGTGTCGAGCCGGCTCTGCCACCATTGCACAAAGTCATCGGGCATAGGCACGGTGGGCTTTATGGCTTCGGGGTTAAATCCCACGGCACACGACCCGCTGAAGCGTTCGCCGCCCACTACGGTGCTCACCGAGCAGCGCAGAAATCCAGCCTCGTGCATCGTGCCTCCCTCTATGGTGGCAACGCCGCAGCGCAGACGCAACACTCCTTGCTTGTGTGGCTCCATTTTATCGTAGCACAGCGAATATGCCACCGAATCGATTTCTACAGGAATGCCCGAAGAAAATGCTGCAACATTAAACCTTACGCTTTTTCCGCAGTCATAATGATAAACATCGGCTACATCGTCCACCGAGTGCGCCACCGATTTGCTCTGAGGAGTTACTCTAAGGGTGATAATACGCTGCGAAGGTTGGGAGTATGCCAAAAGGCAGCAAACGAGCGCCGATGCTATTGAAATAAGGTGTTTATACATTTTTGTAATGGTGTTAGATGTGACAAATACAAAGATAACAATTATTTTTTATAAATAAAATGCACACCGGCATATCGAGATAACGAGCCAAACAGGTGAATTTTTTATAAAAAAGCATTATCTTTGACGATTGAAGCATCGTTACGAGCAAGAGATAAGCAAAACCTCGAATATCAAAAACAATTTTAAAAAGTTGACGAAATAATTATGAGAACCGTTAGAGTATTAATGATGAGCATGTTGCTGGCGATAATCACAATCGGCGTCAGCTCATGCACCGAAGAGCGCTTCGGCAGCGTGGTAGGCTGTTGGGAGCTCGAAAGCGACGAATATGGTTATGTTGAAGACGTGATGGTCGACAAATATTACTTCTATGCCGATGGCACAGGCACCTATGGCTACTACGACCGCGACGCCTATGGATATTACTGGGTGGGCGACGTGCCATTCTCGTGGGGATATGGCTGGGACGGTCCGGAATCGATATGGATGGACTTCGGCTACGGCGAACGCTATTATTATTACTATGAATGCGACGGCCCCAACTTGGTGTTGAGCAAAGACCCATACTTCCGCACTTGGCTAAACTATGTGAGAAGCTATTGAGCCGCAAAAAATACGACTATGAGGGGCGGGATTGCTTAAAATTGCAGTCCCGCCCCTCATACTTTTGTCTAAAACCATTTTCATAAGATTGTCCAAACGATTAAAAATAAAATGCAAATAAAACCTTATATGCTATATGTAACTTTGCAATACGAAAAATTATTATCAGTGCAAGAAGAATACGCTAATGAATAGAATTCTGTAATAGAAAGGTGCAATTTTTGATTAGCTATGTTTAGTTTATTGTTTGAAATGGTTGGACCTGCGTCACACAGTGACGTCAAGGTCCGGCAAAGGGATTTTATCCAAAATTAATAGTCTTTTCGTAAAAAATAGTAGTAGTTATTTAGGGAGGGGCTGTGTCGTAGTGATGTTTACGATGCAGTCCTGAATTTTTTCACTCGGCGGCATATTGCCCTACTGTGTGATGCCAAATCGAGGCACAACTAACTGTGGCCGATAATCGATTTGTTCCACCGGAGATTGCGTCTGACATCATTGCAAAAAAATAATAATAAATTTGAGGTGTCTTGCGAACAATTTTTGGCATTATTCACTATCTTTGTATTCACATTGGTGTTTCGCAACGGTCGGATAGGCCGATTAGAATAACTAATGACTACTTCAAAATAAACAAACCAAAATCAAAAAAAACCAACAATTACAACCGATATGAAAAAAGTTATCAGCACACCAAATGCTCCGGCAGCTATTGGTCCTTACAGTCAAGCAATTGAAGTGAACGGAATATTGTTTATCTCCGGTCAAATTCCTATCGACCCGGCTACCGGCGAAATAGTGGAAGGCGGAATCACCGAACAAGCTACACAATCGTTCAAGAACATCAATGCTATCCTCACCGAGGCAGGCTATACTTTCGACAACGTGGTGAAGACCACCGTTTTCCTTAGCGATATGGCCGACTTTGCTGCTATGAATGCCGTATATGCCAAGCACTTTAGTGGCGACTTCCCTGCTCGCAGCGCTGTGGCTGTGAAGACTCTTCCGAAAAATGTGCTTGTAGAGGTAGAAACCATTGCTGCCAAGTAAGTGAAGCATGGGAGGATTACTCCCATCTACCACAAGATAATACCATAATACAATGCGATGAGCACTCTCGGCATTGCTGCAAAGTTATGCCGATGCTCATGGCTTGATATAACAAAACCGTAATTATAACTACCAATTTTTTAACATTTCTAACGTGGAAAAAGAACTCACCCTCAATGAGGTCTACCGCGCTTCGCATGCCCTCAAGAGCATCATCCGCCACACCGACCTCATAGCCGCACCCACCATTCGCAAAGGTTGCGACATTTTCATCAAACCCGAAAATCTTCAGGTCACCGGCTCTTTTAAGGTTCGTGGCGCAAGTTATATGATTTCGCAACTTTCCGACGAAGAAAAACAGCGTGGAGTAATAGCTTGTTCGGCAGGCAACCATGCACAAGGCGTGGCATTGGCTGCTGCCAAGTGCGGCATCAAAGCCACTATCTGCCTCCCTGCCGGCGCTCCTATCTCTAAGGTAGAAGCCACTCGCAGCTATGGCGCCGAGATTTGCCTCGTGCCGGGCGTCTACGATGATGCTTACAGTCGCGCTTTGCAACTCAAGAACGAAAAAGGCATGACTTTCGTTCACCCATTCGACGATCCTCAAGTGATAGCCGGACAAGGCACCATTGCTCTCGAAATACTCAACGATTTGCCTGATGTGGAATGCATCATCGTGCCTATTGGCGGAGGCGGCCTCATCAGCGGCGTGGCTTATGCAGCCAAGCAAATCAATCCCAAAATCAAGGTCTACGGCGTGCAAGCCGAGGGCGCTCCGAGCATGTATAACAGTCTCGCTCACAACGCTATCTTACGCCTCGACACCGTGTCGACCATTGCCGACGGTATTGCCGTGAAAGAACCCGGCAAAAACACTTTCGAGTGCTGCAAACAATGGGTTGATGAAGTGGTTACGGTGAGCGAAGACGAGGTGTGCGCTGCTATTCTGCACTTGCTCGAGAAGCACAAGATGGTGTCGGAAGGCGCCGGTGCCGTGTCGGTGGCTGCCGCTATGTACGGCAAAGTGCCCATCGAGGGTAAGCGCACTGTGTGCATTGTGAGCGGTGGTAATGTTGACGTCACTTTCTTGAGCCGAATCATCTCGCGCGGTTTGGTGAAGAGCGGTCGCGAATGCACTCTCGCTCTCGAACTTGTCGACAAGCCCGGTCAACTCCACGACGTGACCCAGGTAATAGCTCAACTTGGTGCCAACGTGCTTTCGGTAATCCACGAACGCAGCGCCAACCAAGTGGCAAATGTCAACTCGTGCATTCTCCGCGTGTCGATGGAAACCCGCAACCACGAGCACATCCGCCAGATTATCGATGCCCTAAATGCCAAAGGCATTCGCACAATAGAATAATTCACCCCATTTAGGATAAAAAGCATTAAAGATGCAACCGAGCCAAATGCACGATTGCATCTTTTTTTTGCACCGTGAATATCCATCGCCAAAACCACCCAATCACATATAAAAAACACAGATTAGCACAAACATGGCTCAGATTAGCACAATACTGTGTAAATCCGCCCAAATTTTGTGATAATCCGTGGTAAAACAAACCCGCAGCGCGACCTGAAAGGTCGAATGCCCGAGCGTAGCGAGTGGCTCTTAGCCGGGGGTGGAGCGAAGCGTAACCCTCGGTATCGTGACAACCCACCATAATGCGAAGAACGCGAATATCACATTCCCAGGCGACTGCTCTCGCGTCCTTCAGACGCTTTTCTTATAATAGCCGGTATTCCGGGGGTTGCGCTATAGCTACACCCCCGGCTAAGAGCACTCGGGCTATCGCCCTCGGCATTCAACCTTTCAGGTTGGATACTCACGAATACTATGCTGCTATATAATAAACACAGATAACACAAACATAGCACAGATTAGCACAATATTGTGTAAATCCGCCCTAATCTGTGAAAATCCGTGGTAAAACGCACTAATCGCAGCGCCCTTCAAAATCGGTTGAAGCCGGTTGGTTGGGCGTTACTTTTCGCTTGGCAAGTGCCTCTGTCTCGCCTTCGAGGGTGAGCACATATTGCTTGTAGTAACTGAGCAGCAATGCCGTAAGCGGCAGGGCTATGATGAGTCCCACAAAGCCGAGTAGCGCTCCCCACACCGATAGCGAAAGCAATATCAGCACCGGATTGATGGCCATATACTTGCCCATGATGCGCGGCGTGAGATAGATGTCCTGAAAAGCCTGCACCACGCAGTATACCAACGAGGTCCAGCCGCACAAAACCCAGAAGTTGGAACCCGTAGCCACAGCATCTACCAGGCACAGGAAGAATGCTATAGGTATGGAGATGAGTTGCAGATACGGCACAAGGTTAAGAAGTCCTATAAACAAGCCCAGCACCACAGCCATCGGGAATCCCACTATCGAGAAACCTATGGCAAACAATATGCCCACTATGAGCGCTATCAAAGCCTGTCCGCGGAAATACATATTCATGGCGCGTTTCACATCGTTCACCACATCGAGCACGCCCGAGCGATAGCGATGCGGGATGGCGCGCGAAAAGCCCTTCGACACCTTTTCGTAGTCGATAAGTATGAATATGAGATAAATCACAGCTATAAACCACGACAGGATGTTCATTATCACATTGGCTGTGGCACCCACAAATAGCCAAGTCTCCTTAAACACATCGCCCACAAGTTTCATCCACTGCTCTTTGCTAAGCAGATTCACTATCTCATTCACATCTACATGTTGGCGCAAAAATTCCACCAACTCGGGCGGCAAATACTTCACATCTAAGCGTTTCGAAGTGTATTCGCCGAGCATTGCCACCATGCGGCTGGTTTCGTCGTAGATATATGGCAATAGCACATAGAGCGCGGCACTTATCACAGCCACCACCATCAGCAAAGTCACCACCACCGGCAGCACATTGCCCTTGCAGTGCATCCATCGCTTGTTGAAGCGCACCAGCGGGTGAATAATATACGCCAAAAGGCACGCCACGAAAAACGGCAGCAGCACTCCGCTGAGATAGTTGATAAGATACACCACCGCTACCACGCACGCCGTTGCAAAGAGTATGCGCACCACGCGGTCGAAGTCATATTTTCGTCGTTCTTCTATCATACTTTACAATTTTTCCGAGAAGAAGCACTATTGTAAAATCTCGTCTATGCCCCGAGACTGCATCATTCGCGACACTGCGCAAAGAGCCACGGCATAAAATCGGGCATCGAGAAGGCAGGATTCCAGCTACCATGCGCCACTCCGGGGAATTCGGTATATTTCACCTCGGCACCTGCAGCACGGAGCGCGCGATAAGCCTCACGCGAACCGTCGAGTGGCACTGTGGTGTCGGCATCGCCGTGATAGATGCTCCACTTGGTGCTTTTTACTGCCGGAGTGATGCGCAACGGATTCACCGTGCCGCAGATAGGCACAGCTGCAGCAAACAGTTCGGGATATCGTATCACCATATCGTAGGTCGACATTGCGCCCATCGACAGACCTATCACATACACACGACGCGGGTCGACGCTTTGCTCGGCAATATATTTCTCTATGAGAGCATGCACGCTGCTGATGAATGCCGACGGACTCTCCTGAATAGGCATTTCTTGCGGAACAAGCGACATCGGTCGGTCGATATATGCCCCATATTTGCCACTCGGGCACTGCGGGAACAGCACATAACAGGGATATTTCTCACGATTTACGGGATTGAGAAATTGCTGCGAACCGTGAAAAAGTTGAGCCTCATTGTCCTCGCCACGCTCGCCGGCACCATGCAGAAACACCACAAGCGGATATTTCTCGCCCGGCTGCACTGTTTGCGGCGCAAGCGCACAATAACGCAAAGTGTCGCCGTCTATAGCGAGTTGACATTTCTCATATCGTTCCTGAGCCATCGCTGCCACGCTCAGCGCCACAGCCATGATTAGCGTAATTACATACTTCATAACATTTGCCATACTTATTGTTTTATTTTTCTTATATCAAGCAAAAATAATATTTATTTTGCACATTTCCACACCCATTTTCGCATATTTACAAAAAAATCATAAAACCATAGCTTATACCCTAATGCATAGCCCCCGCGCACCTGCCGTATAACCGCATCACCGCCAAGGTGATGCCATTAACTGCGGCAGCGCCACAATAAACACAGATTATCACAAACATCGCACAGATCAGCACAATATTGTGTAAATCCGCCTAAATCTGTGAAAATCCGTGGTAAAACAAACCCGCATCACCCATACCAAAAAAGAGACCTCATAGCGGGGTCTCCTTTTATAGTGTGCGTGTTTCATGACATCAACAATCATACAGGGTAGGTTAACTTTCGTACTCTTATGGATAACGTTTATTTTATGTGTGTTTTACTATAATATCATACTACACTTATCACTAAATCTAATTCTTATCTTATCACGATACAAAGGAACAATCAGGCTGTGCAAAATAATTACACATCAATGTTAAATAAATGTTAAAACATTCGCGGTATGTGATTTTCCCTAAAAAGACTTGACAGATTTGAGAGCGATTAACTAATATTGTTTACAGTTTCTATTTGTTCGCCTGATTTAGGTTTACAATAGTTTTGTTTTATTCCTAAAAAGGTTGTCTGTGCATTATAGTGCGCTGTGCCAATCTTCTATACCACAATCGCCATTCTCTTTGAAATCGTCGAAATAAGCCAACCATTCGGGCAGTTGTTCTTCCGAGATATCTCCGCGCAAAATCAAGGATATCAGCTCTTTCCAAGCATCCACATATGCATCGAGTTCATTGCTACTTCCCGAATAACTCAGATTATCGAATTCGGCTGCCACATTGAGTTTCTCCAATTTTTCCTCTATATCCGACTCGCTGATGCAGTTGCATTTCAAGCCGCTAAAGAGTTCATCTTCCACCACTTGAGCATATACCATACCGCGGGCTTCGGCAGCGGTCAGACGCACTTCATATTCTTCTTCCTCGGCAAACATATAGCTGAATGAAGCATCAGTCACATTGATACGAAATGTGTATGAGCCGTCGCTCAAATTCTCCAATTCAGAGCGCAAATCCTCATACTCTTCTTCATCGTCGGGGTCGACATTATTTATGCGGTCCACGAGGTCTTGCAGTTCAATGGGGACTGAATCCAAAACGGCGATAATGGGGTCGCCTTCGGGCCACGAGCAGTCATAGGCCAAATCGCTCAACTCGCTATCTACATCGAAAATCATCATTGGCACATCTTCAAACACTTCGTTGAAACCTATTCGACTATTGAGCACATACATCAGCTCATCGCGCGAAATTTCAAATTCGCTTTCGGTGCAATAGTCCTCACCGCATGCTCCGCCACCGTAGTAGCCCACTTCGCATCGGAATGTCATAGGCTTTACGCCTTCGAGCAACGCCTTGCGCGCTATTCTTACTTTTTCTTCCATAACTTTATTGCTATTTTGTTTCACAATCATTGATGCAACAAAAGTAGAAAGCAGATAGGCAAAAATTTTACCCATCTGCTTAAACAAATATTAAAAAATACTGATGTTTACCGAAAAATCCTATTTCGAGGCTGAAATACTCATCAATAGTCCCATTCGAGCGAGAAATCGTCGACCCAAAGAGTGCTTCCGTCGCCGCCTGTGAAGAAGTCGCCGTATTTGCTTGCCGATGCCACTATCAATATGTATTTGGGGCGTCGGTTGGTGGCTCGATATTCGAGTGCTATCTCAAATTCGGTCCACTGCTCCACCGATTCGCCCTTTTCGAGTTTGCCGTAGGCTATCACATTGGGCGAATTTACGTCGAAGAGCTGTCGATTGTTGGGATTGGTGCGAATTTCATAAGGAGCGTCCCAATCGGCGAGCGCGATGTAGATGCTGCAAGTGTCGGGGCGGCCCTTAAAATCGGTAAACTCCGACGAGGTGTGACTGATATTCATGCAGTTATACTTATAATATCCCTTCAGTCGCGTGGGTCGGCCGGTGAATTCGCGTCCGAAATTGAGGATACCATTGGTGCCATCGGTGCGCACATAGTCGCCGGTGAAGAGATTGCCGGCTGCCAATTTGCCCACTACGCCTATGCCCACAAACTTGGTGTTCAACTCAGCCGAATAGCCCTTTGCGCCATTCCAAGTGTCGCTACCCGGCACACTATTGCTATTGCCGAGCGTGGTAGCGCCCTTGTTGCCGGTACCCCAATAGGCTGTTTCGCCTTCTTTCCACGGACACCATATTTTGCCATCGAGCCACCAATCATTGAAGTCGAGATTGGGCACACTATATTCGCTGTCGGTGGTAATTTCTACTGAACCACTCACCATGTCGCCGCTCACGGCACGCACCTCATAGGTGGTGACAGGAGTCAAACCGGTGAGACGAGCCACGAACGAGCCTCCCTTATGCGTTATCATCGATTCAGGCACCGACGTCCAGGCTTGGGCGCCTTTTATGCGATATTCAAAGCCGTTACTCTTGCCTTCTTCGGCCGATCCGTAGAGCCAAGCCACGCGAGTCCAAGCATCGGCTTGCGTGAGCTGCACATCTTGGTCGGAACGAACCACATAGATGGTCCAATTCTCTACGGTATTGTGATATGTTACTTTCACAGGTTTAGCTGTCGAAAAGTCGCTCACTACACCTTCGAGCTGCGGCGAATAGGTGGAAATCTCGGCAGGACCGAGTTTCATCGAGGTCACCGTAATCTGCGTCAAGTCGGCGCTCTTGGGCACATAAGCCACCACGCGCTTGGCGGGAACATCTATTATCGAGGCGCCCACCTGACCTGCCACCGTGAAGTAGCGCTCTATCTCCTGCTCGGCTTTGATAAGCCAAGTGTAGTCTTGATAGAGCGAAAGCACCACGCTGAAAGGCTCCGATGAGAGATTGATACCGCCGCGAATGTCGGGGCTAAGGGTGGCATCGTCGGTAATAGTATAGTTGGTGATGCGCACATCGCTCAGGTTGGCGGTCTCATCGAGAGTGAGCGTAACCACCTGATTCTTGGTATCGATAGTAGCCTTACCCACCTGATGCTCGGCATCGATGCTCAGAAAGGCACATTTCACTATAGGATACGGGATATCGTTTTTCAAGCAACTCGTGGCGATTGCCGCCAAAAGCGTCAATGCCGTGCTTAGCAATATCGATGATTTGATTATCTTCATTTTCATCACTGATTATTTTTCAGAGTGTGGTAAGACATATTACAGATACACCGAAACACCCATATTCAGGTTGAACAGATTGAATTTAAAGTTAGCGCCGCTCGATGAGAAGGTGCCCTCATCTACGCCATTGGTCACCTGATGCTCGCGCTTCCAGTACCAACCAAAAATGCCGAACGACACGTTAAATGCCACCTTTTCCTGAATAAACACACACATACCGGGCGAGAAATCCAGTCGGAAAGCATTGCCGGTCGACTTGGTTTCCTTGGGTTCGTCGTTATAAAGTCGCGAGAAGGTGCCAGTGCCGCGGTCGTAGCGCAGAGCCACCTCGTTGAAGAGCGCAAAACGGCGTCCGCGGTCAAGTCCGATGTAACTGCGTCGGAACACCGATACCGACGTGGTTTTGGTCTTATAAGCCACATCGCGCATGTCGAACGAAATGTCGTCCATAATGTCAGCGCTGAGGCTTTTGAGGTCGAAATCGGTGCTGCTGAGCCCGAATCGCACACCCACTTCCTTGTTGTGCTTATAGAAGTAGCTCATGTGCGGCTTCACCGAGTAGGATTTGGCGCTGAAGTTAAGATTGCTTATCAGATTGAGCATCTGCAAATCATCGGTGCTGATTTCGCCATACGATGCCTGCAAGCCGAACGAGAATTGCCCTTTCGGGACGAAGAGGTAGGCGAAAATTCCGCGGTCATAGCGTCCGTAGTTTTTCTCGGGCAGAATGATGCTGATGGTGTCGTTTCCCACTATCACCAAGTCGACGTCATCGGTTTCGAGCTGCTCAATTACAGCCTGAGGCACATCGCCCACAGAGTCGGGCAGCGCAACCGTATGTTCCGTATTTTCCACCTCGCCGGCACTAGCACATAGGGGCATCAGCACTGCCACAAGCATTGCCACCGCCATTTGCCATATATTCATTATTCGTTTCATTGCATTCTCAAAAGGGGAAAAATTACAAATAGAACGCCACTCCTATGGAGATGGAGAACAGGTTGACCTTAAAATTAGCCGATTTGGTCTTAGTGTTAGATACATGAACCTGATCGGTAATCTGCTTATTCTTCGAGTAGCCGAATTCGAGCACACCCACATTCACTTCGAGGGCTGAATAATTGTTGAGAAACATCATCAGACCAGGCTGAACGCCCACATTGATTGAATGTGTGCGCATAAATGTGCCGGTGAAGTCCTCACCCTCGCCGTTGCTTATCTTCGACTCGCTGAGCCCGTAACGAAGGTTCACCTCATTGATTATGCCAAAGCGTTTCGACTTGCCTATGCTCATATAGTTGCGCAGCAATGCCGTGGTGCCGAAATTCTGCGTTATGATATAAGCATTGTCGATGTCGAAAGAGTCCTCGCTCGACAGCACAATGTCGGCACTATTCAACTTAGTGCGCATTCGGCTGTAGGAAAATCGGCCACCAAGTCCCAAATCGTCCTTCACCATATAGCACAACATTGGGCTCAACTTGAAGTTGTAGTTGTCGCCATTGATGTTTTCCACCACGAGAAACTGGTAGTTGTCGTATTTACTCTGCGAATAGTCGGCACTCAAGCCCACCACCCACTGTCCTTTGGGCACAAACAAGGTTTGCTCTATATTCCTACTAAAATGCGATTGTCCTTGGACGCACAAAGCGCCCAAGAACAAACACAAAATGGTAATATTTAATCTAATTCTATTTATCATTCATACACAAGTTGTAAATCATCAAGCCACATCTGGCTGCCATTACCACCGCAGAAATAGTCGCCGTAGTAACTTGCCGAACAAGTAAGGATAATTGCTGATGGTCGTTTGTTGCTGCGATATTCGAGATTGATAGTGAACGGAACCAAGCCATCACCTTCGGTTGCCTCGGTGAATATGATTGTACCATAGGCAATAATGTGCTCCGAGTTGGAGTCGAAGAGCATTCGCTCACTCGACTTGGTCTTGATAATCTTTGGCCACGATTCGCCGGTGTTGCTGTCGGTCTCTTTCGAGTCGTCCCACAATGCGATGAATATCTGGCCCTTATCCATACCTGTAGCACCGTCTACCACTCCCGAATTGTTATCGATGGTTACCGGCGAATATTTCACATAACCGGTGAGTTGTGTAGGACGAGAATTAAACTCGCGGCCCCAACCCAAGATACCATCCGTACCATCGGTCTTAAGATACTTGCCCACAAATATGTTACCTGCAGCAAACTTACCAATCGAACCGATACCCACAAATTGCGACTTCATATAGAGCGAACGGCTGCCGCTGTGATAGAGATTCAGGTCGTAGGTGGTTACATTCTTATTCATGGTAGCAGAGCCGTGGTTACCCGAATCCCAGAACATGCTTTCACCTGAACCATATATCAGATAAGCACCGCTGCCGGTCTGCCAGTTTTCGAAACTGTTGTTAGGCAATTGTGCAGCCACTTCGGTGGTGAATGTCATCACATCGGCCACGGTGAAGCCGTCGCAGATAGCTTGATATTCATAGGTGGTGCCGGCAGTGAGGCCTGTGATGGCTGCACTCATCTGAGTGCCGTCGACTGTGGCATCTACCGTCGTCCAGTCGGTTGCACCTTGGGCACGATAGCGGAACTGCAATCCGGTGAGGTCGCTCTTGAGGATAGTGCCATAAATGGTGGCGTGAGATGTATACACATCATTCACATCGATAGTTACTGTAGCCACCGAAGCGTCGGTAATCTGCAGATGCATTTCATACAATCTCACCTTATCCCTCACGTCGGTAGCCGTGAAAGTGATGTAGAAATCGCCTTCAGGCAACTTATTGAGCATTTCCTTCGCAAAAGAGATTTTTGCTATAGCATTATCATCGGTTGAGTTATAATCGTAAGTGTAAGTGAGTCCGGCTGCTGCGAGAGAGTTGCGATAATCCTCCGACATCGACAAAATCTCAAATTCATCGTCGGGCAAGGCGAAGCGGCTTGTAAACAAATTATCCTTGCCGTTAACCACCACACTCTTAAGTGCGCAAGCCGATGTGCAATACACAGCCACATTGCTCACAAAAGCGTCGGGCATCGACACCACAGGTTGGTCGATATTGCGACCGCCATTGAGCATAAATTTGGGTGCTGCAGTCACGGTTACCTCTTTGGTCACTATCTCCTCCTCTGCCACATCGATGGTGATGAGTGCTCCGCCATTTTCGGCAGGAGTGCTCGAATACGATGCTTTGATAGTATAGAGATATGCCGGTTTCACATTTTCTATCACGCCGCTCTTTTCATACACCGAACCGTCGAGCTGTGTGCCCGAAATAGTCCAGTTGAGCGATGTTTCGCCTGCGTCCATCATAAAGTAGCCATTGACACCCTCCTTATCACTTGTATATTCAAGTTCGCCGGCAGCATTGCCAACCACCACCTTATAGTCGCTGAGTGCTTCGGATATATTACCAAAGTCGACCACTACAGCCGAGTTGGCAAGCTTGCATGTCACGCTCACCGATTCTTTACTTCCGGCGCTCACTACGAACGCCTGTTCGCCCTTGAAATAGCGGTCGGTGAACGATGCAGGCACACTATCGCCGGCAGCTGCTGTTACGCGATAGTTTCCGCTCTTCAATACCAATGCATCGGGCAGCGAATTGGTGCCGCGATACTTTCTGATCAAGCCTTGAGAATTGTAGACATATACAATGCAATTCTCAGCCAAAGTGGTTTCATCAGCCGCACGAGTGGCGG
This sequence comes from bacterium, assembly GCA_004563195.1. Lineage (GTDB taxonomy): Bacteria > Bacteroidota > Bacteroidia > Bacteroidales > Muribaculaceae > SFTJ01. The sequence goes on from SFTJ01000007.1 coordinate 24,149, forward strand.
GCTTGGCTTCGGCATTTACCTTCACATCGAAGTTTACCGAGCCCTCGCCATCGCTCATCAGCACTTCGTCGGAGCACGATACCAATGCCCCTGCCATCAGGCTGATTGTAAATATTGTTTTTGCTATATTTTTCATTTACCTAAGCAATAAAGATTAATAAGTTTGGAACTTAATAACACATGTGCCTACTTGGTCGGCATTGTCGGTTACAGTCAACTCAAAGTCGTGATATGCTGCGCCATAGATGCTTAGCAATGGGATGAATTGAGTGATGTCGAATGTAACTGAAGTCTCATCTACCACAGGAGCATAAGTAGTGCCACTGCTTGTGGTACCGCCATTAGCCACAGGGAATCCGAGGCCTGCCAATCCTTCGGTCAAGTCAGCACCAGCCGACGAACGACCGGTAGCAAGGTCAAACTCAGTGTCGAGACCCACACCTTGCAGCACTTCGGCGGTCAAAGTACCCGAATTGATTACTACCTCAAACTTCTTGATGCCATTAGGAGCCGAAATCACCACTTGAGCGGCTTTCAGACCTGCTTCGGTGCCGAAGAGTCGTGCATCGTTATATGTAGTGAGGTCGATGGTTTCGCTCGAGAACGAAGGAGCAGGCTTCGATTCGCTGTAAGCGGCTTGTGTCACCTTGATAGTCTTGCTCAGAGAGCCCATGGTTACCACCACGTTGGCAGTACGGCTTGTAGAAGCCTCATTGGCTGCGGCATTGATGGTAAAGCCGGTAGCTGTGATATCACTGATGGTACACCAACTCGGAGCGCTGCTTTCCACAGTCCATGCAGCCGACGAACTTACGGTAATAGCCTGAGAGCTTGCTTGGCAAGCCAGGTTAACGTTCGACATCGATGTGGTAAGGAAGTCGAATGGGTCGATAATTTCATCATCTATGTCGATGTCGCGCGATTCATTCACCACTGTCACTGAGGCATCAATAGTGAAATTTGAGCTCGAAACCATTCCTGATTCATCGCCGGGTATTGGGTTTTCTTTATAGTTAAATGTGATGATGTAGTGCTTGCGAGGAGCCACATCGGTCATAATCTTGTAATCCTCGTTGATAAACACACCTTCCACAGTGCCCGAGAACGATGCCACGAGGGTGGTATTGTTCTCATAGTAACGGAAATAGCCCGAGCGGGTTTCCGATGCAGCAAATTCGAGTACATTTTTCGCAGCCACCTCCACGGTAACCTTCACATCGCTTGCCATCACATTCTTCAAAGCATCGCTATATCGCACACTCACACGCACATTCTCAAGGGTGCAAGTCATGGGGTTGAGCTCGGTGATTTTGTTCTTTGCGATTGTGAAATTTTGCTTTGCATAGTAGTAAGGAGCATCAAACGCGGCATCTTTAACTTCGGCGTTATACACCTCGGCGATGTATTCACCCACAGGGAGGGTGATTACCTCGGGCATTTCGCTGAAAATCCACGATTGTTTGAGCAATCCTGTTTTGCCTTCGAGTATGCGAACGGTAAATCCGCTCACATCTACTGTAGCGCGAGTGACGGTGGTTTCTGATGCATCTACATCGATGCTCAGTGTCGACACCTTCAGCTTGCCTTCTTCTTGGCTCTCGCCGTTATAGTTCGGGTCGTCGCATCCGGCAAGCATCAATGTTGCCAGAGACATCATCATAACTAATATATTATATAATTTTTTCATCTTTTTTACTGCAGTAGTGGTTATTACTTAAATGAGAGTGACAAGTCATCAACATACAGCACACTGCCACGGTGTATACTTAATGTTTCATCACCAATTTGTGTATCAACACCTATAGTAACATCGCTCTTCGAGAATGAGGTCTTTGTGGTTGACCAGAAACTTACGTATATCGATGTTGCCTTTAGCTTGGTGTTGCTGTAATTGAGGTTTACATCCACCTTTTGGAATGCCGTGGTGGCTGTGCTTGTGCTCTCGGGAATATACGAACCGGTGGCTATCACCGTATCGCCGGAGCGTACCTCTACTTCCACCTTAAATTGGTCGGAGTTCTTTGGCAAATATTGATACCAGAACGACAACTTCTGCGGACGCGATGAGTAGCTGTGACCGGTGGTGGTGTTTTCAGTGCCCGACGACCAGCTGTATGAGCCGATAAACATGCGTCCGGCAAAGAAGCCCTTGGGATACAACACCGAAAGAACGCCCACATTGGTGGTTGAATAGCCTCCACCATGACCGCTGGTGTAGATTTGTGCCGAATAGTTGCCACCGTGCTTAAGCGATGAATTGCGACTCACTGCACAACTCGAAGTGGCTGCGATGCGCGATACCGAGTAGTCGTATCCGCGTGCGTTGTTGGTTGCCCACCACACATCGCTCTCGCCGGTAGAATATGGCAAATAATCGTAGTATTTATTCGAATCATATATCAGTGTCTTGCTCCAGCTTTCCATGTCGCTGTTAGGAATCTGCTTATCGGGCTCGGTAGCAAAACTTGCGGCATTGCTTGCTCGGCTCGACGAACCCACCACCGACACTTTAAGCTGATAATTAGCGCCTGCTGTGAGACCCGTAAGATGTATTGTGCCACCATCTATAGTGTAGTTTTTGAAAGTAGTGAATGTGCTGCCGCCGTTTGTTGAGAGATACACCGAAAGCACCTTGTTGAGGGTAGCATAGTCGTATTTGCTTGCCGTATAAGTGGCTGTAGCTGTGTAAGAATACACATCATAGTCGTTGACTGTAAGTGTGAGGTCGGGCACATCGTGCACCACATTCATCACTTCGGAGCTCTTTACGCCGTTCTTATACACAGCCTTCACTTGTGTGTCGGCCGACATAAGCGGCAATGTAAATGTCACATTATATTTGTTATTGCCCAACGACTCAACGGTTTTGATAGTGGCATTGCCCCATGCTCCATTATCTTTAAGATATTGTATGGTCACATTGTCGGCAAGATTAACTCCGCTATAAGTCATCTCGCAGGTAACATCGGTCTGTGCCAAATCGATGGTTACGCTCGCCGGCATCGAAATCTCCACTGTAGGAGCCGAGATGCTCACCGTAACAGGCTCGGTGACACGAGTAAGTATGTCCTTTGCAACCACAGTGAATGTGTGAGTGCTGCTACCGTTGTAGGCGCGCAGTAGCGGCACCATCTTGGTAAAGTCAATCAAGCCCATGGTGCATGCAGTAGTGCTCCACAATCCCGATGCATTGAAGCCATACTTCATCAGCAATGCTTTCTGAGCGGGAGTCACCTTAGTAAGGTCGATTTCTGCCGGCCATCCTTGTGCAAGCAGATACTCCGACTGGGTGGTGAGAGTAACCTGGCTGAAGCCTGCCATAGCTGCTATGTGCATCTTTGGAGCTGCTTCAAGCTCGTCGCCCTCAAGAATATTGATAGTTTCGCCCGATGTGAAATTCTCGGCTGTAATCACCGGTTCTTGGGCATTGAAGAGGTCTTCGCCAAGGGTTATACTTACCTCGCCGCCGTCAACTAAGCTATCATCGAAGGTGATTATGAGGGTGGCCTCGCCCACTTCACCGCCATTCACATCGAAGGTGACGCGATAGTGTGTGCGTGCTTTGGCTGCTGTGATGCCCGCCGGCTCTATAAACACCGACTTGCCCTCCGAGTTGGTAAGTTCCAGGGCTATAGTCACATTGCCGGGTCGCACGTATGCGGCACGAGTTTCACCCATCTCAAAGGTAACGAATGTGCCGCCTGCCGAGTGTATCACAGTCTTATATTCCGGAAAATAATTCTTGAATGCATCGGTGTAGTCGACGCTCACCATAGTGTTTTGCAATGTTGCCACCACCTCGGGTTGAGCTACTTCGCCGTCGTAGAGAGTGAATGTTGTCGAACCATAGAAATATGGCTTATCAAATCCCTCGGTATTCATATCGCCATAATAGGCGCTCAGTGTGTATTCTCCCACCGGGAATTTCTCGGTCGACGTCATGTCGGTAACTTTGCTCCATGTCTTGTCGACGGAGCCGTCTTTACGCAACAATCGTGCGCTGAATTCGCCTATCTCGGGCTGAATCACCGCAGGTGCTGTTGTTGCTCTTGTTGCTGTCCATGTGGCTTCAACGTCGTAGTCGGCCGAAATCTCAGGCTTTATTAGCCCGTAGCCGTTTCCTACACTTGGATCATCACTCGAACACGATGTCCAAATCAACGCTAATGCCATGACTGCAAAAATTGATTTTAATTTCATAATTTAGTATTAAATTGTTTCCAGTGAAATAAAAATTTTAAACAGTAAGGCACTCTTGAAAAAAATAAATTTCCCTAAAAGCGTGGCAAAGATAACAAATTTTGTTCAATCACTTCACATTTATAAATAAGAAACCGAAGGTGCCCGGCGAAAATAGATAAATTTGCACATTATTTACCCCTATTTTGTCGGTTCATCGCTCTTCTGCGAGCCAAATTTGCTCTTTCGATAGCCCGATTTTTTCTTTTTTTGATTCATTTAATAGTTTACCCAAAATCGCCCAATCGCAAATTTTGCACATAGTTTTCCTATTTCTGCACATTGGCGTTTGTTCACTTTCACATAAAAAGCGCGGCAGAATATACCTACTATATATAAGGTAAGGACATGCGTCAAGCCCGGCAATGATTTCGCTACGAAACTACGTTCAGCAATTTTTGCACATTGGTGTCAATTTCATTTTTCACCACTATTTTCACTATTATCACCACCCCGGCGCGCAGTTTGTTTTACATAAAAAAATTGCGATTTAATGCCGATTTTGGTGCTTTATCCAAAAATTAATTTGAAAAAAAATCGTAACTATCAAATGTTTATCTTAACTTTGCACTATATGTCAATCATTATTACATATTTGTAACCATAATCATACATCAAGCAACGTTTTTACAATTATAACCATGAGTAATTTTGGATTCAACATATTGAAACCTCTAAGCGACCGAACCACTCCTCGATGGATAATACTTCTCATCGACCTCTTGATTGTGGCACTAAGCTACACCATCACCACTTTGTCGGGGTCGTTTGAGAGCACAATTGGGGGGCCTTACGACTTGCTGCGCAACTATATCATTCTCGTAGGTGTGTTTATGATAGTGAGCTTCTTCACCAAGAGTTACGCCTACATCATACGCCTATCGGCGCTCAACGACCTGTTTCGCACGCTCTCGCTTTGCGCCATCTCCATGATTATTCTCTCCACCATCAATATCGCTGTGCAGCAAATTACCCAAAAGACACTCATAAGCATGTGGGAACTGAGCTTCGTGGTGCTCCTTGCAATGTGTATGATGATAGCCGAGCGACTTATCGCAAAATACATCTACGCTCGCATCACAGCCATTAGCCACCACAATCAGCGGGTGCTCGTGGTGGGAAGCTCGATGCGGTCGGTGATGATTGCCAACTGGCTGCAGCAGGACCTCAATGGCCGATACACTCCCGTGGGACTGCTATCATTCAAGCAGCAGACCAATGGCAGAACATCGAAAAACAATTATCCGGTGTATTTCTTCTCGCCCGAAACTTTCGACAACATAGTCGAAACGCTTAATGTGTCGGCATTGATTGTCGACCGCAAGAACCTCGGAGTGCTTCGCTCCGAAGCTGCCACCAAGATTCTCGATTCGGGAATCAAAGTGTTCACCCTCAACCACATCGAAGACATCGACCTCACCGAGAGCAACGACACTGCCACCAATTTCGCTCCTCAAATACGAAATGTGGAGATAGAGGATTTGCTGTGCCGCGCACCCATTATCACCGACAACACTCTCGTGCGCCAAAACATATATGGTCGCACGGTGCTCATTACCGGTGCTTGCGGCTCTATTGGCAGCGAACTGGTGCGCCAGGTGGCTGCTTGCAAAGCCAAACTCGTGGTGTGCGTCGACCAAGCCGAAACTCCCATGCACGACCTCATGCTCGAGATGAAGCAGTCGTTCCCCGAAATACCCATCATCTGCTTTATCGGTAGCGTGCAAAACAAGACTCGCATGGAGCAGGCATTTAACCTTTACCGCCCCACCCTCGTGATTCACGCCGCGGCATATAAGCACGTGCCCATGATGGAAATCAACCCCACCGAAGCCATCATCAACAACGTGTACGGCTCGAAAATCATCGCCGACCTCGCAGTGGAATATGGCGTGAATAAGTTCGTGATGGTGTCGACCGACAAGGCTGTGAACCCCACCAACGTGATGGGCGCCACCAAACGCCTCGCCGAAATCTACACCCAATCGCTATTCTTCGAAAACAAAAAGCGCGGACTACAAACGCAATTCATCACCACCCGTTTTGGCAATGTGTTAGGCTCAAACGGCTCGGTTATACCCATCTTCCGTCGCCAAATAGAAAGCGGCGGCCCGGTGACCATCACTCACAAGGACATCATTCGCTACTTTATGACCATCAACGAGGCTTGCTCGCTCGTGCTTGAAGCCGGTTGTATGGGCAACGGCGGCGAAATCTACGTCTTCGACATGGGCAAACCGGTGAAAATCTATGACTTGGCTGCCAAGATGATTTCGCTCGCCGGATTCCGTCCCGGCAAGGACATTAAGATAGTGGAAACCGGACTCCGCCCGGGCGAAAAACTCTACGAAGAGCTTCTCAACGACAAGGAGACCACCACCGCCACCATCAACGAGAAAATCATGATTGCCACAGTCACTAAATACGACTACGAGCAAGTGGAAAGCGCCATCAACGAAATCATAGCCCTCGCTGCAAGCGGCAACACCCACGAGATGATTAAGGCAATGAAACTCTTTATCCCAGAATATCGAAGCAACAACTCCGAATTTGAGACAATCGACCGCGAAATCGAAGATAACGGCAAATAAGTTACATCACTTTTTATATCTACGGCACACCTCTCTGCGATGTATTTCGCCCGGAGGCGTGCCGTTTAACTTTATTTATTCTAAAAAAGTATTAAGAGTAATAGTTTACACCATTTTTTGCATTATCTTTGCTCCATCATTCTATAGAGGATAAAACAACATAACAATAACTAAAAAGCAATGAAAATCAAATCGTTTATTTTGGCTTTGTGCGCACTTGCAGTGAGCATTCAAGCATCGGCTTTCGACCTTAACAGTCTAAAAAACCTCAACCTCGGCGGAGTTATCAACTCGCTCATTTCTACCGATAAGGTGGAAGTAACCGACCTCACAGGCACTTGGGTAGTTACAGGACCTGCTGTTGTGTTCAAGAGCGAAAACTTGCTTCAGAAAGCAGGCGGTACTGCTGCCGAAGCCACTATCGAAAGCAAACTTGCCCCATATTACGAACGCGCTGGCGTTAACGGATTGCAACTCACATTCGACGGCTCCGAAAACTTCGTGATGACCTTCAAGAACGGTCGCACCATCAGCGGCACAGTTACTAAAGGCACTACCGACGGCACTTTGGTGTTCAACTTCAGCGCACTCGGCTCTACCAAGCTAAAAAGCGTTACTGCCTATGTTTCGAAAGGCACTCAACTCAGCCTCACTTTCGACATCAGCAAACTCAGCAACATCATCTCAGCTGCCGCCAAGTACACAAGCAACAGAACCGTTTCAACAGTTTCGTCTCTCCTTAGCTCGTACAAAGGCATCTACTGCGGTTTTAAACTACAACAGCAAAATTAATCCCGCAAAATAGATTGATTTTATTATATATTATTGCTGTCCGATAAAAGTTGACTAACGAAAGAAAATATGGCTCGGCTATCGTTTTCACGGTGGTCGAGTCTGTTTTTTTAGATTTTCAAGCCCCCATCAGTCCGCTGCCCACGGTATGTAGGCAGCATGATGTTGGTTTTAACCCGAATTTCCACATAATCAGGCAGATTTCCACATTATTGTGCTAAATGCTCCTGTTTGTGATAATCTGTGTTTAATATTTCACACCCGTCGCACATTTTTGCATCTTTAAGATTGTGCTATCGGCAGAATTTATTAATTTTGACCTCCATAGACTTCATTAACAAACAATCTAAACATCGAAATATGATTACACTTTCCAATTCCACTCTCACCATCAGCATTAAGCGTCATGGAGCTGAATTGTGCAGCATCATGCGCAATGGTACCGAACACCTTTGGCAAGCCGACCCTGCTATTTGGGCTCGCCACTCGCCTGTGCTTTTCCCCATTGTGGGCCGCGTGTGGGAAAACCGTTATCGCGTGCTTAATCGCGAATATTCGCTCCCGCAGCACGGATTTGCTCGCGACATGGATTTCACTCTCGTGAGCCAAACCGAAACCGAAGCCTGGTGGCTGCTCGAAAGCAACGAAGAGACTCTTGCCAAATACCCCTACCCTTTCAGCTTGCGCATAGGCTATGTGCTCGATGGCGATAAGGTGATAGTGAAATGGGATGTGGAGAACACCGGCTCATCGCTTATGCACTTCCAGATAGGTGCTCACCCGGCATTTGTGCTGCCTGAATTCGATGCCAACAATAAGGGCGCCAACGGTTACTTCGATTTCGACAATCAGGGCGAACTCTACTACTGCCGCCCCGGCGAAAAAGGTTGTGCCGAAACAGGCGCGCACTTGTTTGAGCCCGATTGCGGCAAAACGCTTGCCATCACGCCCAATGCATTTGGCCCCGACACTTATATGTTCGAAAACGGTCAACTACACCGAGTGTCGATTCTCGACAAGCAGCACGAGCCATATATCAGCGTAGATTTCGACGCACCGCTCGTAGCTCTTTGGGCTCCCGTAAAGGCTCACCCGGAATGTCCGTTTGTGTGCATCGAGCCTTGGTATGGTCGCTGCGACTATATGCACTATGAGGGCGACTTTGCTTCGCGTGCGTGGATCAACCACCTCGAGCCCGGCAAACATTTCGCCGCCGAATACACCATCACAGTGCACCGCTAAGCACTTATTCATCAACCGAATATAACACAGCAAAAGGCTTCCCGCACCAGCGAGAAGCCTTTTTTGTTTGCATCTATCTTATAATAATCTATTACATATCCACAAGGCAGTCGTCAAGTTCTTTCTTGAGGGCTTCCTTATCGAGGTGCTGACCTATAAACACGAGTTTCTGCTGACGGTCGCCATAGGTCTCATCCCAATCGCGACGCAGAGTGGCATCGGTGGCGAGCAGCGGTCGTAGTTCATCCTCGGGCATGGTGGCATACCATTGTCCGGCATTGGTCAGCGACACTTGTTTGCCGGCTTGCTCAAAAAGATAACAGATGTGCGATTCGCTCTTGAAGTAGCACAGGCCCTTGGCACGAATCACACCCTTAGGCCATCGGCGAGCCACAAAATAGTCGAATAGTCCTATATCAAACGGCTTTCGCGCGCGATACACATATGTGCCTATGCCATATTCCTCAGCCTCTCCTTCGCCATCGTGGTGGTGATGATGGTGGTGGTGATGGTGATGCTCGTGATGGTCATCATCGTCGTCATCATCATCGTGGTGATGGTGGTGTTCGTGATGGTCATCATCATCGTCGTCGTCATCATCGTGATGATGGTGGTGTTCGTGCTCATCATCGTCATCATCGTCATCATCGGGCGCGCCTTCCACTTCGTGAATCCAAGTGGCTGAGGTAGCCACTTCATCGAAGTCGAACTTACCGGTATTCACCAGTTTATCGAGGTCTACATCGCCATAATCGCACTCTATAATTTCAGCCTTAGGCTGCAAAGCACGCACTATTTGGCGTATGCGCTCCAATTCGGAAGGCTCCACCATCGAAGCCTTGTTGAGCAAAACTATATTACAGAACTCAATCTGCTGAATCACAAGGTTTTCGATATCTTCTTCATCGATATTCTTGCGCATCAAGTCGCCGCCGCACTGAAATTCATCTTTCAGACGCAAAGCATCTACCACGGTGCAGATGCAGTCGAGGCGCGGCATGCAGTCCTGCATATATTCCGGGCCGAGCGTAGGGATAGAATAGATGGTTTGTGCTATAGGCACAGGCTCACATATACCACTCGCCTCTATCACTATATAGTCGAAGCGATTCATCGAAGCTATGTCGCTCAACTGCTGCACAAGGTCCATCTTGAGCGTGCAGCATATACAGCCGTTCTGCAGAGCCACCAAGCTATCGTCCTTAGCACCAACCACGCCACCGCGCTGTATCAGGTCGGCATCGATGTTCACCTCTCCTATATCGTTTACTATAACCGCAAAGCGTATGCCGCGACGATTGTTCAATATTCTGTTCACCAATGTTGTCTTACCGCTGCCAAGGTATCCCGTAAGCAGCAATACTGGTATTTCTTTCCTTTCCATAACTATAAATTTTTTATTACTATGAAAAACACTCGCAAATTTACAAAAATCCGCCACAATGAGCAAAAAAATCCGCTTCGCCGATTTTCGATGCCGATTTTGGGCGATTTTAACATATTTTAGATGCCGATTTTGGGCAAAAACTCCAAATTTTCGATGCCAATTTTGGGAAATTGTAGTATATTTGCATTTGCAATCACATGATATACAATGATATACTTCAAACGTCACATCGACACAAAACTACAAGAATGGAAAGACTCTGTTCGACACCTTCCGCTGATGATACGCGGAGCGCGTCAGGTGGGCAAATCCACTGCCGTGCGACATCTTGGCAAGTCATTTAAATATTATCTTGAGATAAATCTTGAGAAACAGCCGTCGCTATGCCAATTGTTCACCGAGAATATAGATGTAAAGCGCACTTGCGAAAAACTGAGTGGTACGCTTGCCACACCAATTATTCCCGGCGAGACTCTTCTTTTCATCGACGAAATACAGGTTTGCAAAGAAGCCATTATGGCGTTGCGCTATTTTAAAGAAGACTATCCTGAGCTGCATGTTATTGCCGCCGGTTCGCTGCTCGAATTTACACTCCAAGAAATACCATCGTTTGGTGTGGGAAGAATACGTTCAATGTATATGCACCCCTTTTCGTTCGACGAATTCCTTGCTGCTCAAGGTCTTGACCTCACCATCGGCCTAAAAAAGAGCTGCACAAGCACTGAGCCTCTCAACGATGCTGCACATAGCAATCTTACTGATTTGCTGCGCACTTTCTTCCTGGTAGGCGGAATGCCGGCTGCCGTAAGCGTATGGATTGAAACCAAAAGCTATCTCGAAGTAGCGCGCGTACACAACGATATAATGAGCGCATACAACGACGACTTTGTAAAATACAAAAAGCGTATTTCGCCACCTCTACTCCGCCAAGTGCTCAAATCGGTAGCCCTTCAAGCCGGGCAAAAGTTTACCTTTTCGCAAGTCGACAAAGAGATAAAGTCTACCGTAATAAAGGAGTCACTTCACCTTCTGTCGCTTGCGGGGCTTGTGGTTCCTGTTACGCACACCGATGCCAACGGGATTCCTCTCGGAGCTGAAGAAGACCCTCGATACACAAAATATCTGTTTTTCGACCTTGGTTTGATGCAAACTATGCTCAATACGCCTGCAGCCGACATTCTTATGGCCGATGAAATCGCTTTTGTCAACAAAGGCGGTGCATCTGAGATTTTTGCCGGCTTGGAAATGGTGAAATACTCCGATTGCTTCCAAAAGAACGAGATGCACTATTGGCAAAATATCTCAAAGAATAGTCAAGCTGAAGTGGACTATGTGATAGCACTACAAGGTAAAGTGCTTCCCATAGAAGTTAAGGCGAGTACACAAGGCAGCATGCAGAGTCTTTGGCTATTTATGCGTCGACACAACTTGAACCATGCTATTCGCACATCGCTCGAGAACTTCGGACAATTCTGTCATACCGATAGCAAGGCCGAAAATGCCGAGCGGCATGTCGACATCGTTCCTCTATATGCCTTGAGCAATCTATTTGAGCAATAATCACCTGCCTGAAACAGTTAGAACAACAGCGAATTGGCATCCGGCAATCACAGATTTCAATCACGGTGGAGTCGGCAACTACCTTTCTACGATATTTGGCGCTAACAACAAAACTGCGAGAGCCCGATTCTTCGCCTATGGCGGCAAATCGGGCTCTCGTTATGGTTGTGTTATTGCTGCTCTCGGGCGTTAGTTGCGCAGAGCGAGATTATAGTTATAATACTTCTTATTGCCTGTGATATCAGCCACCACGCGCAAGAATGGCGGGAACTTCACATCTTCGCCTGCCGGAATGCCTTTGGCTTCGAGTATCACAAGTCCCTCATGCACACCGTGATAGGCATCTAGTTCGAAGAACTGACCCTTCCAGATAAAACTCTTGCGCACCTTGTTGATGGTGGTGCGATATGGGTCGGCTTGCTGCAAGAGCGACTGATAAAGGTTGTTATTCACCTGACGCTCAGTAACAAGTTCTTCAGTATCGGAGAGTTTCTTCTTGGTGAGGTGCACATTCACATACTTGCCGTTCCAACCACGGCGACGAAGACGCACTTCGCAGTCGGGGTCGGCCACCAAATAGGTTTGAGTGATGTCGCTCTCTATGTATTCCGGTATCTCGCCGGTAACTTCCACAATGTATTTGCGCTCTTCCTCGATGGGCTGCGGCAATCCAAGCACATTAGAGATTTCCTTGAGCACACGATTGAGTTTGCTGTCGAAGTTCTCGGCATTGTTGATAACGCGCATGTGCGGATGTCCGCTCCACACTTTTATCACCTTCTTGTCGAGTTCGCGAGCTATGCGCAGGCCTTCCTCATTGGCTTGTTCCAATCGTGCTGCATTGGTGGCTGTGGTGTAGAACTGCTCGGCACCGTTGGCCGCCGACACAAGGTGAAGCACGGCATCGTAGCGGTTGCGCAGCTGATTGGTATCTACACCCACACTGGCGGTGATGCGCTCCCAGTCTTCGGGCTGTAGATAGGTGGAAATGTCGAGCGTGCCGCGATCGCAAATTATCACGCACGGCTCGCTGCACGTCTCAGCCATTGCCATAAACTGGTCCTCGAGCATGAGCTGGATTTGCAACGTGGCTTTCTCACCGGTGTAGAACAGGTCTTTGTTCTTGGTAAGATAGTCCATACCCGCCTGAATGAGCATTGTGGGCACTTCGGGCACTGTGAACACCTTATAGCCGAGGCTCGAAAAGTGTTCTATCACTCTCACAAGTGCTGTGGTCTTGCCCGCACACGGACCGCCGGTCAGCACTATTCGTTTGATGTTTTTGTTTGGCATATATTCCGATTATCTCTTATATCCCTCTCTCTCATTGAGCTGCTCCGCATTGAGCCAAAGCAGCCCGCACTTGCCGAAGTATTGTTCTTACTTCTTGCGTTCGAGCTGCATCACTTCGTTGCCTTCGGCATCCATGATTACAGCCTTGTCGCCGTCGACCTTCACTGTAGCCACTTCGCCCAGTGCCTTGGTGATGGCATCTTCTATATCCATGCTGCCGCCCATCATCCGAGTCATTCCCATTTGACCGAACTTGAGCGAATCGCCTTCCAAGCTATATGAACCGAAGAATAAGTTAACACTTGCGTTGCCATTTACCTTGCCTTTGCCGTCGAACTTGATCTCGGCTTGACGATCTCCGCCTGCGGTACTCTTGCCGTTTACGTTAGTTATCAACCATTCTCCATCCACATTCACTGCATTGTGTGACGAACAAGCTACCATTATCATAGCCGAAAAAATAAAACCTAATACTTTCTTCATGTCTCTTTTTTACTTTAAATTTTGTTTACCATACATTAATTTTCAGCCACAAAGATAGCAACTATTTGTCATTCACCAAAATCCACACACTCTGCATATTGCATTTTTCATGCATATTCACAATATTTTGCATTGACCCTTAGCCCCGGAGGCATAATTAAGGAATATTATTATATTTCCGCATAATTCCACCCCCAGGTGTGAAACGCGCAAAAAAGAGACCTATGGGGCAGAAAAAATGCCTAAAAGCCCCCGAGAATGAAAAAATGTGGCATCTTTTCTCTCGGAGGTAACCAACTTAGCCCATCGGGCTTATTAATCTTGTTTTTTCAGTCGCAGGGAGCTTACTATGGCGGCGGTGAGGGCCATGGCTATGCCTGCTATGAAGCAGGCGGTGCTTTGGTGTGTGTTGTCGAAGATGCGGAAAAGCAGCGCGGCGAGGGTGGTGCCTAAGGCTTGTCCCACCACGCGGGCTGTGCCGAGCATGCCGCTGGCGCCGCCGCTGCGATGCTTGGGTGCGGAGCTTACGAGGGTGACGTTGTTGGGCGTCTGAAACAAGCCGAAGCCCACTCCACATAGTGCCAATCGCCACACAAGTTGCCATGCGGGTTGGCCGGCGCCGAAGGTGAGCAGCGAAACAAATCCGAGCGCAAACAGGCACATTCCCACGGCACATATCGCGCCGGCTCGGTAGCGTGCCACCAATTTGCCCGCCAAAGGGGCTGTAATCATGGTGGCTATGGGCCATGGTGTGATGGTGGCACCTATGGCCACGGCATCGTAGTGAAGCACATAGTGCATATAGAACGGCAAGGCTATATAGGCAAGGCTCTGCGCCGTGTAGGAGCATATCGAGGTGAGCACCGAAAGCGAGAATATGCTGTTGCGCATAAGGTCGACGGGAAACAATGGCGTGGCGAGTATCTTTTCGCGATGAAAATATGCTGCTCCTATCACAGCGGCTGCCACGAGTTCCACTGCCGAAAGTATGGCATTATTGCCTTGAGCAAAGGTGTCGACGCCCAAAAAGAGCAGACAGAAAAATGCTGCGTTATACATGGCTCCCATGCCATCGAAACTGCGTTTCACGCCCTCGGGCAGCGGTGGATTGCCGGGCAGCAATGCCAAACCTATGGCAAGCGACAGCACTGCTATGGGCACATTGATAAAGAACAGCCAATGCCACGAGAGATACTGCAAAATCACGCCTGCAAGCGCCGGTCCGGCTGCCGAACTCACTGCCACCACCATGGCATTCAAGCCCATGGCGGTTCCGAGTTTTCGTGGCGGAAAGATGATGCGCACCAGTGCGGTGTTCACACCCATCACGCAAGCTGCGCCCACACCTTGCACCATACGGCCTGCTATGAGCATGGCAAAACCCGAAGCCAAGCCGCAAAGCACCGACCCCACGCCGAAGAGTATGCTCCCCGCCACAAACACGCGCCGATAGCCCCAAATGTCGCCCAAGAGCGAAAAGGTGAGCATAAGCATAGGTATGAGCATGAGATAGCTGTTCACCACCCAAGTGATGGCCGAGTCGCTCACGCCGAAAGTGAGTGCCAGTGCCGGCAATGCCACATTCACTATGGTGGCATCGAGCACATTGAGCATTATCACGCACATCACAGCCGAGGCTGCAAAATATTGTCGCACCGATGTATCTAAATTTTTCATAGCTATCATTTCGCTCGCATAGCAGCGCCGCCAGGCTGCAGCGTCACTTGTTTTTATTAATGATATAGATGCCGCCGGCAGCGAGGGCTCCTGCCAACACATATTTCCAATAGAAGGGTTCGCTCAGGCACAAACACGAACTGATGGCGCCCACGGGCGGAATGAGCGAATTGAATATCGCCACCTTGCCCACCGGATTGCAAGTCAAGAGTTTGTTATATAGCGCAAAACCTATGGTGGAGATGCAAATCAGCCCTGCAAGGATAAGTAGTCCCGTGATGGAAACCACCGGCAATGTGCCGCCACAAGCGAGTCCGGGCACTATGAGCAGTGCGCCACCCACAGCCAGTCCGTAGCCGGTGCCCACAAACACATCGATTCGGCGCCCCAAGCCGCGGGTCATCAGTCCTGCCACTGCCGAGCACAGTGCATTGAGCACTATCATGCCATCGCCGAGCCATGTGAAGCCGCCGCTGTCGCCGCCATCGAGGTTCAGTGCCATTATGCCCAAAAAGCCCATCACACAACCCACTATCTTGCTGCCCGTGAGGCGGTCGCTCTCGAAAAACACGCACGCCAATATCACCAGCGTGAACACGCTCATCGAATTGAGAATAGCGGCTCGCGACCCTGCGCTGTGCGAGAGTCCGAAGTAGAAAAACGCATAGTGCAGCGTGGTGTTGAGCAGTGCAAAAAGCAATATATACCACACGCTACCGCGGGTTTTCACCGCAAAACTCCTGCCCGAAGCCCGCGCCACGGCAAGAATTATCAGCCCCGACACAAAAAATCGGATGCCGGCAAAGAGCATCTTGCTGCCGGTCTGGTCGGTGGTGATGTGAAACGATTCGAAGCCGAGTTTGATGAGCGGATAAGCCCAACCCCACAATATGGCTGCCGTGAGTGCAAAAGTCACCACCCAACCGGGGCGTTGGAAGATACTTATTGTAGATTTCGATTCATTCATTGGTTGTATAGTACCTCAATATAAATTGCGGTGCAAAGTTACACAATATTTTTGTCTATTCCACCCCACGGAGCATCGGTATTTCATCCGGTCGACCACATCGATTAGTTACAAAACCGGCATTTTGCCAAATTACGGCTCGTCAAAACTTTTGGCAATATTACCGCCAATGGCGGCATTTTTTAACAACAAAATGGCCTTTTTTTACATCAACAGAGCCACTCAAAGCCACATTTTGCAACATTTTTGTAGCAGCAAAAAGTGGGTTACAATACCTTCATTCGCCATTTTTTCGATTAACATTTATTAATTAACATAATTAATTACATTTTTGTTATCAATATTTAACACTTAATAAGTAACAAAGTAGTAAATTTGCCATTATTTAATTCGCAAAACGATCTATAGTACTATTAAAAAACAAGTAAAAACCATCTTTATGAGAAAGACAATTCTTAGACGCGTATGCGTTGGAATCTTGTGTTGTTTTGCTTTAGGTACTACCACAGCCTACGCATCGGCTGAATCAGCACCTCAAAGTGTACAACAGAGTTCAAAAGTAAATGGTATCGTAAAAGACAGCAAGGGCGAGCCCGTGGTAGGCGCAAGTGTGCTTGTAAAGGGCACCACTACCGGTGTTTCGACCGACATCGAAGGCCGTTTCTCGATTAATGCTAAAGCTAACGATATCTTAGTAATCAATTATGTGGGCATGAAGTCGGCCGAAGTAAAGGCTTCGCAAGCAGCCCAAATAGTAATGGCAGATGATGCTGCACAGCTCGACGAAGTGGTAGTGCTTGGTTATGGTGCAGCACAAAAGAAGCAAGACCTTTCGGCAGCCGTTGGCGTGGTTCGCGACGCTGAATCGTTGGCTCAACGCCCTGTTACCTCTACCGAAGGCATGCTTCAAGGTCAGCTCCCGGGCGTAACCATCGAATCGAATGGTGGTGACCCTACTTCTACTCCAAGCATCGTTATCCGCGGCCAAGGTTCGCAAAACGGCGACAATGTGCTTTGGGTGGTTGACGGTATTCCCGGCGCTCCCATCCCATCGCTCAGCGACATCGAGAGCATCGTAGTGCTCAAGGACGCTGCTTCGGCTGCTATCTACGGTGCTACTTCAGGTGCCGGCGGTTGTGTACTTGTTACCACCAAGAAGGCTCACGAAGGCGCTGTTTCTATCAGCTACGACGGCGTAGTGGGCGTGCGCTCGGCAAGCAACTTGCCTAAGGGCTTGAACGCTCAGCAACAGATAGAAATGCGTAAGATTTCGCACGCTAACGCCGGACTTACTCTCCCCGACGGTTGGGACACCAACAAGAACCCGTGGATTGCCACCACTCGCACAGACTGGATGGACGAAATATTCCGCGACGCACTCTATCACCGTCACAATGTGGCTCTTAACACAGGTACAGAAAACGCCAAAAACCGCGTTTCGTTTGCTTACGACAGCAACGACGGTGTGCTTATCAACACCTGGAACCGCAAGACCACTCTTCACTACAACGGCGAATTCAAGCTCAACAAGTGGGTTACCATCAACGAAACTTTCTCTTGGGTCAACACCAAGAGCCGCTCTAAGGACACCAACAGCGGTTACACCGGCGCTATTATCAGCGCTATCATGATGCCAAGCTCGGCTCCCGTTTACGATGCTAACGGCAACTATCACGGCGTAACTACCGAAGATCCTGAATACATAGCAAAATATGGCAGCAATTACGCCGACATCCACGGCGACGCCGTTAACCCCGTGCGCTTGCTTACTGCCGAAAACCGCTACAACCGCACAAGCGATGTATGGTCTACTACTTCGCTCCAAATCGGTAATATCCTTCCTGGCTTGAAGTTTGTGAGCCGCTTCACTTACAACCTCACCAACAACTACTACAAGAACTTCAATCCTCGTCGTCCCGAAATCGGTAAGCCTCAAGACTTCAACGAACTCAATGAAAGCTCTTATCGCTACAGCCGCTGGATGACTGAAAACACTCTTACCTACGACAACACATTCGGCAAGCACACCGTTGGCGCTTTGCTTTCTACTACTGCCGACCGCACCTACAGCCGTGGTCTCAGCATCTATGGCAAGAACCTCAGCGATGAATCAGACTACTTGCAGTACATCTCATTTGCCGAAAGCACTTCGCAAGACGACTATCTTACAGGCCCTGACGCCAACGTAGCCCTCATAGGCCGTCTCTCTTACTCATTCGACGACCGCTACTTCGCTACCGCTTCGTTCCGTCGCGACTACGCAAGCCGTCTGCCTAAGAGCAACAACTACGGCGACTTCCCTGCTGTAACTGCCGCTTGGAAGGTTTCGAACGAAAGCTTCTTCCCGAAGACCGACGCCGTTAACCTCCTCAAGATTCGTGCTTCTTGGGGTCGCGTAGGTAACTTGGGTTCTATCGGTTACAACTACAAGAGCGCCGTGCTCAGCAAAACCACTTGGAACGAACTCAACCAAGCCGGTGTAGAATCGGGCGGTATCTGGGGCACTATGTGGTATCTCAACAATGTGGTTAATCCTTACTTGACTTGGGAAACTTCTGAACAATTCGACTTGGGTATCGATGCAGCATTCTTGAACAACCGCCTCAGCGTAGCTCTCGACTACTACAACAAGCGCACCTACAACTTGATTCAAACCCAATCGATGAACTGGCCTGGCTACCTCGGTATCAGCGCTCAGCTCGTGAACATGGGTGAAGTTCGCAACCGCGGTTTCGAAGCTCAAGTCACTTGGAGCGACAAGGTTAACAAGGACTGGTCGTACTTCGTAACAGGTAACTTGGCTTACAACGCCAACAAGGTTACCGACATAGGCGTAAAGAGCAGCACAGGCGAAGCAGGTGTATGGACCGGTGGCGGCGGCTTCCGCAACATACCTTATGTATATCAAACTACCGAAGGCGAACCTTTGGGCTCATTCTACCTCATCAATTGCCTCGGCATATTCCAAAGCGATGCAGAAGCTGAAGCCTACACCAAGGACGGCAACCGCATCCAACCAAATGCCAAAGCAGGCGACTTGAAGTTCGAAGACTTCAACAACGATGGTGTAATCGACAGCAAGGACCGTCAATACATGGGCAATGCCACTCCCGAATGGACCTACGCACTCACTGCAGGCTTCACTTGGAAAGACCTCTCGGTTAGCGCCATGTTCCAAGGCGTGGGCGGTGCTCAAGCATTCTATGCAGGTAAGTACATGCTCGTGAGCGATGTAGAAGGCAACTTCAACCGTTCTACCGACATCCTCAACGCTTGGAGCGAAACCAACAAGGGCAGCGACATCCCTCGCCTCTCTAAGAACGACCTCAACAGCAACTTCTCTAACCCAAGCACTTGGTATCTCGAAGACGCCGACTACTTGCGTATGAAGAACTTGACTGTAACCTACGACTTGACTCGCATCATGCGCAAGTGCGCTCACTTGGGTATGCGCAACAGCAACCTTTCGGTTTACTTCAGCGGCGAAAACCTCTTCACCATCACCAACTACTCAGGTATGGACCCCGAATGCGGTGGCTGGGATGCTTTGAAGTATCCTGTTTCTAAGGTTTACTCATTCGGCGTTAAGTTGACTTACTAATCCACAGCAATAATCTACTACATATATAAAAATTCAAATTTGAAAAGTATTATGAAAAAATATATTTTAGGTTTGGCTGTGTCGGCTTTGGCTCTCACTACAGTGTCATGCAATGATTTCTTGAACACTCAGCCTGAAGGATCGCCAACCACCGGCACTTACTTTACCAACGACCAACAGGCAATCGATGCAGTGGAAATGCTCTATGCCGACGTGCAACAAGAAGGCTGCTTCGGTCGCGAATTTTTCTGGGAACAAGCTGCCGCCAACGACGTGGTTTGGGGTCGCACACGAAGCTATCCAGCTCTCGCCACTTTCAACTACTCGGGCGACGAAAGTCCTCTCCGCTCGGTGTGGGAACGCCTCACTCGCACCACTGCCCGCGCCAACTGGGTTGTGGAACAGCTCTCTAAGAAAGCATCGCTCACTGCTATCGAAAAGCGTTCGCTCGGCGAAGCTTACTTCATGCGTGCGCTCACTCACTTCTACATCGCTTACCGCTACGGTACCGACTTGCAGGGTGTGCCTTTCTGCCGCTACGAAGACTTCGAAAACGGTTACGACAACTCGATACCCGAACAGCAACCTTCAGTAATGGAAAACTACCGCCTCATCATCGAAGACCTCGACAAGGCTTTGGCTAATCTGCCTAAGTTTGAAGAATATGGCATCGACGACCGCGGTCGTGCTCACAAGGCTGCTTGCGTGGGCTACAAGGCTAAGACCTATGCTTACTGGGCTACTTGGGACCAAACAAAGTGGAACGACGTAATCAACTGCGTTAACGAGCTCGAAACCACCTATGGTCGCGACCTCGCCGACACTTATGCTCAAGTGTTCTCTTCTGATTTCGCCGACTTCTGGAACAAAGAATACATCTGGACAATCCCCTGCAACGGTGGTGCCAACGGTGGTGGTTTGGAATTCCCGGGCGTAATCCTCGAAAACAAGGGCTGGGGTGTATACAACGGCTGGGGTCAGAACAAGCCTTCTTACGACATCTACGAAGAAATGCTCAAGGATGGTGCCGGTAACGACCGCATCGTTCGCAGCATCCTCGAATATGGTCAGGAATTCTACTTCAACGGCGAAAAGCGTCAGTTCTATTCTACTTCCGACATCGAATCGGGCTTCATGATTAACAAATATATGGACCCATTCAAGCACAAGGATATGACCAACGAATACGTTAATCCTAACGGTGACTGGCCAACTGCTCGCATCAACTTCCCATTGTTGCGCTTTGCCGACTGCTTGCTCCTCCGTGCCGAAGCTTATCTTATGACAGGCAAACCGGGCGAAGCTGCCAAGGACATCAACCGCGTGCGCACTCGTTCGAACCTCACTACTATAGGCGCTACTGCCACTATGGCCGACCTTTACCACGAACGCCGTTGCGAACTCGCTTTCGAGTTCAGCGACCACTTGTTCGACCTCAAGCGCTGGAATCGCTCTTCGAATGCCGAAATCAAGGCTCTCGCCGATGCCGAACTCAACGCAAGTCCTCGCGTTCGCCACTACTCTAACCGCGGCGATGTTAACTCCGATTTCACCATCGGTCAATACGAAGACTACAAGGTTAAGAACAAATACGATGCTCACTTCATGGTATTCCCTTACCCATCGGCTGAAATCACCAAGGCTGGTGGCAAGTTGAAGCAAAACAAAGACTATTAATAAGCATCTTATCGCGAGGCGCACAGAGCCTTGCCGATAATATAATCACTCAAGGTGCGTCAATCTCTGCATTGACGCACCTTTGTTTTTCACATTTGGCACTATTCCGCAAGCCCTTTTAACTAATGTTTGCAATAACTCAAAACCATAAATCACAGATATTTCGTAACTTTACACGATGGGAACGAAACAATAAGCCCCAAAACCAAAATAAGCGAAAATACAAACCTTTCAAACAAACTATTCAATAATCACAAATTATGCGAAATCTTATTTTAGCTCTTTTAAGCGTCATCATCCTTGCAGGATGTTCAAAACAACAACAGCAACAAGACACCACTCAAAACATAGTAGTGGCAACCTTCAACATGCGTTACGATAACCCCGACGACAGCATGAACAATTGGCAATATCGCAAGGAACGCGTGGCTCAATTCATCATCGACCAAAACATCGATATCGTGGGCACTCAAGAACTCCTCCAAAACCAAGTTGACGACCTCAAGGCTCTGCTCCCCGACTTCGACATGGTGGGCGTGGCTCGCGACAACGGTAAAGACAAGGGCGAATATGCCGCCATCTTCTTCCGCCGCGACCGTTTCGAAGTGCTCGACAGCAACAACTTCTGGCTCTGCGAAAACCCCGACAGCGTGGGTATGAAGGGATGGGATGCCGCTTGCACTCGCATAGCCACATGGGCTAAACTAAAGGATAAAACCAACGACAAGATATTTATGGCTGTCAACACTCACTTCGACCACGTGGGCGAAGTGGCTCGCCGCGAGAGCGCTCTGCTCATCATCAGCAAAATTAAGGAGATAGTGGGCGACCAACCTGCATTCCTCACCGGCGACTTCAATGTTGACAACACCAGCAACGCCTACGCCACCATCACCGGCAACGAATTTGTGCTCAACGACTCGCGCTGCGTGGCCGACTCTGTGGAAGGTGTTGACTACACTTGGCACGACTTCGGCAAGGAACCTGCCGACCAACGCTCGCGCATCGACTTCATTTTCACCACTCCGAGCATCAAGGTGCTCAAGGTGTTTATCCCGCAAGAAAATGTCGATGCCTTCTTGAGCGACCACAACCCTCAAGTAGCTACTTTGCAATTCTAATCCCCACTTTACTCGATAATATGAAAATAGGAATCGATTTAGGCGGCACCAACATTCGCGTGGGTGCAGTGAGCGATGGCAAAATAGTGCGCAAGGCTCAAGTGCCCACTCCTCACACATCGTGCCCCGACGAGGTGGTAGATGCCATAGTGAACCTCATACGCCAAGTGGCTGCCGATGATGCAATCGAAGGTATAGGCATAGGCGTACCTTCGGTGGTGGACTGGGAAAAAGGCATTGTCTACAATGTGATGAACATCCCCTCATGGAAGGAAGTGCACATCAAGGACATACTCGAAGGCACTTTCGGTGTGCCTGTGGCTGTGAATAACGATGCCAACTGCTTCGCCCTCGGCGAGAAGATGTATGGTGCGGCTCGCCTCTACGACGATGTGGTGGGCATCACTCTCGGCACCGGCGTAGGTGCGGGTCTCATATTCGACGGACGCCTCTACAGCGGCCGTAACACGGCTGCCGGCGAGGTGTGCTCGCTCCCCTATCTCGAGAGCGACTATGAGCACTATTGCAGCAGCGGATTTTTTGTCGACCGCGGCACCACAGGTCGCGATGCCGCCACTTTGGCATCGGAAGGCAATGCCGATATAATGCCCGTATGGCAGGAATTTGGCAGCCATGTGGGCAATCTGGTGAAAGCCGTGCTGCTTGCCTACGACCCGCAAGCCATAGTGTTCGGCGGAAGCATCGCCAAGGCTTTCGAGCACTTCGAAAAGCCTATGATGCAGTCGCTCGAGACATTTATGTATCCCAATATGGTGCAACGCCTCAAAATTTTCGTGTCGGAACTCGATGATGTAGCCATCTACGGTGCTTCGGCTCTGGTGCAATAATTCTCTAAGTCTACACTTTTCTAATCCCTCCTATAGAACAACAAAAAACGCAGAATTCTGATGAAAAAGAACATCATATCACTCGTTGCCATGCTGGCACTGGCATTGCTTTCGTGGCAACCGATGGCTGCAAAACAGTTAACTCGCTATGTCGACCCCTTTATCGGCACCGGCGGTCATGGTCACACCTATCCGGGTGCCACCACGCCTCACGGAGCCGTGCAACTCAGCCCCGACACTCGCACCGGCAACTGGGATGCTTGCAGCGGCTATCACTACAGCGACTCGCAAATCTTCGGATTTTCGCACAATCACCTCAGTGGTACGGGTTGCGCCGACCTTGCCGATGTGCTCTTTCACCCCGATGTAACTATCGGTTCGCCGAGCAATCTCTATCAGCCCACTTCGTTCAGCCACGCCAACGAAAAGGCACGTCCGGGCTACTATAGCGTGCTTCTCGACAACGGCATCAAAGCCGAACTCACTGCCGCCACCTACACCGGTGTGCATCGCTACACCTATCCGGCTCAAGCATCGCCTCGCATGGTGGTGGATATGCTTTGGACTCTCGGCGAAGAGGTTATCTACGAAGCAGCCATAGAGCAAACCGCCGACAACGAAATAGCCGGCATGCGCAACAGTCTGGGTTTTGTTGACCAACAGCACATCTATTTCGTGGCACAATTCTCTTGCAATATACGCGATTTCGCTGCCTATAGCGACGGCAGCCGCGTGGAGGGCTCCAAAGCCCATGGCAACAAAATTATGGCTTCGTTCGGCCTCGAGAGCAATGTAGTGACCGTGAAGGTGGGCCTCTCTAACGTGAGCATCGAGAACGCTCGCCAAAATTTGACGCACGACACAGGCTCCGACTTCAACTTCGACGCCGTGAGCAAAGCCGCCGATGCTCAATGGGAAAAAGCGCTATCTTGCTTCGCCATCGACGACAAGAGTGAAACGCGCAAAAAGGTGTTCTACACCGCTCTCTATCACACCTTAGTGATGCCCAACATCACCAGCGACTGCAATGGCGAATATCGCGCTCACGACCAATCGATTCGCCGTCTCGAAGAGGGTTGCAAGGAGTATAGCGCACTATCGCTTTGGGACACGTTCCGCGCCTGGCATCCGCTCATGACGCTTATCGACCACGACTTGGTGCGAAATATCAACAATTCGATGCTCAACAGCTACAGCTGCGACAAGAAACTGCCCATCTGGCCGCTTTCGTCGGGCGAAACGGGCTGCATGATTGGCTATCACTCGGTGGCTGTGCTCGCCGAGGCTTATCTCAAAGGCATTCGCAACTTCGATGCCGACTATGCCCTCGAGGCTATGATTGCCACTGCCAACACTCGCACCAAAGGGCTCGATTACTACGTGAAAAACGGATTTATCCCGCAAAACGGCAAACGCGAATCGGTGTCGTGCCTGCTCGAATATGCCTACGACGACTGGTGCATTGCTCAGTTTGCTCGCGCCATAGGCCGCATCGATATTCACGACGAATATATGAAGCGTTCGCAGCAATATGTGAATGTGTTCGACGGTTCCACCCGATTTTTCCGCGGCAAACGCTCCGACGGCAATTGGCAGACTCCGTTCAACCCATTTGAGGTGGGTCATGCCTACACCGAAGCCACCGCTTGGCAATATCGCTTCTTCGTTCCGCACGATGTGAAGGGCATGGAGCAGATTTTCGGCGGCAGAGAGAAGTTTGTGGCTGCGCTCGACTCTATCTACACCGCCACAAGCGAAACACCCAACGAGCAAGCGGACATTACAGGTCTGATAGGTCAATATGCTCACGGCAACGAACCGAGTCACCATATCTCTTACCTTTATTCCTACATCGGTCAACCTTGGAAGACTCAGGAACGCAATTTAGAGGTGCTCAATACGCTCTACAGCGATGCCCCCGACGGATTGTGCGGCAATGAGGACTGCGGTCAGATGTCGGCTTGGTTCATTATGAGCAGCCTCGGACTGTATGCAGTGGCTCCGGCTTCGGGTGAATATGTTCTCACCACTCCGCTTATGCGCAAAGCAACCGTTCGCCTTGCCAACGGCCGCACTCTCACCATCATAGGCGGCGACAGCAAAGCCACTCCATATATCGCCAAGGTGGAACTCAACGGCAAACCCATCAACACCGTCTATCTCACTCATGAGCAGATTATGCAAGGCGGTGTGCTCAAATTCACTCTCAGCGCCAAGCCCACCGATTGGGGCACTTCTGCCGATGCAGCGCCCTACTCCTACACTCGCTGCCCGGTGGTGTCGATACCGTTTGTGCGTCGCGATTTGAACCTCTTTACCGGCGCCATCGATGTCGAGATAGGCTCTGCCACTCCCGATGCAGCCATTCACTACACCCTCGACGGTTCGGAGCCTACCGAACGCTCGCCGCTCTACACTGCGCCGCTCGCCATCAGCTCCACCACCGTCATCAAGGCTAAGGCATTCCGCCCGGGCTATCTGCCAAGCGCCACTATGGCCATCACAGCCACCGAAGCCATCAATCGCCCTGCCGCATCGCTCACCGAGGCGCAGCAGGCTGAATTGAAGCGTGGCGTGAGCTACGACTACTTCGAAGGCCCGTTCCTGAAGGTTGAAGATATCACAGGCAATCCTTTGAGCTCCGGCACACTAAGCCGGCCGGGCATCGAGGGCGCTGCCTCGCCCGACCACTTTGCTTTTGTGTTCGGCGGATTTATCGACGTGCCGAGCGATGGCATCTACACCTTCTTCACCCGTTCCGACGATGGCAGCGTGCTCATTATCGATGATGTGCTTGTGGTGGACAACAACGACTCGCACGCGGCGGTTACTGCCACCGGCACCATAGCTCTCGCCAAGGGTCTGCACCGATTCACGCTCAAATATTTCGACGACTATGAGGGCGAATCGCTGCAATGGGGCTGGCGCATACCCGGCGACACCAAGATGACCGACATCGCGCCCGAACGGCTGTATTACCTTCCCAAGAAATAAATAAAAAACAAACAAATAACTACACTATGCGAAAATTTCAAAAAATGGCTTTTAGAGCGATACTTGTGGCACTCACAGCGGCTATGGGCATCGGTATAGGCAACGCACAAAGTTGCGGCAACGATAGCATCTATCGCATTCCATACAAAAACACCTATGTGAAAGAGGCTCTTGTGGCTGAAAACGACTTCCGCACGGCCAAACCCGTAACCACCGAGTTGCCCAAAAGTTTTGAGGAGGCTCGTCAGGTGCTGCCCGTGCCCGTTTGGGAGGGCCACCAAGCCGAAATCGACATGTACTGGAAAGCATGGCAGATAGGTGTGAAAAACATCTGCAACCCGCTTCCCGGCTCGGGCTTCGTGGTGCCTTATATCGACACTGCCTACAATGGCAACATTTTCATGTGGGACTCGGCTTTCATCTTGATGTTCTCTCGCTATGGAGCGCGTTTCTTCGATTTCCAAGGCACGCTCAATAATTTCTATGCCAAGCAGCACCCCGATGGCTTTATCTGCCGCGAAATACATGCCGACGGCAGCGACTGCTTCGAACGCTACGACCCGGTGAGCACCGGTCCTAACCTTATTCCTTGGTGCGAATTGGTTTATTATCAACAGTTTGGCAATATCGACCGCCTTCACAAGGCATTCCCGGCGCTTGTGGCTTACTATAAGTGGCTTCGCCTCAACCACACTTGGCGCAACGGCACCTATTGGTCGAGCGGCTGGGGCACCGGTATGGACAATATGCCGCGCGTGAAGAAGGACTACAACCCCATCTTCAGCCACGGCCACATGATTTGGCTCGACACCAATCTGCAACAATATATGACTGCCTATCAGTTGCTTCAGATAGGTTTCTACATCGAGCGCTGGCAGGAAATAGAGGACTTTGAGGACGAAGCCAAGATGCTCAAACGATATGTTCAGGAAAACCTCTGGGACGAAAAGAGCGGTTTCCTCTACGACCAATATGCCGACGGCTCGCTGTGCACCACCAAGGGCATAAGCGCTTTCTGGGCTTTGCAGAGCGATATTCTCAGCGACAGCCAACTCAAGCGCCTCGTGGAGCACTTAAACAACCCCAAGGAATTCAAACGTCCGGGCATGGTGCCATCGGTGAGCGCCGACAATCCGAAATACAACGAAAAAGGCCGCTACTGGCAAGGTGGTGTATGGCCGGGCACCAACTATATGATTATCGATGGCTTGTGGAAGAAGGGCTACAAGAAGGAGGCTCGCGACATTGCACTCAATCACTATCATCAGGTGTTTGAGGTGTTTAAAAACACCGGCACTTTCTGGGAATACTACTCGCCCGAATCGATGAACGAGGGCTTTATGGCTCGTAAGGACTTTATCGGCTGGACCGGCTTGGCTCCTATTGCCGAATTTATAGAGTTTATCATCGGCATCCGTGCCGATTATCCGTCGAACACCATCACTTGGGACCTCAATCTCACCGAAGCCAACGGCATAGAGCGCTATCCGTTCGGCCCCGAAGGAAACATCTCTTTCAAGGCTGCAAAGCGCGCCAACGCATCGGCTGAACCGCAGATTACCATCGACAGCAATGTGCCTTTCACGCTCAAAGTGTTCTATGGTAGCAAGAGCAAGACCATCGAGGTAACCCCGGGCAATAAGACTTATTAAAAAGCACTGATTATGAAAACATTACGCACAGCAATATTTGTCGTCGCAGCCGTTCTGACACTTGCAGCATCGGCTCAGAGCACGCGCCGCATGGCTTTTAATGCCGACGGCACTTTCAAAATCGCCCAATTTACCGACATTCACTGGTGCGACGACAGCGTGGAGGTGTGCAAACGCACTTTGCAGAGTCTGCAAGCCGTAATCGATGCCGAACGCCCCGACTTGAATGTGCTCACGGGCGATATCGTCACCGACCACCCTGCTCTCAAAGGTTGGAAAAGCATCATTGCATTCTTCGAAAAGCAGAACATACCGTTCGTGGTGGCTATGGGCAACCACGACGGCGAGTTTATGAGCAAAGATTCCATCTACACTCTGCTCACCGATAGCCCTATGTATGTGGGCGTGAAAGGCAACCACGTTACCGGTTACGGCAATATGACCATAGCACTGCACGCCGGCAATGGCTCCGACAAGGTGCAGAATGTGATTTATCTTATCGACTCGAACGATTATGCCGCCAGCACCATTTTCGGCCACTACGATTGGATACACTTCGACCAAATCGATTGGTATCGCCGCGAAAGCGACCGTTTCGCTGCCAAGAACGGCGGCAAGCCGGTGCCTTCGGTGGCATTCTTCCACATCCCGCTTATTGAGACCGACCACGTGGTGGGCTTGCCCGACACTTTCGGCAACGCCAAAGAGCGTTTCGGCAAGGGCATCAACTCGGGCCTGTTTGCCTCGATGCTCGAGAAGGGCAATATGGTGGGTGTGTTTGCGGGCCACGACCACATGAACGACTATGTGGGCATTCGGTCGGAAGTGACTTTGGGCTTTGGCCGTTGCAGCGGTTGGGGCGCTTATGGCACTCTCGAGCGTGGCGCTCGCATAGTGCAACTGCGCGAAGGCTCCCGACACTTCGACACCTGGATTACCACTGCCAAGGGTCGCGAAGCGGTTTATCACAGTCCGTCGGGCATCACTTCGATTGAAGAAAATGCCGGATATCTGGCTCCGGTGAAGGCTTCGAAGGTGAAAAACGGCGTGAACTACACCTACTACGAAGGCGAGATACTGAGTTGCGACGAAATTGCGCATCTCAAGCCGCTCCACAAGGGTGTGACCGATAATTTCCGCATCGATCTCTACGATACCAACGACCATTTCGCCTACACGTTCGATGCTCTTTTCGATGCTCCCGAAAAGGCTGTGTATAAGTTCCGCCTGCGCAGCGATGATGGTGCACAGCTATTCATCGACGGTCGTATGATTATCGACAACGACGGCAGCCACAGCGCCAACTTCGTGGTGGGCAAGGTGGCTCTCGAAAAGGGATTGCACCGCATCGAAATCAAGTATTTCGAGGACTACATGGGTCAGGAATTGCTTCTGCGCTTCCAGACTCCCAACATCGATGAGACTCCGGTAACGCCGGCCATGCTTTTCATTGCCAAATAACTATTAATTCCCACATATTTAACCAATTTCTTCTTTTAATATGAAATTTACAAATATCATTCGCAGTGTGGCAGCAGCAGCCATTTTGGCAAGCGTAGCAGGGGCTTACGCCCAAGCGCCCGCACTACTGCATTCGCACAACGACTATGTGCGCACCATGCCTTTCTACGAGGCTTATTCGCAGCACATGTATTCCATAGAGTGCGATATGTTCTACAAGGATGGCAAACTCCTCGTGGGTCACGACCTCGAGGACTTGCGCCCCGACTTCACTTTCGAGCGTTTCTACCTCAACCCTATCGTCGACATCTATAAGATGAACGGCGGCAAGCCTTACGCCGACTCCGACGCCGGCCTGCAACTGATGGTGGAAATAAAATCGAACAACACCGAGGCTTATATGAAAGCATTGGTAAAACTTCTCGAGAAGCACCCCGATGTGTTCAATCCCGCTCGCAACAGCAATGCTTGCCGCATAGTGGTTACCGGGCAATACGAACCCTCGCCTGCCGATTTCCACAAATATCCCGACTACATACTTTTCGATGGCGACATCAATGCCACCTACACACCGAGCCAGTTGGAGCGTGTGGCTATGTTCAGCGTGAATTTCCGCAGCTATAGCATCTGGAACGGCAAGGGCACTCTCATCGATGCCGAAAAGGCCAAAGTGGAGGCTGTGATAGCTCGCGCTCATGCTCAAGGCAAACCCATCCGCTTCTGGGGAGCACCCGAGGGCATTACGGCTTGGAACACTTTCCTGAACATGGGCATCGACTACATCAATACCGACCATCCCGCACAGTGCGCCGAGTTTTTCAACCGCTGGAATGCCAAAAACTATGTTATCTCGACTGAGGCTCAGCCCAAACAAGAGAGTTCGGTGATTCGCAACGACCGCCTCGACAAGATTACGCGCTCGTTTGCGGGATTTAAAAACGATAAGATGCAACTCACCGAGCGTCAGGCCATCTACACTCCTTCCTATCTCAACGACGGTGCCGACAAACCGATTAAAAATGTGATTATGCTCATCGGCGACGGTATGGGCATTAATGAGGTGGTGGCTGCCGACCGCGTGAACAACGGACTCACCATGTTCTTGATGAAATTCTTCGGCCTGTCGCAGACCACTTCAGCCGACGCATTCACCACCGACTCGGCAGCTGGCGGCAGCGCTCTCGCCACCGGCGTAAGCACCAAGAATCGCCATATCTCGGCTAACGCTGACGGTTCAGCCAACGAGTCATTGTCGGAGTTTTTCTATGATAAAGACAAAGCTGTGGGCGTGGTTACTCTCGGCAATATGGCTGATGCCACTCCGGCGGCTTTCTACGCTCACTACACCGAGCGCGACAGTGCCGACATCATCACTCGCGCACTGCTCAACGATAAGCTCACCTTGCTTGCCGGTAGCGGAATCAACGAGTTTACCAAGCGAAACGATGGAGTGGACCTGATAGGCGAACTCCGCAAAAAGGGCTATCGTTTTATTCGCGACATCGATGAAATATGCGCCGAAACGGGCAAGACCATCTGCATCGATGAAGAAATGGGCGAAGGCGCCGAAGTAAGCAACCTCGACCTCTTGGCTCGCACCACTCGCCAATCAATCGAAAAACTGCAATCGGCAGGCAAAGATGGTTTCTTCCTGATGATAGAAGGTGCCAAAATCGACTATGCAGGTCACTCGCAGTATTTCCCGGGCAGCGTGCTCGAGACTTTGAGTTTCGATAAAGCTGTAGCCGAAGCATTGCGATTTGCCGACAGCAACGGCGAAACCCTCGTGATAGTAACTGCCGACCACGAAACCGGCGGCTTGACTCTTATCGATGGCGACCTCAACACCGGCGCCGTGGTGGGATACTTCCTCACCAACGACCACACCCCGGTCCCCGTCCCCGTATTTGCCTACGGCCCACAAGCCAACAAGTTTATAGGCCAACAGCGCAACATCGACATCTGCAACAAGATTAAAGCACTATTCAAATAACCCCAAGCCCCACGGGCATCACAACACCCAAAACCCGGGCTGTGACGAACACCATCAGTGCAATAAAAAACACTGATAACACTTACAAGGCACAGATAATCACATTCTTGTGATTATCTGTGCCTAATTTTTTTGTAAAAATCTGTATGTTATAACCACCACATCGCGGTTGTATAAAAACACAGATAACACAAACTATGCACCGATAAAATCTCTCACAGATTGCACAAATGTTCGCAGATAAATTATCTACATTCCGGCCGCATCAGCAGCGAAACCGCCGACACAACCTCGGAGAGGCTGATATCCTCCGAAAAAACTTAGCGGACAGTAATGATTGGTTATGGATAATTCTCGACAGCCACTACCACAAGTCGAAGTAATCTAATGCCACCATCATTGCTTGTGGGATTCAATTTGGGAACAACAAACCCACTGACAATCGGCATTTCTGCTGAAAAACAGTGGGCTTGTTTGTCTTGTTTTCAATCTTGATAAGATGATGAATGCTATTTAAAACCAAGGTACATTATAATCATTGTCTGTCTCATCAGCCAAAAAGAAGTTGTTAGGAGGCAAGATAATTTTTGCTTTTGCTAATCTTTCAAGATAATCACCACGAATATTTATATTCTCAATTTCTTCCCTTCGGGCTTTACTCATTGCAAGGAACTCATCTTCTATCTCCAGGCCAAGATATTTTCTACCAAGCAAGTTGGCAGCAATGCCTGTTGTCGCACTTCCATTGAAAGGGTCAAGAATCCATGCTCCTGGTTGAGTACTAGCTTGTATCAATCTTGCCAATACTCCCAATGGTTTTTGAGTAGGATGTTTTCCGCATGATTTTTCCCAACGGCCAATGGCTGGCATTTGCCACACATCAGTCATTTGCTTATCGCCATTAAGTTGCTTCATCAACTCATAATTGTAGTAGTGAGCAACTTTTGGCGACTTTCTTGCCCAGATGATAAATTCGGTCGAATATGTAAAATATCGACACGAAATGTTTGGCGGTGGATTCGTTTTTGCCCATGTTATCACATTAAGTATTTTGAATCCCAATTTCAGGAGTTGTTGATGAACACTAAAAATGTTATGATGTGTTCCTGAAATCCAAATAGTTGCATTGTCCTTCATGTGGTCTCTGCAAGCAGAAAGCCACTTCAGGTTAAACGCATCCATCTCTTCTGGAGTTGAAGGCTTATCCCATTCTCCTTTATCCACGCAAACGACTTGACCGCTCTGATACGAAATGCCACCACTCGACAAGAAATATGGAGGATCTGCAAAGACCATATCAAAGCCAAATTTGAACTTTGACAATGTTTCAATGCAATCACCTTGAATCAAGGTAAAATCGTTGTTGGGTGATTTATAGTATGATGGAATTGCCATTTATTGGGTTAGGATTCTGTATCGACCAGACTTGACAAGTCGAATACTGTTATAATCTTTCACATCGGTAAACTCGAACTGCCAAATGTAAAAAACATTCTCGCCATTTATTACTCTTTTCTCAAAGAAAACAGGATATACTTTCTTTGTCGTGTTCTCACTCCATTGTCTAAAAGGATAATAAAGCTGCCTGATAATTACATTTGTAGCAGAGAAGTTTTTGGCTTCAATCAGAACTATGGAAGTTCTACCTTCGTAGCCCGCATCAACCTCAGTCTGAACGCTTTCCGTATCCAACTCGTTGAATCCTACATGAAATGAAAATTGGGGAGTATATTTACGACCACGAATAGTAAGAACTAAAGAAGGGTCGTTCATGAAGGTTCTAATCAATGAATTTGCATAGGCAAAATCTAAAAATTGCATTTCGGAATCTCCTACCATAGAACTCTCCAATTCAAAATCGAGTTTACTCTCATAATCTTGAATTTGCGAAGTTATATCTGGCACATCAACATACCCTTCTCCTTTTAGAATATAGTATGAACCATTCTTCTTTGGCAAGATGAATAGACCATTTCTAACAAAGATAGATGGTCTATCAGACCTCGTGTCTTGCTTACATAAAATACGAGGTTCTTTCTCGCCAGTCGCTGTAAACGATTGGCAAGACCTTTTGATTTGGTCAGCGGTTAATTCAAAAGGGCTACTATCAAAGTCATGGCTACCTATATTGTAGTCACGAAATATTTTGTTCCACGCCTTATCTGATGCCATTTATGAAATCTTTTATATCGGTTAAATTGTAAATACTTGGTATGATATTGTACGCCTCCTGAAGTTTGTTCTTTGCTGACTTCCATCCAATGCCGTCAGTAATCCAAACAAACTCAAATCCAGGCACGGAATTTATCTTTGGCGCAATATCTGAATATGAACGAGCAACTTCATTAAGTTTTGAACCGCCACCACTATAGAAATTTACTTCTAATAAATAGGTCTTATCTTTTGTTTCAACGACAAAATCAAAACGCTTTTCATCATCACCGAGAACTTTTGTGATTTCAGGCCATTCGCTTGAATAAACCTCCTGACGATAACTAACACCATTCTTATCAAGGATACGTGCCACCATCCCTTCCATCATATGTCCGCTACGATTCTTGCGAGCATTTGTATCAAGTCCGGTTTCTATACCAAACACATAATCAACAAGATTGTTTATTCTCTTCGATTGGAATATCTCAGATAACCCAGTATTATAAAGGAATTCCATTACTCCATCAACCGAGTTAAAAAGAGAGTCCAAAACTACGCATCTACCAAGACTATCCAAAACTTTCTTTTTGCCCTCGCTACGCACAGCAATAAGGATGTCCATAACATTGAATGCGGTCTGGTCTCGTTTCCATATTGTTTCAACCGATTTGCGCATGTCAGAAGAACCTATAAGACTATTCAACATGCAGAGACTGAGTTTTATATCCTCCACATTTCGTGAAATCTTTTCGAAATCGCAGAAGAAATCAAGTGTTTGGTTCGTCTCTTGAAGCTGAGACATGAATTTATTAAAGTCTCTCATATTATTGATTTACAGAAAGTGAAACAAGTCGAGCATTCTCATTGGCAACAAATTGTAAAAGGTTTGTCTGATAATTATGCTTAGTGTCCAGATAATTGTGAACCAGAATTTCTGTCAACTTTCCTCGCTTTTTAGGATTTGAGTTAATGCTTCTTGATGCCCAAACTCTTTCTATCTGATACGCCCCATACAAGACATCGAAGAAGTTATCATTCTCATTCTTACCCTTGCAATCAGAATTGCTTAGCATGAAATGAAAGCCAGCTTCATTTATGCGATCGCAATACACCTTCAGTCGAATCTGAGCATCGTCATTAAAGGATTCTTTTGCATAATCATTGAAACTTGACGTGTCGCTCAACGGACGATACGGAGGATCAAAATAGAAAAGAGAATTTCCCTGAGCGTGCTCAAAAGTCGCTTCAAAGTCACCATTTAAAATCTCTACACGTTGTAATATCTCGCTATCTTTCAGGATTGTCTCTGGATCACAAATCGTTGGATTTGAGTATTTTCCAAAAGGAACATTGAATAGGCCCTTCTTGTTTACACGATAAAGACCATTGAAACAAGTTCTGTTCAAGAAAAAGAACTTGGTTGTATTTTCAATGGGGTCGAGTCGTTTCTCATTGTAGCGTTCACGAGCAGCCATGAAGAAGTCTTTTCTTCTCTCTTCTGTTTCGAGAGCCAAATAGGCCATCTCAATATCAGCCAACGACTCTATTAATTGTTTCGGATTGTCTCTAACTGTACGATAGCATGTAACCAAATCTGGATTAATATCATTGATAACAGCATGCTCGATATTCGGGTAACGTTGAAGCATATAGAAGAGCATTGCACCACCACCCACGAAGGGTTCTATGTACGTTACATTCTCCCAATTATCAAAGTCAGCTGGAAGTTGCATATCCAGTTGGTCAATGAGTTGGCTTTTGCCTCCAACCCACTTGATAAAAGGTTTTGCTTTTGCCATAATATGCTAATTTGTTTTTTCAGTTGAGTTTAACAAGTCCTTTACATCAACGTCAAGGAGTTTTGCAATCTTATCGAGAGTGTTCAAGTCAGGTTGAACAGTATTCTTACACCATTTACTAACGGTACAAGTTGACTTTCCAAGTTGCTCAGATAGCCATTTTCCAGTCTTGTCCTTCTCAACAAGAACTATTTTTAGTCGATTGAGATTTGCCATACAATTTTCGATTGCATAAATTAAACTTTGATGTAAAGGTATAAAATTTCAATGAGAAAGACGAATCTTATTCGAAGAAAGTTATGAATACATGTGTATTTTCCTCGAAAATACTATATAATGCAACATGAAAAGTCCACTTTTCGCAGATTCTTTTCCAACTAATACAATAAATAAACCTGATTGTTGAACTAACAATAAGGTTCTTTTTCGGCGCTTCTGATGCCACCCGAGTCACATCACCTAATGATAAAAAATGAAAATTTCCGTTTATTTCTGTGTTAAGCTATGTTAAGCAGATGTCTTCATTTTGTTTTTTCAAATTTTTGTTTCCAGTTTGTTTCTTTTGGTTGTTTTTCGCTTTCAGAGAGTTTTGAATATCAGCATATTACAATCTCAGAAGCAGATTCTCAAGAAGAAAATCACGATGGCTGACGGCGTATGTATCTTTCTTGTCGCAGCAGCACGAGGGTGCATCTGCTCTTCGGTATCTATCCTTTCGCATAAGCAGTAGAGACACATCATGTCAGCAATAAACAATGATACACAATACGATTGTCTTGCCTTGTGAAAATCTGTGGGCAAAACACATCTGTGGAGATTTGTGTTAAATAAAAAGCCGCATCTCCCGCTTGCTCTGCGGGTGAGGTTATACGCCTATGCCGTATTCGAGTTTTACGGTGTCCATCACGAAGGTGCTTTCGAGGGAGCCGAGGTTTTCGATTGTGCCGAGTTGATTGAGTACAAATTCCTGATAATAGCGCATATCGGGTGCGTGGATTTTGAGCATATAGTCGAATTGGCCTGAGATGTTATAGCACTCGGTCACTTCGGGGATGTTGAGCATTCGCTCCATAAAGTCGCGTGCTATCTCTTTGCTCAATCGTCTCATTTTCACGTTGCAGAACACGATGAAACCGCGGTTCAACTTCTCCGCATCGAGCACAGCCACATATTTTTTGATATAACCATTTCGCTCAAGTCGCTTGAGGCGCTCAAACACCGGTGTGGTGGAAAGGTTTACTTGCGCCGCCAATTCTTTGTTGGTGAGGCGCGCATTTTTCTGCAATATGCGCAGTATTTTCAAATCGGTTTGGTCTAATGTATCCATAAGTTCAGTTATTGTAGATTTTCGCTTGCCGTGCATTTATTCTGATTGAGGCTCACTTTTGATGCCCACAGCAGAATAAATGCGCTGTTCAATGCACAAAATTAGCAATATTTTCCATAATTTCAAGTTTTCTTGCAAAATATTTTCTACAATTATAACTTTGTACCGAACAATTAACTAAAGGAAACAATAATAATAACTCATAAAACATAAAGAATTATGGCATACAAAAAATTACACTTCGAAACTCTCCAATTGCATGTAGGTCAAGAACAACCCGATCCGGCAACCGACGCCCGTGCAGTGCCTATATATCAAACCACCTCTTATGTGTTCCGCAACTCGCAGCATGCAGCCGACCGCTTCGGACTTCGCGATGCAGGTAACATCTACGGACGCCTCACCAACAGCACTCAAGGCGTATTTGAGGACCGTGTGGCTGCTCTCGAAGGCGGCGTGGCAGGTTTGGCTGTAGCATCGGGTGCCGCTGCTGTGACCTATGCTCTACAAAACATACTTCAGGCCGGCGACCACATAGCAGCTGCCGACAACCTTTACGGCGGTTCGTACAACCTCATCACCCACACCTTGGCTAATCAGGGCATCAGCAACACTATCTTCAAGAACAACGACTTTGAGTCGCTTGAAGCAGCCATTCAGCCCAACACCAAGGCCGTGTATGTAGAGACCTTCGGCAACCCTAATTCCGATGTCACCAACATCGAAGAGACAGCCCGCGTGGCTCACAGCCATGGCATTCCATTGATTGTTGACAACACTTTTGCCACTCCATTCCTGTTCCGTCCCATTGAGCATGGCGCCGACATCGTAGTTCACTCAGCCACCAAGTTTATCGGCGGTCACGGCAGTTCGCTCGGCGGTGTAATCGTTGACGGCGGAAACTTCGATTGGAAAGCCAATCCCGATAAGTTCCCCACCCTCGCCAAGCCCGACCCAAGCTACCACGGTGCAATATTTGCCGATGTGGCAGGCAAAGCAGCATTTGTAACTCGCATTCGCGCCGTAGTGCTGCGCGATACCGGTGCCACTATTTCTCCGTTCAACGCATTTATCTTGTTGCAAGGACTCGAAACATTGTCGCTTCGCGTGGAGCGCCATGTGCAAAATGCACTCCGCGTGGTAGAGTTCTTGAAGAATCACCCCAAGGTAGAACGCGTCAATCACCCGGCTCTCGAAAGCCACCCCGACCACAAGCTCTACACCCAATACTTCCCCAACGGTGCAGGCAGCATATTCACTTTCGAGATTAAAGGCGGCAAGGAAGCTGCTTGGCGTTTTATCGACTCACTCGAAATATTCTCATTGCTCGCCAATGTGGCCGACGTGAAGAGTCTGGTAATCCACCCTTACACCACCACGCACTCACAGATGTCGCCCGAAGAACTCGCCGAGCAACACATCACCGAGTCGACTGTGCGTCTTTCAATAGGTACTGAGCATATCGACGACTTGCTCGACGACATCGCTCAAGCTCTCGAAAAAGTATAATATAATTGTTCTATTACTTATCCGGGGTTGTTGAGGCTGTAACGAATGCGTTATGGCCTCTTTGTTTTTGGCATTTTGCCAATTATTTTTGCTATTTTTGCATTGTATTCAACAAGAATGGCATTATGAACATACTCGACATAGCAGTTATCACATTTTCGCCCACCGGTGCATCGCGAAAAGTGGCTCTCAACATAGCTCAAGGCACCGGAGTGGCTCAAATACGCAACATCGACCTCACGCATGCTCCTTCCGAAGCCCGCCTCGGCGACAACTCGCTCGCCATAATCAGCGTGCCGGTATATGGCGGCAAACCGGCTCCTATGGCTGTGCAGCGCATGCAGCAAATCAGCGGCAACGGCACACCTGCCGTGGTGGTGGCTGTGTATGGCAATCGCCACTACGAATCGGCTCTCGAACAACTCTCCGACTTGGCTCGTGCTAAAGGCTTTAAGGTGATAGCCGCAGCCACTTTTGTGGGCGAACACTCCTACTCCACCCCCGCCACACCCATCGCCGTGGGACGCCCCGATTCCGACGATTGTGCCCAAGCACAACGCCTCGGCGCTGCCGTTATTCAGAAATTATCGTCGGGCAACGTCACTGAAGTAGATGCCGCCGCCATAGAACAACCCGCACAACCCGAAGGTGCAATGGAAGTGTTCCACGCCACCATAGCACAATGGAAGAGTCAAGGTGTGAAATCGCCGCGAACGCCCGTCACCGACGCCTCGCTATGCGTGCACTGCGGCAGCTGCGTGGCACTGTGCCCCAATCAAGCCATCGAGCGCGGCAACGAGTGCAACACCGACGCCGACCGCTGCATCAAATGCTGCGCCTGCGTGAAAGGCTGCCCGCAAAAAGCCCGCACCATGCCATCGCCATTCGCCCCACTAATCAGCAAAAACTTCGCTCCCCGCAAAGACAATAAAGTGATTCTGTAATTCAGCAACCACATTGCGCTATATAAAAAACACAGATAACACAAACCGTGGCACGGATAAGCACAATAATGTGCAAATCTGTGCCTGATTTTGTGGGAATCTGCGTTAAAACCACCAACATAGCGGCTGTCCGCAAAAATGAATTGTTTTATTTCAAGAAACAAAACATCGCTGTCCAGTAAACAGGACAAGAGAAGCAAGACTGTCAGATAAAACATGTTAACGCATGGGGAAAAGAACAGGCATTAACTTGTCATTTACCCAAGAATATCATACTTTTGCATAGTCAAAGGAGAAATGGGGCAACATAACTTTTCTTCTATAATACAAAGCGAAAACACATCAATGGATACACAACCGATGTGTCCGCACCAACACATGGAACAATCCATATCCTCCACTGTCGGGCATCACAGAAGCGGAGAGAAATGGAAATAAACTTATAATTATTGATGTCCCAAATAATACGGGGGACACTAATGGAATAATGCTAAACCTGTCGGTATATGAAAAAATATACAATCTTATTATCATCTGACGACCTAAAGGAATCATTAGCAGAGGAGTTGAATAATCTGAAGAACGACGACTCTGTCATTAAACCGAAAGATGAAATCAGCGTAATAACAGACTATAAAGAGATGACAGACTTTGATGTCTACGTGGGCATCGGAGATATTGCAGAGGAAACATTTATGAGTCTGCTGGAGAACACGAAACCTGCCTTGCTCTGCGATATCGATTGCTCTAAGCTATACAAAGAAGACGAAATCAACCCTAAGGCAATACCCTGCACATGGGGATTGTTCAGTAGGGGGAACGACAAAAAAGAGAGTAGTTTCCTCGAGCGTTTTAATCTGTCATTCGTATATAATGATGGGGCTGACAAGGTGAAGGATTATATCGCCCCGCTCGTGTTCCGCATGCTTGAGGAATTTTCGTTCCACAGCAAGTTCAGTGACAACTTCGCATATAAGAAACAGGCGGAGTTCGTCCACGAATTCACACAGTTCTACCTCAACAAGATGAAGAAGCTGACGAAAGCTAAAGGTTTCGTTCGCGAAGACATCAAGGGTGATTTCAACCATATAATATATAGGTATAGGCCTGGCGGTGCGGAAAAGCCATTCCGTTCTGTTGACGGACGCGACTACGACTTCTTGATAGAATATCACCGCGGCAAGCCCTCCGAGGGCATTTACTATGGCATTAAGGGTGAAGTGACATCTGGCAACTTGGAGGAGCAATGCGGGAAGTTCCGCAAAGAGTGGCCAAATATATTCATGATGGATAAGAGTGAGCTTCAAAATATACGCGAAAAAAGTAGAGGAGAAGACATCTTCTGGGGTTACAATTTCCAGTTGGAACTTACTGAGATTCTCAACAATACATTTCCGTGGAAAGAGTTTTTTCATTGCTATAAGCCCACCGACAACATGTGGGAGCAGAGATACTGGCTGTTCTGGGTCACACTGAATGACGACGAGGATATCGTCAAAGTTGCCGCTCGCGCAGTGAAGCTGATGGCCAAGACTTTTGAGAGATGTATGATTATAAAGGAGCAAGATAGATTGTATGAGGCTCCTGATAATAAACCAAACGAATGTGACACAAATCAGAGAACCAACTTTACGGAAGAATCGTATGAAATATTTGTGAAGAAGATGGGGTATGATGATAGCGGGAATAGCTATGGTGAAATGCTGATAAATGAATTGATAAAGGAAGGGTATGTGTTTGAGGATTTCAGATATGAAAAATGTTATAGGTGCATTAAGAACAACAGAACAATAAAGAAAAAACTAAATGAAATCAAAAAAGAACGATCGCAAATATTATTTCCAGAATACAGAAGCGACGATAGAAGAATACCATGGGATGATATAGATCGTGTGTTTCTACCCAAATCATTGAATCCTTCAAAAGGGGCATTTGCAAACGCATAGTTATAACGAATGTTAATTTTGTTTTAGGCAAGACGGCTGGTCATAAACAAATGTCATATCTTAGCACCGACTTCAAGAATTGAGGTCGGTGCCTATATAATTATCAACGCAGCATTGAACAATAAGTAAACTCTCAACGCTAACAAAAAACAAAGTGTATGGGAACAATAATAGTAACACGAATAATAACCGACTATATGAAAAAGACATTATTTCAACTTGCGAGTACGACAATGCTGTTCATCAGTGTTATAGCATCTTATGGTTGCAAGAATTACAATAAACTTGCAGCAGAGTTTGAAGCTAATCTCCCTGATTCATTGGTAGTCCTGATGACCTACGATAATCCGGAGAAAGACATGCATTTGGTTTATTACAAGAATATTGACAATGAGGGTTATGAATGCATACATGAAATATACAAGTACGACCTCGCTACTTCGTCTGTTGATACCATCAGGTTTAACAATATGATAGACGATAGTGAGTCGTGCAATCTAAGAATTCTATGCGATACAAAACACATCGTTGTGTTAGAACAAATATTAGGAGGGGATTATTTCGAGCTCTTCGCATATAACCCCAAAAACGACAAACTCAAGAAGTTCGGACATGGCTCAGCCATAGAGATGCCCAACGATTCCGTTTTGACCTGTATCGAAACAGAGGAGGATTCCCGCTATATTGTGACGACACACACAACATACGACTATAAGGGAAAGAGGATCAAATCACAAACCGACAGGGAGATAAAACCGGAAGAAATATATGTATGGCAATGCAAATGGTGCGACAAGATAGTCAATTCGTCCCAAGAACCAGGAGATGCCCCGGGGTCATGTATAGCATCAAAGAGAACCACTATCGGTGAGATTCTTGACGCAGATTATATGCTACATGAATATAACGGCAACCGACATAAATGGATAAAGATTGGCAGGGCAAATTAATAAATAGATGCAACAAACAGCAATGCCCCCTTCCCTAAGAATATCGCCAAATTTTCAACGACAGGAGACAAACATGCTGGTGGCTCACGCTCATCGGGTGTGAGCCATTCTGCATCAATAAAGGCTACGAAGTAAAAATTACTACGGCAAATTAAAAATAGAACAGAGGAAGAAAATTCTTGCCCTTTTCTTTGCACATTTGAAATAAATGCACTTTATTTGCGAAGTGTATTCCAACATAGCAAGGTCGGTAACACATAACAGGCAGGAACACGTATTCACTCCTGCATCTCGGTAGCGAGACACACAGACAGAATACAAGGTAGAACTAAAACATAACTTAAGAAACAGATACAAACGTAATCCGCAGCATAATGGAAGACAAATCCATAGTTGCGTATTCACCATAAAAACATAAATAGAACATATTATATCATTGGGCTTTTAGCTCTTGTCCTCGTCCCTAAGAATATCGCCAAATTTTCAACGACAGAGAACAAGCAGACTGGAGGTTCACGTCAACAGGGCGTGGGCTGTTCTATGCTTGTCGGTCGTATGGTCACTTGGCGGTAACCTTTAGGGAAGGCAAGCAGAAGAATGGTTGCACGCCTTTTCTTTGCCCACAATCTATCAATTCTAAAAATCATATTTGTCTATGTTACGAGGAAAGAAAACATTCAAATGCGACAACTGCGGCCACACCTTCAAGGCTTTTGACATAGAGCTTGCCGCCACTGTATACTCCCAACCCATGCCCTGCCCCAAATGCGGCAGCCGCCACACCATGCCCGTCTCCTTCTTCGGATGCACTGACCGGAAGACATACATGAAGATATGGGAAATGATGGACAAGAAATAACTATAAACTAACTATAAGATGATGAACGACAACAAGCAACTCCCATCAACCACCGGAGCCTAGGTGCTCATGGTGCTCTGCCTGCTGTATGGCGTAAGCCCCATTGACATAATCCCCGACATTCCCGTCGTCGGCCAGATTGATGACTTGATTATTCTGGCGTCAGGCGGACTGAACCTTGCGCAAAGCTATATGGAGCGTGCCGAATCCTCTCTCGCCTCCGTCGTAAAAGTAGTGAAATGGATAGTCATCGCCCTGTTTGCTGTGGCGATAGTGAATTTGTTTAAGTAAAACGCGCAGATTACAACATACTAATATAATACAAATTATTATGACTCCCAAAGAAATAATATTACAACATTATAGAGAACTTGGAAAGCTTGAAAGGCAGCATCCAAATTCATTTTGTTGTTTATGGAATGGTGTGAGTTCTTTCTTCCAATATTCACTATCTAAAATAGATATGCTTAGTAATGAAGAACCACTGTTATTTATGTGGGGTGATTCCGCGAAGGTAGTTCTTACTTCACACAGACTGCATTTATTTAAGAGTGGTGTTTATTATCCATTCGATTTGAAAGATGTGAATATTAAGAGTTGTATCTCTGGCATTATTGTTTGCAGCGGAGAGTATAAGAGTTTCAAGCAGGTTGTGCTACCTATTGAGTTGTTCAAAACATATAATACGGCTTTTTGGACAAATCTTTTGTCCAAAATGGTGCAGGCAGCCAAGAGCGTATCAGATTTTACTCGTGAAGATTCCAGTGTCCAGAGTTTTTTAATGACAATTCCAAGTAATAGCACCTATGGCAAGATAAGTAAACCAGATATCCTGAGCAATGAAAAGTTATCCACAAAGGATAATATTGAGAATGCACATAGTCAATTAAATAACATAATCAATGCTTTAATGACAAATCCAAGTAATAGCACATATAAAACACAATCGGAATTAAATCGTGTTAAGACAAATGAAAGAAACCCAAATAGTCAGACAAGTAAACCAAATATCCTGAGCAATGAAAAGTTATCCACAAAGGATAATATTGAGAAAGCATATAGTCAACTAATTGAGA
Organism: bacterium; assembly: GCA_004563195.1. GTDB lineage: Bacteria > Bacteroidota > Bacteroidia > Bacteroidales > Muribaculaceae > SFTJ01. The sequence goes on from SFTJ01000007.1 coordinate 68,291, forward strand.
TAATTAATGACGCATATTCTGATATTGCAGGGCTGAAAGGTGTGAATCGTAAGTTTGACGAAATTAAGAATAATGTCGTTTCGGTTTTTAATTCTCAGGTAAAAGATGCAAAAGACCAGTTGACCAAGGCAAAAAATGATACTGTTTGGGACAATCTCGTTATCGCTTTCTTTGGAGAGACCAACGCAGGAAAGAGTACCATTATAGAAACATTCCGCATCCTGTTTGATCCTAACCGTAAGAAAGAAGACGGTCTGATTGTTGGAGACGGACAACATGACTTTACAAAAACTTATTGTGAATATAAGCTCTCAATAAGTGGTAAACCTTTCACGCTCATAGATGTACCAGGAATTGAAGGAAAGGAAGAAGATTTCCGGGATACAATCAAGAGTGCTTTACAAAAGGCTCATATCGTATTCTATATCAATGGGCATAATAAGAAACCGGATGAAGCCACTGCCAAGAAAATCAAGAATTATCTTGGTGACTGGGTAAAGGTTTATTCTGTATACAATGTGCGTGGCGGAGTAAGTGATTACGATGAAGAAGATGATCGAGAGACTTTGTTTACTGAAGGAGTAAAGAAGAATGAGTCACTCATCAAAGAAGAGTTTAAGAAAATTTTGGGAGATGTTTATAAAGGCAATCTGACCATACAGGCCAAGTTGGCAATGTGCGCTAAAGCATCTTTCTCAAAAAAACGTGATGATCTTATTAAAGACCAACAAAAGCTGCTGAGGCATTTTGAAGGCTCGCCAGAAAAAGTTCTACAGTTCAGTCAGTTCCAGACAATTGTCAATTTGGTAGATGAGAAGTCTGCCAATTTCAAAAAGGAAATCATTGAGGCAAATAAGCAGAAACTGATATCTCTTGCATCAAGAATTGCTAATGATATTTCTAATACAATGGTATCACAAAAAACTTATGTAGACAGACTTAAAGGCAATCTTAATGTGGCTGAAAGGGAAATATGCAACAATATGCTTAATAATGCTCAGCATAGTATTTCCTCAACATTAAAGACTATGATAGATTCTTCTTTTGGAGATTTGAAATCTTACGCTTTTGGCTGTATAGATAGAGGAGAGCCCAATTTAAAACATAAGGTTGACAATTATCAACAGAGATGCTTCAATGACCTAAAAAACGGAATCACTTATCGAGTGAAAGATAACTTAAAAAAGGTAGAACAGACGTCCAATAGGAAATTGAAAGAACTGGATGGAGTAAACATCAAACCGTTGTCTTTTAATAATTATATCGACTTCGATGCAGAAATTGATTTCACGGAAGCGTTTGAAGAGTTGGATATTGATTTCGCAGATGTTGTGAATTGGGCTGGTAAAACAGCTGGCACAGCAGCGGTAGGTGCTGCTATTGGGTCAGTTATTCCAGGATTAGGGACTATGATTGGTGCCGCTATTGGAGGCATCGTAGGTGGAGTCGTTCATGCTGCAAGTGGTGATGGCGGGAAAGCAGATGCAAGGAAAAGCGTATCTGACGCAATTAACAAAGCCAAAGATAAAGCTAACAGAGATGTCAATAAATCCTTGGCATCTGTGTTCGAAAATATGAGGCAAGTAGGCAAAGACCTAAAGAAGGCAATTCAAACGGAAAAGAGAAATATCAATACTTTGCAAGAAGCTATTGACGATTTTGATAACGATATTAATGGATATGTTTCACAGTTAAAACAACAGAGATATGGAAGAATTTAATATTAGAAGCAAAAAGGCTGAAAAGCTAAAAGCTCTGAAAAGCATTCTCTCTGAAGGTGTAGGGATGATGCCTGAGCTGAAATCTTATTTGAACAAGATTGACAGTATTATCAATACCTTAAATGATGGTGAGATAAGTGTTGTCCTGCTTGGAAGTTTTGCCGACGGAAAGACCAGCGTAGTTGCAGGACTTCTGGGACGATTGGAAGATAATATGAAGATTGATGTTGATGAATCGTCAGATGAACTGACCATTTATCGCCCGAAAGACTTGAAGAAAGGCTTTAAGATTGTTGACACTCCGGGACTCTTTGGAACAAAGCATAAAGAGATAGATGGAGAAAATGTTAAATTCTCAAGTATAACTGAGAAATACATTTCCGAAGCTCATATCATCATTTATGTTTGTGATGCAGTTGTTCCGTTGAAGGATAGTCATGTTGAGATTCTTAGAAGAGTCATGAGAACCTATCACAAGTTGGACAATACAATCTTTGTAATCAACAAAATGGATGAAGCTGGTTATGACTTGCTTGACCCAGAAGATTTTGCGAGAGGCTCAGAGATAAAGAAGAATAATATCATTTCACGTCTTCGTGACAGACTCAATTTGACCCCTGACGAGGAGAAAAGGTTGCATGTTGTATGTATAGCAGCCGATCCTAAAGGGAAAGGACTGCATCATTGGTTTAACAAAATTGATTATTATTATGAACGTTCGCACATCAAAGACTTGAGAAACTGTATCAATCAAGTTGTTGATAACGCTGACGTTGATTCTCTTGTCGAGTCTTCACATCAAACATCTGTCGATGATGTAGTAAGCAGTCTGAGCCAAGCCATTGAAAAAACATCTAAGCCTATTGGTAAGGAAATAACAAAGATACAGGAGAGACGTGGCGAACTGGAGGAAGATCAGAAACAACTCAAAAACGAACTCATCCTCTCCAAGAATGAATTGAGAGACTCTCTCAATACTCTTAAGAATGACATCATACGTGATATAAATGGAGCTTCTATTGATACCATTGGAGAAATATTACAGTCACAAATAGGAGTGGAGAATGATAAAGTATCTTTTTACGTATTCAATGATAAGGTGAATTCTCTGATTGAGCGTTGTTGTGAGACAAACGCCAAGGCGGTAGAATCAAATATTCAATTGTTACAAGAAGAATTCTCGCGGCAAAATGAGATGGTGGATCAACTTATCGCTAAAGGATTAGGACAACTCAAAAACCTTACCGTTACAGGAGAACAGGTAAAAGCTATAAGAGACGTTGTCGCTTCCAGTTACAAATTCAAGCCTTGGGGTGCTATTAATCTTGGGAAAAATATCACGAAATGGGCTGGATGGATTGGAGCTGGACTATCTATAGGTGTCGAGCTTTATTCTTGGTATAAGAAATATCGTGATGGCGAGAAATTAGAAAAAATGAAGCTTGAGTTGGCTAATGCAATTAATCAGACAATGGCAGACCTATTCAAGTCATTTGAGTCGGATGAGTCATATTTTAAGAATTTTGCTCCTTCATATTTGCAAATGTGTCAAGCTCTAAAAGACAGAGAAAAAGAAGTAACTCAGCTTCAACAGAGAGTCAAAGACTTAGAGAAATTTAAGCAACGTATTGATGATTGGCGTAATTCTGCTGAATATGCCGATTTTGAAGAGGTTTGATTAATAATATTTTAACCAAATTAATATTTTTATTATGAGCGACAAAATTAAAACAGAGAAAAAAGACAAGGGAGTAATTAAAAGCATACTTGGAGCAGGAGCCGCTATTGCTTCTCTTGTATTAATTCTTATAAAGAAACAAAACTAACAGGTTGTTGTGACAAGACATTTGTTTAATTATGTATAACTTCCAACAACAAATCAAGGAGCGCACGGGGTGGTCAGATGACATCGTGCGCTTCCTCCACTCCCGTGAGGAGGCTGAGGTTTATATTAGGACGGAGCTGGTGGAGCGGCGCATTGATGGTAACCTTTAGGGAAGGCAAGCAGAAGAATGGTTGCACGCCTTTTCTTTGCCCACAATCTATCAATTCTAAAATCATATTTGTCTATGTTACGAGGAAAGGAAACATTCAAATGCGATGACTGCGGCCACACCTTCGAGGCCCTCGACATCGAATGGCAAGCAACGGCATATTCCCAACCCATGCCCTGCCCCAAGTGTGGCAGCCGCCACACTATGCCAAAGTCCCTACTCTCTTTTATGGAGAAAGGGGCATACAGGAAGATTTGGGAACAAATCGAAAAGTAATGACTAAAATTTTACATTATGAAAACAGTTTATACAAAAGAAGAATTGGCAGAACCTCAAGAAGGGAGAAACGGCATTGGTTAAAGGTTCACTTGCGTCTGAAATTCGCAAGAAGTATAAAACAAGAAAGAAGGTACTTAAAAGCACAGCAATTACAGGTGGTGCTATTGCTGTTGCAGGTCTTGTTGCCGCCCCATTTACAGGAGGAACATCTCTTGCGGGGACGGCTGTAGGATTAGTTGCTATGGGACTTACTATAGGTACTATAACAATATCTATTGGTGAATTGGCTCTGTTGTTGGGTGCAGGTTTAGCTGCGTATGGGATATATAAAAATTGCAAAGTAAAATTTAATATGGATGGTAGTGTTACTATCGAGCCCTGTAAATAATCATGATTAACGAACAATTATTCAATCTATACGCATCGCGCATACAGGGCATCAACGCCCTGTATGCCGACCTTGATGTAAAGGATATAAAGGATTATGCGGGACCGCTGTTGCCTTATTGTTGGGAACAGAAGTATTTAGAGTCAAAATATCGATTGGTGATATTCGGACAGGAAACAAATGGATGGTACTGCGACTATATGAATTCGGAAGAGGAAATAAGGAAAAACGTCGGGATGTACAAGGACTTCAGACTCGGCGCAGATTACAACTCGCTCTTTTGGCAGTATGCCCATCGTTTCAATATGGAGCTGAACGGAATAGACGACTTGAACTTTGTGTGGATGAACGTCAACAAGTTCGGTAGCGACAGTGGAGTCGGAAAGCCTGAGCAGGCTGTTCTTGACGATGAGGTGAAGTATTATAATCTTTTGGTTGAAGAGTTGGCAATATTGAAGCCTGACGTTTGCTTGTTCTTGACCGGACCGAATTACGATCAGGACATAGCAAGAAAACTGCCAGATGTAGAGTTCCATAGCCTTGGGGAGTTTGGAGAGCGTGAGGCAGTACGGCTTAGCTCGAGATATTTGCCTCGCCATTCCTATCGTACTTACCATCCCGGATATGGCAACAGAATATCTGAAACATACCAAAGGATATTGAACGCAATTTTGTCGGATTGTAAGAGTGGTAAATAAAACCATTCCGCTTATGCCACAGATAGTAAACTTGGGCAAGATAATCACTTAATAATCACGCTTTACACCGCTGCGAAAATCTGCGAAATCTGTGAGCGATTAACCACCACCCTACCGCAACAAAATAATCTGCGAAATCTGTGAGCGATGAACACCCACCCCGCCACAAAATATAATATGTGAGCGCCCAAACCACCCACCCGGCTGCAAAATAAAAATCTGTGAGCGAATAATTTCTCGCCGCAGCTCTGCGCAGCCGCTTTAATCTTCGAGGGTTAATCGCCGTGATAGTCCAAGCTGAGCGATTTGTCTATCGCATCGAGCACATATTTCCACACTTCGGCACTATTTATCTCGTTGAGTATCTCGTGACGCATGCGAGGGAACAGGTGGCTGCTCACCCGGCGATAGCCCACGCGGCGCATGGCATCTACGGCTCGGGCAAAAGCACGGTCGTTAACACGGCATCCATCATCACCACCCGATATAAAGAGCACCGGCAGGGTGCTGTTGCGCATCACCCAACCATCAAGATTGTAGCAGTCGCGCATCAAGGCGAAAAGATTGAAATAACCATTATCGGTGAAGAGGTAATTGCATTTAGGGTCGGCATTATAGGCTTCCACCACCTTGCGATTGCAGCACAGCCACGCATTTTTCAATCCTTCGTCGGCATATTGCTTGTTCATTGCCCCGAAGGCTATATTTGAGAGCAGTCGCGAACGATGATGCGACCCCATTATCCAGCCTTCCACCTTAGCCAAAGCCATGCCGGCAAGCACTGCGGGATTGTAGCTCGGACTGCCGCACACTATGAGGGCATCCACTCGGCTATCGTAGCGACGAACAAACGAGCGCACCGCCAGCGAACCCATGCTGTGGCCGAAAAGCACTATCTTGGTGCCCGGATATTGGCGGCGAATCCAATTGTTTACTATGCGCACATCGTCGACCAACGCGCGCCAACCGCCGTCGTACATATAGCCCAAGTCATCGGCCGATTTTACCGACTCGCCATGCCCGCGATGGTCGTGCATCACGCAGCGGTAGCCGTTCTTCGCCAGATATTGCATAAACGGCAAATAGCGTTCCTTATACTCGGTCATGCCGTGCACAAGTTGCACTACGGCACGGCATCGGGGTGCCTCCGGTTCCATCTCAAGCACCGACAACTGCACTTCATCGTATTTCGATTCGATTGTAAAACGGCGTATCATAGTTTTCTTGCGGTTTAATGTTTTTTATGTATTCTTCGTTATCTCAAGCTGCGTAATCTCCGCATTGCATTATACAAACTTACGTACTTTTCGGCGAATAATTGCAAAAAACTTACTGAAATTGATTATTTTTGTATGATTGTTTCCTCAAGAGAAACGAAGCTTACAAAAAACCATTAATACTACAAACCGCATTATTTATTAATCTACCGAGTATGAAAAGATACATCACCCTTTTGCTCATGCTTTTTGCCATCGCAACGAGCATAACAGCCATCGCACAAAACCCCAAACGCGAATTTCGCGGCGCTTGGATGCACACCGTGGGCCAAGGGCAATACGCTCGAATGACCACCGACCAAAATAAGGCTTATCTGCGCAATCAGCTCGACTCGCTGCAGATGGCGGGCATCAACGCCATTCTATGGCAGGTGCGCCCCAAAGCCGATGCTTTCTATGCCTCTAATCTCGAGCCTTGGAGCGTGTATCTCACCGGCGAATTTGGCAAGACGCCCAATCCCTATTGGGATCCGCTGCAATTTATGATTACCGAATGTCACAACCGCGGCATGGAACTCCACGCTTGGCTCAACCCCTATCGCGTGACCAACACCAAGGGCGAAGTGAAAAAACTCGCACCCGGGCACATCTATCACAAACACCCCGAATGGTTTGTGCAATATGGCGGCCAAACCTACTTCGACCCGGCTTTGCCTCAGTGCCGCGAATTCATCTGCGCCGTGGTGCGCGACATCATCTCTCGCTATGATGTCGACGCAATTCACATGGACGACTATTTCTACCCCTATCCCACAAAAGATGAGTTCCCCGACGACAAAAGCTATGCCACCTACGGCAACGGCATGGACCGCGGCGATTGGCGTCGCCAAAACGTGGACTTGCTCATCGAGGGCTTGCACGAAGTGATTTCGAAGGAAAAACCATGGGTGCGCTTGGGCATCAGCCCCTTCGGCGTGTGGCGCAACAAGAGTTCCGACCCGCGCGGCAGCGAAACCAATGCTCTGCAGAACTACGACGCCCTCTATGCCGATGTGCTCAAATGGACCGAAAAGGGATGGGTGGACTATATGGTGCCGCAACTCTACTGGGAACTCGACCACAAACGAGCCCCGTCGCGAACACTCAACACTTGGTGGAACGATAACGCCAACGGCCGACACATGTACATAGGTCAATCGGTGGAAACCACCATGAAAACTCCCGACACCGACTCGGGCGACGCCAACGAATTGGCTCACAAAATAGCCATCACACGCAGTCTGCCCAACATTCAGGGCAACTGCTGGTGGCCCGGATACTCCATCACACGCAATAGCCGCGGTGTGGCCGATTCGCTTGCCACCAAGCACCAGAGCACCATCGCATTGGTGCCCGCCTACCCTTGGCTCGACGATGTGGCCCCCGACGAAGTATCCAATCTGCGCTCGGCTAAAGTGAACGGCAAAAATATTCTCACATGGAAAGAACCCGCCACCAACGACCCTATGCAGAAAGCCAAAGCATACGTAGTGTATCGCTTCGATGCAAAGTCGGAAATCGACCTCAATAATGCAGCCGCCATTCAAGCCGTTACACCACAATGCCAATACATCGTGCCCGAAGGCACCCCTCGCGGCAAATATCACTTTGTGGTGACCGTGCTCGACCGCGTGAACAACGAAAGTGCCATGGGTCGCGCCGTGACCGTTAAACTCTGATAGCGCGCTATGTCACAAACATCCGATTTCAGTTTGCGCCCCGCCACAGTGCTCGACGCTGACCGCTGTTGGCAAATATTGCAGCAAGGCAAGGCGCAGATGTTTCGCGAGGGCAAAAAGCAGTGGACCACCACTTATCCCTCGCGCCAAAGCGTGGAGTCCGACCTCGAGCGCAGCGCAGCCTATGTGCTCGAGCGCCGGGACGAAGTGGTGGCATACGGAGCGGTGATTTTCGACGGCGAACCAGCCTATGCCCAAATCGAGGACCGCTGGCTCACGCATGGCGATTATGTGGTGATTCATCGCCTCGCCGTTGCCGACGAAGCCAAGCGCCAAGGCGTGGCAAGAGAATACTTCAATCAAGTGATGCACCTGGCAGCCCAGCGTGGCGTGCATAGCATAAAAGTCGACACCAACTACGACAACTTCTACATGCAGCACCTCCTCCAAGGCCTCGGATTCACCTATTGCGGCGATGTAATCTATCCCCAAGGCTCCCGTCTCGCCTACGAGAAAGTGTTCTGAACCTCTGCCCCGGCTATTTCGATTCGCTATTCCACGGCTCTCAATTTGCCGTTACCATGCTTATTTTGTAACTTTGCCTCGATTTTAATAAAATATATGAATTAACGGAACTCACACACTAATGTCAAAATCATCATCTAACAACGCTTCGCAAAGCAAGTATTCGCAAATAGCCCGCAACGTGACCATAGCATTATGGTTGGCTTTGATACTCTTTATTGCCGTGGTGCTCGCCCATCGCATGATAGCTCGCGATGTGATGCCACAAAACGCTGCCACCTCGTGCAGCGACCTCCCCGAGGGTATTCTCAACATCGAAGTGGCCGACTCGGTCGACAACATAGTCATTCCCTATTTTGCTCACACGGTCTACTTCAACCCCTCGCGCCGCGTGCCTAATGCCACAATATATATGCTCACAGCCGAGCACACCACAGGCCCCGTGCCTCGATGCAATAATTTTATCAAAGACGACTCAATAGCCTCTTGCCCAAATGCTTGGGATTACAGCAACTCGGGATACGACCGCGGACACATGTCGCCCGCCGGCGATATGAAATGGAGCGAAGAAGCCATGCGTCAGTCGTTCTTGATGACCAATGTTTGCCCGCAGAACCACGCGCTAAATATGGGCACTTGGAACCGTCTCGAAATAAAAATCCGCGACTGGGCGGAGCATTTTGGCCGTGTGATAGTGGCTACCGGTCCGATTTTCGATTATCCTAACGGCCACATCGGCAAAGAGGTGCAAGTGGCTGTGCCAACGGCATTCTTCAAGGTGATTTTCTGTCCCGAGCCCACTCACCGCCGCATGATAGCCTTCATCATGAGCAACCATCAAGGTGCAAAAAACAAACTTCGCCAAAGCGCCACCACGGTCGATGAAGTGGAACAGCGCACCGGGCTCGACTTCTTCGCAGCGCTCGACGACGACGAGGAATCAGTCCTCGAAGCAACCAGCGACTACCAAGCCTGGCAGTCACTAACCTATTAACCTATCACGGCACTCTGCCGCACATAACTGCCACGCAGCCGCCACAACAAACACAGATAACACAAACGGGGCACAGATAAACACATATTGTGAAAATCCGCCCAAAATACGTGAAAATCAGTGTTAAATTCCACATCACTCGTCCGACCCCCGCCGCTGAAAATAATCCGCAAAATCATTCGCCCCGAAAAACACCTCTACGACGCATATTTTTGCCATTGCCAACGCAATTTTGTAATTTTGCAAAGCATTTGGAAATAAACTGATTTTTTATGGCAATCGACAACACAATACATCGCGACACAATTTGCGCCATAGCCACACCACACGGCACAGGCGGTATAGCAGTAATCAGAGTGAGCGGACCACTCGCCATAGAGTGCACATCGGCATGCTGGAAAGGCGCCGACCTCACCTCGATGAAATCTCACACCGCACACCTCGGCAAAATACTTTTCGCCGACGGCGAAGTGCTCGACGAAGTGGTGCTTACATTATTCCGCACCCCCAACTCATTCACCGGCGAAGACGTGATAGAAATATCATGCCACGGCTCGGTGTGGATACAACAGCAAATAGTGAACCGACTCATCGACTGCGGTTGCCGAATGGCTACCGGAGGCGAATTTTCGCAACGCGCTTTCGCCAACGGACGAATCGACCTCTCTCAAGCCGAAGCCATAGCCGACCTTATAGCATCATCGTCGCGAGCAGCTCACCGAATTGCCATCAACCAAATGCGCGGCGCTTTCTCTCGCGAACTCGCTTCTCTGCGAGCCCAACTCCTCGACTTCGTGTCGCTAATCGAACTCGAACTCGACTTTAGCGAAGAAGAAGTGGAATTTGCCGACCGAAGCCGCCTCACACAACTGGCTCACCACATTCTCGACATAATCACTCGATTGGCACAATCATTCGCCGCCGGTAACGTTATCAAAAACGGCCTCCCCGTGGTAATAGTTGGCGAGACCAACGCCGGCAAATCCACCCTGCTCAACCTACTGCTCCACGACGAACGAGCGCTCGTGAGCAACATTCACGGCACCACTCGCGACGTTATCGAAGACACCATAACTCTGCAAGGCACTCTATTCCGATTTATCGACACCGCCGGAATTCGCAACACTTCCGAAGTAATCGAACAAATGGGAATAGAACGAACATTCAAAAAAATCGACGAAGCACAACTCGTGCTTTGGGTAATCGACGGCAACACACCCATCGACAAAATCACCCAACTCAGCCACGACATACTGCAACGCACCGCCAACAAGCAACTCATAGCCGTAGTTAACAAAGACGACAGCCTCACACCCGACATCCGACAAGGCATCACGCAAGCCCTCGAGCAACTCCTGCCTCCCGACACACCTATCACATTCATCTCCGCCAAATGTCAAACCGGCACCGACGCCCTGCAGCAACTCCTCATCAAAGCCGCCGCACAACCCGACGCCGACCAAAACCAAGTGATAGTGACCAACGCTCGACACTACCACGCACTCATCCGCGCCGAGCAAGCCCTCACCCGAGCCATCGAAGGCCTAAACAACGGCATCAGCGGCGACTTCGTGAGCCAAGACATTCGCGAAACAATGCACTACCTCGGCGAAATCACCGGCGAAATCACCACCCACGACATCCTCGGCAACATCTTCTCCCACTTCTGCATCGGAAAGTAGATTCTGCGTAGGAAAGTGATTTTTTGCAAAGAAAAGCATACTATATGCAAATATGGCTCGTAAATCGCTTAATTTCAAGCATTAAGAATTGCGCCCATTTTTGCAGACTTTTGACTTTTAACTTCGATATTTGCAGATTTTCGCCCATTTTGTCCCCCATCTGTCCCCCGAGATAGTCAAAAATAGCCGAGGAACAAAAATATATCATAGGTGGTGATTTATCTTTTTACATGTGATTTTGGAAGATAAACATTCCAACTTATACAATGTAAAGCGCCACCTTCTTTTGCAATTTCTGCCATTTCTATTTGACGGATATTGCAATCGGGTTCAGCTTCTTTTTGAGACAGCATGCACCTTACCTATCTGTATATTGTTCGTCGACAAACTATGATACCTCAAATTGACTATACTAACTCTATATGATGAATACTTTATATTTAAAGATAGGAACTTCTTTGCCATAGGTCAACTGGGCAAAATTTTTCAGCACTATGGTCTTCAACGATGATTATATAAAATCCACAGGCTTTTATCGATGTGTTTTCCCAATTTATTTTCCATCTACTGCATTGTCTAATTAAGAATCAAACAAGCATCGCTTTTACTATAAATAACTTGAGAATTTTCATCTACAGACACGATGTCACCATGCTTGTATTTACTATTCTTGTCCCATACAGGAAAGTATAATCGTCTATATAATCTGTCTATAAATGGTATGTCTTCACAATCATTTTCAACTGACTGTGGTAATATGAAATCAAATAGCCCAAATTTATAGAAGGTGCCGTGATTGACAAAATCGAGTTCTTCTTTTGACAATTCTCTTACCTGATAATTAAAATCATTAGTGTATGTATGGTATTTGGAAAACATAAATGAGAAAGCCTCAACAGTTTCGTCATCATCATCTTCAAAATAACCTATTGTACTGTTAATGAAGGATTGCCAATCGCGATAGTCATATACAGCACCAAACAAGTCCGATATTAATTCATTATACTTAGAATCCTTAGATGAAGAAAGCTGTTGAGCCTCTATTGACGAATCGATAATCCTTTTCCAATAATCATAATCAGTCTCTGGTATTGGCAGAATTTTATTATCTAGGCATTCTTCAAAGAATATTTTTCTATGCAGATAGGCAAGAGTAATGTAGATGACTGCATTAAGACGGTCGCCAAATGAGAAGCCAGTAAAGCCATTCGGATAACATGTCATACTGCTCTCATTTAAATCCCTAGAGACTGATTCTGACCACAATTTCAAAGAATTGTATAATTTTCCACTCTGCATAGCATAAATGCGTAATGATTTAAAAATATTCATAAACTCATTATTTATAAGACTTTGATTTTTCAACTGAATGAACAACATATATTTTATGAACCCATGTCCATACTTGACTCAAAAACACTTTTTAACTTTTTATTTCTTGAATTGATCCTTTGTCAATACTCTATTGACAAACATTGATGGTTGCCAACCATTGATTATTTTATCGCCTGCAAATCCATCTAAAAAAGTAAGTGCTCCACCTACAAATGGGCCTACTATTGGAATACTCCCCGTAACAACTTGTGCAAAAGTTCTTAT